>NZ_JBLNKW010000030.1:0-1289 GCF_048158645.1 Flavobacterium cryoconiti | reverse complement strand
CACCGACATTGGAGAACTGTGTCGCGGTAGTGGCCAGGGTATAGTTGATGGTGTCTCCATTAACGGCACCGGTCACCACAGCGGTAAGTGCAGGATTCACGTCCCCGTATACTTTCGTTTTATCATCCGCCACCACAGTCACATTCAGTGCTTTTGGTGTAACGGTCAACGTCGCATCGGTATAGGCAACGGTATAGTTTGGATTGGTCCCCAAAGTCACCGCAATCGGATAGTCACCGACATTGGAGAACTGTGTCGCGGTAGTGGCCAGGGTATAGTTGATGGTGTCTCCATTAACGGCACCGGTCACCACAGCGGTAAGTGCAGGATTCACGTCCCCGTATACTTTCGATTTATCATCCGCCACCACAGTCACATTAAGTGCTTTTGGTGTAACGGTCAACGTCGCATCGGTATAGGCAACGGTATAGTTTGGATTGGTCCCCAAAGTCACCGCAATCGGATAGTCACCGACATTGGAGAACTGTGTCGCGGTAGTGGCCAAGGTATAGTTGATGGTGTCTCCATTAACGGCACCGGTCACCACAGCGGTAAGTGCAGGATTCACGTCCCCGTATACTTTCGTTTTATCATCCGCTACCACAGCCACATTCAGTGCTTTTGGTGTAACGGTAACAGTAACGGTAGCATTATCACAATTGGTTGGATTAAGTATTTCACAGATTCGGTATACCAAAGAATACGAACCGGCAGGTGTACCCGCAGCTACTATTACATTGGTACCAGAAAGCGTGATTCCGGCATTGGTTGCAGACACAAAAGTCGTATTGACTTGAGCAGGCACTACATCCACACCGTTAAGGGTATCATTTGAAAGGACATTGGTGAAGGCAGTTTCGTTAGTAGATCCATATACAGTAGTTCCTGCATCATTAATTGCATCAATTACAGGCGCCGTAACAGTAACAGTAACGGTAGCATTATCACAATTGGTTGGATTAAGTATTTCACAGATTCGGTATACCAAAGAATACGAACCGGCAGGTGTACCTGCGGCTATTATTACATTGGTACCAGAAAGCGTGATTCCGGCATTGGTTGCAGAGACAAAAGTCGTATTGACTTGAGCGGGCACTACAGCCACACCGTTAAGGGTATCATTTGAAAGGACATTGGTGAAAGCCGTTCCGCCAGTAAATCCATTTACAGCGGTTCCTGCATCATTAATTGCATCAATTACAGGCGCCGTAACAGTAACAGTAACGGTAGCATTATCACAATTGGTTGGATTAAGTATTTCACAGATTCGGTATACCAAAGAATACGAA
>NZ_JBLNKW010000029.1:0-1333 GCF_048158645.1 Flavobacterium cryoconiti | reverse complement strand
TGCACTTACCGCTGTGGTGACCGGTGCCGTTAATGGAGACACCATCAACTATACCCTGGCCACTACCGCGACACAGTTCTCCAATGTCGGTGACTATCCGATTGCGGTGACTTTGGGTACCAATCCAAACTATACCGTTGCCTATACCGATGCGACGTTGACTGTTACCCCTAGAGAAATTGATGCTGTAGCAGATACTAATGCGATTCCTGTAAATGGAACAACTGGAGGGAATTCAGGTGTGAATGTTTTCACTAACGATACATTAAACGGATCGCCTATTAATCCTACGGATGTAGTATTAAGCTCTATACCAAACGGACCATTGACTATAAATCCTGATGGAACTGTAAGTGTAGCACCAAACACATCGGCGGGAAGTTATACTGTAAATTACACTATTTGTGAGGTATTAAATCCAAACAACTGTGATACGGCTACTGTTACTATTGTTGTTGCTGCTCCTGCTATTGATGCTGTAGCGGATACCAATGCAATTCCAGTAAATGGAACAACTGGAGGGAATTCAGGTGTGAATGTTTTCACTAACGATACATTGAACGGATCACCTGTTAGTCCTACGGATGTAGTATTAAGCTCTACACCAAACGGACCATTGACTATAAATCCTGATGGAACTGTAAGTGTAGCACCAAACACACCGGCGGGAAGTTATACTGTAAATTACACTATTTGTGAGGTATTAAATCCAAACAACTGTGATACGGCTACTGTTACTATTGTTGTTGCTGCTCCTGCTATTGATGCTGTAGCAGATACTAATGCGATTCCTGTAAATGGAACAACTGGAGGGAATTCAGGTGTGAATGTTTTCACTAACGATACATTGAACGGATTGCCTGTTAACCCTACGGATGTAGTATTAAGCTCTACACCAAACGGACCATTGACTATAAATCCTGATGGAACTGTAAGTGTAGCACCAAACACACCGGCGGGAAGTTATACTGTAAATTACACTATTTGTGAGGTATTAAATCCAAACAACTGTGATACGGCTACTGTTACTATTGTTGTTGCTGCTCCTGCTATTGATGCTGTAGCGGATACCAATGCAATTCCAGTAAATGGAACAACTGGAGGGAATTCAGGTGTGAATGTTTTCACTAACGATACATTGAACGGATCACCTGTTAGTCCTACGGATGTAGTATTAAGCTCTGCACCAAACGGACCATTGACTATAAATCCTGATGGAACTGTAAGTGTAGCACCAAACACACCGGCGGGAAGTTATACTGTAAATTACACTATTTGTGAGGTATTAAATCCAAACAACTGTGATACGGCTACTGTTACTATTGTTGTTGCT
>NZ_JBLNKW010000028.1:0-1430 GCF_048158645.1 Flavobacterium cryoconiti | reverse complement strand
GGATCAAGACATATTGTTGTGGGGAAATATTAAAATCTAGATATTTGTATTTCTAAATTATACCTGAATGCAAGATTCTTTTATCGACATCCTCAAGTTGTTATTACCTGAGATAATAGTAGACTACTTTGAACTTACTTCTTATAAAAAGGAAGAAGAGGTACTACATTTGTATCTCAAAGAAATCTATTCGATTCCTAAAGAATATCGAGGATCTAAATTAAGTTCAAAAGGATTTTTTGATGAGATAACCGTTCAGGATTTCCCCATTCGTGGTCACCAGGTATATCTGCATATCACTCGAAGAAGATGGTATAATGAAGATACCAAGAAAGTGGTTTTTAGAGATTGGAACTTAGTAGCAGACGGAACTCGTGTAACACAGGAGTTTGCGTCTTTTTTAAAAGAGATCAATAGATTCCAGTCCAAATGATTGTAATACTATTGCTTCTTTCTACGGAGTTTCTGGTAGAAACTTACAATATCAATACAAAGATTTCTTAAGTGATTTTAAAGCCTGGAATCAAAAATCACACTCAAAAAAATGGCTCCTTTTTCCTGAAAATATTGGAAAACGTTTATCAATAGATGAAACATCGCTTTCCAATGGAGAGCTCTATACCATTTTAACCAATAAATCCGGTAAAGGCAGAAAAGGAACCATCGTAGCCATGGTTGCTGGAACTAAAGCGGAAACAGTTATTGCTATTATCGAAAAAATCCCTCTTAAACAACGAAATCTAGTCCAGGAAATCACTCTGGATATGGCTGGAAATATGGGATTGATTGCCAAGAAGTGCTTTTCTAATGCAACTCGCGTTACGGACCGATTCCATGTTCAAAAGCTTGCTATAGAAGCGCTACAGGAAATCAGAATCAAATATCGTTGGGAAGCCATAGATCAAGAAAATGACGCTTTCGAAAAAGCTAAAAAATCAAAAACAAATTTCGAATCTAAAACACTTTCAAATGGGGATACACTTAAGCAGTTACTAGCCAGGAGTCGCTACTTCTTATACAAAAACAAATCAAAGTGGACCGAAAGTCAAACAGAACGTGCTGCTTTAGTATTTGAATTGTATCCTGATATTCAAAAAGGATATAATCTAGCTCAGGAGCTGCGTGGTATCTTTGAAAACACAACCCATAAAGTTATTGCTTTTGCGAAATTAGCAAAATGGCATGAAAAAGTTAATCAATCTGAATTTAAGTCTTTTGGTACAATCTCCCGAACAATTATAAATCATTATCAAACCATATTAAACTATTTTGATAACAGAAGTACTAATGCTTCAGCGGAATCATTCAATGCTAAAATAAAAGCATTCAGATCAAGATTTAGAGGCGTTAGAAATGTAGAATTCTTCCTTTTCAGGCTAACCAATATTTATGCTTAATTTTTGCTTCTCCACAGGTTTTAGGATTGATCC
>NZ_JBLNKW010000027.1:0-2386 GCF_048158645.1 Flavobacterium cryoconiti | reverse complement strand
AACAGACGGAAATTGTGCCAGCAACTATACGCTAACCAGAACCTGGACTGCAACTGATGTTTGTGGAAACACTGTTTCTAAAGCACAAGTGATTACTGTTCAGGATAAAACTGCTCCGGTATTGAGCGAGGCTCCTGCCGATGTAACCGCAGAATGTTCTGCAGTTCCTGCTGCTGCTACCCTAACAGCTACTGACAATTGTGATGCGGCTCCTGTAGTGACTTTCAAAGAAGTTAAAACAGACGGAAATTGTGCCAGCAACTATACGCTAACCAGAACCTGGACTGCAACTGATGTTTGTGGAAACACTGTTTCTAAAGCACAAGTGATTACTGTTCAGGATAAAACTGCTCCGGTATTGAGCGAGGCTCCTGCCGATGTAACCGCAGAATGTTCTGCTGTTCCTGCTGCAGCTACCCTAACAGCTACTGACAATTGTGATGCGGCTCCTGTAGTGACTTTCAAAGAAGTTAGAACAGACGGAAATTGTGCCAGCAACTATACGTTAACCAGAACCTGGACTGCGACAGATGTTTGTGGAAACACTGCTTCTAAAGCACAGGTAATTACCGTTCAGGATAAAACTGCTCCGGTATTGAGCGAAGCTCCTGCCGATGTAACCGCAGAATGTTCTGCTGTTCCTGCTGCTGCTACCCTAACAGCTACTGATAATTGTGATGCGGCTCCTGTAGTGACTTTCAAAGAAGTTAGAACAGACGGAAATTGTGCCAGCAACTATACGCAAACCAGAACCTGGACTGCAACTGATGTTTGTGGAAACACTGTTTCTAAAGCACAAGTAATTACCGTTCAGGATAAAACTGCTCCGGTATTGAGCGAGGCTCCTGCCGATGTAACCGCAGAATGTTCTGCAGTTCCTGCTGCAGCTACCTTAACAGCCACTGACAATTGTGATGCGGCTCCTGTAGTGACTTTCAAAGAAGTTAGAACAGACGGAAATTGTGCCAGCAACTATACGCTAACCAGAACTTGGACTGCGACAGATGTTTGTGGAAACACTGCTTCTAAAGCACAAGTGATTACCGTTCAAGATAAAACTGCTCCGGTTATTGCAACATTACCTGAAGCTTCAACTGTCTCTTGTTCTGCAGTGCCAACTTTCGCCATAGCTACTGCAACTGACGAATGTGGTTCATCTGTAACTTTGACTTCTGAAGATGTGACAACTAACGGTCAGTGTGCTGGTTCCTATTCTATAACCAGAACTTGGACTGCGACTGATGCTTGTGGAAATGCTGCTACAGCTTCACAAACTATTAATGTAATTGATACAACTGCTCCAGTTATTGCAACATTGCCTGAAGCTTCAACTGTCTCTTGTTCTGCAGTGCCAACTTTCGCCACAGCTACTGCAACTGACGAATGTGGTTCATCTGTAACTTTGACTTCTGAAGATGTAACAACTAATGGTCAGTGTGCTGGTTCTTATTCTATAACCAGAACTTGGACTGCAACTGATGCTTGCGGAAACAGTTCTAGAGCTACACAAACTATTAATGTAATTGATACTGTAGGTCCAACTACAGCAACACCTTTTACATCAACTATCGATGTGAATTGTGATGCAATTCCAACTAAACCTGAACTGGTTTTTGTAGATAATTGTTCCGCAGTTTCTCCAGCTGTATTTACTGAAAACATTATTAACAGAACCGAAAATTCTTATTCTATTGTAAGAAAATGGTTGGTGGCTGATGCCTGTGGAAATGCATCAGAATTTATACAAATCATTAATGTTACTATTGCTAATAATATAGTAACAATAAATAGCTCAATTTGTAATGATGGAGAAATTACAACTACTAACCTAAGTGATGTATTACCAGTAGGAACTCCTACAAACGGAACCTGGATTGATGTAAATAATTCGGGGGGATTACAAGGAAGCATACTTAATGCTTCTGGACTTTCTGTTAAAGATTATATTTTTGAATATAAAATTAACGATGCAACTTGTCCAAGAACTATAAGAGTTGTCATGACCGTAAATACTGGTTGTGCTGGTGTTGTATTAGCCTGTGGAACTGTATTAGTCCATAATGCTTTCTCACCAAATGGTGACGGAATTAATGAAAAATTCATAATCGATAATATTGACGATACAATTTGTTATCCAGATAATACCGTTGAAATTTATAACCGTTGGGGAGTATTGGTTTTTGAAACTAAAGGATATAATAATACAAGTAACTTTTTTGATGGTGTTTCTCAAGGTAGATCAACTATCCAACAAACTTCAGGTTTACCAACCGGAACCTACTTTTATATCTTGAACTATACCTCTATTGATGGTAATGGAAAATCTGTAACCAATAAAAAAGACGGGTATTTATATATAGTAAATAATTAAATTTAATACCTGAGG
>NZ_JBLNKW010000026.1:0-2644 GCF_048158645.1 Flavobacterium cryoconiti | reverse complement strand
TGGAAAAACCGGTCAAATTGACCACCACTTTCCAGTGTAAATTGACCACCAGTTCCGGAGCAAATTGACCACCACTTTCCAATCCAAATTGACCACCTAATTTCGGGGTAAATTGATTATTAAAAACTACTGACTTTTTCATGTTGTTAGAACCATACATTCGTTAAAAAAATACGGATTATGGCAAACAAAATAACAGACATGAGTAAAATTAGAAAAGTAATTAAATTCTATTGTGATGGAAAGAGTAAGTTATTTATAAGTAGCTACTTATCCCTTTCCAGGAATACGGTAAAGAAGTATATTTCTTTATTTGAAGTTCTCGGATTAAACTTTGAATTAATTGATAAAAAAACAGATGCTGAACTGGAACTTTTGTTTTCACAGACTACTGTGGAATCAATTAGTCCCAAATTGCAGACACTTCATAATTTTTTCCCTAAAATGGAGCGTGAACTAAAAAAAGTTGGCGTTACCATACAACATATGTGGGAACAATATATTGCCATAAACCCTGATGGTTACAGGAGTTCGCAATTTGCCCATCATTACAAAGTATGGAGTAAACGAGTCAATCCAGTAATGCATATGAATCACAAAGCCGGCGATAAAATGTATGTGGATTATGCCGGAAAAACACTTTCCATTATTGATAACGACACTGGAGAAATCAAAGAAGTACAATTTTTTGTGGCCATATTGGGAGCCAGTCAATACACGTATGCCGAAGCCTCCATGAGCCAGCAAAAGGAAGATTTCGTCACTTCGGTAGAAAATGCCATGCGTTTTTTTGAAGGCACTCCTGAGGCAATTGTCCCGGATAATTTAAAATCCGCAGTAATAAAAAGTAGTCGTTTTGAGCCGACAATTAATGAAACCCTGGCCGATTTAGCGGAACATTATGAAACTACAATCTTGCCAGCCAGGGCTTATAAACCCAGAGATAAGTCATTAGTTGAAGGAGCTGTTAAAATATTGTACAGAAGGATTTATGTAAACTTAAAAGAAACCAAATTCTTTAGCCTTGAAGGGTTAAACCAGCAGATATGGGATTTATTAGATACTCATAACAGTCGAAAACTCACTGGACGTCCTTACTCTCGAAAAGAATTGTTTTTAGAAGATGAGAAGCAAAAACTACGCCCACTACCACAAGAACGCTTTGAAATCAAATACCAATCCTTTGCAACAGTAATGCAAAACGGGCATGTCCAATTAAGTCAAGACAAAAATTATTACAGTGTTCCGTATCAATATGTAAAGAAAAAAGCCAAACTCTTGTATACCAAATCAACCGTAGAAATCTATTATAAATACAATCGGATAGCTGTCCATGCACGAAATTACAAACCGTATGTCTATACCACAACCCCAGAGCATTTAGCAAGTACACATCAATTTGTAGCCCAATGGAGTGCTGCTCGATTCATTGATTGGGCAAGTAATATTGATGAATCAGTGGGAGAATATATTATGCAGATAATCGAAAGTAGAAACCATCCTGAACAGGCTTATAAAAGTTGTTTAGGAATATTAAACTTCGAAAAAAAGGTTGGTAAGCAGCGATTAATAAATGCTTGTAAACGGGCACTTGATTTTAAAATATACAATTTTAAGACGATACAAAATATTTTAGAAAACAACTTAGACCATATTGATTTTGACCAAGAACCCGAGCAAGAACTCCCGAATCACGGTAACATAAGAGGAAAACATTATTATAACTAAATTAAATCTTGAAAACATGAATGAATCCACAGTAACAAAAATGAAACAAATGAAGCTTTATGGCATGTATAATGCTTTTAAAACAGCCATTGAAAGCGGAAAAACAGACCATTACACACTCGATCAGTTTGTATCGATGATTATTGATGCGGAATGGGATGAAAGGCACAATCGTCGTATTCAGCGCAGTATCACCAATGCCCGATTCCATTACAAGTCAAATATTGAAAGTATCAATTTTGACCAAACCCGTAATCTAGATCGCAACATAGTGCTACGTCTGGCAGAATGTGAATTTGTAGAAAAAAATGAAAACATCTTAATCACGGGAAGTACTGGTGTAGGCAAAAGCTATTTAGGCACTGCACTGGGTTATCAAGCCTGCATACAGGGCTTTAAGGTGAGCTATTTTAATACTTCGAAGTTGTTTGCTAAATTAAAAATGGCCAAAGCAGATGGCTCTTACCTGCGAGAACTTGCCAAAATTGAAAGGCAAGATGTCATTATTCTTGACGATTTTGGACTCCAAGCATTAGATAGTCACAACCGAATTACCCTTTTAGAGATCATTGAAGACAGGCATAATAACGGCTCTATAATTGTAACATCACAAATACCAGTGCAAGGTTGGTATGATATAATTGGTGAAAAAACCATAGCTGATGCAATTTTGGACAGGCTCATACATCAATCTCACCGACTCGAATTACATGGAGAATCTATGAGAAAGAAAAGAGGCATAAACAAAGGGTAATATTTTAAGTATATTTGAATACTAATTAACAGATGAAAAAGAGTAGTTTTTAATGAAAAATGGAGGTGGTCATTTTGCTCCGGAATTAGGTGGTCATTTTGAATTGGAATCAGGTGGTCACTTTAAATTGGAATTGGGTGGTCAATATCACTGGAATTTGCA
>NZ_JBLNKW010000025.1:0-3102 GCF_048158645.1 Flavobacterium cryoconiti | reverse complement strand
TTACAGCGCCGTAATAATAAATTCACTTCGTCTGTTCAGTTGATGTTCTTCCTCCGTACATTTTACCCCATCGGCACATTTATTTACGAGTTGTGTTTCTCCATATCCTTTTCCTGTTAATCTGCTTGAATCAACACCATTTTTGATTAACCAGTTTATAGTAGACTTAGCTCTTCTATCAGATAAAGCTTCATTGTATTTGAATGTTTGTCTGCTATCTGTATGGGAGCGTATATCAAGTTTCATAGTTGGATTTTGATTTAAAACATCTAATATTTTTTCTAAATCCAAAGCAGCTTCAGTTCTAATATTAGATTTATCTAAATCGAAATAAATCATTTTTATGCCAAAGCATTTACCTAAATCATCACCAATGGTAACTTTACACTTTGCTTTTTCTAATGCAATTGGTAAGTATGTTTTTCCTTTATCATTCGCAATAGTAATTTTTTGCTCTTTGGTGGTATATTCTGGTTTTTCAGCTCTTACATTATAGGTTTTTCCACATTCAACAGTAAAAGAATAATTACCTTTTGCATCAGAAGTAGTGGTGCTCACCAAATTAAATTGACTGTCGTATAAGGTAACTTTTGCATCTGAAAGCAGTTCTGCTGTAGTTAAATCAGTAATTTCACCATATAAAAGCTGCTCACAAGTAAGTCTTTTGGTTTCTAAGAATTTATAAATATCATCGTACCCTTGTCCACCATCTCTATTGGAGCTAAAAAACCCCCTTCTTGATTTTGTATCTATTAAATAAGCAAAATCATCTTTAGGCGAATTAACATTTTCTCCTACATTTTGCACCTCACCGAAACTTCCGTCAGTATTTATTTTGGATACAAAAACATCCAATCCACCAAGACCGGGATGCCCGTCTGAGGCAAAATAAATTTCATTTTCATCATTTACAAAAGGGAACGTTTCTCTTCCTTCAGTATTGATTTTATTTCCTAAATTTTCTGGTGTTCCAAAAGTCCCATCGTCATTTATTTTCACCTTGAATAAATCAGACTGTCCTAATGTTCCCGGCATATCTGAAGCAAAATATAATGTTTTCCCATCAGGGCTTAATGCTGGATGTGCCGTACTGTAATTATTACTGTCAAAAGGCAGTTCAGTTACATTAGTCCATTTATCATTTTCTAAACTGGCTTTGTATATTTTTATTAAAGTAATTTTATTTCCATCTTTACCTTTTTTTCCATCAAGATAGTTATTTCGTGTAAAATACATGGTTTTACCATCATTAGTAAATACAGGAGTAGATTCATGGAACTTTGAATTTATAGTTGCACCAAACTTTTTAGGTATACCTGGAATCATGTTATCACCTAAATCAGCAGAATATAAATTAGTAAAATGCTGGTTAGTCCAAGTATGTTTTCTTTGTCCTAAACTTCCAGTATCTCTAGCTGAAGCAAATATTATTTTGTTTAAATATATTGTAGTTCCGTAATCAGAATATTTTGAATTGATACCTGCATCTTCTACTTGATATCTTCCAGAATTAGCTTTAATGGCTTCTAAATAATTGGTGTTTTGCTTGAAAAGTTTCCCTCTATTGTCGTTCCCTAATTTTTGATTGAATAATTCCAGCATTTCATTGGCTTTGTCATTTTGGCCAATAGATCTCAAAGATTGCGCATAACGATAGTAATATTCAGGTTCTAAATCATTGGTATTCATAGCAAATAATTCACCATACCATTTAGCTGCTTTATCCAACTCGGCATTGAAGTAATAGGCATTTCCCAATTTTTTAAACAAATCAGTTGATTTATACCCTTTTTCAGCCACCCTCTCATAGGTTTTTATAGCATCTACATAGGCATAGTTGTCATATTTTTTATCAGCTGTAGCCAATTTTGCTTTTTGAGAATAAGTATTAAAAGAAAAAATACTTATTATTGTTATGTATAGGAGTATCTTATTTTTCATAATAATTATTTTTAGAAGAATCTTGGAGTTGTAATTTTGTTATTATTTTTAAATAATTCATATCGCAAGAATATCTCATGTGACCCGGAATTATAATGTTTTAAATTGGTTGTTTCATGGTCATAACCATAGCCTATATACATTCCATCCGAAACCTGAAATCCAGCCATGGCACTTATTGCGGCACTCCATCTATAAGCTACTCCCACTACAAACTTGTTATTGAACATGAAATTTCCTGATACATCAACTTGAAGTGGAGCACCTCCCACAACTTTTGTTAATAATGCGGGTTTGAATTTTATGTAATCATTCATATCAAATACATAACCTGCAATTAAGTAATAATTAATTTTCTCTTTAAAAATAGCTACTTCATTATCATCATACCGATTGCTTTCTATGAAATTAGGTATTGAAAACCCTACATAAGCCTTGTCTGAATGTAAATAAACACCTGCACCAATATTTGGGGTGAATTTATTATTGAAATCATGTATACTGGGGTCATTGTCAACAGGATTTAATCGGTTGACATCCAAATTAAAAAAATTAGCTGTTGCTTTGATTCCAAATGAAAGTTTAAAAGTTTCTGAAGTAGGAATAGTATATGATAAATCAGTTGAAATCGTATTCTCAGTTGTAGGACCAATTCTGTCATTTATAATGGATACTCCTAAACCTAAATTGCTTTCATTTAAGGGAGTATTGACAGATACTGCATTAGTAACTGGAGCACCATCAAGTCCTACCCATTGTGTACGATGTAGCGCAAAAATACTTAATGCACCTCTGGACCCTGCATAGGCAGGATTAATATTGATGGTGTTGTACATGTATTGAGTAAATTGAGCATCTTGTTGCGCAAAACTTACAAAGGCTGTAAAGATCAAAGCGAAAGAAAATATTTTTGTTTTCATAGTAGATACTTATTATTTTAAATTATCTATCAAATTTATTTTTGATTGTTTTGATAAAATTATTTAAGGTTTGTTATTCAAGAAAAAGGGCAATTTGTATTAATTATACCTGAGGACAAAATGCCCTCAGGTATTAAATTTAATTATTTACTATATATAAATACCCGTCTTTTTTATTGGTTACAGATTTTCCATTACCATCAATAGAGGTATAGTTCAAGATATAAAAGTAGGTTCCGGT
>NZ_JBLNKW010000024.1:0-3324 GCF_048158645.1 Flavobacterium cryoconiti | reverse complement strand
ATCTCAGGTAATAACAACTTGAGGATGTCGATAAAAGAATCTTGCATTCAGGTATAATTTAGAAATACAAATATCTAGATTTTAATATTTCCCCACAACAATATGTCTTGATCCGGATTAATCTTAAAAGTTGGAGATTAGGCAAAAAGATTAGATAATCTGAATAAGAAGAAATTAATCTTTCTCGCTCCTCTAAATTGACTTTTAAAAGCTTTTATTTTGGCATTAAAAGATTCTGCTGAAGCATTTATACTTCGATTGTCAAAATAGTTTAATAATGACTCATTATCGATTTTGAGATTGCATTGAAGAATTTGAAACCGGATTGACTAACTTTTTCATGCCATCTTGCCAATCTAGAATAACCAATAATTTTATCTGTAGTGTTCTCAAAGATATTTTGTAATTATTGTGCCAAATTATAGACTTTTTTAATATCAGGATATTATTCAAATAATATCACGGCTCTTTCTTTTTGATTTTCTGTTCATTTTTTTTTTTTTTTTTTTCTCTCTCTCTCTAAAATTTAGCGACTTCTGGCTTGTGATTGTTTTAGAAATCCTTGTTTTGATGTTGTAGTTTTTTACCACTAACGCCATAGGAAGAGGCGATAGCATTGCAAGCATTAGCCTTGGAGCTTATTAATTTCTTTAAAAAAAAACGCAAACTTGTGTGTGACAAGAGTTTCGTCTGCCCCTAAATTCCAATCACTAAAACAACTTGCCTAGTGTCTTTATTAAACCATCTTCTGCAAGTAGTATGAAAATATACTTGGTGTCCACGAATTTGGAAATATTTAATGGATATCTAGCCAAAGAATCCTTTTGAACTTAGTTTTTCATGACTATGTTCTCTTGGAGTAAACCTGGCCTTTTTTTAAGAGTTAGCTAATGATATTCAATGATTATCCTTTATAATAACTTAATAAGTTCGCTTTGCTAATCTTGCGTCTGATTAGGAAATACAAATATTTCTTTTTAATATTTCATCACAACTTTTATAATTGAAGCAAATTTAGTTTGTGTCAATTATAACGATTAGTATTCTTTAAGTATGTTTTTTTAATTAAATCAAATAGATTTTAGACCATTTCAAAATAACTCATATGGGAATATAATTTATTGATTGATAATTAGTTATTTGTATTTTGATAATTTGTTTACAATTGTATTTCGATGTAAATATTAGGTCAGATGTTAATAATTTAGTTAAAATTTTATTAAATTTTAACTAAATCACTGGGAATAAATTCCTACTTTTATTTTTTTAAAATTATTAATCATTTAGTCATAACTATTAGTAATTATATATTAACAACAAAATTCATTTTATGAAAAATAAATTACTTTTATTTTTACTATTTCATTTGTTATTGGGGAATAAATTAATTGCAGAAAATTTGACAGATGTTGTAAATATCCATAACGCAAATTTGGAATTAATAACTACAATTATTCCTTCGGATACAATAAAAAAATATAAAAAAACATCAAGGAATTTAAAAATTACTGCTCTTTTATCTCCTCCTTCTACTATAGCAGGAAGTTCTTGCGGAGATGGAATTAGCCCGTCGCAGGTTAATGTTTACGCCTTCGGAAATAGTAGTTCTGAAACTATTGAGTGGTTCGCATCTCAAACTTCAGCGAGTCCAATATTTACTGGTAATGTCTATAGTCCAAGTATTATGACAACTAAAACGTATTATGTACGCAGCCGATTAGGAAGTGATACTAGTACGCGTGTACCAGTCGTAGCATCAATTTATTTTACACCTCCTGCGGTTACTTTATCGGCTTCTCCAGTTAATAATACGTCAAGTCCATTATGTTTGGGAACATCTGTTACTTTTACAGCATCAGGTGGAGCTGATTTATTTGAATTTTCAGTTGATGGGGTTGTTGTGCAACCGATGTCTACAAGTAAAATTTTCACAACTAATCTTCTAACTGATGGACAAGTTGTAAGAGTGAGAACAAGATATCAGGTAAGTATGGATGGGACTATTACTGAAAAAACATGGGGAACAGGAGCTTTGGAAGATAATTTTCTTTCAGCACCATTGTCTACTAATGCTTCGACTGGCTATATTAACTCATTAAAAATTAGTGCTTCCGAAGATAAATTGGTTTTAGGTATTGCGGGTAAAGTTCTAAACAATAGAAGTTTATTGTTATTTCTTGATACAAAACCTGGAGGATTTAATGTATCAAATTATGGTGACGAGGCAGATTCAGATCCTTTAGTTCGATCTTTCAACCTTTTTAATAATAATCCAAGTACATTTGATTCATATTTTCAAGCGGATTATTGTTTAGTTATTTCTACTGATGCTGGAGAAACTAATTATTATGCAAATGTTGTCGAATTAAAGACGGGTACTTCTATTAAAACTTATTTAGGAAGTGCTTCTACAGGTCTACCTTCAGCAGTAATGGGTGTTAATAAAAATAATGCTGGAATTAATGATTATAATCTTGGTTTTGAAGTTGAAGTTTTAAAATCTCTTATTGGTTATACAACAGGGGATATTAAGTTTTTTGGATTAACTATGAATGATAAAGAAGATGGTAGTCAAACGGTTACCAATTCTTTTTTAAGTCCAGAAAGAAGTAGTAATTTAGATTATGGGATTGGTTCAGTAGATTATAATTTGAAAGATCCAAATCCAGTTGTGGTTTCCTCTGCTGCATTAACACCTTGTTATTCTGAGGCAAATATTATGATGAATTTTGTTTCTATTCCAACAACTGCTAGTGTGACACAACCTACATGTGCTTTACAATCAGGGACAATTGTTATAGCGGTACAGCCAGGTGTAGAATATAGTATAGATGGTGTAACTTATCAAAATTCTAATGAGTTTTCGGGATTGACTCAGGGAAATTATACAATATATGTAAGAAATAAATTAGATAATTCTTGTGTTCTTTCTTCAGTAGATCCTATTATAATTAATGCAATTCCAACTCCTCCAGTTGTTCCAACAAGTACCAGTATCATACAGCCAACTTGTGGAACTCCATCAGGAAGTATAGCGATAGTAACCCAATCTGGTGTTGAATACAGTTTGGATGGAATAACGTATCAGTCATCGAATACCTTTACAGGATTGGCACCTACAGATTATACATTGTATGTAAGAAACCTTGCTGACAATACATGTGTAACTCCATCAGCTTCCGTAACAACAATTAATGCAATTCCAACTCCTCCAGTTGTTCCAACAAGTACCAGTATCATACAGCCAACTTGTGGAACTCCATCAGGAAGTATAGCGATAGTAACCCAATCTGGTGTTGAATACAGTTTGGATGGAATAACGTA
>NZ_JBLNKW010000023.1:0-3817 GCF_048158645.1 Flavobacterium cryoconiti | reverse complement strand
AGAACATTCTGCGGTTACATCGGCAGGAGCTTCGCTCAATACCGGAGCAGTTTTATCCTGAACGGTAATTACCTGTGCTTTAGAAGCAGTGTTTCCACAAACATCTGTCGCAGTCCAAGTTCTGGTTAGCGTATAGTTGCTGGCACAATTTCCGTCGGTTCTAACTTCTTTGAAAGTCACTACAGGAACCGCATCACAATTATCAGTAGCTGTTAATGTAGCTGCAGCAGGAACTGCAGAACATTCTGCGGTTACATCGGCAGGAGCTTCGCTCAATATCGGAGCAGTTTTATCTTGAATTTTTATTGTTTGAATTGCTTTAGAAAAATTGCCACAGGCATCTGTAACAGTCCATGTTCTTGTAATAACTTTATTACTTGTACAAGAACTAGCCGGAGTGAGACAAATACTGTTAAAATCTATACTTCCATTTACATTTGCTTGTTTTCTTGAATAAATAAACCATGTACCATTCATTGGTCCGGTAAGATTTTCAAAACTTGGAACATAAGATGTTAATCCAGTAATTGTATTTGGAGATGTTGTTCCTCCATTTGGAGTAAAGTTTTGAATAATTCCAACTTGAACCAAATTATTATTATCCCATTGTGTATATCCAGAGCTATTTGGATAAAATACAGGTAAATATAATTCTTGTGAACTCGATGTAGTATCATCACAATTTCCACCTGTACAATATGGACCAACTAATATCACTCCTTGTCCGCTAGGAGAAACTAAAGTGAATTCTGCTCTTCCTTTTCCTTGATTTGTTTCAAAGGATAAAGCAATTTTTTCAATATTACTTGCTGATAAATCATCAAATCCTGAAATAGTAAAGGGAAAATAATTACCATTTCCAGCATTTATTGATCCATTATTTTCTGTGATTCCAAAACATTCTGTATCGATATAAGTTGTTTTTGGATTAGAATCGCATGTATCATTTATGTTAGTTACATTACCAGTTATAGTTGGGTTAGTATTAGCAATACAATTTTCACCACTATTTATTGTAATATTTGCTGGTGGTGTAAAAGTTGGTGCAGTGATGTCTTGAACTGTAATGGTCTGACTTACTGTTGTACTATGATTATCACTTTCATCAGTTGCATCCCAAGTAATTGTTCGGCTATATGAACCTGCACAATTACCTGGAGATGTTACATCAGATAATACATTGATAGTAGCTGTTGAGCAATTATCAGTAGCTGTAGGAACTGTGAATACAGGAGTTGCAGGACAATTGATAGTTAAGTTAGTACCTGTTGTAGTAATTGAAGGAGGAGTTACATCATCCACAATTACATTTTGAGTAGCGGTAGAAAAATTTCCAACGGCATCTGTGAAGGTCCATGTAATGGTGTGCGTTCCCTGAGTAGAATACGTTAAAGCATCGGAAGTTGTTCCAGTGATTGTCCCAGAACAATTATCGGTAGTTACAGGAGCAGTAGCGGTAGCAGTACATTGCCCTATTACATTAGCCAAAACAGGCACTACCGGTTTGGTTGTATCGGTAATGACTACATTTTGAGTAGCGGTAGAAAAATTTCCAACGGCATCTGTGAAGGTCCATGTAATGGTGTGCGTTCCCTGAGTAGAATAAGTTAAAGCATCGGAAGTTGTTCCAGTGATTGTCCCAGAACAATTATCGGTAGTTACAGGAACAGTAGCGGTAGCGGTACATTGTCCTATTACATTAGCCAAAACAGGCACTACCGGTTTTGTTGTATCGGTAATGACTACATTTTGGGTAGCGGTAGAAAAATTTCCAACGGCATCTGTGAAGGTCCATGTAATGGTGTGCGTTCCTTGAGTAGTATAAGTTAAAGCATCGGATGTTGTTCCAGTGATTGTCCCAGAACAATTATCGGTAGTTACAGGAACAGCAGCGGTAGCAGTACATTGCCCGATTACATTAGCCAAAACAGGAACTACCGGTTTGGTTGTATCGACTCCACTAATAATTATAGTAAGATTTTTTATACAACCGTTACTGTCAGTAACCGTAACTATATATGTTCCAGCAGATAATGTACTTAAGTCTTCTGAAGTGGCAAATTGAGTTCCATTTTTTGTCCATGAATAAGTGTAAGAAGGAGAACCTCCAGATACGCCTAGATTTATTGAGCCTGTTGCCGCACCGTTACAATCAGAATTCTGATGACTTTCAGTTAGTATAAGTTCATTTGGAGTATTAATTAGCAATGAATATGAGTTAAAAACTGCTGTTGGTAATTTTGAATCGGTAACAGTCAACTTAGCAGTTTTTCCTGAAGAAGTGTAAATGTGAGTTGGATTTGTTAATGTAGAAAGAGGTGAGCCGTCTCCAAAATCCCAAGAATAATGGTATGGAGCAGTACCACCATTTGTAGTTGATGTAAAGCTTACAGTATTATTATTACCAACTTTACAAGCTTTATATGTAAATTGTACAGCTAAAGGGGCAGCAAAATAAGTTGAAGCTCCAAATTCACATTGGGCTTTGTTGTAGGTATTTGAAGTGTAAGAAGTAGTCCCGTCAACAATACCATTTCCTGCCCATACTACTAGTATATTATTAAACGATAAAGTCTGACCACATACCCAAGACACCGTTTGAGTTGTCAACTTAATTTTACCTGGAGGTAAATTTTTTGTTGAAGGTAATGTACCTAAATATTTATTAATATCTGTAGATACACCATTAATGGTTAATGTTGCAAATAGTCTTGCGGTATCTATGCTGTTTGCTTGGTTTTGAGTGTAATTCATCCAAATGTCAACATTGTAAGTATCAACGCCAGTGTTACATGTGGGAACAATATCTTCTAAAGGAACTCCATTAACGCTTGCACTGAGATAAACATTTTGAATAGTTACATTATTTGAAGTACAATTATAACCAAATAATCTTAAATCAGGATGATTTGTATCGAATTGGGAATATATATTACCAACAAACATAAATAAAGTTAGTAAAAGAAGGGTAATTTTTGTTTTCATACAATCAATTTTAATTAATTATTACTAAAGTTAATTTTGTGGTATTTGATATATAAAAAATAGAATTTTCATTAAAATAAAAACTTAGAAAATCGCTTGGTTTTAAAAACAATATATAAACACAGGTTTTCTTACAATATAAATGCAATAAACATTTTTTTAATTTTATTTAATCAGTTTTAACTTGTAAATTATTTAAATAAAATTTAAAATTATAAATTTAAATTAATTCTAAATTTTTCATAGTTTAAAGCCTTGTTCTTGATTTAAACTATTCTTTTTCCTTGATAAACTTTTATATCTTAATGTATTTAAAAACACATTTTTACCATATAAAATTAAAATTACAAAGAATTAGTAGTATTGATTTTTTTTTTCTATCAATAACCCAAATACTCGTTTAAATGTAATTTTTTTAAGAAAAATTTAGTTTTTCATATTAAAATTTTAACAATTGTTTTATTTTTTAAATAGCGGAAAACTTTAATGATTTTAAATATTTGACTTAATTTATTGGATAGATAGATATTTATTGTGTTTCTTAATTTAAAATTTATACAAAATTAAAGGGGTGATTTTTATAGAGAACTGTATAAAAATGATGATGATAATTTAACTTAAAAAAATTTCTATTTAAAACAAATAAACCTCGAAAGTGAAACTTCCGAGGTTTATAATTATTAGATATGATTTAATTTTAAATTTGAAAATAGACTTACAGCGCCGTAATAATAAATTCACTTCGTCTGTTCAGTTGATGTTCTTCCTCCGTACATTTTACCCCATCGGCACATTTATTTACGAGTTGTGTTTCTCCATATCCTTTTCCTGT
>NZ_JBLNKW010000022.1:0-5490 GCF_048158645.1 Flavobacterium cryoconiti | reverse complement strand
AGAAAGTTTCTTCCCCGGGTTGCCCCGGGGAAAAGCGTACATAAGCTTACGGGTTATTAGTACTACTCGACTATGACATTACTGCCTTTACATCTATAGCCTATCAACGTAGTCATCTCCTACGACCCTTAAAAGAAATCTCATCTTGTGGTGGGTTTCGCGCTTATATGCTTTCAGCGCTTATCCCTTCCAAACGTAGCTACTCTGCGATGCCACTGGCGTGACAACAGATACACTAGAGGTTTGTCCAATTCGGTCCTCTCGTACTAGAATCAGATCCACTCAAATTTCTTGCGCCCACAGTAGATAGAGACCGAACTGTCTCACGACGTTCTGAACCCAGCTCGCGTGCCACTTTAATGGGCGAACAGCCCAACCCTTGGGACCTTCTCCAGCCCCAGGATGTGACGAGCCGACATCGAGGTGCCAAACCCCCCCGTCGATATGAGCTCTTGGGGGAGATCAGCCTGTTATCCCCGGCGTACCTTTTATCCTTTGAGCGATGGCCCTTCCATGCGGAACCACCGGATCACTATGCTCTACTTTCGTACCTGATCGACCTGTATGTCTCTCAGTCAAGCTCCCTTATGCCATTGCACTCTACGCACGGTTACCAAGCGTACTGAGGGAACCTTTAGAAGCCTCCGTTACTCTTTTGGAGGCGACCACCCCAGTCAAACTACCCACCAAGCAATGTCCCCCGCAAAGCGGGGTTAGGCCTCAGATAAACAAAGGGTTGTATTTCAACAATGACTCCACAACGCCTAGCGACGCCACTTCACAGTCTCCAACCTATCCTACACATCATTTATCCAAGGTCAATACTAAGCTATAGTAAAGGTGCACAGGGTCTTTTCGTCCCACTGCGGGTAAGCGGCATCTTCACCGCTACTACAATTTCACCGAGCTCATGGCTGAGACAGTGTCCAGATCGTTACACCATTCGTGCAGGTCGGAACTTACCCGACAAGGAATTTCGCTACCTTAGGACCGTTATAGTTACGGCCGCCGTTTACTGGGGCTTCAATTCAATGCTTCTCCGAAGATAACATCTCCTCTTAACCTTCCAGCACCGGGCAGGTGTCAGGCCCTATACTTCATCTTACGATTTTGCAGAGCCCTGTGTTTTTGATAAACAGTCGCCTGGACCTCTTCACTGCGGCCAGCATTGCTGCTGGCGACCCTTCTCCCGAAGTTACGGGTCTATTTTGCCTAATTCCTTAGCCATGAATCTCTCGAGCACCTTAGGATTCTCTCCTCGACTACCTGTGTCGGTTTGCGGTACGGGTACTTATTACCTGAAGTTTAGAGGTTTTTCTTGGAAGCCCTTAGGCGCACTATCTCTTTGTCCGAAGACTCCGAGTACTATCGTATTTCCCCAAGCCGCGTGGATTTGCCTGCGCAGCTTATAGGTAGGTACTTCAACGAACTATTCCGTCAGTTCGCGGCGCTTTCATCACTCCGTCACCCCATCACAGTAATAACTAGTACGGGAATATTAACCCGTTGTCCATCGACTGTCCCTTTCGGGTTCGCCTTAGGTCCCGACTAACCCACAGCTGATTAGCATAGCTGTGGAAACCTTAGTCTTTCGGTGTGCGGGTTTCTCGCCCGCATTATCGTTACTTATGCCTACATTTTCTTTTCTAACCAGTCCAGCATGCCTTACGACACACCTTCTACCCTGTTAGAATGCTCCCCTACCACTTGTAATAAATTACAAATCCATAGCTTCGGTAATACGCTTATGCCCGATTATTATCCATGCTCGTCCGCTCGACTAGTGAGCTGTTACGCACTCTTTAAATGAATGGCTGCTTCCAAGCCAACATCCTAGCTGTCTGGGCAGACAAACCTCGTTCTTTCAACTTAGCGTATATTTGGGGACCTTAGCTGATGGTCTGGGTTCTTTCCCTCTCGGACTTGGACCTTAGCACCCAAGCCCTCACTGTTATGAAACATTATATAGCATTCGGAGTTTGTCAGGAATTGGTAGGCGGTGAAGCCCCCGCATCCAATCAGTAGCTCTACCTCTATATAACTTTACGCATAACGCTGCACCTAAATGCATTTCGGGGAGTACGAGCTATTTCCGAGTTTGATTGGCCTTTCACCCCTACCCACAGGTCATCCGAAGACTTTTCAACGTCAACCGGTTCGGACCTCCACACTGTGTTACCAGCGCTTCATCCTGCCCATGGGTAGATCACACGGTTTCGCGTCTAACACTACTGACTAAAGCGCCCTATTCAGACTCGCTTTCGCTACGGATCCGTGGCTTAACCACTTATCCTTGCCAGCAACGTTAACTCGTAGGCTCATTATGCAAAAGGCACGCCGTCACCCCACGAAAGGGCTCCGACCGCTTGTAAGCGTATGGTTTCAGGATCTATTTCACTCCGTTATTCACGGTTCTTTTCACCTTTCCCTCACGGTACTGGTTCACTATCGGTCTCTCAGGAGTATTTAGCCTTAGCGGATGGTCCCGCCAAATTCAGACAGGATTTCTCGTGTCCCGCCCTACTCAGGATACCACTATCGTTATCTTCTATTACTTATACAGGGCTATCACCTTCTTTGGCTCTACTTTCCAGTAGATTCTAATTCTATCCGCAACAAATAACGTGGTCCTACAACCCCAACATTGCCGTAACAACATTGGTTTGGGCTAATCCGCGTTCGCTCGCCACTACTTACGGAATCACTTTTGTTTTCTTCTCCTCCGCCTACTTAGATGTTTCAGTTCAGCGGGTTTGCCCACCTATCGGTGTACTATGTCTTCAACATAGTGGGTTGCCCCATTCGGGTATCTACGGATCATATCGTGTGTGCCAATCCCCGTAGCTTTTCGCAGCTTATCACGCCCTTCATCGCCTCTGAGAGCCAAGGCATCCCCCATACGCCCTTATTTTGCTTATTGTACCAACACATTAGTTAAAATGTGCCGTTTCTTTTACTTGTCTAATGATAAACAAGCAAAAAATGCTTTCTACTTTTTATTATTTTCTTATCTCAATATGTCAATGAACTTTATCTAATTAAATGATTTAAAAATTAAATTATTTAATGATTACAAAATCTTTAAATTTTTCAATTCTTCAATCTTTCAATTGATTTGTGGAGAATAACGGAGTCGAACCGTTGACCTCCTGCGTGCAAGGCAGGCGCTCTAGCCAGCTGAGCTAATCCCCCATTTCTAATTTTAAATTATGAATGTTGAATTTTGAATTACAGTAATTCATACTCATACTTCTAAAATTTCCTTTTTTTAAGTCTAAAATAGTTGTCTCGGACAGACTCGAACTGTCGACCCCTACATTATCAGTGTAGTACTCTAACCAGCTGAGCTACGAGACACTCTTTTCTTAAAAATAAAGCCGTTGCATTGCAACGCCTCTACCGTGTATTATTTGAACTAACAGCAAGAGTAATAAAATGTCCACATTTGTTTCCATTCGAACTTTCGTCTTCTTTCCTAAAAGTGTTGCTTACACAACTAACATTTAGGCTCTAGAAAGGAGGTGTTCCAGCCGCACCTTCCGGTACGGCTACCTTGTTACGACTTAGCCCTAGTTACCAGTTTTACCCTAGGCAGCTCCTTGCGGTCACCGACTTCAGGCACCCCCAGCTTCCATGGCTTGACGGGCGGTGTGTACAAGGCCCGGGAACGTATTCACCGGATCATGGCTGATATCCGATTACTAGCGATTCCAGCTTCACGGAGTCGAGTTGCAGACTCCGATCCGAACTGTGACCGGTTTTATAGATTCGCTCCTGGTCGCCCAGTGGCTGCTCTCTGTACCGGCCATTGTAGCACGTGTGTAGCCCAAGGCGTAAGGGCCGTGA
This sequence comes from Flavobacterium cryoconiti, assembly GCF_048158645.1. Classification (NCBI taxonomy): domain Bacteria; kingdom Pseudomonadati; phylum Bacteroidota; class Flavobacteriia; order Flavobacteriales; family Flavobacteriaceae; genus Flavobacterium; species Flavobacterium cryoconiti. The sequence goes on along the minus strand of NZ_JBLNKW010000022.1, from coordinate 1,644 downwards.
TGATTTGACGTCATCCCCACCTTCCTCGCAGTTTGCACTGGCAGTCTTGTTAGAGTTCCCGACATGACTCGCTGGCAACTAACAACAGGGGTTGCGCTCGTTATAGGACTTAACCTGACACCTCACGGCACGAGCTGACGACAACCATGCAGCACCTTGTAAATTGTCTTGCGAAAAGTCTGTTTCCAAACCGGTCAATCTACATTTAAGCCTTGGTAAGGTTCCTCGCGTATCATCGAATTAAACCACATGCTCCACCGCTTGTGCGGGCCCCCGTCAATTCCTTTGAGTTTCATTCTTGCGAACGTACTCCCCAGGTGGGATACTTATCACTTTCGCTTAGCCACTGAGATTGCTCCCAACAGCTAGTATCCATCGTTTACGGCGTGGACTACCAGGGTATCTAATCCTGTTCGCTACCCACGCTTTCGTCCATCAGCGTCAATATATTAGTAGTAACCTGCCTTCGCAATTGGTATTCCATGTAATCTCTAAGCATTTCACCGCTACACTACATATTCTAGTTACTTCCTAATAATTCAAGTTTAGCAGTATCAATGGCCGTTCCACCGTTGAGCGATGGGCTTTCACCACTGACTTACTAAACCGCCTACGGACCCTTTAAACCCAATGATTCCGGATAACGCTTGGATCCTCCGTATTACCGCGGCTGCTGGCACGGAGTTAGCCGATCCTTATTCTTACAGTACCGTCAAGGTTCTACACGTAGAACTGTTTCTTCCTGTACAAAAGCAGTTTACAATCCATAGGACCGTCATCCTGCACGCGGCATGGCTGGATCAGGCTTGCGCCCATTGTCCAATATTCCTCACTGCTGCCTCCCGTAGGAGTCTGGTCCGTGTCTCAGTACCAGTGTGGGGGATCTCCCTCTCAGGACCCCTACCCATCGTTGCCATGGTAAGCCGTTACCTTACCATCTAGCTAATGGGACGCATGCTCATCTTTCACCGATAAATCTTTAATATAAAAATGATGCCATTCTTATATACTATAAGGTATTAATCCAAATTTCTCTGGGCTATCCCTTTGTGAAAGGTAGATTGCATACGCGTTACGCACCCGTGCGCCGGTCTCTACTTCCGAAGAAGCATACCCCTCGACTTGCATGTGTTAAGCCTGCCGCTAGCGTTCATCCTGAGCCAGGATCAAACTCTTCATCGTATATTGTTTGCTTGAATTACTTCAAGCTATTGTTATTCGACTAAATTCTAGTGGTTTTTTCAAATCTCTCGATTCTATTACTCTTATTCTTTTGTTTTGAAATCTCTTTCAAAACGGCTGTCAATTCAATATGTCTAGGAACGTGTTCTGCTTGTTTTTTAAACTGAATTTATTTCAGTTTCTTTACTTATCGTAACACTCATTAAAGTGTTTCTCAAAGCGGGTGCAAAAGTGCAACTTCTTTTCTTAACTGGCAAGAAATTTTTGAAGTTTTTTTTGGAAATCTTTATCTCCGTTTTCTTCTCGTTTTCTTATCAGTTTGTCAAGGAACTTTGCTTGTTTTGCGGGGTGCAAATGTAGTAAGCGTTTTCTAATCTCACAAGCTTTTCTGAATCTTTTTTAGAAAATAAATTTTCTTGTTTAATTCGTTTTACTTGCCAGTTTGTTAAAGAACGTCTGCGT
>NZ_JBLNKW010000021.1:0-12969 GCF_048158645.1 Flavobacterium cryoconiti | reverse complement strand
TGGAGTGGTGCAATTTATTGTCACATCGCTTCCTGCATTGGCTGATGGTAAGGCTTTGTCAACAGTCACTATCACATCATCTGTTTTTGTACATCCATTTGCTCCTGTTACCGTTACAGTATAAGTTGTTGTAGTCGTTGGTGTAGCTACAGGATTGGCAATATTTGTTGCACTCAATCCCGCTGCCGGTGACCAAGAATAGGAAACGCCTCCGCTGGCTCCCAAAGTGGTACTTGGAGTGATGCAATTTATTGTCACATCGCTTCCTGCATTGGCTGATGGTAAGGCTTTGTCAACAGTCACTGTTACGTCGTCTGTTTTTGTACATCCATTTGCTCCTGTTACCGTTACAGTATAAGTTGTTGTAGTCGTTGGTGTAGCTACAGGATTGGCAATATTTGTTGCACTCAATCCCGTTGCCGGTGACCAGGAATAAGAAACTCCTCCCGAAGCTGTTAATGTTGTGCTTGGATTGGTACAATTTATTATCACATCGCTGCCTGCATTGGCAGTTGGCGGCGTTAAAACTTCTAAGACAACATCATCGTAAACTGTACATCCGCGAATAGTATTTACTGTATAACGTAAAGTGGCAGAAGAGCCTGTAACGGTTATATTGCTGGTTGCCAATGAAGGACTTGTAATGGTTGCAGTTCCAGAAAAAACACTCCATGTTGTTGAGCTAATTGCATCTCCAGGGCTAGGAGTGGCTGTTCCTGTAACTGAGAAAACACTTCCACATTGTGATTGATCCAAACCGGCATTTGCCAACCCAATTTGCAGGGATACCTGTTTTGCATTTATAAAATCAACGATAGTAGCGGTAGGAGATTGGGAAGTTTTTGTCTTTATGAATAATGTTTTACTCCCAGACTTGTACAGGGATCGATTGCACCAAGCAATGCTGTCAGGTCTATAGCGGCTTCTACAAATAAATTGGAAGAATATTGATTGAGACCAAAAGCACTAAAAGATACGGGAACGTTTCCCGCATTGGTAGAGGCGTAAACAGATCCTGCTGGAGTAGAGGATGTTTTGTCAACATAATCATAAATACCACCCACCAAGTCCCATTTATTTACAAAAAATTCCGCAGCACCTCCACCATTTGTTAGAGCCAGCGTTAAAAGGATATCTCCTTTGGTTCGCCCATTGTTTGGACCCGCAGAAGAAAAAGTGCCATTAGGGTTATCTGTCATTGTATTTTGCAGCAATTCAAAATCTATGTAGGCATTACCACTGTTACTGCGTCGGTCGGCTGCTACAATAAGCCAGGTATGAATCGAATTTACATGTGTTACTGGATCTGTATATGGAGCAGTTGTAAAATGAAATAACGCATTGTTTATATCGCATTTTCCAAGTGCTCCATTATTTGTCCAAGTCCATATATTTGGGTTGTCATTAAACTTTTTACCACCCGAAAAATTATTTTCTGATGTATTGTAAAGATCCGTTAAATGAAAAGTTGTTAAAGCATTAACAGGTGCGCCAGCTGTAGTTAAAACATTACCACCACCACCGGAAACACCTGGCAACCAGTCACCTTTACCGGATACCGGTGTATTAGCCTGCAGGTCGCCTTCAATTTGAAAACCTCCTGCTGGTGTATTAACAGTAGCTATGCCGGGAAGTACCTGTGCATTTATTTGTGTAGAAAAAAACAAGAAACATACTGATAAAAATACTATCAAGTTTCCAAAAAAGAAAAATAATTCCTCAAACCTCAATTTTGAAACGCTATTATGGGAATATCGTTTTGTAAAATCCATATTTTGTGATTGAGGATTAAAATAGAATAAATTAGGTGTTTTTAAACCTAATGTAGAAATTGTATTTTTCGATAAAATGCAACACTTAATTTTGCCTGATAAAATTTCGAAAAACGTCAGAAGTGAATTTTTTTCCATGATAAAAAAGTTTTAAACCATACTTGTTATATAGCAAGAAACGAGTAGACTGGGGACTAAAAACTTTTAGAAAAAACAAAAACACCTTCATAAACTACTTAATGAAGAACTCCATCGTCAAAAGCATATTTTATTTTGGGGAAATAAACAACCTTTTATTAACCAAAATGGGGCTTTAAAAAAACTTAAAAACCTAATTTTTAAATAAAAAAGGTAGAATAAAAAAAAATAGAAAGCTTACGTTTTGAAAGTCAAAACTTACTATGGCAATACACCTTCATAAACAATTTTATGAAACACATCATCATCAAAAGGATATTGTATTGTGGGAAGTAATAGCTAAAATCTTTTTATTAACCAGCAAGCAACTTTATAAAAAAACAACTTTAAATTTGATTGTTTTTTATAAAATAAAAATTAATTACTGAGTTAAAAAACCTCGAAAATTTTCACTTCCGAGGTTTTATTTTATACTCTAATCCGTTTCATTCTTTTTTTAAGGATTAGACAATTATTTAAAATCTATTTAGAAGACATTACTTTTTTTACACTGCTTCCTCGATCTGTAGTTAATTTCACAATATAAACCTGTTCTTGACCTCTAAATGAATGAAGGTGTAACGAGATTTCTTTGTTCAAATAACTATTGGTATCCGTTTTTGAAAGCACTGAAATCCCTTGTGCGTTATATACATCGATTACCACATTAGACACATAATCAAAATCGTATCTGATCGTAAGTATATCTTTAAAAGGGACTGGATAAGCAGTAAAATCAGCATTAGAACTCAAACCAACTTCTTTATGGGTAGCACTAGTTCCTCCTAATGGACAACCTGAATTATTAAGAATATCCAGTTGAGTCGCCAATGTTCCAGGTGCGTTTCCTCCAGCTAAATACGCTGCGTTAACAGCATTTATTACTGATTGAGTATTACTACCATAAGGCGCTGGATAATCAACTTCGTCGCTACAAGCATTCAATAAAGCGGCTACGCCTTGACGAGCTAAATTATAAATACCTCCGCCTCCTAAGTTTAGAGCTTGCAATAAAGTTAAATTAGCAAGATTAGACGGTGCATTTACAAACACATTACCAAACAACATGGAGGGAGTATAAGAGGAACACCATCTGTCAGTATGGTTTTTCCAATATCCTAAAGTACATCCTTCACATGCAGGTACTATAATACTTTGGCTGCATGAAGCTGATGTATTACCACAAGCATCGGTAGCAGTCCAGGTTTTTGTATAGGTCACTGAGCCGTCCGCATTATTTGTTGTAGTAACACCCAAATCATTGATAGTTGGATTTGAATCACAACTATCACTTGCTGTTGGAGTACCAAAGACTGGTGTTGCACCACACGCAACTGTTTGACCAGCTGGACAACTAAGAGTTGGCGGTGTAACGTCATGAACATTGATCGTTTGTGAAGCACTGGAATGATTGCCACAGTCATCTGTTGCGGTCCAAGTTCTGGTTACGCTGTAATTACCCGGACAGTTGCCTGGAGTAGTTACATCAGCAAAAGTCAAGGTCACGGAAGTATCACAAGCATCAGTTGCGGTAGCTTGCGCAAAGGCAGGCACAGCCGGACAATTTATAGTCGATGCGGCAGGTAAAGCGGCAATTACCGGTGCAGTAACATCATGAACATTGATCGTTTGCGAAGCACTGGAATGGTTGCCACAATCATCTGTAGCAGTCCAAGTTCTGGTCACGCTGTAATTACCCGGACAGTTGCCTGGAGTAGTCACATCAGCAAAAGTTAATGTTACGGAAGTATCACAAGCATCAGTTGCGGTAGCTTGCGCAAAGGCTGGCAAGGCTGGACAATTGATGGTAGATACCGCTGGTAAAGCGGCGATTACCGGTGCAGTGATATCCTGAACATTGATCGTTTGTGAAGCACTGGAATGATTGCCACAGTCATCTGTAGCAGTCCAAGTTCTGGTCACGCTGTAATTACCCGGACAGTTGCCTGGAGTAGTCACATCAGCAAAAGTCAAGGTCACTGAAGTATCACAAGCATCAGTTGCTGTAGCTTGCGCAAAGACTGGCAAGGCTGGACAATTGATAGTGGATGCGGCAGGCAATGCTGCGATTACCGGTGCAGTGATATCCTGAACATTAATCGTTTGTGAAGCACTGGAATGGTTACCACAGTCATCTGTAGCAGTCCAAGTTCTGGTCACGCTGTAATTACCCGGACAGTTGCCTGGAGTGGTCACATCTGCAAAAGTCAACGTCACTGACGTATCACAAGCATCAGTTGCGATTGCTTGCGCAAAAGCTGGCACGGCTGGACAATTGATGGTGGTTGCAGCTGGTAAAGCTGCGATTACCGGGGCAGTAACGTCATGAACATTGATTGTTTGTGTAGCACTGGAATGGTTGCCACAATCATCTGTTGCTGTCCAGGTTCTGGTTACGCTGTAATTACCCGGACAGTTGCCATCGGTTCTTACATCAGCAAAAGTCAACGTCACGGAAGCATCACAAGCATCTGTTGCGGTAGCTTGCGCGAATGATGGCACGGCTGGACAATTGATAGTGGTCGCCTCTGGTAAAGCTGCGATTACCGGGGCAGTAACGTCATGAACATTGATTGTTTGTGTAGCACTGGAATGGTTGCCACAATCATCTGTTGCTGTCCAAGTTCTGGTTACGCTGTAATTACCCGGACAGTTGCCATCGGTTCTTACATCAGCAAAGGTCAACGTCACGGAAGCATCACAAGCATCTGTTGCGGTAGCTTGTGCGAATGATGGCAAGGCTGGACAATTGATAGTGATCGCCTCTGGTAAAGCTGCGATTACCGGGGCAGTAACGTCATGAACATTGATTGTTTGTGTAGCACTGGAATGGTTGCCACAATCATCTGTTGCGGTCCAAGTTCTGGTTACGCTGTAATTACCCGGACAGTTGCCATCGGTTCTTACATCAGCAAAAGTCAACGTCACGGAAGCATCACAAGCATCAGTTGCGGTAGCTTGCGCGAATGATGGCACGGCTGGACAATTGATAGTGGTCGCCTCTGGTAAAGCTGCGATTACCGGGTCAGTAACGTCATGAACATTGATTGTTTGTGTAGCACTGGAATGGTTGCCACAATCATCTGTTGCTGTCCAGGTTCTGGTTACGCTGTAATTACCCGGACAGTTGCCATCGGTTCTTACATCAGCAAAGGTCAACGTCACGGAAGCATCACAAGCATCTGTTGCGGTAGCTTGCGCGAATGATGGCACGGCTGGGCAATTGATAGTGGATGCTGCTGGTAAAGCTGCGATTACCGGCGCAGTAACGTCATGAACATTGATCGTTTGTGTAGCACTGGAATGGTTGCCACAATCATCTGTTGCTGTCCAAGTTCTGGTCACGCTGTAATTACCAGGACAGTTGCCTGGAGTAGTTACATCTGCAAAAGTCAAGGTCACGGAAGCATCACAAGCATCAGTTGCGGTAGCTTGCGCAAAGGCAGGTACGGCTGGACAATTGATAGTGGATGCGGCAGGCAATGCTGCGATTACCGGTGCAGTGATGTCCTGAACATTAATCGTTTGCGAAGCACTGGAATGATTGCCACAGTCATCTGTAGCAGTCCAAGTTCTGGTCACGCTGTAATTACCAGGACAGTTGCCTGGAGTTGTCACATCAGCAAAAGTCAGGGTCACGGAAGCATCACAAGCATCAGTTGCGGTAGCTTGCGCAAAGGCTGGTACGGCCGGACAATTGATGGTGGTCGCCTCTGGTAAAGCTGCGATTACCGGGGCAGTAACGTCATGAACATTGATTGTTTGTGTAGCACTGGAATGGTTACCACAGTCATCTGTTGCAGTCCAAGTTCTGGTCACGCTGTAATTACCGGCACAGTTGCCTGGAGTGGTCACATCGGCAAAGGTCAAGGTCACGGAAGTATCACAAGCATCAGTTGCGGTAGCTTGCGCAAAGGCAGGCACGGCCGGACAATTTATAGTCGATGCGGCAGGTAAAGCGGCAATTACCGGTGCAGTGATATCATGAACATTGATCGTTTGTGTAGCAGAAGAATGGTTGCCACAGTCATCTGTAGCGGTCCAGGTTCTGGTCACGCTGTAATTACCCGGACAGTTGCCTGGAGTGGTCACATCGGCAAAGGTCAACGTAACTGAAGCATCACAAGCATCAGTTGCGGTTGCTTGCGCAAAGGCTGGCACGGCTGGACAATTGATGGTGGATGCGGCAGGCAATGCTGCGATTACCGGTGCAGTGATGTCCTGAACATTGATCGTTTGCGAAGCAGAAGAATGGTTGCCACAATCATCTGTAGCAGTCCAAGTTCTGGTTACGCTGTAATTACCGGCACAGTTGCCTGGAGTAGTTACATCTTTAAAGGTCAAGGTAACTTCTGGATCACAAGCATCAGTTGCGGTAGCTTGTGCAAATGATGGCACGGCTGGACAATTGATGGTGTATGCCGTTGGTAAAGCTGCGATTACCGGTGCAGTGATATCCTGAACATTGATCGTTTGAGAGGCACTGGAATGATTGCCACAGTCATCTGTAGCAGTCCAAGTTCTGGTCACACTGTAATTGCCCGGACAGTTACCTGGAGTAGTTACATCAGCAAAAGTCAAGGTCACTGAAGCATCACAGGCATCAGTTGCGGTAGCTTGCGCAAAGGCAGGCACGGCTGGACAATTGATGGTGGATGCGGCTGGTAAAGCTGCGATTAACGGTGCAGTGATATCCTGAACATTGATTGTTTGTGAAGCACTGGAATGATTGCCACAGTCATCTGTAGCAGTCCAAGTTCTGGTCACGCTGTAATTACCCGGACAGTTGCCTGGAGTAGTTACATCTGCAAAAGTCAAGGTCACGGAAGTATCACAAGCATCAGTTGCGGTAGCTTGCGCAAAGGCAGGCACGGCTGGACAATTGATGGTGGTTGCAGCTGGCAGTGTTGCGATTACCGGTGCAGTGATATCCTGAACATTGATTGTTTGGGAGGCACTGGAATGATTGCCACAGTCATCTGTTGCGGTCCAAGTTCTGGTTACGCTGTAATTACCCGGACAGTTGCCTGGAGTAGTTACATCAGCAAAAGTCAAGGTCACGGAAGTATCACAAGCATCAGTTGCGGTAGCTTGCGCAAAGGCAGGCACGGCTGGACAATTGATGGTGGATGCGGCAGGTAAAGCGGCAATTACCGGTGCAGTAACATCATGAACATTGATCGTTTGTGAAGCACTGGAATGGTTGCCACAATCATCTGTAGCAGTCCAAGTTCTGGTCACGCTGTAATTACCCGGACAGTTGCCTGGAGTAGTCACATCAGCAAAAGTCAAAGTCACGGAAGTATCACAAGCATCAGTTGCGGTAGCTTGCGCAAAGGCAGGCACGGCTGGACAATTGATGGTGGTTGCAGCTGGCAGTGTTGCGATTACCGGTGCAGTGATATCCTGAACATTGATTGTTTGGGAGGCACTGGAATGATTGCCACAGTCATCTGTTGCGGTCCAAGTTCTGGTTACGCTGTAATTACCCGGACAGTTGCCTGGAGTAGTTACATCAGCAAAAGTCAAGGTCACGGAAGTATCACAAGCATCAGTTGCGGTAGCTTGCGCAAAGGCAGGCACAGCCGGACAATTTATAGTCGATGCGGCAGGTAAAGCGGCAATTACCGGTGCAGTAACATCATGAACATTGATCGTTTGCGAAGCACTGGAATGGTTGCCACAATCATCTGTAGCAGTCCAAGTTCTGGTCACGCTGTAATTACCCGGACAGTTGCCTGGAGTAGTCACATCAGCAAAAGTCAAAGTCACTGAAGCATCACAAGCATCAGTTGCTGTAGCTTGCGCAAAGGCTGGCAAGGCTGGACAATTGATGGTAGATACCGCTGGTAAAGCGGCGATTACCGGTGCAGTGATATCCTGAACATTGATCGTTTGCGAAGCACTGGAATGGTTACCACAGTCATCTGTAGCAGTCCAAGTTCTGGTCACGCTGTAATTACCAGGACAGTTGCCTGGCGTAGTTACATCGGCAAAGGTCAAGGTCACGGAAGTATCACAAGCATCAGTTGCGGTAGCTTGCGCAAAGGCAGGCACAGCCGGACAATTTATAGTCGATGCGGCAGGTAAAGCGGCAATTACCGGTGCAGTAACATCATGAACATTGATCGTTTGCGAAGCACTGGAATGGTTGCCACAATCATCTGTAGCAGTCCAAGTTCTGGTCACGCTGTAATTACCCGGACAGTTGCCTGGAGTAGTCAAATCAGCAAAAGTTAATGTTACGGAAGTATCACAAGCATCAGTTGCGGTAGCTTGCGCAAAGGCTGGCAAGGCTGGACAATTGATGGTAGATACCGCTGGTAAAGTGGCGATTACCGGTGCAGTGATATCCTGAACATTGATCGTTTGTGAAGCACTGGAATGATTGCCACAGTCATCTGTAGCAGTCCAAGTTCTGGTCACGCTGTAATTACCCGGACAGTTGCCTGGAGTAGTCACATCAGCAAAAGTCAAGGTCACTGAAGTATCACAAGCATCAGTTGCTGTAGCTTGCGCAAAGACTGGCAAGGCTGGACAATTGATAGTGGATGCGGCAGGCAATGCTGCGATTACCGGCGCAGTGATATCCTGAACATTAATCGTTTGTGAAGCACTGGAATGGTTACCACAGTCATCTGTAGCAGTCCAAGTTCTGGTCACGCTGTAATTACCCGGACAGTTGCCTGGAGTGGTCACATCTGCAAAAGTCAACGTCACTGACGTATCACAAGCATCAGTTGCGGTTGCTTGCGCAAAAGCTGGCAAGGCTGGACAATTGATAGTGGTTGCGGCAGGCAATGCTGCGATTACCGGTGCAGTGATGTCCTGAACATTGATGGTTTGTGAAGCTGTGGATGTATTTCCACAATCATCTGTTGCAGTCCAGGTTCTGGTCACGCTATAATTACCGGCACAATTCCCAGGTGTAGTCACATCGGCAGAAGTCAACGATTTTAATGTACAATTATCAGTTGCAGTTGGTGTTGCAAAAACCGGAATTGATGGACAATTGATAGTGGTTGCGGCTGGTAAGGCTGAAATCACAGGAGGTATTTTATCCGAACACAATTTCAACTGAATTGGAGCTCCGGGAAAATCCTTTAGTTCCGATTGCGCTGAATTTCCTGAGGATCTTGTTCGAACAAACAACGTACTTATAACCAAGCATGGATTATTAGTTGCTTCGAATACTTTTGTAAGATTGATAGCCCCTTCAGCCCATTGATTAGGGGCATAAGTACCTGGAGTAGTTCCATATGCGTCAAAAGGCACCGTAGTAGTTACTGTATTATTCGTACAATAAATATTTCCTGCGACACCGGGAGCATTGTTTGGCACAATTACATATTCATATACTCCGGTTCCTATTTGTGTCCATTTCCGAATCACTACATTGGCATCTCCCCCACCTTGAGTAAATTCAATAGTGACCAAAATGTCACCTACTGTTCGACCACCTTGGGTTCCTTCAGTAGTAAATCCACCACTACCACCAGTAATTGGAGCAGTCCCTGTAGCAGGATTTAGAGGACCGAATGTAGCACCAGTTATTGTTAAAGATTTTTGTAAAAACTCGAAATCAATATAACTGCTTCCATTAGTTACCTGACGGTCTCCGGCAAAAAGGCACCACAAATCATTAGGGTCTCCAAATGCACCGGTAACACCATCTCCACCACGAATAGAACTGTCACCATAACTAAAATGAGCTCCAGCATTTTGGATTTCATTTTTGTTAGGCGAAGATCCTGCACCCCAAGTATAGGTGTTTGGATTATCATTTATTTTATTGGAGAGAGTGAATATGGTCAGATCATTTTGATAACGATCCTGCAGAAAAAAAGTGGAGCCAGGGTAAAGAAGCGCTCCGGTTGTTAAGTCAAGTACACCATGATTAACCGTATGGGTTGGATTATTGACTGGGTCGTAAAGTTTATCAAACAAGTCTCCTACATTTTCATATATAGATCCAATAGGTTCATGAGCCCAGGCATCACCATCAACTCCAGATCCCCCAATGGGATGTTGTACTGGTACAATACCTTTAATAGACCCCTGCGCATTAACTTTATAACCTGTCATTAAAATTGCTGCCAACATAAGTGGCAAAACAAGCGACTGACGCCAATAACAAGACCATAGCCTTGGTAAGGAATCGATAGGAGCTATAAAATTAAATTTTGAAAAACCTACGTTTAAAAGTTGGAAAAAAATACAACAATATTCTTGCGTACTTTTTATCTTAAAAGAGATAATTTTTTTCATAATAATTTGGTTTTAAGACCATATTATTAATAAGAAAGCTTTAGTAGAATTTGGGTTTCCGAAAAACTAAAGTGTGTTGTCTCATAAATTGTATTTTAATACCATACATTAGAAAAATAAGAAGTTTACCGATTTGAGATAATTACTAAAAAACCCTCTTCAAAAAATAGATTGATGAAGTAAACTTTCAATAAACTGGATATGCAAAACCATATCCATTTATGAACAAAAAACATTTTTTTAAAACAATTTAAAATATTGATTTTAAAAATGATTAGAATTAAAAAATGATAAAAATAGGGTAAACAAAAGTTTTCAGATTCAAGGAGAAAACTTGAAGAAAAACGAAACATCTTCAAAAAATAATTTTATGAAGTACTCCATCATCCAAGGATATTTTATTATGGGGAAACAAAAAGATCCTTTTATTAATTTGAAAGTTGTTTATAAACAACTCAAATCAAATAATTTTTTGTTAAACCAAAGTTAGGTATTAGACCAAAAAATAAAAATAAAAAAAAGGTAAACAAGACAACATTCTGTTATACCCGACAAGGAACATAGTTCGCTAAGAAAAGCTTTACAGTACTAAAATATTAATACTAAAAAACTCGTTAACTAATTGATTATCAATTAATTAATAATTTTATTACATAAATTTTGTTAATCAAAAAATAATGTTAAAGGCAATAAATCACTCTTACATTTTAATCATTTAATTGCATTTATACTGATTTTAAGATACCAATTTCAGGAGATTATTGAGAATCTTAAATTATGAAAATGGATTCCTTTTTTTAAGATTTTGGAAACATTATAAGAATTTTAAAATATTGTTTTTTATCCTTTCGAAATGTAGTATGAAATAATAATGAGAATAAAAACCAATAAGTTTGTAAAAGATAAAATCAAAGCCAAATCAATACTATTGAAATGGTTTTGATTTTAATGCAAATAGTAAACTAAAATTAGTTCACTTTTTTAGTAAAACTTAAATGATGAAAAATGACAATGAGGTACCATGATTAAAAAGATATTTTTATAACGAGGAACAAAAACCTTTTATCAACCTCAAAGCAGTATTTATATAAAAATTCAATTAAAAAATAACAAAAATAAACCTCGGAAATTTTCACTTCCGAGGCTTATTTTTATTCTAATCCATTTCATTCTTTTTTAGGGATTAGAGAATTATCGAAAACTATCTGGAAGAGATTACTTTTTTAGTACTGCTTCCTCTGTCCGTAGTTACTTTTACAACATAAACTTGCTCTTGTCCTTTATTGGCTTTAAGGCTTAGTGCAATTTCTTTATTCAAATAACCATGGGTATCAGTTTTAGAAAGTACCAAAATACCTTGTGCATTGAATACCTCAATTTTTACATCAGACACATAATCAAATTTATATCTAATAGTAAGCTGGTCTTTGAAAGGAACAGGATAAGCATCAAAACCTACGGTTTCAATTTTTGTTTCAATAGTAGGAACTTTATTGATCGTACTAGGTGCAATTGCTGCAGGAAGTGTGCAATTTCCAGGTAATGGAGTATTATCTGAACAACCAGATACGGCATCTATAATTCCAGTACTTCCTGTTACAAGCACAGCTGCATTAGCACCTACTTTTGTAAAGCTTTTGAAAGTATAGGTACTGGCAGGATTAGCCCCTGCAATATTAGCCCCAATGATTGATTTCACATCGTATTTTACAGAAATAATATACGTTGCTCCCACTGTAGCTCCTGTCACAACTAATTTTGCTTCAGAACCACTGACAATGCTTGCAGTAAAGTTTACATTTGTTCCACATCCCTGAGTAAACAAACGGATATTGGAAGCATTTTGCACACTAAACAGTTTATTCAAATCACCATCATTAGATTGTGTTACATTAATTGTAAAGTTAGCAGCTGGTGCCACCATATTTGAATAATAGAAGAACACACCCGGGATTGCATTAGTCACTTGTCCGTTACTAGGAGAAGAGGCTGTATAACAAACTTGTGATAACTGAGTAACTGTTCCTGTGCTGAAATTACAACAGGTAGTCTGAGTCGGGAAGATATGAGCACAAGGACTTACACTAATGGTTTGACTACACGGAGTAGACGTATTACCACAGATGTCTTTTGCTGTCCAGGTACGTGTTTTACTTCCATCCGCATTGTCTTTATCTGCAAAAGTAACCGTTGGACTTGCATCACAATTGTCTTTGACAGTTGGCGGATCAAAATTAAATGTAGCATTACATTCAATTGTTTTAGGAGCTGCACAAGTGAGGGTTGGAGCAGTCGTATCTACCACTTTGATTTTTTGCAAACAGGTAGCTTTATTGCCTGCACAATCTACTGCTGTCCAGGTACGATCGATATGGTAAGTATTACCACAATCTGCTGTTTTAACATCACTAAAAGTAACTTTAGGATTTGCATCACAATTGTCTGTTGCTGTTGCAGTTCCAAAATTACTTCCCACTGCATCACATTCAAATGATACATCTACAGGGCAAGTGATTACCGGTTTGGTGATATCCTGAACAGTAATTTTTTGAACACAGGTTGAGAAATTGCCTGCACAGTCGGTTGCTTTCCAAGTACGGGTAATAATACCCAATCCACAAGCATCTAGTGTGCCAGAGTCAGTGTAGCCAACTTTCGGGTTCGCATCACAATTGTCTGTAGCCGTTGCTGTACCTGAATCGCCTTGTTTACAACTAAAGACAGCATCTACTGGACAAGTGATTACCGGTTT
>NZ_JBLNKW010000020.1:0-13191 GCF_048158645.1 Flavobacterium cryoconiti | reverse complement strand
ATTGTAAGCTAAATTTGGAGAATTGATGTTCGAGAATGTTCCTGTTACAGCTCCTTCTGAAATGTCTCTATGCAAAGGATCACTAAAGCCAGTTTCTGGCGCATGGCAAGAAGCACACGCTTGACCGATTGGATTGGAGAGGTTTTTATCAAAAAAAATCAGTTTTCCAATTGCTGTTTTATTGCTAATAACGGGCACATATTCTAAATCATCAGTACAACTGGATAGCATTATCATGGTTATAAAGCTTATTGAAAAGTATTTTTTGCTCATTTATTTAGAATAATTAAAAATAATGACGCAAATATAAAATTCCATTTTCAAACTACCAAGCTTATTTAGACTAAATGTTAATAGTGTTTTAAATTAATTTTAACAATGTTGAATAGTAGTGTTTTATAAGAAAAAAATTGAAACAACATTTACAGTCAAATATTATAGATATATGCAAACAAAAGATCATAATTAATTGTTTCACTAAGCCTTGATTTGATGTTGTTGTCCAATCGTTGACAGGTCTATTTTATTTGTTTTTATTCTTTCATTAATTTTTTACAAATGATGTGCGAATAAGAATGGTTTATTAAGTTAAATTGTATTTTATAATTAATTCGATTGTTTAATTCTTCAGTGGTGGTCTATCACTAGTTGTGACGTATTTTTTATGAGAATATTTTGAAAGAGGGGAAGCCTTATTATTTCATTAAAATTATGTTGTATTTTTGGTAAGGCAAACTTAACGTAAGACTTAGGCGAGGGAATATTAGAGAATAATCATATAAAAAATGAACTTTAAAATAAAGAATAATATAGACAAATTTGGGACAGTTGGACTTTTTCTAACAGCGATTTTTTCTCCTTGCTGTTTTCCACTTTTTGCGTTTGGTGCTTCAGCACTTGGACTTGGAAGTTTTGAACTATTTGAAGCTTGGACAATGTGGATTTTTCAGGCAATGGTTTTGATTTCAATTGGCGGAATTTATATTTCGTACAAAAAGCATAAATGTTTATATCCATTATTAATTGCAATTCCTAGTGGGATAATTATATTTTTCGCTTATTATTTCAGCAAATCCGAAAATTCAACTTATATAATTTACGTAGGAATGTTTGGGCTTTTTATTGCAACAATCATAAATTATTACCAAAATAAACTGCACGGAAGTTGTCAAACTTGCGGTATATACGATGGAAAAATGGTTGAATTAAAATCGACAATTACTTGTCCTAAATGTGGATATAAAAAAGACGAAATGATGCCGACAAATGCGTGCGAATTTTTCTACGAGTGTGAAAATTGTAAAACGACATTACGACCGTTAGAAGGAGATTGTTGTGTGTATTGTAGCTATGGAGCTGTGAAGTGTCCACCCATTCAAGTTGGTTCCGGTTGTTGTTAAAAAAATAAGTAATTAATAGTAAGAAAATGAGTCTTGTTTCTAAAAAATAATAATATAAAATGGATACTATATAGGCTAAACCTTTGATAAGATTTTAAAAATGAGGTTATATAAAGTAAAGACATACTTTATATAAATTAGTTGTAACAGAATCACTATTTATTAGGATTGGTGTCAGTCTTCAATAAAAACACATTCAGAGTGAACTAATATAGTTAAACTTTCTCTTGTTAAAACGTTATCATGGAGTAGAAAATCTTTTATACAATATCTTAGTTTTGCAATAGACTCTGTTTTTAATTCTTCGGTATAGCATTCCTTATTTTTAGCTTTCGAAAATACATATATGATTTCATCCGCTATTATTTCTTTTTCAATTGAGTTTTTTTCAGAAAGTAATTCGATTATTTTTTTTATAAAATTGGATTTATTTGACATAAATAAGTTTTAATTGAGCCAAACAAATATAAGGAAATAATCAGTGAAATGTAAATAAGCGATTGTATTGTAGTGCAAACTGTTAAACAATTAGTATAGAACCAAAAAGGAAGCCTTTTCAAAGGCTCTTCGATTGTAGCTTCTGATTTATCATTGATCAACGCGTACCTTTCGTCATGAACTGACTATTTGAATCAGCTTTTCTTTTAAGATAGTTTTACTTAAGTGATTAATTAAAACCCGACCGCGCTGATATGCCCCAATCGTCAGAGCAGTTTTTAAACTGTGCCCACAAGAGTGACCAAATTAGGATTGATTTTATCCGCTTACAATCTGGGTCGGTTTTTTAATCTGATAGAGCAAAATCTACTAAAACAATATCTACGAAGTATTCCTTATATTTTGGGGTTCAAATTGCTATTTTTAACGCTTTTTTATGGTTCATTTTCTTTTACAAGCCATCAAATGACTTTTTCTGAAAAGAATTTAAATTATAGTTAAAATCCCATATATTTACTTTCTGACTAAAAAAAATAAAGCTCGTTTGGAGTTTTTTATTCCGACACTTCGGAAGTACTGGCTGTATGCTTAATTGTAGAATTACGTATGAGGGGAGTAAATTAACAGGTAAGTAAAGTAACTAATACAGAAACTGACATGAGTTCTATACCGACATCCTCAGACCTCCTTTACTTTATCGAGCGTGGATCAGGGCAACCGCTTTTGTTGGTGCATGGGCTAATGGTTACCGGTGATATGTTTGAGCCGGTTATCGAGCATTTCGCAACGCGACATCGTGTAATCGTTCCCGACCTGAGCGGTCACGGTCAGAGCCGTGGATTGCCTCCTCCTTATAATGCGACACAGCAGGCAGCTGACCTATCTCGTTTGCTCGATCATCTCGGTATCAAATCAACCGCTGTACTTGGTTACTCCCATGGGGGTACAATCGCACAACAACTGGTTCTTGACTATCCTAACCGATGCAACCACTTGATACTGACTTGCACCTACGCCTTCAATTTGGCGACCTTTCGAGAGAAGCTCGAAGGCCACCTCGTGCCGTTTTTTATACGTGTCCTGGGAATGAAACGATTTGCGAAGTTTGTCATTTCACAGGGCTTGCAACAGCTTGACAAGGAACATGCCGACTGGATTCTTGGTCTCATCGCAGATCAGGACAGAGACTTGATGCTATCGGCATGGAAAGAAACGATGGCGTTCGACAGTAGACAACGCCTGGCTCAGATCAAATGCCCGACACTTATCATGGCCGCCTCAAAAGATGAAGCGGTACCACTTCACCACGCGAAGATGCTCCACGAGGGTATCATGGGTTCGCAACTGGTCATTGTTGCTGGAGCGAATCACGCACTCATTTGGTCACATACTGACGAGTTCATCCAGATAGTAGACAAATTCCTCGCAACATGATTGAGTAGGACTCTCAAGTATCAGAAGAGGTGGGACTATTCTAAAAATACCGCAACCATGTAGGCTATTAGTATAAAACATATTAGTTAAATTACCGGTATAGCAGTAAAACAGGAAGATGTAACAGTATGTTTTAGGGTTTTTATAGAATTTATATGTAATTTACTGCTATAACAGTAAAAAAATAGTTTTTTAATAATAAAATGCTGTTTTGTAACATATATTTGTTTATTTTTACTGCTAATACGGTAAAATATGGATGATTTTAATTTAGGTCTCTTCATAAAAGAGCATCGTAAACTAGCGGGATTAACACAATTAGAATTGGCTGATCTGGCAGGAGTAGGGAAGACTACAGTTTTTGATATTGAGAAAAATAAAGAAACGGTTCGTTGGAGTATTCTTTTAGCGGTACTAAAAGTATTGAATATTGAAGTGCAATTTAAAAGCCCAATCAATAAATAGTCATGAGAAAAGCAATAATATTAGTTCACGATAAAAGGGCTGGAGTATTGATTGAAAATAGCGTTGGCGGCTATCAATTTACCTATGATGACAATTATGAAGGAGAACCGGTCTCATTGACGATGCCACTAACCAATAAAAAATATTCGTTTATAAAATTTCCTTCTTTTTTTGAAGGGTTACTGCCAGAAGGTATCATGCTGGAAGGGCTTTTGAAAATCGGTAAAATTGATAAAAACGATTATTTTTCCCAACTTATAGCTACAGGAAATGATTTGGTAGGTGCAGTAATGGTAAAAGAATGCAAAGATGAATAGATGCCCAATAACGTATGAATTATGTGGCACTGAAAAATACAGTGAAAAAGGACTTCGACTGATTGCTCCTAAACTTACTGCATTGCATGATTTGCCATTTACTGCAGCCGAACAAAGACAAGAAGCGGCTAATCGTGCAAAGAAATTGTCTATTCAAGGGGTGCAGCCAAAATTAAGTGCTGTGATTTCGGTTGTAAATCAACAATTTGAAATCGTGGATCAGTTGGGGAACTATATTATAAAACCGCAAAACGATATTTTTCCGGAACTGCCGGAAAATGAAGATGTAACGATGAAAATGGCAAAAGTATATGGACTGGAAGTACCTTTGCATGGATTGATTTATTCAAAAGATGATAGTCTTTCTTATTTTATCAAACGATTTGACAGATACAGCAAAGGGAAAAAATATGCCACGGAGGATTTTGCACAATTAACGGGTAATTCAAGAGATACGAAGTACGATTACACTATGGAAAAGTTAGTCAAAGTAATTGAGGAGTACTGCACTTTTCCTGCAATAGAAAAAGCTGATTTCTTTAAGCGAGTTTTATTCTGTTTCATAACAGGCAATGAAGACATGCATTTAAAGAACTTTTCAGTAATTACAAAAGCCGGAAAAACAACCTTGGCCCCAGTGTATGACTTTTTAAATTCTTCTATTTCCATTAAAAATCCACAAGAGGAACTGGCTCTTTCACTTAAAGGCAAAAAGAGTAATTTCAAAGCAACGGAATTAATTGACTACTACGCAAAAGAACGTTTACAACTTAATGACAAGACAATTGCTACCATTTTATCTGATATGAATAAAAGCCTCTCCCGATGGGTTGAACTTGTAGAAATATCTTTTTTATCAGATGCCATGAAAGAAAAGTATCTGAAGTTGATGGATAATAGGATGAAGAGATTTTGATAATTCTTCTTATAGTAAGGTTTCCTATAACATTTTGAATAATTTAATTTGTTGAAAATTTTCAGAACAAAACATGGAGCATACATAAAGCATAGATAGAGTATGGATAGTGTATAGATAATGCATACTAAGTTTTGTATTGTTCATAATCAAACCAGTATCCACAGTAGGCATAGTGGTTCCTATTTAAAAGTGCTCAATTACATTGTATCATAATACTGCTGCAAGCGGCAAATACATTAAAAGAATGAAGTTAAAGAAAAGTGCTGGAATACTTTTATATAAAAGATTCAATGATCAATTGTTTGTATTGCTAGTGCATCCCGGCGGTCCTTTCTGGAAGAACAAGGATTTAGGACATTGGTCCATACCAAAAGGGGAGTTTAGTGAAGATGAAAATGCATTTGATGCCGCTATCAGAGAATTTGAGGAAGAAACAGGCACTCGTTTAGAAGGGGATTTTATAGCACTTTCTCCTGTAAAATTAAAATCGGGTAAAGTAGTGTATGCTTGGGCTTTGGAAAAAGACATTAATGGTGATACTGTAGTAAGTAATACTTTTGAGATGGAATGGCCTCCAAAGTCAGGGACATTAAAAAGCTTTCCTGAAATAGACAGAGCGCAATGGTTTACAGTTGATGAAGCATTGGAGAAAATCAATGAGGCAATGGGGGATCTAATTTTGCAGTTGCTAGAAAAGATTTAGCGTTGAGGGATGGGCAGATTACAAAGGATGATAAAAAAAGCCCTCTAGAAAATCCAGAAGGCTGATAATTGAAAATGAATTTATTTTTTTGATTCTTCTACGGAGACTTTTCTAAACTCTTTTAGGAGTTTTTCTATTTCCAAAGTTGATTTACGAGCTCTTGGCCCGGCAGCTTTAACACCCTTCTCAATTAGTGATTCAGATTCTGTTTTAAATGTTTCAATTTCGGCGTTGATTTTTTCGATTAAATCTTTCATGATAGTGCTTTATTAAATTAGGGTGTAAAAATAGATTTATTGTCTGAATTTGAGATAATAAATTTCTGTTAAATTCTCTTTTTTTTAGGAGCAGTTGCGGTATGTTATTCAATAGAGACGGGTGATAATTAGTTATAAGCTACTTAAGGGTGATTGCTCGATTTTAATTTTTTAAGCTATCAGTTTTCTAAATACCCAATTTTTACCTGTTCTAACAGTTTTACATTCTCTTCGATCATATTTTTAAAAAACTCAGCCATAATTTTGGCGATATCACTGGAATGAATATCAATTGTGTTTTTCTTTAATATCTTTTTTATCCTGAGGAATAGGTATTCGTTTAACTGAGCAATTTTACCCATGTCTCGTCCTAAGACTCTTGCGGCAATCCATTGCAGATCGATATCCTTATCTCCAAAAAGATCGTTATGGTTTTCATATATCTCGTCAGCATACATATCAAAAAAATGCTTTAAAATTTTGCTAATGTCTTTGATATCGTCGCGTCTTATTTCGGGACGTTCTTGAAAAGCAATCAATTTAAGCAGTACAATACCGGACAAGGTGCAGAATTTAAAGCGGTGTTTTTCTTCGAGTTCAGCTTCTGGAAGTCCAGAATCATATATCTCTTTTAAACCACGCATATTGAGACTAGTAAGTCCAGTGCATTCAACCGTTACATTAGATGGTTTAGCTTATATTTCACCAAAAGGCATCAAATCATTTGTATGATGTTTTTCCATTTAAGTACAAAACCATTGCCCTTGTAAGGGATGAATCCTTCTACATTGATGAGATATTCTCTCAGATCGGCATAGGTGTTTTGTCATTTATAAAAACGGCAAAATCGATGTCTCCAGTAACTCTGCTGGGAGGTATATCGTTTATGGCAGTCATCCAAACATCTCGTGCTACAGCGCCTACGAGATAAAAGTCTATTCCATATTTATTCAACTCATTTTCTAATGCGGTAAGCATTTCTGAAATATGAGGCTGCTGTTGTAATTGTTTAAAACTGATTTTGTAAATACTCATCGTATATTTTTTGTGAGGTTTCTGTACACCTCCGGTCTCCTTTATTTATTAAATCGGAATAGGCTAGGAGCGGATGTACGGTGTTTGTGTTTTCTTGTTCGTCTGTCCAAAACTGTTTGAATACTTTAATATTGCCTTTTAAGTCTGGAACGAGGCGGTAATTTTTCATTAAATCGCTTGTTTCTTCGTTGGTGTATAGGGTAAGTTCCTCAGGACGTAAATAATTGGTGAGAAGATCTCCTGCCGGTTCGCCACCCCAGATTGTTTTTCCATTTTTAAGGGGAATGTCTTTCCAGTTATAAAAATCGTCTTTATTGAGGAAACGAAATGTTCCTATCGCTAAAGTTGGCTTTAGGCGCTTTTCATATTCTAGTACCCATCTATCTAACAATTTTTTCTTGTTCTCCATCTGGAGTTCATTCTTGGTCAGCTGTATTAAAAAACCTTCCTCTTTTAAACCATTGAATATGGTGTTTAAAGTACCAATTCCGGTATCCGTTAATTCAGCAATTTGGCGATAGGTTTTATTGATACAATCCTTAATTAGGAATTGATAAATCACTTTTAATCCTGTTTTAGTAAAAGCTCTATTTGTTGTTTTATTTTTTAATTCAATAGGAGTATTACCATCAATGTAGAGATAGATGTCATCTCTATTCAGGAATATATTACCATTAGCTTCTAGATAGGCAATATTTCTCTTGCGTAGCTCCTCCTTTATCTTCGGAAATATACGTTGTGCGACAATAATAAAAGGATTTTTTGTAATAGCGAATTCTTCTATTTTAGCAAGATGTATGTTTCTAAGTTCTTTTTTAATTTCGGCATATAGTCCTATATTATGTTTATTCAAGTGCAGGAGTAGTTTTCCATCAATAGCATTGTCATTGTTGAGTTCTTTCCACTCCACATGGATAGTGCCGCCCTTTTGGATATTATTTATAGCGTACTGTATGATTTCTTTTTCATTCATTTGTTCATTTATTTATATTGTTCACGAAAACGTGAACGACGATAATTAATGAACAAATATATTGTTATTATCATTACTAACAATAGCTACTTTATTAAATCCATTCTTGATTTAATAAAGTAGTAACACTATAACTTAATCAAATAATTTTTTTGTTTTTGAATTTGATGAAATAAAAAGAGAATTATTAAAAGAACGGGTGGAAGGCTATAATTTGAATACCACTGTAAATTCCTGTATAATAGTTTTGACATTGTCTACAGTTTTGTTCTAATTGGTAAGAATTGACTTATGCTTCTTTACGATATTGTCAGTTTTTATAAAAGGATGAGTAGATAATATTCACTCTTAAATTATTAAAAGATTATTTCTAATGTTGTACCGCTGTCTATACTTGAATTAATTTTCAATTCTCCGTTTAATGTTTTTGTTCGGTCTTTTATATTTTTCAGTCCAATACCGTATTTTACTTTTTCTGGATTAAACCCGATACCGTTATCCCAAATCCGAATGGTTATTTTATCGGCGGTTTTCAATAGCATTATATAGCATCTTTCTGCTTTTGAGTATTTATTGATATTCTGAATAGCTTCTTGTATGATGCGGTAAATATGTATTTTATTAGTACTTGAAACCAATGACCAGTCAATGTATTTATCCACTGATACGTCAAATTTTGTATTATTTTGGTTTTTTTGCGATTCTACTAAAGTTGTTATTATCTCCGGTAAACTTTTGTCTTCAAAAAGTAGGTTTTGTGTCAAATCATGCGAAACTCTTCTGATTTCGTTCTCCGCTTTTTCTAATTCTGTCACTAATTGCTGCTTTTTTTCGGCAGCATTGGGGTCTAATTGAATTAAATTAAAACGAGTCGTAAAAATGCTATTTACTATCCCATCATGCAATTCCATGGCTATTCTGTTTCTTTCCTCATTGCGCGCTTTTTCGGTTTCAGATTGTTGCGCTAACATTAGCTGATATATTCTTTCGTTAGTCGCTTGTTGTTCCTGAATAGAAAGCAGTTCTTTATTTTTTGATTTTAGACGGTATATAATGAAAAACACAAAGAAAAACAGCATTATCATTGATGCTACCCCAATAATGTATGTATTTCGTTTTGATAATATTTGATTTTTTTCTTCAACTAAATCAGTTTCATATGCAATGCGGGCAAATTTATTTCTAGTTATTCTTTCGACTTTTTGTAAGCTGTCGTCAATTCTTATATATTCATTAGTATAATACGTTTTATTTTTGATGTCATTTTCCATTAATAATTTCAACGATTGAAGTGTTAATTCGCTGTATTTTATTTTTCGCGATAAAGCAAATCCCTCTCTTATATTGGTTAAGGCTTTTATAGTATCTTTTTTGAAAAGAAAATATTGTCCTATATTAATTTTATTGGATATTAGAATAGGTTTTATATCAAGACTGTCACTAACTTTTAATGATGCGATTAATATTTCATATACACCATCGTAATTACCTGTTTTCATTTTTGAATAGCCAAGATTATCTAATAACATACTGTAATATCTTGGGAATTCTTTTTTTAATTTTTTTGTTTGTAAACCTTTGTTATAAAAACGTATAGCTTCAGTATATTTCCTCATTTTTTCATAGACTCTTCCAATGTTGTTGTAACAGTTTATTCTGTTTTGTAATATTTTATCTGTGGGGTATTTTTCTTTTTCCAGAATATCTTGTTGATTTAAAGCTAAATAATAATAGACTAACGATTTTTTATTGTTGTTTAATCCTTTTAGAGAAATAGCAATTTGATTGTAGCAATTATACATTAAATCAGTTCTGCCGATTTTGGATAGTAACCGCAATGCTCTTACCGTTTCGCTTTCGCTTTCCGCATAATTTCCCGTTTCTAAAAGAACACTCCCTTTCAAAAGAGATGATGTGCCCAACATTAACGAATCATTTAGAGTGATATATAATTTTTCGGCTTTATTATAATAGCTAAAAGCACTATCGTATTGTGATTTATCATAGTGATAATTTCCTATGTAATACAATGATTTTGCAGTGTGTGCAGTGTCTTTTTTTAAGTTTGCTAACTCAAAAATTTCTTTTGTTGCTGTTTTGTACTTTTCCAGCTCATCTAACAAATAATATTTATTGATAACTTTAAAGAGTAAGTTTCTGTTAATAGAATCATTTTCGTGTTTTAATAAATAATGATTGAGAGTATCCAATGCATTTATCTTTTCAGAAGCTTTTATATTTAAAGTATCTATACTATTTAAGAGAGTGAGAACTCTTGTTTTATATCCTGCATCTGCTTTTTTTTGACAACCTATTATAAGTGTAAGGATTATAAAAAGCCAAAGTATATTGTGTTTTACTTTCAATTTTTGTTACATTTTAAATTGTCATCAAAAATATATATTTAAAACCAGATAATGTTTTTTATTATCTGGTTTAAAGCGTGTATAATTAGGGTCTTGGAGGATTTACCCCATCTATTGCTGATTGATTTGCCGGCGAAGTAACTTGGTTTTGGGTTTTAAGAATTTCATTATTAGAATTCTCAACACTGTCTGCAGTACAAGACGACATTAAAACAATAGCCGCAACGCAGCCCATAGCAATTAATAGCTTTTTCATAAAAAATGTTTAAAAAATTAGAAAATTGTTTAACTGGCACTGATCCAAAATGGAGTGCCTTTTTTTAAGAAAAGCTGGGAAATAGCTGTTCTGAAATATTGAGAATGACACTGCTTTAAAAGCAGATTTTCCCCATTCTCAATATTTGTTTAGAAGCTTCTGATGCATTATTATTGAGGCAAATTAACAGGTAAAAACGGGGGTATTTTTAAAATATCAAGAGGTTATAGTGAACCTGTTGAGTACAGTAGTTTAAGGAGGAATCTAAATGGTGAAACCCTATATTTTGAATATTGTAAAGAATAGAATCAGTTAAATATGGACTGGAAGATGGTAGTTTATGGGAACTAAATATTGATCTTTCGGATTATGGCGTCAATATTATCTCTGTAAGTAAGTGAGAAGGGCAAGATTTCATTATAATTGAGATAACATTTAGATTTACTAAAATGGATGCGTGAAACATGATTAATATTAACGATATAACTTTTATGAATCCTTAAAAAATAGAATGGTAAAGTGGCTTCAAAATGCTTTAATGTTTTATAAGCATTAACTATTTTGCCATTATACAATTGAATGTCTGTTGTGTTGTTATCTGCTTTTAAATAGGCTATGTCTTGTAGGGATACAAATTGATAATCACTATAGGATTTAATACAAATCGTTGTAATGCTGTTTGGCGGGTTTCTTTTTTCAAATTTAAAAAGGCTTTTCCCCAGCTGATGTATGTGCAAGGGCATTAGTATATAATCAGAGAAACCTGATTGAATCGCCGTAAGAGCATAATCCGGAGTTGAAGCCAATGCAATAAAATATGGCATTGTATCTAAATATTGAAATGATTCTTTTATAGTTTCAAAAAATAAATTCGTGTCATTCGATTTAATGGGAATTTGAACTATTATGAGCTGTGGTTTTAGTTTTATAATTTGATTTATTACCGTTTGATTATCTTTGACAATCCCAGCGCAAAAATAATTAGGGAAATTTTCGAAAAGCTCTAAAGTTTCCTTAACAGCAGTGCTATTATCGTCAATAATGAGAAAAGAAAAACGCATAGTATCATACTAAAAATAAGAGGAGTGCAATCTAGATAAGAACCAATTTCTTTTGTTGCAGAAAAACTGCCTATTTTGTTAAAGTTAAATAGCCCAATTCATGAATATATTTATAGTAGACGATCATCCCATGACTGTAGAGGGATATGTTAATGCCCTTTTAGCAGCTCCTTTTGGATTATGTAAACCCGTTTTCACAAAAGCGCATAATTGTGAGGAAGCCTATACTATCTTGTCAAGAACATCTTCTCCCAAACAACTATTTGATATAGCCATCATTGATAAAGGCTTGCCGGGTTATGAGGTTAAATCTATTTTATCTGGCAGTGACTTAGCTATTTTGATACGAGAAAAGATGCCTAACTGTAAAATTATTATGATTACTGCACATACTGAAGTTATCATCGTGTATGACATCGCTAAGAAAATACGACCTGAAGGACTCATCATAAAAAATGATATAACTCCAGAGAAATTGCAGCAAGCTGTAATGGAGATAATGCAAGGCAATCAATACCAAAGTCCTATGGTAAAAAGCTGTATCAATGAAATATGGAAAAAGGAATTAATGATTGAAGATCACAATCGTCAAATCCTTTTGTATTTGTCAAAAGGATTTAAAATAAAGGAGTTGGAGGGAATTATTCACCTTACAACAAGCGCTATCCAAAAACGCATCATCCGAATGAAAAAAGTCTTTGAGGTTACTGATGACTCAGGCTTAGTGAAAGAGGCCATTAAGCAAGGATTTATTTAGAACCACTTCGTAAATTTTAACATGTTTTACTTATAAACAACCTTTTTTGTTAAAGGTTGTTTTGGCTGTATCTACATTCCATTTCTTCTTTATATGTTTGGTAAAAATTATCTTACATTGTTATTTTCTAAGAAACTAAGTGCACGTGGTTGATTGAGGAGGATGATCGTGAGAATAATTTTTAAAATAAATGTTTAATAACAAAATTTAAAATTATGAAATTAGAAAAATTGACCTTAAAAAATAAGGTGCTTTCAAAAGAAGCTATGACAATTACTTTTGGAGGCTATACTGTTTGCGGTTCTAATTGTGTTTGGTCATCAAACGGAAATGCTGACTGTGGAGATTCCTCTTTCGATTAACCTTTAATTATTCAAATTATGAAATTAGAAAAATTAACCTTAAAAAATAAGGTGCTTTCAAAAGAAGCGATGACAATTACATTTGGTGGTTTTACTACTTGTGGAACTAATTGTACAACTACATCTCAAGGAACTTCTGATTGTGGAGATGGATCCTTTGATTAGTTTTTAAATTATCTAAATAGAGGTGTAAAGTGGTTATTCGACATTTTAATTTATGTTTCTTAGATATTCTATTTGAAAAACGTTTAATTTTTGAATGACAGAAGTTTTACTGATTGAATTGCAACTTATTTATATAAGAAGTTCAAAAATCAAGAACTTGGTAATAAGTGGAAAAACCGGTCAAATTGACCACCACTTTCCAGTGTAAATTGACCACCAGTTCCGGAGCAAATTGACCACCACTTTCCAATCCAAATTGACCACCTAATTTCGGGGTAAATTG
>NZ_JBLNKW010000019.1:0-17925 GCF_048158645.1 Flavobacterium cryoconiti | reverse complement strand
ATTCACTACTTCACAAACCATAGGAAGTTATGGCTTATATAATTCCTTCAATTCTGTTGGCGGGAATTATAAAAAAATAAGCTACTATGGCTTTTTACAATACCGTAATATGGAAGGGTACAGACCCAACAGCCAGCAATCACAAGTTTCAGCATTTGGAAAAATACAATACAACCATTCCGACAAATTAAATTTTGGAGTTGAATATTCTTTACTTCGAAATAAAATAAAAATGCCGGGAGGATTAACCGATAGCTTATTCAATGCAAATGCAAACCCAAAAACATCAACACGAGCAAGAAACTGGCTAAAAAGTCCATGGAATATCATAACGGCTTACGCCAATTATACTCCTTCAGAAAACAGCACTTTGAGCGTTAAGTCGACTTTTTTATTTAGTAGCCGTTCTTTAGTTTGGAAAAATGAAGACGGTGGTGCAGCAGCTACTGACGACATTGATCTTACTACAAATGCTTTTGTTCCCAGAGAAGTGGGAATCGAAAAAATGAATAACAGTACCACCGAAATACGTTTTTCACAAAATTATTCTTTAGGAAATCAAAAATCAACTTTTGCAGGCGGTGTTCGCCAAAGCTATGCTTGGTTTAAGCGTCAAGGTGGTGGAGAAGGAACGACAAATAGCGATTTTGATTTATCGATTTCAGGAGATTGGGGATATGATTTGGATTTTAGCACCACAAATCTAGCTCCGTTTGTAGAAAACATTTTTAAAGTCTCCAAAAACTTTACTGTTACTCCTGGCTTTCGATTTGAATATTTAAGAAGTACTGCCAAAGGGCATAAAGAAGTAGAAGGCGACATTCAACTTACAGATGAAGTTAGAAATAGAACTTTTGCATTAGCAGGACTTGGATTGGAGTTAAAACCTGGAAAAAACACCAGTATCTATGCCAATACTAGTCAAGCTTATCGCCCTATAGATTACAGCCAATTAGAACCTTTTGGAATTAGCTCTAAAATTGACCCCAACCTAAAAGATTCAAAAGGATTTAACAGTGATTTAGGCTACAGAGGTACCATTAGAAATTACCTGAATTTTGACATTGGGGGATTTTATATGGCATATAACAAACGTATTGGCGTGACTTTAGCGACGGACCCTATCACTGGGGATTATTATTCTGTTAGAAAAAATATTGCCAACAGTGTACACCAAGGTATCGAAAGTTATATCGAGTTTAATATTCTAAAATACTTCAATTCACAATCTAATTTTGGTTTAAGTATTTTTAATTCCTTTGCCTATGTAGATGCAAAATACACCACAGGAGAATTTAAAGGAAAAAGAGTCGAAGCCGCTGCTAAAACTATAAATCGTGTGGGTTTAATTTTTAGCACTAATAAATTATCGACTACTTTACAGGTTAATTCTGTTGGAGATGCTTACGGAGACGCTTCAAATGCAATGAGCAGCGAAGATCCGGTTGCGGGTTATATTCCAGCTTACACTGTTTTAGACTGGAGTGCTTCCTACAAATTGAAAAATTTCGCAATTAAGTTAGGTGCCAATAATTTAACTGATAAATCATACTTTACCCGTAGAACAGATGAATATCCTGGACCAGGGATAATCCCTGCGGTAGGAAGAAGTTTTTATTTAGGTTTTACAGCTAAATTTCAATAACCAAAGTACTTATAATTCAATTTTTAAACACACATTTCTTCTTTTGATATGTGTGTTTTTTATTTCAGAAAGGTACCTATAGTTTGATGTACCATGTTTGCCCAAAGTTCGTTGTCTCGAAACTTTGGCTTACTTGCTAATTTTTAGTTTTTTTTAGCGTTGCTGGGTGCGTTAAAAAACTAAAAATGAACAATCTAAGTTGACTACCTTTTTTCGTAACACCACATTAAAAACTCGTCCGTCAAGTGGTTCATCTAATTATCTAAAGGTTTGTTTGCCTGTCGGTGGAATTACAATGTTCTCAAATCGGGTTTGTCCCGTCCTGAACTTACTATACAACGGGTTTTTCATAGATCTGGATCAATCAAATTAAAAAAACGACCCAGATTACAGGGTGAAAAATCAATCCTAATTTGCTCACTGTTGTGGGCACAGTTTAAAAAACTGTGCTAGCGATTGTGTTATATCAGCGTGGTCGGGTACAAAAATATGTTTAATCTGTAAAACCTGTCTTTTTTAGAAAAGTAAAAATAAGGTTTTACTGACTGAACTGTATTAAAAAAATATGATCCTATTGTTTAATAAGCGTTCCTTTTATTTCTCCGTCTGGGAAAGCATTGCTGTGTATGTTTACATAATAAGATCCAGCTTTAAGATCAGCTTCTTGTGTTGTGTTTAAAACTTGATTGTCAAGACTGTAGGTTGTTGGGTACCCGCCCCCGCCGCCAGCGATTAAAGGAAAAACGATAGCTCCTGGAGGAGTCGATGTACTTGTGTGTATATGGGCTGCTGTGGCTATCATTCCTGAATAGGTTACCGTAATTGAAAACTTTTTTGTGGTATTGCTGAATATAAGTGTTCCGGTTCCTGTTGCAGATGACCCAGTGCCTGCATTTGTACCATTTAAAGTGGCTTTAAAAGTTGTCGAGTTTGGAGTTGGTGTAGGAGTCGGTGTTGGACTAGAGTAACCATCTCCGCCGCAGGAAACGATACCCAATACAGAAAATGAAATTGCTAAAAATCTATAGAAGTGTTTCATGACAAAAAAATTATAGGTTAAAGAACTGGATGATCAAGAAATGATATCCCCTTTAAGGCATTAGGTAGTACAACCTAAATCTAAGCTTAAAAGGATAGTAAATTTAGGTTTTTTATGTTTATAAAGAGGTTAATCCTTAGTTAAAATAATGGTTATCAGTTGACTATAATTTATTTACATCAACTTCGATTGCTATTTAAAATCATTATGGGACACAATAGCTAAGAAAAAATGGAAGAGGTGACACTTGGCAAACACTTTACGTAAAGGTGGTGACGGAGTAATAAATGCTAAATCTAATTTAGGCATTTCTTTAATTTCAATTTTTGCTTTCATTATAATCCAATTTTTATGATTATTAATGTTGCTAATATATTCTTCAAATATTCCACTTTTTTGTCCATTCTTGCTTTCAACTTTACCAATCTTGCTATACTTATTTGGGCTAGATTTTCTAAATTCTGATGGACTTATTCCGTAAAATTTTTTAAAAGTTCTTGTGAATGATGAATTGCTGGTAAATCCATATTGTAAAGAAAGTTCAGTAATTGCTACTTCTCTTTTGTGCAAAAGTATCGATGCAGTTTTTTCAATTCTTTTACGAGTGATTTATTCGTTTATCGTTTCCTTTGTAATTGCCTGAAAATTCTGTGCAAGTGAAATGGCGAATAAAATCGAATATTTGCAATACTTTCCAAAGTCAATTCTTCGTCTAAATTTTCATCAATAAATATGAATATAGTGTTAATTCTTTTTATATAATCTTCTTTCCTATTTTAGTTTTCTATCGCTCGAAAATAGCCACACAAGGTCTGTACGTCAAAAACCTCTAAACGAACTAATTTTGTTAAATTGAAAGTAAATATAGACGATTTAAACTACGATTATTTCTCTTTTTGAAAAAGAAGTTTGATTTAGCTTTTCAAAAAAAGAATAGTAAAAAGCGTTAAAAAGTGTTCTTAGAGCGCAAAAATATAAAGCCAATACTTCTTAGATATTGTTTTAGTAGATTTGGGTCAATCAGATTAAAAATCCGGTGCAGATTGTGGGCTGAAAAAACAACCTTAATTTGCTCACTGTTCTGGGCACAGTTTAAAATGTGCTAACGATTGTGATATATTAATGCAGTCGGATATTAAATCCTAAAACACATAAGTTAGTTCTTAGTAGTCCATGTGTAACAATTACACCTTCTTTCAGTTTGTTAGGGATTAATATTCCGGAAAGAATTTAGGTTAATAAGTTATTCTAAAGCTTAAATTTGGAGTTCGCCGAAGTGAAAAAGTTTTAACATCTTCAATAGAATTTGTAATGGTATTTATTCTATAATATTCATTAATTTCATTTTTTCGATTAAATACATTCAATACGGAGAAACCTAGTTTATATTGAATTTCATTCAAGCTTTTCCATTTGTATGTTGTCGAAAAATTAACTTGAAAAAAATCATCTAGTACTTTATTATTTGGGATATTATAATCAATTTTTGGATTTGAGGAATTACTATAATTTATTGCTGAACTCATAGGAGTTGTCTTGGGTTTTCCAGAATACCATTTTGAGCCCAATGCTATTTTTAGATTTTTTCTTTCATAGATTCCAGCCCAAGAGATAATTTGATCTAATTTAAAGTTGTTTGAAAACACAGGTTGCTTTAAATCCGGAAAGTGATAATTATTATTGTTATAAGTATAACTCAACCAAGTAATAAAATGATTTATTTTCTTTTGAACCAGTATTTCAATTCCTAAGACTTCATAATCACCATTAGTTTTTACAAATTCTAATTGGTTTTGAAATCCTTGGCTTGAGCTGTTAATTCCGGTTACTTTTTTATAAAAATTCTCCAAAGTAAATAACCAATTGTTTTTGATATAAGACAAATTAATTGATGCTTGTTTACTCTTTTGAATAGGTACCGTAGTGTTATTTGCCAATATCCACCGTCTTTTTTCTATTCCAAAATAATCTTTCTGCAGATCAATAACCTGATAACAGTTTTGGCTTTTGAATTCACCTAGTACTTCTAAATTAAAATGTTTGGTGATAGCATAATTAAACTGTAATCTTGGTTCAAAAAGGTATTTTTTAAATTTCTCTATATAATTTAATCGCAATCCTGTATTAAAATATATTTTGGATAAAGTATCGTTATATTTTCCTTCAACTATGAGCGCATGAGTTCGCAGAACTTCTTTAATTCTTCGGTAAAATATTGGACTATTTATTTCATCTAAATTTATAGTACCAATTTCGTTGAATTGATATCCATTATTAAAAGTAAATTTTGAATTGATTATATGTCTATTCTCTAGTTTAAAACCATTGTCTAACACTTTGTTTTGCTGCTTTACAGTTTGATTATCCTCTATTCTATTTTTTTCGGCATCAAGTTCATAGGACGAAGTATAAACATTGATAGTACTATTGTTTTTTGCATTCCAGTTT
Organism: Flavobacterium cryoconiti; assembly: GCF_048158645.1. Taxonomy (NCBI): domain Bacteria; kingdom Pseudomonadati; phylum Bacteroidota; class Flavobacteriia; order Flavobacteriales; family Flavobacteriaceae; genus Flavobacterium; species Flavobacterium cryoconiti. The sequence goes on along the minus strand of NZ_JBLNKW010000019.1, from coordinate 12,793 downwards.
CGTTTCCATGAAAGATTACCTCCATAATTTTTTTGATATAAAATATTATTTTCCGACTGAATTATAGTATTAATTCGGGTGGTTTGAAAAACTTTAAGTTGGTCATTTATAGTTATAAAATCTAAAATAAGATGATCTTTTCGTCCAATATTTTGAGAATATTTAGCTGTAATGTCGTAAAAATTAAATTTCTTGTCACTTGTATAATCAACATTTTGATTATTGGAAAAATTAATAATACTTGTGTTTTGAAAAGCCTTATTATAATATTCTTTATAGGTAGGTGTTTGTACTAAATCGGCTATGGATTTTCTTCCAGAAATTTCCAAGAAACCTTTTTTTGCGATATTAAACTTTGAATAAATGTCCGCATTAATCATATTTATTCCTGCGCCAAAACTGTTTCCTTCTGAGTTATTTGGGTTAGAGGACATATCAACAACACTCGATACACTTTCTCCAAAAAAAGCAGAACTCCCATTTTTAGTTATAGAAATAGTATGGGCTAAATTAGGATTGAACGCCGAAATTAAACCGAAAAAATGTCCCGTTTGGTACATTTTGATACCATTCCACAAAAATAAGTTTTGATCATGTGTACCTCCTCTCACATTAATGCTAGAAATACTTTCTTCAACACTATAAATACCGGGAATTTGCAACATGGTTTGTAAAACATCGGGTTCAATTAAACCAGGCAATATTCCGAGTCTCTTCGGTTTTATTTCAAATGTCCCATCAATTGTTTTTGAAATTCCAGATGTTAAAAAATGATTCGCTATTATATTATTTAAGCCCGAAACTTCAACTTCAAGATAAATTTTAAGGCAATTTTTATTTTGTAAATTAGAAACAGAAATTTTTTTAGTGGCAAATCCAACATAACTGACCAGTAAATCAGTTATGGTCTCTTTTTTTAGTTCAAAATATCCCTTTTTATTAGTTACAGTACCAGTACCTAAAAACTTAATGTTCACATTTTCAAGCGGAGAATTATCATCTTTCGAAAATACATATCCACAAATATTTTGTGTATCTAATTCTTTATTGTTAAAAATATTAATAAATTTATTGTCTATGTTTTCAAAAAAGAGATTGGTTTTCTTTTGAAGATAATTAATCTTCTTGTTCAAAGACAACGATTTTTTTGGAGGTACAATTTTAAAAACAACTATTTCATTATCAATGTAATTAAAATAAATATGATGTTGTTTTTCTATTGATTGCAGAATATCTTTTAATGCAATTGCTTTGCTTTTGTCTTGGGCCTTTATACTCAAGACAAAAACAAAGCAAAAAAATAAGACACCAATACGTTTCATTAAAAACACTTATTTTTCTTCAAAAATTATTTCGTTGGGAGCAATTTTATTCGGTTCTAAATGATAGGTTGTTGCAATAATTTGAAGGGCAACATCAAGATTGTCAATAGGAATTTTTCCAGTAAATAATTCATCAGAATATTTTACTTTTACTTCAATAGAAACGTTATATTGCCTTTGAATTTCATCTAATATGTTGCGTAAATTTTCTTTATTAAAAGCAATTTTATTTTGTAGCCATTCTGGTTTAGAAGTATTAACTATTGCATTTATCTGCTTTCCATTTTCAAAAATAACATTTTGCCCGCGGGTCAAAATTACCTCTTTGTTTTTGTAATTTACTTTTACCCTTCCTTCAAAACAAGTTACATCAAAACGATTTTTCCTTGCTTTAACATTGAATTGAGTTCCAAGAACAGCCACTTTTCCAAGAACAGTTCTAACTTCAAATTTTTTGCCTTTAGCTACTTTAAAATAGGCTTCGCCATCTAACTCAAGGTTTCGGTTATTGTCCCAATTCCCCTTTTTATATTCAATTTCTGAACCTGCATTCAAAACTACTTCGGAATTATCCGGCAACGAAAAAGTGGTTCTTTTGCCATTTGGTGCATATTGAGTTTGTGAGGCAAAATTTTGCACCATAAATGTAATTCCTAACCCGATAACTAAAATGGCAGCCACTTTAAATAGCCAGTTTTTGTATAAAGGAATAACTTTAGGTATAATCTTTTTATGACTAAGAGTGTTTTCTAAAATTTTCTCTTCATTAAAATCCGGTACTTTTAAATGAGCAGTATAGTTTTTAATTTTTTCATATTTTTCATAATCAGGATTAGCTTTAAATTCAGCTAATTCGGCTTCTGTCAAATCGTTGTTTAACCATTTTGCTAAAATGTGATTCTCTTCCATTGTATTAATCTTATTATGTTTAAAACAAGTAAAAACAAATTTACCCTACTTTATACTATCAATTTCTTTTCTTAGTTCAACTAAAGCCAAATGTATTCGCTTTTCAACTGCTTTAACACTTATATTTAATTCGTCTGCAATTTCGCTATATTTTTTGTCATCAATTCGATGCATCAAAAAAGCAACTCGTTGTGTTTCATTCAAATTTTCAATTGATTTTAAGAGCTTGCTTTTGAATTCCTTTTCTTCGAGTAAAAATTCCGGGTTTTCATTTGTTTTATCAAGACCCGTAAAATTTTTTTCATATTCCAAAACTACTTTTTGATGTGCAATTTCGTTAAGAGAGTTATTATTGGCAATTGTATATATGTATGATTTCGCTTTTTCAATGGGAACCGCAGCACAGTTTTGCCAGAGTTTAATAAAAGCTTCTTGAGTTAAATCATCAGCTTGGTCTTTATTTCCATACTTATAAAAAAGAAAATTGCGAAGTGACTTAGCATGACTTTTGAAAAAGGTTGAAAAAATAATTTTGTTACAAGTTTCTGATAATGAGTTTGTTGTCATTTATTCCGTAATTATTTACCTTACAAAGGTATATTTATTTTTAAATTTTGGTAGGGTAATATTGATGTAAACTGTTTTATTATCAAAACCTCTAATTTTTTATAGGAAATGAGCATAAAGAAAACTCGATATAAATACTGATGGGGGTATACGAAACGGGGTTCGATGACACAAACAAAAACAATATAAAAAATAACCAATTCCAGATTCCGTCAAAAAACAAATATTAGCTATATATGAAAACGATTAAATATTTATTAATGAGCTTTACGGCAATAGTATTTATTTCTTGTCAAAATGAGGAAACATTGGTTATTCAAGATACTACTCAAAACTTAACGGCCGTCTCTCCTCTTACGGATTTGATTTCTAGGGTATCACAAAACCCTACTTCTAAGGATAATGTTTTGGACAATTCCAGTTGTTTTAATGTTCAGTTGCCAGTTATTGTTATTGTAGATGGAAAGCAAATTACAGTATCCAACCAAAATGATTATTTAAAAGTTCAAGCTGCATTAGATGCCTTTACAAATGATGATGATATAGTAAACTTTGTTTATCCAATAACAATTCAGTATCAAAATTTCACTACGCAACTCATTGCAAATTCAGATCAATTAAATGACGTTAGTAATAATTGTCATAAAGAGGATGGGTTTGATGAAATTGACTGTATACATATAAATTACCCAATAAAAATTAATATTTACAATGCAAATAATCAAATTGCAAGTACTGTTATTTTTCAAAACGATAAAGACTTATATAACTTTTTAGAAAACATAGAAAGTAATGTGTTTATTTCTATCAACTATCCAGTTTCTATTACAAACTTTAATGGTCAAAATGTTGTAATTACAAACAACTCAGATTTCGAAAATAATATTGAAACTAGTATTAAAGATTGTAATAATAATTCAGTTGGTGGAGGAAATCTGAATTTCACCTCGATTTTGAAAGATGGGACATGGCATGTTTCTTACTTTTTTAACAAAATTGACGAAACTTCAAATTACAATGGTTATAATTTTACTTTCAATTCTAATGGGACTGTTGTGGCTGTAAAAGGAACTAATAATATTGGCGGAACTTGGTTAACTTTTGTAAATAGTGACCAAGATAAATTGCAGTTGAAATTTGATGACAGTAAATTAGATGAATTAAAAGACGATTGGAAAATTACGGAATATACTACTACCAGCGTTAGACTGAAAAAGGAAAGCAGTAGCAGTGGAGAAACGGATTATCTGTATTTTACTAAAAACTAAATATAAACCCTATTAATTACTTTAAATTTTAAGAAACCAAGTTTTATAAATTCATATATAAATAGGTTGCTAAAAATCGTAATTCTTAATTACTTAACCCCTTAAATACTATATAAAATGAAAAAACTATCAATTTTAGCTTTACTGGTCATAATGGCAAGTTCTTGTACAGATAACCCTTCGGTTAATGGAAATGTTACATTGAAAGCATCTGCTGTGTCTGCAACAGGCATGACTTCCACTACAGCTCGTGTGGCATCTTCCGTTACTATCACCGACTTTAAGATTAACATTGGAAATATTAAATTAGAAACTGATGAAGAAGATGTTAGGCATAACGAGGATTCTATACATGAGGACATTAAACTTGTAGGCCCTTTTTTATTAGATCTCCTTGATCCTAACAAAACTTTGTCTCAATTTATCACTTCTGTAACTGTTCCAAATGCGAAATATGAGGAAATTAAGTTTAAGTTTGAAAAAAGTATTCAACCTGGCGAAATGGAAGGTAAAACTTTTTTAATTAAAGGTACTATAAATGGTAAAAACTTTATTATTTGGAGTAGCGAGGATACTGAACTTAAAATGGATTTTGCAGATCCAACTAAAGATTTTACAGTTAATAGTAATGATGTAACTCTTAATATTAAAATACAACTGGACGCTCTAATGGCAAAGTTAACAACATTAGCCAATCAAAATCTACTTCAGGATACCGATGGCGATGGAGTTATAGAAATCAGTACTGATAATGATGATGCACACCATGATTTAGGGGAGCAAATAAAATCGCTACTTGAGCAAGAAACAGACTTGGATGACAAAGACTAATTAAAATTTAAAAAAAAAAGAGAAGCCGAAGTAGCTTCTCTTTTTTTTTAAAGCAAAATATTAATTAAATGTTAACTAATTTATACTGGCACAGTTGTTGGATTTGCAAAAAAAGTATTTATATCAAGAGTTAATATAAAATCATTAAATTAAATATTCAAAAATGAGAACATTAAAATTAATCGCTGCAGGAATAATCCTTTTTGCATCCAACTCAATTCATGCACAAATTTCAGTAAGTCTAAACATAGGTTCACCACCATCTTGGGGTCCTATAGGATATGAGGAGGCAGACTATTATTATTTGCCAGATGTTGAAGCTTATTATGATATAAGAGCTACTCAATTTATTTATTTTGATGGAGGAAGATGGATACGATCAAGATATTTGCCTAGAGAGTATAGAAATTATGACCTATACAATGGATATAAAGTGGTTTTGAATGATTATCATGGTTCAAGACCTTATAGAAATTTTGATAATGATAGAATGAGATATTACAGAGGTTATCATGGCAGACCACAAAGATCAATAAGTTATAATAATAATCGAAGAGAATGTGATAATCGAAGAGAATATGACAATGATGATTATGACAATGATGAGGGGCATGGAAGTAAACATGGGGATGAGCATGAAAGAGACTAATTCCTGATAAAAAATGATAGAAGAGAGGGATCCCAAAATCTGCTTGAAAATGAAACAGACTTAGATGACAAGGACTAATTAAATTAAAACGGATTTATTAAAAAAGAAGCTATCTTTAAAAGGTAGTCTCTTTTTACTTCTATTCGGTAGTGTCTCACTAGTCTTCTAAATAAGCCATTCTACCGTGACCTCTTTTAACATCATTAATTGTGCAAAGAAGTTCCTCGCTTCTTTATGATAATGCTTTAAATAGTCGAGAGAGTGTTTAGAAACACTTTATAATATTTACTTTTTTCCAATTTCTTTATCTTTCTTATGAGCGAGTCCGAGGCAATTGATAGTAAATTTGTCTGTGTATTTCCAAAACATTTTCGTTTTGTATAATTGTTTTTAAGACTTTAACAAATTGCTTAAGAAAAGAAAGTTACCTTGCCACTTAATTTATAACAATTTAAATACAAATAATTATGAGAATGAGATATTTTTTTATTACTATAATATTCGTTTTAGCGAGCGGATTATTTTTGAATTCATGCTCAAAGGATGATGCTGCACTTCCAACAATAACTTTTAATCAAACCGAGGGTAAAGCTAATTCACAAGGCGAATATACAGTGAGCGGCCATATCCAATCTGAGATTGCGCTTTCTAAGGTTATAATTACAAAAGAGGGATCAAGTACTCCATTTTTAACGGATGATACGACAGCAAAAAATAAAACCGACTATGATTTTGCGTATTTGATTACAGGTGTTACTGCTAACACCTATCTAATAGTTGATATTTATAATCAAGCTAATGATAAAACAACAGTACGATTTTTAATTCGTCCTTAATTAAAGGAACTACCTTTTATAATTATATTTGCTGAAGAATCCTATCTGAGCTGTGCAAAGGTATACTTTCCAAAAAATATACTTCCTTATAAGCTGCGCAAGGTGATAAACTTTGCGCTTTTTTTTTGGGATTAAATCTGAGCGAGTTGGAAAACTCCAAACGATCTTTTTTAGATTCATGATTGTTAGTTTTAGGATTATTGTTTTAAAGACCGTTCGATTTCAGAACTGATATTTGAATAATGCGACATGTATTTTTTATACATGTACATCCATCAAGCTACTTAAAGGTCCAAACACCTTGAGAAGCCAAACAATTACAACTAGCACAACCACAATGTTTAATTTTTTTTTTTATAAAAAGAAACCTCGCTTAAAAATGACTTAAGCGAGGTTGTTTTTTATGTTATTTAGTGTCGATTTAGATTTTTAGAGAAGTTGGCAACGGCTGCCACTGTTGTGTAGTGCTTACATTCACAATGTTTATAACCTAATTTTTATTCCACCGTTCAATATAAATCCGTCTGTTGGCGTGTAAACTTCTCTAAATTGTGGATTTTGAATTGTTCCAGAATACATGTTTTCCCATTTTGATTGTCGGCTGTCCAAAAAGTTTTCAAGGTTCAAGAATAAACTAAAATATTTAAACTTGTATTCTCCCGAAACTCCCATAACCCAATAATCCCTAACTTTTTCGTTGTTTGTCAAATACTGATTTCCAACATAAAAGACCTCGTAAGCGATTCGCAATTTCTCTTCCCATTCATACATTACGTTTGCATTTATTCTATGTTTTGCTGTTAATGGATTTATGGTTGAATTATTATCAAAATTTCTTTGTGCATCAATGTAAGTGTAACCTATGTAACAAGAAATATCCTCAAAACGAAGTTTTACGTTTGTTTCAAAACCTTTGGTTTCTATATTTCCGTTGGCATTTCCAAAGGCATAATTTACTGTCGATGGAACTGGATTAAGAACTAACGGGTTTTTGATAATGGTATAAAAAAACATTTGATTAATGGTAAAACTTAGTTCGTCAAAAATGGTAGTTCTGTAATTAACGTCAGCATTTAATCCATATGATTTTTCAGGATTGACTTTTGAAAAGTCCAGTGAATTTATATTTTGAAAAGCTTTTTCTTCGGTTTCTTCCGAGAAAATGGTTGGTGATTTGTAACCTAAACCACCGCCAAATCGTGAAGACAACTTTTCATTGATTTTATACAGTAAGGACAAACGAGGCAAAACAAAAACATTGCTTCTGTTTGTAATGTCTAAACGTAAACCGCTTTCCAAAATAAATTTTTCGCTTATGTTCAGATTGTTTTGAGCAAAAATACCAAAGGCAGCATTGTAATAATCTAATTTGTCAGCGACTAAATTAATTTGTTTGAAATTATCCGAAACTAAATTCGCGCCCAAATTCCATTCTGATTTTTCGTTAGGGATTAAATAATTAACTTCTGTAAAAGTGGCTATTTGCTGACCCTCAAAATTATAAGTTTGTTTTTCTATTTTTCGGTTAAAATATCCAACGCTATTTTTAATTGTCAATATGTTTTTATTGTCAAATATCTTTTCAAACTTTGCCTGTGTTGAATACCGGTTACTGTTATTTCGCTCAAAGAACGTATGTGTAGCATCTGATTTGTTGTCTATTACTTGCATATCGCCACCTATTCGGTTTTCAAATCCTGCGTTAACACCTAAGCTAAATGTTGTTTTTTCATTTGGATAATAGAAAAATTTTGGATTTATGGTATACCTGTCAAATTTTGGAATATCTGAAAAGCCGTCATTATTCACATCATAAGCATTTTGGGAATTACTTGAAGCATAAATTGTAAGTCCTGATTTCTTATATTTTTCAGCATAAAAACTACTTAAATCCAACGCTTGAGTTTGATTTATGTTTGCCAAAAATGAAATTTCTCTTGTGTCGGTTGGTTCTTTTGTGATCAAGTTTATCAATCCCGCAATGGCTCCGCCACCATAAAGTGTTGAAGTGGAACCTTTGATAACTTCCACGCGTTTTAAATTCAAAGGAGGAATTTGCAATATACTCAAACCACTTGCAAAACCCGAATACAAAGGAAATCCGTCTTGTAAAAGTTGTGTATACTTCCCATCTAATCCTTGAATGCGAATACTTGCACTTCCCGAAACTTGGGAAGTTTGTTGCGTTTGAATCCCCGTGCTTTCGGTAAGCAACATTTTGATATTTCCCGGTTGCATCGAGGATTTTTCGTCTAATTCGCCCGCTGCAATAGCTTCGATTCGAGTCGGAGTGTTTTTTATTGTTCTGCTACTTCTTGTTGAGGTAACTTTAACTTCTTCTAATTCTTCCGATGTTGGTTCAAGAAATATTACAATGGTTTCATTTTGCGGGAATAAAATATTTTTTTCAATTTTTCGGTAACCAAAAGAACTGAAAACAATGGTTTGTTTACCGCTAGGAATGTTTTCAATTACTACAAAACCTTTCGCGTCAGAAGTTGAGCCGTTTTGAGTTCCGGTTAGAAATACGGAAACGCTGTCAAGTGCTTCTTTTGTTTTTTCATCTTTGATGATTGCTTTAAAAGTGTTTTGGGCAGTTACTAAAAATGGAAATAGCAAAAGAATGAATATTATTTTTTTCATTTTAAATTTAAATAGAATTGTTCTGAAATAGTAAAACTGGCAACTGCGTAGCAATTGCCTATAAAAGTCAAATCAGAAAATCATCAAATCAAGTAAGAAGAATACAGAATAAAAAGCTTATCCGGTTTTGGAAAGAAAGAGCTTTTGTAGAATGAATTGCATTTAGATGCAGGTAGAATTGCACTTAAATGGAATGGAATTGGCGTGTCACAATTAATGTCGCAATGCGGAATACTTTGTGTTACGCTGTTTATAAAGATTTGTTTACTAAATTGTTGAATATAGGCGTGACTTTCATTTTCAAAATTAGCCTTCTCCTCGGTATCCGAAAATTCAAATATGGTGTTGACATAGCAACACGATATCAGAATTAGAAGTACTATTTTAATGCATCCTTTCATCGTCGCAAATGTACAAACAATAATCTTGTTTTGTCAGCAAAATTGACCGTAATTCATAAATGAAGGATTAGGTTAACCGTCCAACTTTTGGGGGTAAGTCCAACCAAGCATCTTTTTCATTTCTTCCGTCTAGTTCTCCAACTATCATTATAATGACTATTTTACCTAAACTCATATATCTTTCCTCTCAGGTAAAGACCTAAAAACCAAACCACAATAAATCCCCATACCTCAAATATAGAACATATAGAGAGTTACTTTTTAGCTCGAAATCAGAAAATCCTTTTTTGATAAGCTTTAATCCCGAATTGATAAGTATTACTCACCGCCATAAAACAGAAAGAGATGCCTAGGCATCTCTTTTAACGTAATATTTATTCATTTATCATTAATTCCATTTTAATACTTGACACCGTATTCTTTTTCGAAATCACTAAAAAATTGAGGTAAGGGTGTTTCTTCTTTACGGAAAATTTTTATTATAATCTTTAATGGTAGTTTATACTCCTCTGGTGGATTTGCTATATTTGTAATGGTTGATGTAGCCTTTTAATAAGACTATTAAAAAAATAGCGCAAAGTCAGGACTTTGCCCACCATAAAAGAAGACCTTTAGGTGTTCTTAGGAGAGCGGGGGCATCAAATTACTTTTTTTTGATTTTTTGCAAAGGTAAATATTTAAGAGTTGTTATATCGATTGATTTTACAATTAGATTATATTGATTAAATATTTAACTCTAAAATAATAGGATGAAGGTTTTTTATTAAAAAGGATCTATGAATTGCATTCATTTTTAATTTTTGAAAAATAGTTACAATTATTCCAAACTTTATTCAACTTTAAGGGTCTAATAAATCTCCAAAAGAAAAGTATAACTACTATTTTGAATAAATACCGATTGTTTTTTTGTAAAATTAATTTATAACCTAAAAACGAAAACTATTCTATCTTTCATCCTGCTTGGAATTATTAATGTATTCCGGTAATACTAATGATGAAACAAATTCCAGTTATCCATATACTGTACGATTGACTGATGCTCCTGGTCCGTATGATAAAGTAAATGTGAATATACAAGGTGTAGAAGTAACCAGTGATACTGGACAAACTGTAACATTAAATTTGACTAAAGGTGTTTATAACCTACTTTATTTTTCTAATGGTATCAGTACACTTATAGCTACTGATTTACTAATAATTCCATAGCAAATAATCTATGTTTAGGATAGTAATGATCTCCATTAACCATCCACTCACCATCTTCATTTTTTGTTGAGTCTAACTTAAACAACACTTCACAAGTTGGAATAATATTTCCTTTTGTATCTTTCATTTTTTTTTTGAAAAAAGAAGTTTGATTTAGCTTTTCAAAAACGGAGTGAAAAAAAAGCCATAAAAAGTGTTCTTAGAACACAAAATAGAAAGCCAATACTTCGTAAATATTGTTTTTCATAGATTTGGCGCAATCAAATTAAAAAACCGACCCAGATTGTAGACTGAAAAAATCAATCCTAATTTGCTCACTGTTGTGGGCACAGTTTAAAAAACTGCGGTAGGGATTGTGGTAAATCAGCGAGGTTGGGGCTTTATTTTCGTTTCTGCAGTAAGAAATTTTCTTTTAGCGGTAAAATATACTTGAAAGTATTGTTTCGCATATATTTTTCACATAAAAACCGTCTAAGTTATATGTTTGATGCACCACAAATTTTCAAAACTAATTTATATGCAAGAATTATTAGACATTCAAAAAAAGTACAGTATTAAAGATAAAGATTTATATGTTTTATCAAAATTATCTGCAGATTTAAAAACAAGCTCTCTTTTTGAAAAAGAAAAAGTAAATGCGAAAATAAAAAGCGTTCTAACTAAATATAATGTTGGGATGCTTGATAAAATAAAAACGATAAAAGCATTAACTAAATCGGACTATCACAATAGTCCTGAATTAATTGAAAAATACAAGGATTCTGAAAAATCAGAAGAGCTAAATATTGCTGGAAAGAAAGGAAAACAAAATTTCATTATAATAGCTTGTGTATTTGTTGTGATTTTTTTAGCAGTTTCATTGAATAATAGTAAAAAATCTGACAATAATTCTTCTTACGAAAATAGTAATTCAACAACTCAAAATCCTTGCTCTGATATGGAGAGTTATAATCAAGGGGTTAAAGAAGGAAGATTACAAAGAGGGGTTCTAACAGATTGCGAGACAGCTTATCCTTATGAAGGATGGGCTGATAATAAGGAGTGTTGGTGTGAAGGGTTCAAAAAAGGTAAGAATGAATAAAATATTTAACTTAAAAAAATAGATAAATGAAAACAAAAATTGCAATTTTAATATTTGGATTTATTGCCATATCGTGTAAAAAAAGCGGACCAGATCTTGGAATTTATGATGTTGATGGTTGTAAAACAGACATTTATTGTGGGACTTCAAATTATATCGAAATTAAAAAAGAAGGAGAGGATAGAATAATTGAATTTTATTCAGGAAATCGTAGTAATAAATCATGCTCAACATTCGGTCATTTCAAAATAGATGAAAATAATAATTTGACAATATATGGATTAAGCAATCCAAACACTTATGGTGCTGCGGAACAATTTAATGGCGAATATAAATGGATAAAAGGAACTAACAAAAAGCTTAGTTTTTACAATAGCTGTTTTTATAAAAAAAACAGTAACATAGTGCTATTAAGTAATCAAGAATAAAATTAAATGAGCAAAAAAATTAATTTAACTATAAAAGATGAAAATCATAAAACTCTCTCTCCTTGCATTATTTCTTGGGCAAAATTTGCTTTAAAAATAAAATTTATCAGACCAAATAATAATAAAAAATGCTCTAAACATTATTGGATTGATGTAATTGATTATTTGTTAAAAAAACACCCAGAATTTGAGGGGAATAGATTAGACGCAATAAATAAATTTAATTATGTAGAAAGATGAGATTCAGTTTTTTATTAATTTTTTTTATGGTTTATGCAAATATAAATGCCCAAAAAATATATTCTGCTCAATATTCTAATCAAGCAGATATAAAAGTTTTCTTAGTTGATTACCCAAACAAAGCCGACTTAAAAGTTTATAAAGTGAAATATGATAACCAAGTTGGTAAAAATGAAGGTTTATGGTTTTTTACTGAATATTCTAATCAAGCGAATAAGAGTGTATATTTTGTAAAATATGATAATCTAGCTGATTTAAAAATTTATTTTGTAGAATATCCAAATCAAGCAGGTTGGTGGAAAAACCGGTCAAATTGACCACCACTTTCCAGTGTAAATTGACCACCAGTTCCGGAGCAAATTGACCACCACTTTCCAATCCAAATTGACCACCTAATTTCGGGGTAAATTGA
>NZ_JBLNKW010000018.1:0-18166 GCF_048158645.1 Flavobacterium cryoconiti | reverse complement strand
TAATGAAAAATGGAGGTGGTCATTTTGCTCCGGAATTAGGTGGTCATTTTGAATTGGAATCAGGTGGTCACTTTAAATTGGAATTGGGTGGTCAATATCACTGGAATTTGCAGTGTAACAACAGAAAATGAATAAGTCCTTGATTATGCTTAATCTTTTTAATTCGAAAGTGGATTCTTCAATGATTTTGAGTTCTTCAGTAGTAAGGAATATAACTTCTTTGTGTACCTTTTTTGATTTGTATAATATAAATGGATCCCTATCTAAATAACCTTCCGAAATAGCATGTTTTATAGGTGTTCTAAGCCGTTGGATGATTTTATTAATAGTGATTTGCTTTATGTTTTTCTCTGTCTTCAAATAGTAGTCAAAATCATCCAGAAACCGCAAACTTAATTCCTTTAAAGGGAAATCTGATTTTTTAAACTTCGACTTTATAAAAGCTTCTAAATGGTTTCCAACATACACGAATTTTTCATAGGTGTTTTCTTTTATTTCTTTGCCTACCAATTTTTGGATTCTTGAAACATATTTCCTGTAACAAGATAGTATATATTCTTCTTTTTTAATTGGTATTCCTTTGTATTCACTAAAGATATTATCTAGTTTTAATACTATTCCCTGCAGTTGAAATACCAAAGCAATATTATAAATTTTGACTTGAATTCGCTCTAATTGAGCGTTTATGTATTTGTGGTTTGCTTCTTGAATACTTACTTTTTGGAGTTTGTTTTCCCAATAGTTTGGATTTACAAAAAGTCCGGTAGCAAATTGTTTTCGTACTTTGTTTAGTGTTATTCTACAACTGATTGGACATAGTCCTTTTTGATTGGTTTTGGCTGTATTTATTACAAACAGAATTGTAATTTTTTCCTGGTTCATGTTTCCATTGATTTAAGTTAAAAAATTGGTGTATCAACTCAAATTTAAAACTATGGAACACTATATGTCTTTACAGTACGTAATTTACGAATCTAAAATATCATCCGGTTTATTTATTAATGGATCAACCCAATCCGCTTTGTGAGTTGCCCAATCAATCCATTCTAGTTTTTCAGGAGTTAGATTATTGGTATTGATTGCCTTTTGTTTTACGGCTTCAATATATTGTCTAATTATGAGGGTTTTGTGATATTGTTCTGAAAGTTTAACTAATCTATTGAATTTATCAACTTCTTCGTCCTTGTGTTTTTTAATTTCTGCTTTACGTTTTTCCTCTTCTTCTCGTTTTAAATTCGCTATTCGAGAATGCTCTTTCCATTCTTTTTCTTTTTGGGCTTCGATTTCAAGTTTTGCTACAATTTTTGCCAAGTGTTCTTCTATTTTCACTTTGCCATCTCTCCATTCTTTTTCACAAGAGTATTTACCTATTTTGAAAATAAATTCGCCTATCGGTTCTAATGCTGTACCACTATAAGGAGGTTTTGCAGGGACTCTTTTAGATGCTTCTCTTAAATCTATTTCAATAAAAATTCCATCGATAAGTACTCCGGTGTCACTATATTCTTTAGAAATTGTGTGGCCTCTATATCTAATTAATTTCGTAAAGGTATCCATAAATCGTAATGCTCTTTCCCTATTGTTTTTTTCAACTCTGATAGGATAAATAATTCTATTATCTTCTCTATATGAAGTGAATGAAATTTTACCTTTCCAATATTGTTTTGTTTGTATGGTCAGAATATCTGGTTTTGTTATTTCATCAGGAACAATTAAAGGAGCTTTAGGATCATTCTCAATTTCTTTGGTTCTAATAGTTAACGGTGTTTGGTCAACATTAATCGGATCGCCTTCTTCTCTTATCGTTAAAATGATTTTATCAACCCCGCCAAAGATTGGATTAAGTTTTTCTTTTTTGAACTTTTTATTGAATTTGAGTTTTGACCAATAACTACCATCAGGCATAGGGATTTCAAATTGTTTACACAATTTTTTTATTCCGTCATTCGTGTATGCATATTGTTGCGTCAACTTTGAAAGTGTTGTTGACCATACTATATCGTATAGTGCTTTTCTAGTTATTTCAATAGTTTTCATAAAAAAAATACCTTTTTAAAATTACAATTAAAGGTATAAAATGTTGTTTAAAAAACGAAATTAGCCCTTCGACTTCACTCAGGACATGCTATGAAGCAAATAAATCCTGCGCCTGCGCTCAGGATGACAATGAGTTTAGGAATACTTGAGATTGTTTTCTTGGTTCCTGTTCACAATGGGACTTTTTTGGTAGCTTATTAAGATAACGACTAATGCACCCACATTGGTTGTGTTCTCCAATTTGCTGGAAAAACCATTTTGTGTACCGGAACATTAGGGTATTCATTGACCAATTTAAAGAATTTATCTTTTATGGAGTTCCCAGAACTTAAATAATCAATTTTATATAATGTCAAAGAAAGTAATGAAAATAGTTCCCACTAACTTAGTATATCCACCATATAATATTTCAATTTTTAATAATTCCTATTTTATGTATTTGGAAATAAAACCTGTTGCAATTTTTCAAAAGCTTCTTTATGTTTTTGGACTGGCATTTGTTCCAGATTTATCATTTTCCAGCGAACCGATGGAAGATTAGCAATTACTTCAACATTGTCCATTTCCATTAGGCTCCAATCAGGAGTTTTGTTTTTAAATGACAACAGGAATTTCTTTTCATTTTCAGTAATTTGAGAATTAATTTGCTCAATTAAATTTTCTCTAGCTTCTTCAAGTTGTTCTAATGGGACATCTACTTGAGCCATTTGCATAAACTCCGTTTTATAAATTTCACTTATGTCTTTACGATTTGGTGCTAAGAGTTCAGACATAGGTCTTTGATGACTAATTAAAAATACCAAAAATGTTTTTCGGAGATTTTCCGTTAAACCTTCATTTTCGAGAAGAAATTTTACATCAAATAAATCTCTGGGATGTTGTCTGTCTAAAGCGGCACACAACTTTCCAGCATACAAATCAGGAAGTGATGCCACTTGCATTTCTACGTATCCAAATTCTCTTTCTACTTCTTCACTAACTTCCATTCTCTCTTCAGGGAAAACAGTTCCTCTGATTACTGGCGATAACTCTACTTTGATTCGCACTTCTCCTTGACTTACAATTAGTCTTAGCGCTTCACTTTGTTCGTGTGCATCTTGTACTTTGCTACCAGGTATTGTTTGGACTATTAGTTTACTTATACGGGACAATGCAGCCCTTATATTTATTAATGCAGTTTCGCGATCATCCATTGGTATGTAAAGCAAATCAATGTCAACCGAAAGCCGAGGAAGTGCTCTGTAAAATAAATTGATTGCGGTACCTCCTTTAAGGGCAAAACATTTCTCTGTATCTACTAATGGCAATACACGAACTAAAAGCTGTACTTGTTTACTGTATATATTATTTGCATCTATAGCCATTCTGGTACTGTTATTTTATATTTATTATCTAATTTTCCTCCTTTTACTATCATTCGATTTCCTGAACCTAATGTAATGCTTTCCCGATTGATTTTACTTAGCCAAACATAATTATTGCGATCAGCAAACCAAAAGAAAAGCCTTTTAACTTTGACATTTTGGCATCCTTCCAATACTTTTTGAAGACTTCGGGGTGATAATGTTGTCAGTCCTTGCATTAATTGATCAGCATGTTCAAAAGTTACTTTTTGAGGTACATCTAAAAGTACTTCGAGATATGCCCTTTCCGGGGATGATAGTATTAGTTTTTCACTACTGTTATCCCAATCACGTTCAATTGTAAAAGAATGTGTTCGTTTTTTTTTATCTGATCCTATTTCGTTTTTTTCTAAACTTTTACCAAATAAACTGTTCGTAGTATGTCTAACAAAATTTATATTCAATGCTAAATTAGCAACCCATTCCGGTATTAGATCATTTCCATACAAATGCACTATTTTATTTTCAGAGAATGATAAATAATGTGATAAGCCTTGCATTTCGAGCGCCGTTAATCCTCCTATTATCAAGTCCGTATTCAGTATTGATTGTAAGGAGTATGCCACCGATTGCCAAGTTATTTTAGTCGCGTTTCTGACATATATCCCTTTGCTTATGGATTCCAGTTGATTGCTCTTTACCAAATTATCTATTGCGTGACGGCTTAAATGGTTATCCATAAGCCATCTACGGGTAGCAATTACTCCTTCCGGCATTATTTGATATAACTCTTTTCTTCGGGCTACATTGACAGCCATAATTTAAAAGTTTAGTGTTTTGCGGTGATTATCGCCGTTATGTAAAGATAATATAAATTATTTAATTTACAAATTTTAGTTTTAACGGCGATTATCGCCGTTAACTTTAAATTATTTAAACTTTTTTAATATAAAAAGTTAGGTGTTGATAATTTAGCCCATATTAATAATCAAATTTTGAGCAATTTAATTTTATAATATTTTTCTTAAAAATCACTAAAAGTGGGTATTGTGGAAAGAAGAAAACATCTTTAATATTGCGAACTTATGGTTTTGATATGCTAATATTAAAAATATAGAACGATACTGGATTGACTGTAAATAAAAGATTAAAATAAAATTACTTGTATATGAGAATAAAATTACTTCTACTATTATTCCTTTATTCATTGCTCGCCCAATCCCAAGATATTCTTTGGGAGAAATCATATGGCGGCAAACATGCCGATTATCTTTTTGATGCCCAACCTACAGCTGACTATGGATTCATATTGGCAGGGAGTTCCTTGTCTAATAAAACCGGAAATAAAACGGAGGATAATCATGGAGACTTAGATTACTGGGTGTGGAAAATGAATGAAAAAGGGGATCTCGATTGGCAAAAAAGTTTAGGAGGAAGTGGGTTTGACTTGCTCCAAAGTATCAAAAACACAAAAGACGGCGGTTTTATTTTAGCTGGAACTTCCAATTCACCCAATGATTTTCAAAAAAAAGATACTTGTAAAGGCGTTACTGATTTTTGGATTGTCAAACTAGATGCTAAAGGAGAAGAGCAATGGCAAAAGACAATCGGGGGCAGTGGGCAGGACGAGTTAATAACTGCTTTTCAAACTACAGATGGTGGCTATATATTAGGCGGATCATCAGGTTCGAACCCATCAATTAAAAAGAGTAATCCTACTGAAAAAAGTTCACTGGATGCTAAACCCGATTTGTATGGCAAGTCTGAAAGAAGCCGAGGTAATATGGATTATTGGATTGTGAAATTAGATAAAGAAGGGGTTGTTCAATGGCAAAAAACCTACGGAGGAGAATATACGGACCTCCTTCGTAGCATGGAGCAAACTAAAGACGGAGGGTATATTTTAGGTGGTTATTCTAATTCCCCGCAATCAGGAGATAAAACAGATGCTAATATCGGAATTGGAGACTATTGGATTGTAAAAATTGACGATAAAGGTGCCATAGAATGGCAAAGAACCTATGGGGGGAACGGAGATAACCAATTGTATGTAATCCATCAAACGGAAGACAGAGGTTATCTAGCGGGTGGAAATTCTAATAGTACAAGCCCCCTAACCGCAATGGGAGGAATGGTAAGAAGTGGTACGGATTATTGGGTCTTGAAAATGGATGATAAAGGAGCGATTGTTTGGAGTGAGACCTATGATTTTGGGAAAGTGGATATATTAACTTCTTTGATTGAAAACATAGACCATTCTTTCTTGATTGGAGGCTATGCGCAAAGCGAAAATACTAATTCCATAACAAAAATTGTCAAAAGAGATAAAGAAGGTATCAACGATTATATAGCCCTAAAAATTAATGAGAAAGGGGAAATTTTGTGGAGTAAAACTGTAGGAAGCTCTGGGGAAGATATTCTGAGGAAATTAATAGTAACTCGTGATGGAGGCTATTTGTTAACCGGGACTTCTAATGCTAAATCTTCAGGAGATAAAAATTCGGCAATTGGCAGTAATGATTTTTGGGTGGTAAAACTAAAAGACAAGAAAAAACCAATAGAAGAAAAAGCAACAATTGAAGCTATACCCAACCCTGCGGTCACTTTCACAAATATTATTATAGGCTATCAATTTGAGACTGGCACTGCAACCTTAGTTGATATGGCAGGTCGTATTCTACAACAATTTAGTATCACAAGCAGAACTGTACCTGTTGATTTAAGTCGTTATCCTGATGGGGTTTATGTTGTAAATATTAAAACCAATGTACAGAGTGATGGCGTGAAGGTAATAAAAGGAGGTAAAAATTAAAAGAATTATAAAAATGAAAAATGTGATTTTAAAAAATGCCTTCAGATCTTTGTTCTGTATATCACTTGTTTTTATTTCAGTAAAAACAGTGGCTCAGGGAGATGATAAACCGAGTAAATATTTCCCTAATGTGGTACCTCCACCTCCTAATAGTGCTAGTTTGGGTCTATATGGTCAAGTCCCTTTAAATCAATTTACGGGAAATGCAACTATATCTATCCCGTTACTGGAAATAAAATCAAACAATTTGGCTATGCCAGTTTCATTGTCTTATTCATCTGATGGTGTAAAAGTAGATCAATATGAATCGAATGTTGGAATGGGCTGGGTATTAAATGCCGGCGGAGTAATTACAAGACAAGTCTTCGATTATCAAGATAACTATAATGGTCGAATGCAAAAACCAAATACTGCACCAGATTCAAACGAGATGATTACTTTTTTAGATCAAGCTTCAACTGCACCACAAGTAGACACACAGCCTGATATTTTTTGTTACAACGTAAACGGAATGTCAGGTAAGTTCTTTTTAGACGATACGAATACACCTGTCGAAATTGAACCTTCAGGATTAAAAATTGAAATTACCGTTGATTTTTTGTCTATGGGTTTTGCCCCAAACAGTTTGCCCGAAATTACAATTACCGATACAAAAGGGATAAAGTATTATTTCGGCGGACTGAACGCAATAGAATCAAGTTCTTCAAGAAGGATTTTTATTGAAAATCCAGGTCCAATATCAGACGATGTTAAAACATCATGGTATCTCACTAAAATTGAGGATCCATCGACAAACAATCAAATTACTCTGAATTACGATTCAAGATTGATTACTTATATGACAGGTAATGAACAAAGTTTAGAATATACTTATTCTGGAGGAGCTAAATTATCTTCTGCCTTATACAATTATCAATATAAATCGTATGCAGCTGAATCTATTTTAAAAGAAATAAATAGTAATAATTGTAAAGTGGTATTTGGTAATTCAAAACGATTTACGGATCCAGATTTCCCATTATTTAAAGTGGACGACATCAGTTTTTTTAATATTCAAGGAGCATTGATAAAAAAAATAAAATTTGATTATATCGAATATAGCGGAAATACTTTTCCAAATACTTACAATCAATTTCCGGAATATTTTAAGAAACGTTTTTACCTAAGACAAATTAATGAGTTTAGTACAAATAGCAGCCCAATTACTCATCAATTTGAGTATTATTCTCCTGAAAATTTACCTGCTAGATTTAGTTTTGCTAAAGATAATTATGGCGTTTTTAATGGTAAAATAAATAGTAGTCTAATTTCTGACGAAATTGTTATTCCTAATTCTATAGTAAAAGCTTCATTTTCGGATGGAAAATTAGCAAATAGAAGTCCGGACAAAAATTTTGGTTATTTTGGCTTGCTAAAAAAAATAATTTACCCGACTAAAGGCACTACAACGCTTGAATATGAGCCTCATGTGAGAGGTAAAGTCAATATTCCCATTTATCCAGTGCAAAGCCAATTTGACTTGAGTGTTTTAACTAATGATACAGATTTATTTAATAACACGAATACCGCTTCTATTCATTCCTCAATAGAACAAACTATAAAAATAAATGGAAGTGTAATTAATAATTGCAGCGGAACTAATCCTTTTTCGTTACTATTAATCCTAGAAATAACAGATGTATCGACTGGTTTACTTGTTAATTTTTATAATAATTCATCGAATTTAGATACGCCAATCTTGATTGGATCATCATATACTCTTACAGGTAATACAAGCTCCACAAATGATGTTTTTACGTTGCAGGCTAATAAAGATTATTCAATAAAAATTAAACTTTTAAGGCCCTGTATGTTAGGAAATGTCTATTTTAATTACTATTCCAATCCTGTCACTTTTCAAGAAAAAGACAAAGAAATAGGGGGATTTAGAATAGCTAAAATCATTAAGAATAGCACTATAAATAGTAATTTGGAAATCGAAAAATATTATTATAGCCCTTATGATTGTTTGACTTGTCAATCAGGCTATTATATAAATCAAGCCCCAATTGCTTCTATTAGAAAAATAGAGCGAGAGAATTTATGTGAAACCCCATCATCTAGGATGTTATATTCGGTAGGTAGTTCAAACTTAGCTAGAATGTATTCCTCACAAAATGCCCAATTTGGTTATGAATATGTAACTAAAAGCTACGGAAATAATTTTGAAAACGGAGCTGAAGAGTCCAAATATGAAATTATCCAAGACGGTCTGCCTGTAACAAGACAAGGAGAGTTTGACATTACGACACCTTTTACAAATAGTTTTGGTTCAGGTAGATTATTATCTCATAAAATTTTTAATTCTATTTTTAAAAGAATAAAAGAAACCGTTAATCAATACGAACATAATATAGCAAAAGACAAGTCCGTTACTGGTTATAATGCCTACAAGAGCTCTCAAAATTATTCCTATTTGGGTGCATCTGGTCCAAATCCTCCCACTTGTACCGCATTTGTCAGTTGGGATCAATATACTTTAAGTGAGTATTCCTTACGTTCGCAGTGGAATTATTTAAAACAGTCTGTTGAAACACAGTATGATTTAAATGGACTAAGTCCAATATCAACAACGACAAATTATAATTACAATAATGCAGCTCATTTACAGCTTACTTCGCAGGTTACAACGAATTCAAAAAATGAAACAGTAGAAACTAGATATTTATACCCTGCAGATTTTAGCGCAGAGCCATTTATGCAAAATTTGATAGTGGCAAATAGAATCACTCCTCCAGTAAGTACAGAACAATATAAAGGAGGTGCAATGTTATCTAAAGACAAGACAGTCTATGCTAATGATGCTTTTACAAACAATCTGTTATTGCCCAAAAATATATTTGCTGCAAAATTTCCAAATAACAATCTAAACATTACTGTACCTCCAGTAGGGCAACTCGAAAAGAAAATAACCTACGATCAATATGATGGCAAAGGCAACTTATTACAATACACGCTCGATAGTGGCACATCAGTAGTGCTAATTTGGGGTTATAATCAAACTCAGCCTATAGCCAAGATAGAGAATGCCACCTATAGCTTAGTGACATCATATGTTACCAATCTACAAACGCTTTCGAACACAGGTACAGAAGCTGGTTTGCTCACTGCTTTAGATAATTTAAGAAATGCATCAGAGCTGTCAAGTGCCTTGGTAACTACATATACCTATAAGCCTCTTATCGGTGTTAGTACCGTAACCGATTCTAAAGGCTACAGAACGTCTTATGAATATGACGAATTTAATCGTTTGAAGGTTGTTAAAGATGCACAGGGGAATATCCTGTCAGAAAACCAATATCATTATAAAAACTAATTTTAAAGAGATGAGAAAATATATTATTAGTTTTACTTTAATGATGATTGTTTCATTGGGCTATGCCCAAGTGAATAAAACAACTCAAAATGCTGCAATGGCGGCACCACCAGATGGCGGTTGTACTTCTTGTTACAAATGGAATATTGATAGAGACAATGATGGTTTTGGTGATCCTTCGGAATTTGTTAACAGCGACACAAAACCTACAGGCTATGTCGCAAATCAATCGGATTTAGACGATACAACACCATATATTACCAATATAGCCCCGCAAACCTTTTATCGCGATGCCGATGCCGATACTTTTGGCAGCCCAACTGTTACTGTGTATTATAGTGTAAAACCAACTGGTTATGTAACAAACAATACCGATTGTAACGATGCAGACACTACTCTTAATCCCAATACGATTTGGTATCGTGATGCAGACGGGGATAGTTTTGGGGTGAGTACACCCACGCTTGTCCAATGTACCCAGCCCGCAGGTTATGTAAGAAATGCCAGTGATTACAATGATACAACGATAAACATAACTAATATAGCTCCCCAAACCTTTTATCGCGATGCTGATGGTGATACTTTTGGCAGTACAACCGTTACTGTGTATTATAGTGTAAAACCGACAGGTTATGTAACCAATAGTACGGATTGTAATGATGGGGATGCTTCGCTAAATCCCAATACGATCTGGTATCGTGATGCAGACGGTGATGGTTTTGGAATTAGTGCTACTACGCTTGTCCAATGTGCACAACCCGCAGGTTATGTACGAAATTCTAGTGATTATAACGATACAACAGTAAATATCACCAATATAGCTCCCCAGACCTTTTATAGGGATGCCGATAGCGATACTTTTGGGAATTTAAGTGTAACTGTTTTCTATAGTGTAAAACCGGCAGGTTATGTAACCAATAGTACGGACTGTAATGATGCTGATGCTTCCTTAAATCCCAATACGGTCTGGTATCGCGATGCCGATGGGGATAGTTTTGGAACCAGTGCAACTACTCTTGTCCAATGTGCCCAACCGGCAGGTTATGTACGAAATTCCAGTGATTATAACGATACAACAGTAAATATTACCAATATAGCTCCTCAAACTTTTTATCGCGATGCCGATGGAGATACTTTTGGGAATGCAAGTGTAAGTGTGTATTATAGTGTAAAACCGACAGGCTATGTAACCAATAGTACGGATTGTAATGATGCCGATGCATCGCTAAATCCAACCACAGTTTGGTATCGTGATGCTGATGCAGATGGCTTTGGAAATACTACCCCCACGCTTGTGCAATGTACCCAACCGGCAGGTTATGTTCGAAATTCCAGTGATTATAATGATGCAACAGTAAACATAACTAATATAGCTCCTCAAACCTTTTATCAGGATGCCGATGGAGATACTTTTGGAAATCCAAGTGTAAGTGTATATTATAGCGTAAAACCAACTGGTTATGTAACCAATAATTCTGATTATAATGATACTACAGTAAATATTACCAATATAGCTCCTCAGACCTTTTATCGCGACGCTGATGGAGATACTTTTGGGAATCTAAGTATAACTGTTTACTACAGCTTAAAACCAACAGGCTACGTGACCAATAGTACAGATTGTAATGATGCTGATGTTTCCTTAAACCCCAATACGGTCTGGTATCGTGATGCCGATGGAGATGGTTTTGGAAATACTACCCCTACGCTTGTGCAATGTACCCAACCGGCAGGTTATGTTCGAAATTCCAGTGATTATAATGATGCGACAGTAAACATAACTAATATAGCTCCTCAAACCTTTTATCAGGATGCCGATGGAGATACTTTTGGAAATCCAAGTGTAAGTTTATATTATAGCGTAAAACCAACTGGTTATGTGACTAATAGTACAGATTGTAATGATGCTGATGTTTCCCTAAACCCAAATACGATTTGGTATCGTGATGCAGACGGTGATGGTTTTGGGGTTAGTACACCCACGCTTGTCCAATGTATCCAACCGGCAGGTTATGTTCGGAATTCCAGTGATTACAATGACACAACGATAAACATCACCAATATAGCTCCACAGACCTTTTATCGTGATGCCGATGGGGATACTTTTGGTACCTCAAGCGTAAGTTTGTATTATAGTGTAAAGCCAACGGGTTATGTAACTAATAGCACAGACTGTAATGATGCGGATGCTTCCCTAAATCCAAATACCGTTTGGTATCGTGATGCAGATGGAGATGGCTTTGGAAATACTACCCCCACGCTTGTCCAATGTACCCAACCGGCAGGTTATGTTCGAAATTCCAGTGATTACAATGATACAACGGTAAATATTACCAATATAGCCCCTCAAACCTTTTATCAGGATGCCGATGGTGATACTTATGGGAATCTAAATGTAAATAAATTTTATAGCGTAAAACCAGTAGGCTATGTAACCAATAGTTTAGATTACAATGATACAACGATAAACATAACTAATATAGCTCCTCAAACCTTTTATCAGGATGGAGATGGAGATACTTTTGGGAATGCGAGTGTAAATGTATATTACAGTTCAAAACCGACAGGTTATGTGCTCAGTAGTACGGATTGTAATGATGGTGATCCATCGGTTAACCCCAATACCAAATGGTACGCAGATAATGAGGGAGATGGGCTTGGAGATCCTTTTAATTTTGTCCAACAATGCGTAAAACCTGAAGGGAATTATATACGTGATAATTCAGATAATTGCCCTTTGGTACTGGGATCAAGTTCAGATTGTAATGCTTTAGCTGCTCCATCTTTGGATCAAAACTATATCATTACCAAGACCTACAAGAAACCAACTTCAACCGTCTTTATAGCTCCAACTCCAGATAAGGCTCAAACAAACATTACTTATTTTGACGGACTTGGCAGACCCATGCAGCAAATTGCCAACCAGCAGTCAATGTCAGGAAAAGATATAATAACGCATATTGGATATGATGATTTTGGGCGACAAAAAATGGATTATTTACCTTATGCAAGTTCAAATACCAATATGGTGTATGACGTAAATGCGTCTGTGAATACCTTGACTTTTTATAATACTACAAAATACGAAAACACCACTAACCCTTTTTCAGAAAAGAAATTGGAATCCTCACCACTTAGTAGAGTCATGAAGCAAGCCGCTCCAGGGGTAGACTGGACGATGAATGCGGGTCATGAAATAAAATTGGATTATCAAACCAATAGTAATGCTACAGAAGTAAAACTTTTTACAGCAAACACCGCTTGGGATGCCGGATTGGGACTGTATACCCCCGCTTTTCTTAACGGTGCAGGGACTACTTACTATGAGGTCAATCAGTTATACAAAACAGTTACGTACGATGAAAATACGGGAGCAACTCCTACTGAAATTAATGGATCAACGGTAGAATTTAAAAATAAAGAGGGACAAGTAGTACTAAAACGAACATATGATGCTGGAACAAATCACGATACCTATTATGTATATGATACCTACGCAAATCTTACCTATGTAATTCCTCCAACTGCTGCAGATGCTGCAATTACATCAACTATTCTTGACGATTTGTGCTACCAATATAAATACGATTATCGCAATCGTTTAGTGGAGAAAAAGTTGCCGGGGAAACAATGGGAATTTATAGTCTATGATAAACTGGATAGAGCAGTAGCTACAGGACCTGTATACTCACCATTTAGTAATTCATCAGTTGGAACCGTAGGATGGTTGATTACGAAGTATGATGTTTTCAATAGACCTGTTTACACAGGTTGGGAACAATCTACAACGGTTACAAGTGCGGGCAGATTTTCGAAACAAACGACAATGAATGGTTTAACAACCATAAGTGAAAACAAGCAAGCAACGGTGAACACCATAGACAGCATTACCACCTATTATAGCAATGGTGTTGTGCCGACAACGTTTAAATTATTAACCATAAACTATTATGACGATTATAATTTTCAGGCTTTTACACCAGCAATATCCTATACAGCCCCAGTTTATTATAACAATACAATAAAACCAAAAGGATTGCCAACAGGTTCTTGGGTTCGTGTTTTAACTACTTTAGTATCAACAACTGGAGAAAGTAGTTATACTTTGTATGATGTCAAAGCCAGACCTATTCGGAATTTCACCACGAACTTTTTGGGCGGTTACACTCAAATAGACAATAATCTAGATGCTTTTTCGGGACAGCTTCAATATACAGAGACCAAACACAAACGTCTCATTGGTGATGCCGAATTATATGTGAAAGACGCTTTTAGTTACTCGGCACAAGACCGGTTACTTAGCCATACACATCAGATTGGCACAAGTGGAACTCCTCAGCTTTTAGCTTCAAATACGTATGACGAGTTAGGACAACTTATTGCTAAAAAAGTAGGAAATATAGAGTCATCTCCCTTGCAAAAAGTAGATTATGTTTACAATATCCGCGGATGGCTTACTGAAATTAACAAAACGTCAGCCCTACAACAAGGGACCGATCCCAAAGATTTATTTGCGTTTAAAATAAATTATAATAAAGTGGAGGGAGATGCAACTGTTGCCAAGGCTCTTTATAATGGTAACATTGCTGAAACATTTTGGAGTTCCGGTTCAGATGGTGGTTTTGTTCGTGCTTATGGATATAAATACGACAATCTAAACCGACTAAAAGATGCCACTTATCAAAAACCGGGTAATGTAAATCCTCTACCCAAATCATATGATGAGAATTTAACCTATGATAAAAATGGAAACATAAAAACATTGCTAAGAAATGGAGATATAGACGGCGCATTGCCAGCAAATGGAATTGATAATTTAGCTTATACCTATGGAACAAACAGTAATAGATTATTGAATGTTTTGGATAATTCGAATAACACCAGCGGTTTTAATGACGTTAACAAAATAGGTGATGATTATACTTATGATGCTAACGGCAACTTGATTACTGATAAAAACAAGAATATAACAGGAATAACTTATAATCATTTAAATTTACCTTCAAAAATAACATTTGCAACAACTGGGGATATTGTATATATTTACAACGCAGCGGGACAAAAAACACAAAAAATAGTCACTAGTACAACACCAGTAAGTGTTGTGACAACGGATTATTTAGCAGGATTTCAATATAAAGACAATGTATTGCAGTTTTTTCCAACGACAGAAGGTTATGTAAAGAATACAGCAGGAGTTTACAGTTATGTTTTTAATTATGCGGATCATTTAGGCAATGTTAGGTTGAGTTATAGCGATACTGATAAAAACGGTATAATTGCGAGTTCTGAAATTGTAGAGGAAAACAATTATTATCCATTCGGTTTAAAACATAAAGGGTATAATGATGGTATACCGAACACATATAAATATAAGTACAACGGGAAAGAGCTGCAAGACGAGCTGGGGCTTGGGTTGTACGATTATGGCTTTAGAAATTATGATCCTGCTATTGGTCGATGGGTGAATATTGATCCATTATTGAATGATCTTGATTTTAAGTTTGATCCGAACGATATTGATAAAGATGATGATGACGAAGTAGATTTTGCCATGAAGACTACTTTAGGAAATGGTGGAGGAATATTTAATACCGACAATTTAAATCCATATTCTTACGGTTATAATGACCCTATTCGATTTGATGACCCAGATGGTAGATGTCCAATATGTGTCTATGTTGTTGCTGCTTTACTTTATTCTGAATTTGCAAACGCACCATCAGGTAATGCAAAGACAGATTCTCGAAATTATAATGATTCGAAATCGAATAAGGCACTAGTATCAGGGGCAGTTTTAGCTGGTGGAGCAAGAACGATAATAAATTCTGCTAAAGCTAAAGCGGTTGAAAAGGCTACTGAAACAACCAAAGGAGAAAAGACTCACCAAACTTATACTAAAACTAATAAAGAAACTAAAGAAACCTACTCTGGAAGAACTAGTGGGAATAAAACTCCAAGGGAGAATGTTGCAGCAAGAGATGCAAAACATCATAAAAACAAAGATGGATTTGGTCCTGCCAAACTTGATAAATCATCAACCAATAAAGATGCAATTAGGGGAAGAGAACAACAACTTATAAAGCAAAACGGTGGTGCAAAATCAGAGGGGGGTACTTCAGGAAATGCTATAAATGGGGTAAGTCCTAAAAATCCAAATGCTAAAGTATATGAGAATGCTGCAAAAAAGGAATTTGGGCAATAATAAAATATAATTATGAAAAAGCAAAAAATAACACAAGGTTCAATACTTGAAATCAATATTGAAAATCAATATTATACTTACGCCCAAATATTAGATAAAGGGGGGTATGTTTTTTTTGATTATAAAAGTGAAACGAGATTAACCGATTTTTCAGTATTAGAAGACAAACCTATTTTATTCATTATAGGTGTTTATAATGATGTAATAACACAAGGACATTGGCCGATAGTCGGAAAAATGAATATTAGGCAAAATTTAAAAAGTCAACCGATGCAATTTATCCAAGATGCATTACATCCAGATAGATTTGAATTTTACAATCCAAATACAGGTGAAAGTACACCAGCAACGAAGGAAAAAGTAAAAGGTCTGGAAAGAGCGGCAGTATGGGAGGCTAATCACGTTGAAGACAGGATAAGAGATTATTATAATGGTGTTCCTTGTGTATGGCTTGAAGATGACTTAGAATTATTTAAAGATTAATAAGTTTCTTAAGTCTAAACTAAAAATTAAATTTATGGTGAATAATAAGGAAATATCAACTCAAGAACTCATAACTAAAGGTTATTTATGGGTTAATATACCATCCGTAGCAATAATAGTGCTAGTTTGGTTTGGCTTAACAGCTTATTTAGAAGTAAATGGCAAAATTAGCGCAATTATTGGAGGAGTTATTGGTTGGATTTATTGGGAGTTTGCAATTAAAAAATGGATAAGTTGGGCATTAAATCATAATGTAAATCCAGATAGACTATTCAAAATTGGAAAGATGTCTTTACTTTTATGGGATAGAAGAAAGATAGATTCGATATTAAATCAAAGTAAATAGCGGTTATCTTCAAAGTTAATGAATAGATATTTTTAACTTATTGAAAATAACTAGTCTAATGTAGTTTTAAGGGATGAGCAAAATGTTCATCCCTTTTAATTTTGAATATAATAGTTAAACCAAAGTATAGTTTAAAAAAAATCTAAATTATGTGGTATTTTGATCCTGAGATATGTTAGTCTGGCATACAAACAATATCCATAAATTATTACAAGGAGGAGTTGAAGGGTGGTTTAAAACAATTGGACCAAATCCAGGTAGAGCAATGCAAAGTCAGCTTGCTAGACAAGGAGGGCAAATTATGCCTACGATTCAAAAAACTTTCTCCTAATTATTACAAGTAAAATAAAAAAATATGGATTCAACTAAAAATATATTGTGGTTTAAAGCCAATATAGAGCCTACTCTCGAAGGGTTTGAAATTAAATATTGCTCTTATGATGATGGTGATTTTGGAAGTTTAAATCAAATTGAGTTTAACTCTAAAGGAAAAGGAGGTAATATTGATTTTTGGGGACTAGGATATTTAGGTATTTTTCTTTGGGATTATCAAAAAGAGGAAGAAATAATGAATGTCCTTTTAGATCCAAATCAAGAGCTAGAAAAGGAAAAGGCCTTTGAAGACTTCCAAAATTTCTTAAAATAATTCAAAGCCCCAAAATTTTGGGGCTTTGAATTATTTTAAGAAATTTGAGTAAATATTATAGTTTTCTGAATCATGACAAACGAATATCACTTTTATATCATTGGTTTTCAAAAAATCGAAAACTGTGTTAATGGCAATCTTAGCAGCCTCATTTTTGGAAAGCGATAAATCCCCGTACATTATGATTCGTACATTGATTTCACAATTTTCATTGCCTCATCTTTAGCAAATTCATTATTTTCAAATTCTCGCGAATAAAAGTAAAAAAATGCTACTCCAAATTTGGGCAGTTCCAGAAAAATAAAATCGTTTAAGTGATGAAAGAAATAGAAGCTTTCATTTTTCGTTTTAAAAATAACCAATGAGTTTTCATTATTGTCTTTTGATTTAGTAGTTACTCTTTTCTGGGCAAGTCTGATTTGTGAAACTGCTTTATGTGGCGAATAATTTATATTTGCTCTCATTATAGAAACAGGAATATCTCTTAAATAACGGATATATTCTGAAGACTTTGATTTTATAAATTTTCTGCGAATCTCTAACAATTGAAATTTATATTCTATTATTTCCAACCAGCGAATTATGTTTTGAATTTGTTCCTGGCTATAGAATGTTATTGATAAATCAGTATTATCCAATAATGAAATTATGTATTTTTCGATATTTCCTAGTAAATTATTATTGCAGTCGGCACAAACTGGAATTGTAGTTTTGTTATATGTTTGTTCGCTGCCATTTATATCCGTAACAAAGAATTTTTTAGTGCAATTTTCAAATGTCCATCTTGGTAATACGTGTTCTTTTGTCAAATTAGTTTGATTAGTGCAAATTCCAGTGATATTGACCACCCAATTCCAATTTAAAGTGACCACCTGATTCCAATTCAAAATGACCACCTAATTCCGGAGCAAAATGACCACCTCCATTTTTCATTAAAAA
>NZ_JBLNKW010000017.1:0-23651 GCF_048158645.1 Flavobacterium cryoconiti | reverse complement strand
TCAATTTACCCCGAAATTAGGTGGTCAATTTGGATTGGAAAGTGGTGGTCAATTTGCTCCGGAACTGGTGGTCAATTTACACTGGAAAGTGGTGGTCAATTTGACCGGTTTTTCCAACTGGGACAATATGGAAAAACTAAAGGACAGGATAAAGAAAGATTTGTACAAGCAACTCGAAGAATTTTAAATATAACAAAAAAACAAAAAGGAACGCCCCGGAACGCCAGTGGAACACCGGAGCCTCAGTAAATACTGGTAATACGATACTGGCGTTCCGTGTTCCACGGAGTGCACAAGCGGCCACTTAAAAACACCACCATTTAAGAACACTAAAAACAATGAAAAAAAACATACTAACCAAAGATTTTCAAAAGCTTGCCCAAAGTTTTGACAGCTTTATAAAAGTCCGGAATTACAAATCAGGAAAAGGGCGCATGTATCAAAACGTTCTGACCGAATTTCTGGCATGGCTCGAAGAAATAGGAATCACTAAAATTAAAGACGTGAATACCAAAGAATCAATAAAGTATTTTGAGTACTTAATTGCAAGACCTAAATTGCGTGGCGAAGGTACGCTGTCGCAGAAAACTATTAAGTTTCATCTTTTTGTACAGGGATTGTTCTTACTCAATCTTATGGAAAACAAAGAAATTGAAAACGGCTATTATATCCCTGCTTATAGCGGAGGTATTCAAAAACCCAGAAATATCCTGAGCGTGGAAGAAATTAAAATCGTTTATCAAAACTGCGAGAATGAAATGGAGAAAGCCTTACTGTCTGTAGCCTATGGTTGTGGACTTCGCCGATCAGAAATAAATACACTGAATTTAAGAGATATACAGCTAAACAGCGGAATGCTCATTGTCAGAAGCGGAAAAGGAAGTAAAAGGCGCGAAGTTCCTATGAGCGATACCGTTATGAAATACCTAAAAAAATACATACTGGAAGAGCGCAATCAAAAGCTTGTTGGGAAAAGCCAAATGGAAGATGCTTTTTTTATCAATAGCAAAGGCAAACGAGCCACTGGCGAGAACCTGAATGACATACTTAAAAAAATGATTGAGCAGACCCAAAAATACGAACTGATTCAAAAGGATATTACCCTGCATTGTCTGCGTCACAGTATTGCGTATCATCTCGCGGAGAATAATGCAGGGATTGATTTTATACGCAGTTTCCTCGGGCATTCCGATATAAATACAACGTATATCTATGCTATCAAAAACAAGAAACGAAAACCGACAGTAACTTTTTAAGTAATTGACTTATGACAAAACAAACACTAGAACAGTTCCTGCTCCAGAATTATAGTAAACAAACGGTATCAAGCTATTTGTTTGCCATCAATCACTTTTTAAAATTAAATCCCAAAGCCAAGCGATACAAATACGAAAATATTGTCAGGTATATGGAAGAAATCAGTTTAAAGCAACCCAATAGTAAATATAGGGTCGTGATTTTATCGGCAATCAAAAAATACTATGATTATTTGGTTATGAGTGGGTACAGAACCGACCATCCATGCAAACGCCTAAACATTAAGGTTAACAGTAATCAGGCAATACAGGTGCAGGATCTGTTCAGCAGTCCGGAATTGCAACTACTCTTGGAAAGGGAAAACCGGTATAAACACTTGGACATCAGAAATAATGTATTACTGTCTCTGCTGATTTATCAGGGACTTACCAGCGATGAAATTATTCGATTAACTATTAAAGATATTGATTTGGACAATGGGACTATTTACATAAAAGCTTCGAATATGCTCAATAAGCGAACGTTGGAGCTGGTCTCCAAACAGATGATTTTATTTTCTAATTATCTGAATGAGACGCGGATAGAAATGCTTCGTTGTAAAACCGAAAAACTAATTATTACAAAACTGGGTAAGCCTATAACAGTAGATAGTGTTCATGCCATGATTGCGCCGCTCAGGGCATTGTTTCCGGATAGGAGGCTCAATCCGCAAACCATCCGCATGAGTGTGATCTGTAACTGGCTCAACGAGAAAAAGATTCCTTTGGAACGGGCGCAGGAACTCGCCGGACATAAATGGCCAGGCACTACGGAAAAATACATTAAGGTGAATAGTTCCCAACAGAGAGAAATGATTAATCGATATTTTCCTGTGATTTAAAAAGTCAATATATGCATTTACATCTTTTAAATAAAACAAGTATATACGCTTACTTATGTAAATCAATTGTTTGTAAAAAAAATATAATATACTCTTGTTGATGAAGTTAAGTTATATAAATTGGCAAGACTATTGATTAATTCATTATATTTGCACAATAGGCTAATTTACGTGCAACACGATAAGCTAACTATGATGCAGCACAATAGGCTAATTTACGCGCAACACGATAGGCTAATTACGATGCGAAATTATTAAGCTTTTGTTTTGAAAAAATAGTTGATTAATAATTTCGGATATAAAATAATTCAAGAAAAAGAATAATATGGCTACACCTGGGGAAAAATTGGCGGCATCGCTTCAGATACTTCGTGATTTACAGGAGGATCAGAGTATTGTCGCAATAAAATCATCGGAAATAAACAGAACACATAGAGAGCGTCTGATAAAAAATGGTTTCTTGAAGGAAGTATCCAGAGGTTGGTACATTGTGTCAAATCCCCATGAAGCTGCTGGAGACACTACTTCATGGTATACATCCTATTGGCAATTCTGCTCGCGTTATCTCAAGGATAAATACGGTGATGCCTACTGCATTTCAGCCGATCAGTCTCTCATGATACATGCAGGAAACAGAACTGTACCTACACAATTAATTATCCGTGCATTAGAAGCTTCGAACAAAGTCATACCATTGTTGTATAATACGTCATTACTAGAAATGAAGTCACCGCTTCCATATATGGCCGATATTGTGGAGATAAATGGCATCAGAATGTTACCACTACACTCTGCTTTGATAAACTGCTCAACAGCAATGTTCGAAAGGAATGCGGTCGATGTACGTGCCGCGATGGCACTGGTTCAGGATGCATCCGAAATTCTCAGCCCACTTCTCGAAGGCTCACACACTGTAGTGGCCGGAAGGCTAGCCGGTGCGTTTCGAAATATTGGACGAGACCGTATCGCCGATGACATCTTGAAAACAATGAAAGCCGCTGATTACAATGTACGCGAAACAGATCCTTTTCAAAGTAAATCTCCAGTTGCTCTATCATTCAGAGAAAGATCGCCCTATGCAAACCGTATCAAGCTGATGTGGGATGAATGGCGAAAGGTTGTTATAAAGTATTTTCCGAATGAACCAGGTCTTCCAAAAGACAAAGAAAAATACCTTGAAGTTGTAGAACAGATATATGTCACTGATGCCTACCATTCCCTTTCTATAGAAAGATATGTGGTATCGGTAGAGTTGATTGAAAAAGTCCGCACTGGCGATTGGGACATCAAGGGGAATGAAAATGATAGAAACCACAGGAATGCTATGGCAGCAAGAGGCTACTGGCAGGCAACACAAGCTGTAAAGAAAAGTCTCGGTAAAATTTTAGAAGGCGACAATGCTGGAAAAGTAGCTGACGATGACCATAGAGATTGGTATCAGGAATTATTTGCGCCCAGTGTGGTGGCTGGAATTTTAAAGGCTTCGGATTTGGCAGGATACAGAACCAATCAGGTCTATATTTCTAATTCTCTGCATGTGCCTCTAAACAGAGATGCTCTGAGAGATGCAATGCCCACGCTTTTTGAATTACTCGAAAACGAAACCAGCGCCGCAGTACGCGCAGTGCTCGGGCACTTTATATTTGTGTACATACATCCCTATATGGACGGTAATGGCAGGATGGCAAGGTTCTTAATGAATGTGATGTTAGCTTCCGGAGGTTTTCCTTGGACTGTTATTCCTGTGGAAGAACGTGATCCTTATATGGCAGCTCTTGAAAGTGCAAGTGTGAGAGGTGATATAGAACCCTTTACAATATTTCTTTCAAAACTGGTAAGTGAAAGCTTAAAAGGTAAACCAGTCGCAAGAATATAAATAGTTTATATGTAATTCTAGATAATCAACCGATAATCAAGCTCTCATTTTGAGGGCTTTTTTTATTGGTTATAAGTAATAAATCACAAGGATTTATTAGGAAAATAATTAAACTACATTTACTTTCGTATTATTGAAAAATGTAACCGGACGTTCTTTATAATGAAATTTTTTGAAAGGAGCTGTTTTATATAAAAAAGGTTTGCAGAACCCTATAAGTATAAGTACAACGGAAAAGAGTTCCAAGACGAGTTGGGGCTTAATGTTTACGACTATGGATTTAGATTATACGACCCAGCAATTGGCAGAATGCAAAATCCTGACCCTTTAGCAGAATTAGCTTATGACCTAACACCAAATCGTTATTGTTTTAATAATCCAATAAATTTCATAGACCCAAGTGGTTTATGGGAAACAACAGCAAATGGATATACAACAAACAAGCCTGAAGATATTAAACGTTTTATGTCTTATTTAGAAACCGAAAATGTTCTTTTAAATAATACTCCAACAACTGGACAAACATCTACATTTATTGATGGAGAGATGTCAGCAGGTGGTCACGGAAAATTAAGTGATGGTTCTGTACTAGCAGATGAACTTTCTATAAAGACGTACAAACAAGTTGGTGGTGGTATCAAAGGTTATGCTGATGAAAAATCGTTTAGTAACTTTTGGCACGGTGTACAAAAAAGTCTAACACCAGATGGCTTAGATATTAGAACATTAGGACAAAATTTACTTGGATTATCTTATCCTGGAGGGAATAATCCAAAAACATATAGTGGTATTGATGATTTCTCCTATGTTCCCAAAAGTGTTGTAGAATACCCTGCAATTGGTCACGATAGAAGATATGCTAATTTAGGTACTTCAGGAGCTGTAGGTTTATTAACAGATACTAGGGCAATTAGTACTGATTTTAGATTTGTGGCTATGACATTATTATCGGCAAGATATACAGATAGTTATAAAGAGAAAGCGCAAGGGGTAGTTTTAGGTTTGGGTCTAGGTGCTTTAGCATCTTTTAAAACAGTTTATCATTTTTCTAGCCAAAGTCCAGCAAGTGCAATATCATCAATTATACAGGCAGATAATGTAGCAAATAAAGGAGGAGTGACATATTCACCTTCAGGGCAATAAAAAATATAAAAATGGAAAACACAAAAAAGAAAGCTTGGAATAATTCATTAATTATTTCT
The DNA here is from genome assembly GCF_048158645.1 of Flavobacterium cryoconiti. NCBI lineage: Bacteria > Pseudomonadati > Bacteroidota > Flavobacteriia > Flavobacteriales > Flavobacteriaceae > Flavobacterium > Flavobacterium cryoconiti. The sequence goes on along the minus strand of NZ_JBLNKW010000017.1, from coordinate 18,436 downwards.
TTAGTATACGTTGGAATTGGAACACTATCTGTTTTATGCTCTTATCCGCCTTATTATGGAGATTGGGTCTTATTTGGGCTTTTTATTACCTTTCCTGTTAGTATATTTAGTTTTGGAATAATGATAGCGGGTAAATATTATCTAGCAGTTATTGCTATTCAAATAATTATATTTTTTATATTTTGGTATTTATGTTATCATTTTTTGTTGAAAAAATATTTAAAAAAGACTTCCGACTAATTTCGAATATATCACAATAAAATGGTAATGTGTCAAATGTGTTGGTGCTTAATTATTTCATAAAACATTCGCAGAAAATCAACTATTTATAGTATTATAGTAGTCAAAATTAAACAACCTTCGGGTTGTTTTTTTTGTACTTTTAATGTTCCTAAACTGCTAGTTATTCGGTCAGACGTTCCTGTATTTGTTCTGGGGTCTCAAACGTGATTCGGAAAGCAATTGATAGTCCACCCCCTCCCTGTATCGGCTATTTTACTACTAGATTCCTCGATTTAGTTCCTCAGATTACCTCCCCGACCATGCGAAATGTACACATATTCAATCCGCACCTACTGTGTGATAAATGAAATTTCTCCCAATTTTTGAAATTCCACAGAATAGTGTCTCATTTTGGAACACTTATTTTCCCAATCAAAAAAATATTTTTCAAAAAAAAGTGCCAAAAAGCTACACTTTTGAAAGTTTGATAGTATTTATAAACATAGATGCTTGACTTATCTCCTTGTATGGAGTTCCTGTATCTAACCAATAACGAGATACTAACTAACCAACAAAATGAAATATGAAAATTTAAAGAAATTTATAATAAGCACGAAAGCAAGCAAAAGTACTATCTACAGATTTTACAAAAAGAATGAAGACTTATTCTCAGAAACCAAAATTCCAAATGGAAAACGACTATTTCCAGTTGACCACGCCAGATATTTTGACTCCGAAATAATGTTTGACGAAAACAAAATACTAAGACAGGAAAACCAATCTATGAGAAACCTCATCGATTGTCTGGCAGATAAAGAAAGTTTACAGCATACATTCTGGCACATGGATTGGAGTTTTTTCTTTACGGTGGCGTACAAACTGGAACGTAATAAGACCAGTTGTTTTAAACAAATGCACGGTCTTTACGATTATCTGAATGAAAAATATCAGGATTCAACAGAACTACGACTATTTTTTACTACTTAACCCTTCACAAACAGAAAAGGTTATCACAACCATTTTGTTATTTACATTGAAGATAAAAAACTTCATGAGCAAATTGTAACCGATATTCAGGAATACTTCAACTATGATAGAACAGATGTAAGTACCTATGACAAATACAAAGCTGGATTGTTCTATATGGCAAAGGAGGGTCTAAATGGAGAAGACTGGGATTTTATCAATAATAGTGCAAACACCACAAGCTATGAGAATTAAGCTTAAACTTTCTCAGTTAAAACGGATATTGCTATCCGAACCGCTAAAATTACCCATCAGTTTTAAAATGGAAGATTTGACCGACCACGAATTTTCAGAGTTTCAAAAATTATTGCAATCCAAAGAACGAGGCTAACCCCTCGTTTTTTTGTGCGCCAAATTCTCCAAAAAAAGCTGTGAGCCCAGGAAAACCAGGATTTTTCTTGTTTAATCCAATTTAGACCTGGACATTTGGAGTGTAATAAATCACAAACGGACGTTTAAGGTTTAAATCAATATCAAAATGAAAAAATTTGTTGCATATTATAGAGTCAGTAGAAAAGAGCAAGGAATCTCGGGTTTAGGATTGTCTGCTCAAAAAAGTTCAGTTGAAAAATATGTGACTTCACAGGATGGAACTATCTTAAGGAGCTTTACTGAGATTGAGACTGGTACAAATAAACGTGAACGTATCGAAATCCATAAAGCTATCCAACTGGCGAAAAATGAAGGAGCAATCCTCATAATAGCAAAATTAGACAGATTAGCTCGAAATGTGAGCTTTGTAAGTTCTTTGATGGATGCTGGTATCGAATTTTTGGCGGTAGATATGCCCTCAGCCAACAATTTCACCATCCATATTTTTTCGGCACTTGCAGAGCAGGAAGCCAAGCTTATCAGCTCCAGAACCAAGCTTGCGCTTGCGGAACTTAAGAAAAAAGGAGTAAAATTAGGTAATCCGCAAAATCTAACTAGTGAGGCTAGAGCCAAGGGAGTTGATAAAATTAAAAAAAATGCCATGAACAATGACCGAAATCGACAAGCACAATCAATAATTCTCAATTGCAAAGAGAAAGAAATGAGCTACAGACAAATTGCAGATTATCTTAATCAGCTCAATTTCAAAACCAGACATGGGAATAAATTTTATGCTCCAACCGTTCTTCAATTGTACAATAGAACTAACTTATTAGCTACATAAATTGATTGAGTTATCTACAAAAATCAAAATATTAAAAAGAAGAAATACCGTACTAATTATTAGTTAAGATTATTTTATTTTAAAAATTTTTAAAAATCTTAATTTATTAATAATTAAGCGATTAAGCAGTTTTAGTGCGAAATAACTTATATCATATAACTTGATTAAGTTACCTAAAAAAGAATGTCTAAAACATGTCATATCTTTGTCAAAAGAAATCTAAAGGAAGAGATTATTGCAAGAATCTTTTCTCCATTCTAATAGCTAAAGAATGGAAAAAGAGCAGGTTGTAAAGCTAAACAACTTACTCAAAAATCAAATTTATATTACAGATTACAGATTCGGTGCAATACCCGAGGGTGTCTTCTTGTGCCAAAAAATTACGTGTCAAAACCTTAAAAAAAATGAAGTTTATGGAAAATTTAGAAACGCTGTTCCAGTCCTTTGAAACTGGTATTAGAAGTGCCAAGGCAGACAAGCCCAAAGACTATTTAAAGAGCATTGGACTGGATTACGCAGAACTAAGAATAGGCTTCAATTCAGGACAATTCCATCATAGGAAAGACCAAGAGTTTAAAGATGAATTTGAAGCTTTAGGAATGCTAAAAAAGAGTGATGCAGGAGTGCGGGAAGAGACGATGACGGCATATACTGTTTTTGGGAGCTATGGACTTATTTTTCCGCTGGTGGACAAAGAAAATAGAATTGTAAACTATTTTGCTTTACGCTTCAAGCTAGAAACAACTAAAGAAGAATACCTCAACAGCGAAGGCATTTATCCAGCATATCCTCCTCCATTAACCAAACGGCTTTATATAGCTCCCACGGTCATTGACTGTGCAAGCCTCATACAGTCAAAGACACTGGAGAACCGAGAAGCAATAATCACGCTACAGAATGGAGAGTTATTAAATCAACACCTTGAAGCCATCAAAGCCCTGCACGAATTGGAAGAAATAATAATCATTAAACGTTAAGACTATGCAAAACATAAGGACACAAATACAAAGCATCAGACCAGAATTGCCCGTAAACCTGATTCAGCTCCCAGAGGGTCACAGCATGAACGATATGTGGCTGAACTACGGGGCTGACGGAATTATCGAGTTACTGCAAAACCCAAAAGGAGAAAAAACAATACCAACGCTGGAGATTCTGGGTGATTTTAAAATCAGCTACAAAGGAAAAACGGGAACGTTTTATGTGATTGGGAGCCTGCCTATGGATTTGGGTAACCTCAGGGTATCACTTCAAGTCGTGGAGCAGGCAACCCAAAAGAAGCACCGATTGAAAATTGACCTGTTTGATTTTACGAATGTTCAGAACCAATGTAGGGAACTGAGCGAGAAACAGGGATTTGACGGGAATCTGTTGGAATCTGACCTCTTGCAGTTCACAGACCTTTTGGAAGATTACAGGGAAACACTCTTCAACGCTGAAATGAACCCCGTAACCGACCAATTTTCACAAAAGGAGTTAACACCCCAAGCCAGTGAAAAAGCGATAGAATTCCTTTCTAAACCTCATCTTTTTAAGGATATAGATAAACTGCTGGGACAGAGCGGAATCGTAGGTGAAGAAGAAAACAGGATTCTATCATTCATACTGGCATCGAGCTATAAAATGCCGTATCTGATGCATGGACTGATACAGGGAAGTAGCGGAGAAGGGAAAAGCCACCTCATCAACGCCATAGCAGACTGCATGCCACAGGAGGACGTAATGAACATGACCCGAATTACCAGTAAATCGCTCTACCATTACAGAGAAAAAGAACTGATGAATAAACTCATTATCATTCAGGATTTTGACGGATTGGACGAAGAAGCGCAATTTGCATTCAGGGAAATGCAATCTGCTAAGTTTTTGACCAGTTCCACGGTGGTTAAGGACATGCTGGGCAATACCAGAGGAAAGATGAAAAAGGTTGAAGCTCATTTTGCCAGCCTTACCGCCACGACCAAAGCAGAGGTTTACTACGACAATATGAGCCGTTCCGTAGTTTTGGGAGTGGATGAAAGCCAAGAGCAAACGCTTAGGATTATCAAAGCTCAGAACCTGAAAATATCAGGCGTGAGCAATTCAGAGAGCGAACAGCAGGCAAAACAGCTCCTGAGAAATGCTATGCGGGTACTGAAATCCTACGAAGTGGTCAATCCTTATGCCGATAAACTAATGTTACCATTAGAAGCTAAAATGCTCAGAAGGTTAAACAGCCAGTTTCAGAATTTTGTGTCACAAATCACAATCCTACACCAATACCAACGCAAAAAGGACAGTAAAGGCAGATTGATAGCCACCGAAGACGATGTGAGAAAAGCCGTTGAGATATTCTTTAGCTCCATCATTATCAAAGTGGATGAACTCGATAAAAGTACTCGACAGTTTTTTGAAAAACTCAAAGGATTTGTTAGAACTCAAACAGGTGGAACAACCCACCGTTTTACAACCCGTGAAATCAGGCAAGAACTCAACATAAGCAAGACATCGGCTTTCAAATACGTTCAGACCTTGCAGGAACTGGAATACATTCAAGCGGTGGAAGGTTCGCCAAACAAAGGATTTAAGTATGTGATTAGCTATTGGGATAATATGGAAAAACTGAAAGCCAAAATCAAAGAAGACCTGAACAAGCAATTAGACCAGTTGGAAATCAACTAAGAACACGGGAAGCCCAGTAATTACAAGTGATATAACGCTAGTGTTCGCAGTTTTGGAGAGTGTGCCTAAGGAAAGTTTTGAAATGACCGATTTAAAAACTAGATAAGAAAATGAAAAAAACGATACAAACCCCAACATTTCAGAACCTCATCAACGATTACGACCATTTTGTCAAAGTCAGGAATTACAAAACAGGAAACAGCGAAATGTACCAGAATGTAATATTGGAATTTCTTATCTGGCTGGAAGAATCGGGAATCACTAAAATAAAAAATGTGACCAGCAAGGAATCCGTGAGCTATTTTGAGTATTTAATAAGCAGACCCAAACAGCGAGGTACTGGAACATTAGCAGAGAAAACCATCAAATTCCATCTATTCGCTTTGGGATTATTTGTACTGAATCTATTGGAAAACAAAGAAATTGAAAAAGGCTTTTTTATTCCAAGTTACAGCAACGGAAATCAAAAGCCAAGAAATGTTCTAACTGTATCAGAAATCAAAACGGTGTATCAGTATTGCCGAAACGAACAGGAAAGAGCTTTATTGTCGGTGGGTTATGGTTGTGGTCTCAGACGTTCCGAGATAGAGGCTTTGGATGTAAAGGATATTCAACTCAGTTCAGGAATGCTCATCGTTAGAAAAGGAAAAGGAAACAAAAGACGTGAAGTTCCCATGAGTGATAAAGTCATAGAATATTTGAAAAAATACATCATTGAAGAACGTTATCAATTGCTAATAGGGAAAACAGTTTTGGAAGATGCTTTGTTTGTAAACTCCAAAGGAAAGCGAACCAGTGGCGAACAACTCAACGAAATTCTTAAAAGAATGATAGAACAAACCCAGCAATACGAACTAATTCAAAAGGAAATAACGCTCCACTGTCTGCGTCATAGTATTGCGAATCACTTAGGAGAGAACAACGCAGGAATTGAGTTTATCCGAAGTTTTCTAGGGCATTCCCAAATCAATACGACTTACTTATACGCTATCAAAAACAAAAAAAGAAAACCAGTAACAACATTTTAAAAGTGCCTATGACAAAATTATCATTAGAAATGTATCTCAATCAAAACCTATCCACAAAGACAGCAGAAAGTTACATCTATACTATCAACCATTTTCTAAAGACCAACCCTAAAGCCAAACGTTTCAAATTTCAGGATATAGTGAGTTATATGGAACAAGTCAGTAGCAAACAAAGCAATATCCAGTACCGAGTCAGAATCTTATCGGCAATCAAAAGATATTACGATTATCTGGTAATGGCTGGACTACGAAACGACCATCCCTGCAAAAAGCTGAATATTAAAAACAAACAGAATCCGAGCATACAGGTTCAGGATTTGTTTAGCAGTGAGGAACTGCAATTATTACTGACACGAGAAAACCGTTATCAATATTTGGATTCCAGAAACAGCGTATTGTTATCATTATTGATTTATCAGGGATTGACCAGCGAGGAACTGACAGAATTGAAAATCAAAGATATTGATTTGGATGCAGGAACAATCTATATCAAAGCTTCAACGAATCAAAACCGCAGAACCTTGGAACTGCTCAACAGGCAAATGATTGTTTTCTCCAAGTATCTGAACGAAGTAAGACCTGAATTACTGAGATGCAATACGGATAAACTACTACTGAGCAAGCTAGGGAAACCGATTTCAGTTGATGGAATCCATGCGATTATCGAGCCGTCAAAGCCATTATTTCCAGATAGAAACCTCAACCCAAGAACCATCCGAATGAGTGTAATTTGCAATTGGCTCAACGAAAAGAAAATTCCACTGGAAAAGGTTCAGGAGTTGGCAGGACACAAATGGCCTGGAACTACTGAGAAATATTTCAAAGTGGATAGTTTGCAACAAAGAGAATTGATAAATAGATTTTTTCCGTTGTAAAGTTTTCAAAAGGACAAAAAAAGCTTTGACGGATTTGTCCCCCATGTTTTCCCTGTCAATGCTACAATCTTAATTTTAAAGAGTAAAACACTAAATCATAAGTAGTTGATTTGGTGTTTTTTTAGTTTTATATATGTTGAAATTTAGTGTCCTATTTTATTTCGACCCACAAAATTACCTTCGTTTTTCAAAACAAATGATTTGCACAGCTAACTTTTTAGCAACATTGTTTAATTGTAAAAATTTGTTTAATCTAAAAATCTATGCTATGAGTAATTTTACGATGTTTTTACTTTTTATTTTAGTTCTAACTGCAATGTTTATGACATTTCCAGAAAGAGCAAGGAAAGCTACTAAATGCTTAATCCAGTTAGTTGGTGCTTTGCTTATCAGTAAAGCTTTTCAGGCTATGATTGCCTATTTCAACCGAAAATAAACAAGAATGAAAGTCTTTTTTAAATGAAAAACATTACATTTGAACCGCTAGGATATAGAGAAATGGACGTTCTTATTACACTGGAGTAACTTTGTAAAAGCCTATAAGTATAAGTTTCAAGGACAAGAACGTCAAGACGAGCTAGGACTGAACTGGGACAGCTTTAAGTGGAGAAATTATGACCCAGCTATTGGTAGATTTATGTGTATTGACCCTCTTGCTATGGATTACACCTATAACTCTCCATATGCATTCCAAGAAAATAAAATGGGATTGGGTAGAGAACTCGAAGGATTGGAATTGCATTATAGCTCAGCAAGCGAAATTGTAAATAATACTGGGTTTAGACCTATTGTTAATGCTGTTAAGGATTTGAGTAATAGTGTTATGTCTTTATTTAGTTCTGCGGAACCTGAAAAACAAAAAGTGAGTACCGAAAAAATTAATGTGTCTTTAAGTACCGATAATGGTGGGGATGAAAACCAAAAAACAACTGGTCCCGCATTAGACTTTATGAATGTTACTAGTGTTGTTGTAAATATGGGAGCTTTTGCGGGGCTACCAGGAGGTAAATCCAAAAACGGTATGACAGATGCTAAAATTGGAAACACGGCAAGTAATATGAAAGAGAAAGCGGAATTATTTAAAGAAGGAAAAGATGCAGCAACTAAAGTTGATGAGACTGCGACCAAGGGAAGAAAAGTATTAGTAGAATATGTAGATGGTTATCGTTCAGTTTCAACGCAAAATGCATCAGAAACTGCGGCAAAAAAAGATTCAACTAATAAAGCGGAGTTAGGATATAAAGTTATTATTGAAAGACCAAAAAAAGATGAAGCTAAAAATAAATAAGAATCTTATTTTTATATTATTATGTTTAATTCTAATTTATTCGTGTAATAAAAAAGATAAAGTAGAATATTATTTATCTAATAATATGAAATTTTTAACGGAGTATAATAAAAATGGGGAGTTAAAAAAAATTACCACTTATTATGATACCATCGGTAATTTACCCAATAATGTGCTTTTTAGAAAAAACATATATGATAGCATTGTTTATTATTATAAAAACGGAAAAATATTTAAAGTAGGGCTTCAGGATATAAAAGGAAGAAAGTTTGGAAATTGGAATATATACACTCGTGATGGTTACTTAAATGAAATTAGGGAATATTATATTGTTAAAAATAATTCTATATTGAATAGAAATTGGTACTTAGACAAGAAAGGAGATACATTATGGTATGCGAAAAAACGTAATTCATATTATGAATTTGCAAATGATACTTTAGATGGTAGAAATTCAACTATGATTAGTTTTGATTTTTATTCCAAAGATACCATAAGTATTTCTACGCCATTTGCAGCAGCGGTAAGATGCAATAGCCCATTATTGAGAGAATATAACTCACAAATTATAATGGTTCTCGGTAAAGAAAATTATAATTTTAATTATAATTTTTCAAATGAAAAAGATGTAAAATTAGATACCTTTTATAATTTAAATAAAGATAAAAAAAATAGAGTTAACTTTCCTAAAGCTAATCCTAATTATGTCGTTGCTTTTGGTAGGTGGTTTGATAAATCAGGAAAGAAAACGTTAAGAGGTTATATGATTGAATATTTTAAACGTCAGCCAACCCAAAAAGACAGTGCTGTAACAGGCGAAACAAAGGTTTATTTTGAAAAGATAATTTATGTTAAGGATGCGGCTAAGTAATAACTAAAGATACAAGTATAAATACAACGGTAAAGAGCTCCAAGACGAGCTGGGGCTTAACATGTATGATTATGGAGCACGTAATTATGATCCAGCTCTAGGGCGTTGGATGAATGTTGACCCGCTTGCGGAGGACGGACGCAGATGGTCACCATATTGTTATGGAATGGATAATCCTGTTTATTTCATTGACCCAGATGGTATGTTATCGCAGTCATTTATTAATGATTTAATAAGTAAATCGGATAATGATAAGGCAACAAAATGGACTAATAATGATAATGGGAGTTTTTCGGCTAGTAATGGAGAAAGTGCAGCTGCTGAAAGTGAAGGAAGCGACCCTCCTAAAAAGAAGAAAACACCAGACTCTCAATCTAAAGAAGAGCAGGCAAAATATCAAAAGGATATTCAAAATCTGAATTCTTCTTTTAGCGGAATTCTTAAAGGATTATTGAATTTTATAACTTTAACAGCTGGAGGAGGAATTGGCGCAGAAGAGAGCATTGCAGTAAAAAGTACTATGGTGACCGAAGGAACATATACAGTTGCTGCAAGTAAATTTGATTATTTTTTTGGTAGAGTTCTTACTGGCTCAGCGAGTAATGTTGCGAGATCAGCTCAAAACTTAAAAGATTTATCAACTTTGGGTATTAAAAATGAAGTTCAACTAACGACTGTTTTTAATCAAGCTTTAGAAAATGGAGCTGTTGTCTCAACAAAAACTACTGAATTTGGAACATCTGTAATGCGTAGTGTTAATGTTGCTGGTAAGGGTAGTGTAGATGTTTCTTTTTTTTACAAAGGAGGAGATATGAGTGCAAACCCTTCCGTTACAACCATCATTCCCAAAATTTTTAAATAAATATTATGCGTGTAAATATATTACATATTGAAGAAAAAGAATTTAAGAAATTAAATGTGCCTACATTATTCAATGATAATAATACAAGTAGGTGTTATGCAACAATTAATTATCTTCAATACAGTTATAAGTTTTCTTGGCAAAGTGATATAATCCAGCCAAAGGAAACAGAAATTAAAAATGGAGTTTATGCAATAGGCATTGACCAAAATTTTGCGATAATTGATTTTAATATTAATGCGGTTATTTTAAATTTAAGGTTAGATTATCTTTTTTGTGATACTAAGATTTTTAAAAATTTTATTTATCTAATTACCGAACTTGAAATAATAAAAATTGATATTTTTACTTTAGAAAAAATTAAAGAATATGCGTTGCCAGATATTTTTGAAGAAATTAATTTCGATGATAAAATAAGGGTAAATTGTTTTGAAAATAGTGTTATATATTTAGATTAGAAAAATGGATAAGCAAAAAAAAAGGGAGACCAAGTTAGGGGGGTAAACCTTGATGGCTCGAATTTGTTTCCGTAACGATAACGCAGATTTGTAATCTTTCTAAAAGAATAATAATTGAAAAGAAATTAAAAAAGGATGAGTATAATTGCTCATCCTTTTTGTTTAATTACTGGATAGACCTCTTCTCTTTTTCTTACTTCTTTGTTTTTTCAATTGATTTGGTAAATAATCTGGAGAATATTCAGCCTGCATAAGCAGATCCAATGCTTTTACCAAATCAGGAATAGTTAAGATGTCTTTTTGATGTTGAAGATCCTCAATCAATGATTCTTTAGAAGGAAGTTTTTCATAAATCTGATTTCTTTTTTCTTCACCAGCAAGCTTTAATCCGCATCGCTCTTCAATGGCTTTGGCACTGTACTGTTTCCCTAAGCTACTGCCATTAAAGACGTTTTTTGTTGTGTGGTCAACATACGTAATACCATATAGCTGACCTTCAGTACTTCTTCTAAACACTGTATAAATACCTTCTTTTTCCAATAGCCTTGCCAGTACGGTTATCGGCATTGCCTGCTCTCTTAGAAGTGCCATGTTGATGGCATTTTTTACCCGTGTTTTGTCAAGAGGTCTTCTAATTTGGTTGCCTTTAAATTTTTCCTCTAAAAATTTCAAAGTCGGTTTAAAGTAAAAATCACTCGCTTTGATTGGAACGCCAATTGGTTTACCTTGTTCGTCTAATATTCGATAAACTAATCCTTTTGCCAAAAATATTTTTGAATTCTCGCTGCCACGGTCAGCCAAAACATTACACTGTTTTAGCACCGCATTAAGTTCAGCAAGGCTGGAATACTTGTACTCATTCAGCACTTTATTTAAAACATTGCTTAAGGCTTTTTTTGATTCAATCCGTCCATAATTAACCTTACTTACTAAAATTGGTTTCAAATTAAACTCCTCTTTATTTTTTCGTCCTTCTGCTTTCACTAGCCCAAATAATTCTTCAATTTCCTTTCTTGCGGGCTCTGATTTTCTTATGCCCAAATGGTGCAGGTCAATTCGCTTGCCGTCTCGCTCGATATTTATTGAGACTACGTGCAGGTGTGGGTGTCCCGCATCGTAATGCTGATACACCAAATAGGGTTGTTTCCCGAAACCGATTTTTTTCATATAGGTATTGGCAATAGCCATCATTTTTTCTTTGGAATAGTTTTCTGACGGATCAAAATTTAAGGAAATATGAACGCTGTTCCGCTTGGCGTTTTCGTTTAATTCCAGTCGTTTTGTAAAGCGATTTAGCTTTACGACACCACTCATTTTATCCACATCAACGGGATAATTGCCCGCACCGATGCACTCTGCCACACCAGCTTTGACTTTGTTCTCATTGTAGTTTAAAATACTGCGGATGGAGTGGCTTGTTTTTATGATTGAAACCATTTGTCCGTGATTTTAGAAGTGTGTCTTTCAATCAAATCTATCTTGCTTTTAAAGATTTGTTTCTCTATTTCATAACGTATAATCCATTCCCTGAATTCAGGAATTTGTTGCAGGGTGTGCATCTTTTTCACAACCTGATTGAGATTGTTCCCAATTGCACTTAGCTCATTGCGAAGCAGTATAGTTTCTTCGATAAAATCATCCAATGACTGATTTCTGTAGTGGGTTGTAATAGGCTTGTCAAATAAATGCTTGCGAACATAGTCGCTCAGCTTATGGCACGTACTGGCTTTGTACCTGTGCTCAATTTTTGCATACTCTTCGGGTGTTAGTCGCAGTGTGATTTTGCGTGTTCTGTTTGAATTTTCTCTTTCCATCATCTTTCATTTTACTCATTAATTCAAAATTGTTTTTATTGGTATTCGTGAATTTGCTCCGCTGCATTTCATTGTTATCAAACTCTTTTTATTCTTTCAGTGTCACTGCTCCCGAGTTCCGAGGATAGAGCAGCCAGATCCGGTTGTCCGACAACCGTTCATCTGGCCGTTTGCAGGAACGTTGCAATCTTTTAGCTTTTTAAAGGATAAAGGCTAATTTAAAGCTAGTGTTTGATATAAGCAATCATAGGTGAATTTTACCTATGAAATGTCTTCGATAAAATAACAGGAGATGTTCGTTTTTGATTCAGTCAGATTGCCTTTAAATTTTTTCAAAAGAAAAAGAAAAAAAAGAAAGCAATACAAAATTGGATATACATCAAACGGAGTGCTATAAGTCCCGAAGGGTGGCACTGCGAAGAATGAGCGGTGACATTATGGGCACGCAGTTGATGAATGTCCAATACCTTAGTTGTACTTTTTGTGATTTTTTACGGGATATTTTTAAGGTCTTTAAGACATATTGAAGCTGTAAGAATACTTATTTTAAATGTCTTTGAAAGTGTACGCTCCCTTATTCCAAATACAGAAGAAAAAGTACCTAAATAATTATTAGATCTTGAATAAGGAAGCGTACTTTTTCAAAAGAATACATTTAAATTAATGTGCAAAATTCTGACTGTTTTCAGGAAGGTTTTTGCACATGATTTGAAAAAAATTACTGCAATCAAAAATCATTTATTTGCTTTCTTGAAGTAACGAAATGGTGTCGGCAAGATCATGGTTTGTGATATAGTCCAAAACAAAATATTCCACTTCTTTTTTATTCTCGGGTGAAGTGGAAAATGAGTTAAGATAATACTCTGTATTTTCATCAGCAATATGAATAATTTCAGTGTAACCTTTCGAAATTAAAGTGCCTTTTAATTTCAAAACTTTAAGCTCGCTGCTATTATCAATTTCTTTTTTAACTCTTAGCTTAATAGTCTTATCCATCGGTTTAGTTTTTAATTTTCGTTTACGAACAATAATAATGTAGTGCGTAAAAAAAACTTGATTTACTTTTTATCCTACAAACAAAAAAAGAGACTTATGAAGGTCTCTTTTTGGAATTAATTATATCTTTTATAGAAGGTTTATTTAGCCTTCAATAATTTTTCCAAATACTCAACCTTATCTTTTTCTGCTTGAACTAAGCGCTCATAAAGTTCTACAACTTTATCAAGGGGATTGAATGTGCAATTATGGTTTACTGTTGGACCACTATTAATAACAGATCCTTCATAATTATTCTGAATATTATTTAATACCGTTTCATCACTATAATTTTTAATTGCCTCAGCAGAAACTCCAAGAACTTCAGCAATTGCCTGTAGTTTTTCTTCGTCAATTGTTTCGCTGGCTTCGATATTAGAAACTGACTGCTGGCTTATACCAATTGCAATAGCCAATGCTTCTTGTTTCATTCCTCGTAGCTCTCTGATTCGGCTGATATTTCTGCCTATATGTTTCGGTTTTGTTGCTGTGCTCATAGTTCAAAGATATTTAAAATTCTGTCAAAAAAAATGCATTGGTAAAAAACAAGTCAGTTTGGTGCGATACAATTCTGGATGGTTTGGTACGGTACTAAATCTCACTTCCTTGCATGGAATAAACAAAAATACAAATTAAAAATAATGTTCAACATGTAAAAAGTAAAATTATGGATTATCTAATCAAAATACAGGAGAATTATTCCCAGCGACAACGACTGGAAAAAGTTATAACGGACCTGCTCTATTTTATTGAAGCAGGATCTGTTTACATTTCATGCTACGACAAAGAGGATATGCCGACTATTATAACTTTTATTTTAAAAAAAAACTGTGGTCAAGATGGAGATACTTTAGGCGAAACTGTTCATAAACTTATTAAATTGTATCCTGATTTTGTTTTTAAATTCATCAATTCTAATTGGGCTACTTATGGATTTAGAAAAGGAAAACCTTTTTTTATTCAGCACTGCACTATTAAAGAGTTGGTTTATTTTGAGCCTGATAATAAAATATTCTATCCGCACATTGATGCTTCGAAAGAACTTCTAAAAAAGGCAAAAAAGAGATTTTATAAGGATCAAGAAGCTGCTGTGGTGACTTTTCGTACTGTGTCTATTTATACAAGAAATAATAAGAATGTAGAAGCTGCTTTTGCGATGCATCAAAGCTTGCGGTATATTTATATCTGCGCTTCGGAATTTCTCACCAGTGAATACATAGGATCTACGTGTTTGCTGGAGCAATACGACTGGGTTATTGATTTTGCACCTTCACTTAAAAATATACTCAGTAAGGATGTAGAAGCAGATAAGGAAATTTTAATACTACTTAATACTGCTTACAGTTGTACACAGTACAATTATAGCATGGAAGCTATTGAAAGCGGGTTGATTGATACCGCAAAGACAAAAATTGAATTAATGCAAAAAGAAGTTTGCAGGCTCTTTTTGGAATTTACAAAAACGTGTAAAGAAAAAATCAAGGAATTGAGTAATCAGGCGTTTCTTGGACAATCCATTTTCATGAATAAAATCCATTCCAATTATTTCATTGATAAAGCATTGTTTAAAATAAGTAATTTAATTGCAGCGTTTTTCAGAACGCGTGCAATCTATTGTTTTGGTTACACTACAACTCATAACCAAGATTTAGCGGGTAATAATGGGTATTATAGTAAGCAACTTCCTGATTATCATTTCTACCTGTTGGTGCTAAATATAGAACATAAAGAAAATGCAGTGTCTTTACTACAATCCTTGATCTGTGATAAATTTGAAGGAAAATATCGGGTAACGATCTTAAATCATCGAGCTAATTATTTACGTAAACAAAATCAGAATCAGAAATACTTTTTTGATACTGTAACAACAAATGGACTTTTAATCTATAACAACCCATTTCATCCAATTTACTGTAAAACTTTTGGAGCTGTAAGGGATTTGGAATTTTCAAAAAACTACTGGCAGAACCGTATTCTGGCGGCGCGGCAATTCTTTGATCTTGTACAAAACTGTTCCAGTAATGATTCGGCACTTATAAAAAATGCACTTCTTCACCAAGCAGTTGAGCAGATTTTAGTTGGTATTGTTGATTTATTTCTCAGTTACCATCCAAACAAGCTATCCTTCAACTATTTGTTTTCCTTAATGGAATATATTCCAGAAGTTGAGTTCCCGTTTGATTTTACTATTGAAAGAGAAAAAGAACTCTACCAATTGTTGTCAGCAAATATAGAAATGCTAAAGCATAAGGATATACAATGTGGTACTATAGAATATAGTATGCTCCTTGAAGAGAAATGTATTGAATTCTTTAGGAATGCCAAAGGAGCTGCTGAAAAAGAAATTAAAAGATTAGAAAATCTAAATTTAGATACTTATGGAAACAAATGAAATTAAAAACTTAGAGAATATTAGAAAATTAAGCGCTCGGTATTTCAACACACTAAAGCCTGTTACGGGTAGAACTGATATTTATACTACTGAAATCAGAGTACTAAATTATTACGAACTTACTTATGTGATTTCTAATATGTTGAAAATGTGTGTTCTTGCATTAGATCAAGAAGCTCCTGAAATTTCAAAGACGATCAAAAATACCTCTATTAATGTTGCGGTTGTTTTGGAAATCGTTACGCAGTTGCTTCCAATAGATGAAATTGAGTTCTTGGATGAAATACATCAAATGCTTATCAAGGATCCTGAGAACCTTTAAGAATGACATATTAAAAATAATATTTAATCGCTATCACTATGGAAACGAATGAAACAAAAACATTGAAGGAATTACGCGAACTGTCGGGAAGAAGTTTTAAGACACTTCGACCAAACAATCATAAAAAAGGCTTGTACACCATTGAATTAGATGTGGAAGGATATTTGGATTTACTTTTTACTGTTGCTAATTTAATCAAGGTCTCCATTTTGGCACTTGATTCAGATGAAACATGTTCTAGTCAGGTGCCGCATCCAGCAACCAATATAAAGAATATGTTAGAAATAGCGCTTCAGCTATTACCTTATGAGGAGGCAGAATATTTAGACTTATCAAAGGAATTGCTTTTGAAGGAAAACGAGAATGATATTCCTGAAAATTAAGACCCTAAGATAGTCTTTCATTATATATTGTCTCATATCATGACCATATTTCACCTATGATTTAGAAAAAAATCAATTCTATCTTTGTAAGTAAGTGTGATTTATGTCGAATTAGTAAAAGACCGTCTTGATGGTCTTTTACTATTGAAAAAAGGAGGTGCGTGATGAAAAATGAAGAAGAAAATGAAAAAAGAAGAATTATTGCAGAGGAATCTTTGGAGTTGTTTTATAGTGAAAATGAGGGTTTAATCCTTGAACTCGATAAAAAATCATTTTGCGATACAAAAACAAATGCTGAAAATAATCAAAGTAGGTCAACCAATTTGTCAATTTTAACAATTCCAGAGGTTGCTACCAAATTAAAGTTAATTAATAGCGAAGCAGCTAAAAAATGGATAGAAAAAAGAGGAATTCGAATTCATAAATTTTCGAAACAAAATTTGGTTTATGAAATTGAAGTTATATGCGAAATTGACAAACCTTTTGTAAAAGCATTAAAAATGAAGTATCCCTTAGTATGGAAAAACATATACAGACGATTGGTTAAAGATTACGCCGTATATGAGCTATTAATGTTTCAATTGGAAGGAGAGTTTGATTACGTGCCAACTACAAAAATAAAGAGGAATAAAAGCGATGAGAAATTATATAATGATTTAATGGAATGAGAAAGCTAACGTTGCCGAAAAACCCTTATAAAGGGATTAAGATTTATTGCAAAAAATGTAAAGTTGATACTCCAAAATGTAATCATTTTGAAAGCTTTACATACAAAGTACGGGTTCATGTTCCTGGAACCAAAAAAAGTGTAAAATCTAAAATCTTGAATGCTACGGTGTATCGAGATGCTATAACTGAAGCAATTAATTTCGAAAAACATTTAAAATCCAATAATTACGAAACAATATTAATTGATACAGGGAAAGAAAATGATTATTCTGTTATTGATTCCGTCATAAAATATAATCATTACTTAAATGGTGAAAGTGAGTACGCTCAATTTAGAAAAAACATTACTGATAGCCATCATAAGGAATTGATTCGATTCTGCAAGTATTTTGTGAAGACATTGAAAAAAAACAAGAATATTGAAGTAACAAGAATTAAGGATGTTAATAAGCAAGATGTCTCAAATTTTTATTCTTGGGCTGACAATCATTATAGTCCTAAAACCTTTAACAAATGTTTGAATGGAATCAAAAGCTTTTTTGATTTCCTAATTGATGTCGAGGAAATTGAAATGAAGAATCCTTTTAGAAAGTATTCTCGAAAACAAATACCTAAAAGTAATATTGACTCTGTCACGAAAGATGAGTTTATTGCAATTCTTGAAGCAGTAGATAAATTTAGTTCTATTGTAATTCTTGGTGGCAAAGGAGAACGAAAAAACATGTATCAACCGTATTTAAAAGCTGGCTTTAGATTGTTTTTGTTAACTGGTGGTAGGCGGGAGGAAGTAGTTGATTTGCGGTGGAGTGATATTTTAGTATCGCCTAGTGAAGTAAAGTTTTTTAGAATTCAAAATTTAAAAGTTCAGAGGAATCTCAGTAGAGATGAAGTATACAAGTATATTCCAATAAACTCGGATTTGTTTGACTTGTTGGTTGAGTTGGGCTATAATGAAAAAAAACATACTGATAGTTATATTTTATTTCCAGAAAGAAAAGTCAAGTCAAAAACTATTATGGATTCGCTTTCTAAAGCTTTTACTCATTATAAAAATGGAGCTGGTATAGAAAAAGATATTAGCCTTAAAAGTTTAAGGAAAACATATATTACATGGGTTCATCAAGTGATGCAAAAAGAAACAGGAGTTTTAACGTCTCATTCGACTGTAAAAGTTTTGGAATCTTATTATATAGATCCTCAAATTTTATCGTTAGTTGAAAAAGGGGCCACCGAAATAAAGATTTTTGGGGCAGACTCCGGATCAAGACATATTGTTGTGGGGAAATATTAAAATCTAGATATTTGTATTTCTAAATTATACCTGAATGCAAGATTCTTTTATCGACATCCTCAAGTTGTTATTACCTGAGATAA
>NZ_JBLNKW010000016.1:0-28881 GCF_048158645.1 Flavobacterium cryoconiti | reverse complement strand
TTTTTAATGAAAAATGGAGGTGGTCATTTTGCTCCGGAATTAGGTGGTCATTTTGAATTGGAATCAGGTGGTCACTTTAAATTGGAATTGGGTGGTCAATATCACTGGAATTTGCAGATATTCCGAACTTTTGCTGTATCTGTGTTATAGTATAGCAATTCTCCAGTCCCGGAAATTCTTGGGTTGGACGCAGTATAGATTGATCTAATGGAAGGGAAAAAAAAGCATCCATATCACATCGTCTAATAACAGTTCTTGTACCGAATTTTGCAACATCAAGTTCTCCTCTTGCAATAATTCTGTAAATTGTCCTTTGGCTTATTCCAAATAAAATACTTGCTTGGCTTACGCTAAGGAAATCTTTCACTTTTACTATTTCTAGGTCAGGGTTCTTGGCAATCTCAGTCTGCCTGTTACTTTGGTTGATCTTCGACTGTCTTACGATCGATTTGTAACCTTTGCTATTGCAGCCCAATGAGCAATAGCGTGTTCTTGTTGTACGTGCGGTAAATTCATTTTTGCAGAATTCACAGATGCGCGTAATCTTAATGTTTGTACTCATAGAAATGTGACTTTAGGTGTCCCACTGTGACTATGTGTGTCTCTACGTGCCATAAATTGGCCAAAAAAAATATTTTTTTGTATCTCAAAAAATGAGGTACAACTGAGATACAAATCTAATCAAAATAATACATACTATCCAAAAGAAAATATAAATAAAAACGAGTTAAAATATTGTTTGTCAATACTTTAACTCGTTTGTTTGTTGTTGTTTTGTGATGTTTTGTTTTGCTACTTTCCGATGCAGAAATTAGCAAAAATATTCCCTAACAATTCATCATTAGTTACTTGTCCCGTAATCATCCCAAATTGATACAAAGCTTCTCTAATATCTAACGCCATCAAGTCGCTTGATAAGTTAGTTTCAAGCCCAAATTTTACTTTCTGTATCTCGTCTAAAGCTTTTAGTAGGGAGTCGTAATGTCTTGTATTTGTTACTATTGTTTCATTATTTCGTAAAGCACCTGTATTCACAAACGAGAGCAATTGATTTTTTAAATCTTCAACACCTAGTTTTTCTTTAGCAGAAATAAGTAAGATTTCTGGAATCTCCGATTTGATATTTTGGATTTCAGTTTCGGTCAGTTTATCAGCTTTGTTTCCAATAATAACTAAGGGTTTCAGTGGAAACTGATTTTTTATTTTTTCTAATTCTACTTTTAATTTTAGTCCTGAAATTTTAAACTCAGAGCTGTCAAAAAGAAAAACGACCACTTGAGCCTGTTCTATTTTTTCGAAAGTTTTTTTAATTCCAATGCTTTCCACTATATCTTCCGTTTCCCTAATTCCAGCAGTATCGATGAATCGAAATCCAATGCCGCCAATGACCAATTCATCTTCAATAGTATCACGGGTAGTTCCTGCAATCTCTGAGACAATGGCGCGTTCTTCATTCAATAAAGCATTCAAAAGCGTCGATTTCCCTACATTGGGTTCGCCCACAATCGCCACAGGAATTCCGTTTTTAATTACATTCCCAACAGCAAACGAATCGATTAAACGCTTTAGCACAAACTCGATTCTATTTAATAATTCATGAAATTGGGTACGGTCTGCAAATTCTACATCTTCTTCGGCAAAGTCGAGTTCGAGTTCGATCAGTGATGCAAAATTCAACAGTTCTTCACGCAGTTTAGCTATTTCATTAGAGAAACCACCACGCATTTGTTGCATCGCAATTTGATGAGACGCTTCATTATCAGATGAAATTAAATCAGCAACTGCTTCGGCTTGTGATAAATCAAGTTTTCCATTTAGGAATGCTCGTAATGTAAATTCTCCGGCATTTGCCATACGGCATCCTTTTCGAAGCAACAACTGAATAATTTGTTGTTGGATATAAGTAGAGCCGTGACAGGAAATTTCTATTGTATTTTCGCCCGTATAAGAATTCGGGCCTTTGAAAATTGAAACCAATACTTCGTCCAAAGTTTTGTTGTCATCTACAATATGGCCTAAATGTAACGTATGGGTTTTTTGGGTGGTTAAATCTTTGTTTTTAATGGATTTAAAAACAGCATTACCAATAGTAATGGCATCATCTCCGGAAATTCGGATTACTGCTATTGCTCCAGCTCCCGAAGGAGTTGCCAGTGCCACTATGGAATCGTGAGGAATCATATTTTTATTCAATTTTATGCAAAAGTAAGTAAAATTGACGTGGCAACAAGACCTGCTTATTAAACCATTAACTTTATTTTTAGTTAAAAATAAGCCAAACTGGTAATTATGATATTATTTCATTATTTGTTTCGTAATTTTATGTAAATATTTGATTTATAGTAAATTAATAGGAGTCATGAAAAAAATTCTATTTCCCACTGACTTTTCGGATGTTTCTAATAATGCCTTTATTTATGCTTTAAAATTAGCTGAAACGATACAAGCTGAAATTATTACGTTGCATGTGTATCAAATGTTACAACCTAAATTTGCAGATTTTTCGGCTTACTTATACGAAGTTTATGAAGTTACGGAGTTAAGTAATTTTGAGAATTATAGAGATGAAGTTCCTGTTTTAAGAAATATAGCCGAAAAAAATAATTTGGGACATATCAAGACAAGCCATGTTTTAGTTATGGGGAATTTTATTCACGAAATTCAAAAGTTAACACAGGAGGAAAATATTGATTTTGTAGTTATGGGAACTAAAGGTGCAACAGGGTTAAAAGAAACGTTTTTAGGTACTGTCACCACCAAAGTCATGAATGATGTTAAAGCGATTGTATTTGCAATTCCGTCACATTGCCAATATCAACCCATAAAAAGAATACTTTTTGTGACACAATTCAAGCCGAATGACTTTAAAGCATTTAAGAAAGTGATGGAATTAGCTCATTTATTTCAGGCACACATTGATTGTTTGTTTGTTCAGCAACACCAGCATGAAGCTAAAAATGATTTTGCTGACGATTGGAAAACTATTGTTGAAAAACAGGATGTAACACTCCATACTATTGTAAGTAATGATGTGGAGGGAATTATTTTAAATTTTATTGAATTGCATAAAATTAATACAATTGCAATGCTTGTATATCATAGAAATTTCTTTGAAAAACTATTTCAAATCAGTCTTTCAAAAAAATTAGCTTTTCATGCTGACGTGCCAATTTTAGCAATTCATGAATAAAATATATTGAAATATTTATTAGAATAGAAATAGTTTACTTGATTCTAAATCAACATCTTAGTTTAAGTTTTTTTTTTAATATAAATACCTGATAATTATCATGTTAAATATTTGGTTTTATAATTAACTTTGATAAATGAACTAAATTAATACTTAATAAAATGAAAAGAATCCTATTTCCAACAGATTTTTCTGAAGTGGCCACTAATGCATTTGTGCATGCTTTAGAATTTGCAAAAATAGTTCAAGGTGAACTCATTTTATTGCACACATTTGATTTGCCTGTATTTGATAATCAGTTTTTTCCTGAAAATTATGCAGTTATTTATGATTCATTGGAGTTAGCTCAATTTGAAATGTTCAAAGACGAAATTCCTAAACTGCGTGCCATAGCCGAAGAACGCAATCTCGACAAAATTAAAATGTCGCACAGGCTTATGGATGGTGATTTGCTTTTTAATATTAAAAGGGCGGTGAAAGAAGATAAAATTGATTTTGTTGTAATGGGTACCTCTGGCGTTACTGGATGGGAAGCTTTTTTTGTGGGAAGCAATGCTGGTTCTGCTATAATTGGGATTGATGTTCCTATGCTATGTGTACCATTAGAAGCTAAATTCAAAAAAATTCAAACAATAGGTTTTACAACCCGTTTTAGAACTAAAGATAAAAAAGCGCTTAAAACAGTGTTGGATATTGCAAAGAAAACGAATGCTAAAGTGAAATGTCTCTATGTAAAAACCAGTAGTTCTGATGTTTCAAAAGATACTATAGATAAATGGGAAACCGAGTTTATGCAAGAACCCATAGAGTTTTTTGTTATTACGAGTGATGAAATAAAGGAAACCATATTGGATTTTATTCTCTACAAAGACATCGATGTGTTAACGATGCTTACCTATAAAAGAGGCTTTTTTGAAGGATTGTTTAAACCAAGTTTTACAAAAAAAATGGCACCTAATTTTGATATACCAATTTTGGCTATCCACATCGATTAAAGATGTTTTATTTGTAGGAATTAGATTCAATTATTCCTTCTTCTATGTTGGATGAATTATTGTTGTAAGCACTATATTTGTAGTTCATCAAATGAATTATGGAAGTATACAAAGTAAACAAAGAAGGCTTTTCAATAGCGCTAACTGCAATCAATAAAAAGTACAATAGTATTAGCTTTTTTCGGCTACTCACTATTGTACTTTTTTTAGTGTCCCTTTATTATTATATTAAAACAAACGGAGCTGTTTTTATTGCTATGGCAGTGTTCTTTTTTGGATTATTTTTCGTTTTGATGCGCTTTCATTCTAAGTTAGTTTTTCAAAAGCAAATCAAACAAGCATTATTGGATATTAATGAAAATGAAATATCCTATTTGGAAAGAAAAAAGATTTCTTTTGAAAACGGGCAGGAATTAAATGATTTCCATCATCCTTACGCGTATGATTTGGATATTTTTGGAGCGCATTCCTTGTTTCAAAATCTGAATAGAACCGCCACATTCATTGGAAAAAAAACATTGGCAAAACAACTTTTAACGCTTTTGCCAAATGAGGAGATTATTAGAAATCACAAGGCTGTAAAAGAATTGTCCAAAAAATTAGATTGGAGACAAGAGTTTTTGGCTTTGGCCAAAATAAGTAATGACACGAAATCCAGTTATGAAACGCTTTTGCAATGGAGTAAATTTAATAGTATGCCTTTGTCTAAAGCTAATGCGTTGATTTCTTTTATTACTCCTTTTCTTTTTCTAGGAGTTTTTATTGGGTATTTAGTTACATCAAACACCATTTTTTTAACCTATCTGACGTATATATTTGTTTTTAATTTAGGCTTTTTAGGCAAATTTTTTAAACGAATTCAAATTGAAATAGCGAATTCCTCGGATATTGATAAAATCATTAATCAATACGGTTTACTGATGCAGAAAATTGAGACAGAATCTTTCGAATCTCAGAAATTAATTGATTTGCAACAAAAACTGACATTCAAGAAAGAAAATGCAAGTGTTCACTTAAAAGAATTAGCTGATTTATTTTCGAAAATGGACAGTATTGGGAATTTTGTGACTGGAATTGTATTCAACGGTACTTTTCTCTTTAATATTCATGTTTTAAAAGGGCTGATTCAATGGAAAAAAGACCATACGGAAGCATTGGAAGATTGGTTGGAAGTTATAGGTGAATTTGAAATGTTGAATAGTTTGGCTAATCTTTCCTATAACAATCCGGAATTTGTATATCCTACATTGAATACTAATTTTGAAATAGATTTCGCCAATTTAAGTCATCCGTTACTAAATGATAAAACTAGAGTGGGGAACGATGTGAGTTTTCATCCCGAGTCCTTCATGATTTTGACAGGTTCGAATATGTCAGGCAAAAGTACTTTTTTGAGAAGTTTGGGAATTAACATGGTTTTGTCAGGAATGGGTTCACCAGTTTGTGCCAGCCAGGCTAATGTTCATCCGTTACCCGTTTTAGTGTCCATGCGATTATCCGATTCCTTATCTGATAGTGAATCGTATTTCTTTGCAGAGATTAAACGCTTAAAGCAAATTATGGACGAGTTAGAAAACAGACCCGCATTTGTTTTATTAGATGAAATATTGCGAGGAACCAATTCAGATGATAAACGAAACGGAACCATAGAAGTAGTTAAAAAAGTGATTGGTAAAAAAGCTATTGGAGCAATTGCAACACATGATATCGAAGTTTGTTTGACTACAAATGAATATCCAAATGTTCTCACCAACAAATGTTTTGAAGTGGAGATTATCAATGATGATCTGCATTTTGATTACAAACTCCGCGACGGTATTTGTAAAAATAGAAGTGCTACGTTCCTAATGAAAAAAATGGGTGTTATTTAACAAATTGATGCATTTGAAAAGAAAAAACCGCAATTTCAAAAGAAGTTGCGGTTTTTTAAATATAAAAATGGTTTGGTTAATAGCGTATTGTTATACAATGGTAAGTATTATATTTGAATTTTAAAAATCTAAATATAACAAATTCAAAATATAATGTTAACTGTTCAGCATTACCGGCATAACAAGCATGGTGACTGTTTCGCCCTCTTCTAATCCATCAACAGGAGTAAGGATTCCTGCTCTGTTTGGTAATGACATTTCAAGCATAATCATATCTGATTGTAGGTTAGTCAACATTTCAGTTAAGAAACGAGAATTATAACCTATTTGCATATCATCACCTTGATAATCACAAGTCAATCTTTCTTCAGCTTTGTTTGAGTAATCAATATCTTCTGCAGAAACATTCAATTCAGCGCCAGCGATTTTCAAACGAATTTGGTGTGTAGTTTTATTCGAAAAGATAGCAACACGACGAACAGAGCTCAAAAATTGAGAACGGTCAATCATTAATTTATTTGGATTTTCTTTCGGGATTACCGCTTCATAGTTTGGATATTTTCCATCAATTAAACGACACATTAAAACATAATTATCGAAAGAAAAAGTGGCATTCGAATCGTTGTATTCAATTTTAACTTCAGCATCCGAAGTACCAAGAATATTTTTTAAGATGTTCAAAGGTTTCTTTGGCATAATAAAATCAGCCACTTGCGAAGCCGTTACATCAGTACGCGCATATTTTACTAATTTGTGCGCATCGGTTGCTACAAAAGTCAATCCTTGTGGCGAAAATTGGAAGAATACACCAGACATTACAGGACGTAAATCATCGTTTCCGGCAGCAAATATTGTTTTACTTATGGCTGTTGCCAAAACATCAGCAGGAACAAGTGTTACAGATGGGTCGTCTAAGTTTACTGATTTAGGAAATTCAGCACCAGGAGCATAAGCCAAAGCATATTTTCCGGAATTGGAACTGATTTCAATCGTACTGTTTTCTTCAACTGTAAAAGTTAATGGCTGCTCAGGGAATGTTTTAAGGATTTCCAAAAGTAATTTTGCAGGGACAGCAACACTTCCTTTACTCTCCGAATCAATTCCTAAAGTAGCTGACATTGTAGTCTCTAAATCAGAAGCAGAAACCGTTAGCACATTGTGATCTAAATCAAATAGAAAGTTATCTAAAATAGGCAAAGTATTACTACTGTTGATAACGTTACCTAAAACTTGTAATTGTTTCAATAAGTACGAACTCGATACTATAAATTTCATCTGTTTTGTTTTATTTTTTAACGTATTTCTCTATATTCAAAATACGATACATTTTACAAATATATCGTAAACAATTCTAGTTTGGAAACTTTTTTATTAACATCTACTTGCTGTATTTTCTTTTTCGAAGGAAAGTAAATAGAACACCAAAAAGCACCAAAATTAGAATTGGAAGCCCGATAGTTATGAATTGTGTAACGGTATAGTTTTCATAAACTTTTTCTTTATCCAATAATGGCAAATCAAGATCTTTGCTTCGAATGTTAATAAGTCCGTTGTCATCCAATAGGTAATTGACACAATTTATGAGAAAATCTTTATTGTCATACAAATTTCCAGATCTTTGATCATAACCTAATTCTACGGGTTGAAAGTTTTTATCCAATTGATTTTTAATCAAATCTCCGTCAGAAACTACAATCATTTTATTGTCTTTTCCTTTGGTTTCAAATGTTTTTTGGTCAAAAGGCAAAACTCGATTTTCAAACATCGAATGAAACGAACCTTCCAATAAAACCGAAAGTGGAATATTTCCTTTATTCAGGTAATCAGCGGGTGAAGTTTCTTCGGTAACACTATTTAAATTTATTTCTGTTGGTGTGCCTGTTTTTTTCGAATATTGGGATGATTGTAACAGTATCGTTTTCTTAATTTCGTTTTTCAACGTATCTATAGGATTGGCAAAATCAAATTTGATTCCGCCTAAATTTTTCACAATCGGATGCGTACTGTTAGGATAAACCTGAGGTGCAAATTTCCAATTAAATTCCTGAAATTGAGTAGCACTTCCTTGTTCTCCGGTAGCTAGTTTTATGGGGCTTCCACGTTCGTCTTTTACTAAATCTGGGTTGATTCGGATACCGTATTTGAAGAACATATCATTCAAATTCAAATCTCTGGGATATGCCAGAGTAGCTCCGGCTGAGTTGTATAAACTGTCCATTTCAACAGCAACTTGATCTACAAGCCACAATGTTTTTCCACCGTTGATAATATATTGGTCTAAAACTTGTTTCTCCGCATCCGAAAAAGTTTCGGTTGGTTTAGCAATAATTGCCAAGTCATATTTTTCTAAAGCTTCTAAACTCCCTATTGGATTTTTTGCAACCGAATCTAATGTAAATGGGCCAATATGATAACTTTCTCTCACTTGCATCAGAAACTTAGCCATTAATACATCCTGAAGCTCACCGTTCCCTTTTAGTACAGCGATTGTCTTTTGTTTTTCTTTAGTAATTTTATTCAAGGCATCTGCAATCGAATATTCCAGATGTTGTACGGAACCAATCACTTTTTGGGTAGTCGAAGCGCCCATTCTGTTTTTCAACAAAGGAATATTGACTTCTTTATTATTGTAAACAGCAATTGCCCAAGGAAAAACCATTGCTTGGGATTGTTTTCCTTTGTCGTCAACTGTAATGTTTATTGGAGTCAATCCTTTTCGATACAACTCTTTTATGTTGTCCATACTTTCGTCTTTGTTTTCCAATGGATCCACAAATTCGAAAATAATATTTTTGTTATATGCTTGAAATTCTTCCAGTAATTGTCTGGTTTCTTGTTGTAATCGTTTGAATTCAGCTGGTAAATCGCCTTGCATATAGACTTTTATGGACAAAGGATTTTTTACTTGTTTGATAATATTCAACGAAGTAGGGGAAAGGGTATATCTTTTATCTTTGGTTAAATCAAAACGATGAAAAAACGAACTTCCTATCAAATTCAAAAGCAATAAAACAGCAATAGTGATTGCAACGGATTTTAGATTGTTTTTTTTAGCTGTATTCATTACGATTTAAAAGATTTTAGATTATAAACAGTAAAAGAAAGAAATGCAACTGTAATGCTTACAAAATAGATAATATCTCTAGTGTCTATTACGCCTCGACTCATACTTTTGTAATGATCTTGCATTCCTAAAGCTGAAATAAAGGTTGAAATTGTTGGTGCAACAGTAGCCAAACCTTCAAACCCAAAGTAGAGAAAGAAACATAAAAACACAGCTACAATAAAGGCTACAATTTGATTATCGGAAAGGGTTGAAGTAAATATTCCAATAGAAGAATAGCCAGAAATCAGGAATAATAATCCAAAATAAGAACCAATCGTGCTTCCCATATCAATATTTCCTTCGGGCATTCCTAAACTAGAAATTACTTTTACATAAATAAAGGTTGGGATGATTGCCATTACAATTAAAAGTAAAGCTCCAAGAAATTTCCCGTTTACAATTTGCCAAATACTCAAAGGTTTCGTCAACAATAATTCTAATGTTCCTTGTTTTTTCTCATCCGAAAAACTGCGCATGGTTACTGCAGGAATCAGGAAAATTAAAATCCAGGGCGCTAATGTGAAAAACGGAGTCAAATCAGCAAAACCAGTATTCAAAATATTGTAATCTCCTTCAAAAACCCACAAGAACAATCCATTTATAATTAGAAAAATGGCAATAACCAAATAGCCAATGGGCGAACCAAAAAAGGATTTTATTTCTCGTAATACTATTGATTTCATTTGTTTTTTGTTTAAAAAGTTTAAGGTTTAAGGTTCAAAGTTGCTCAACTTTAAACTAAAAAACTTTAAACCAAAGTAACTAATTTATCCACACTCCAAGCTTCCGGTTTGTCGTTGAATAATCTCTTGGTGAATGTCCAAACATCATAAAAAAGTTCAGAATTTCTATAATTTTCTAAATCGGCTTCGGTTTCCCAATAACTGTAAGTGAAGAAAATGCTTTTGTTGTTTTTATCCTGATACAGCTCTAAAAAACGATTTCCAGGAGCATTTCGTATTTTATCTTTCATTAACTCAAAGTTTTCTAAAAAAGCAGGAATATGTTCCTCATGAAAACTCAATTTTACTATTCGTACAAACATTTTTGATTTAGGATTTAAGATTGAGGATTAACGATTTTAGATTTTTGAATGGATTACTGAACATTGCTAACGGAAAACTATATTTATAATATCTCTATAATTCAACCCAAGTAAACTATTTGCAGAACCTACTTTAGAAGGATTGCTTCTGAAAATGGCAATTTCTAGAAAACCAGCTTCATTGAAAATAGCTAATTTCTCCCCTTCATAATATTTAATCGGATATTTATCAGAACTCGCAATCGCCGAATAATTTGGCAAAATGGTTTTTATATTTTTGGTTTTCAATACAATCTCATAAGGTCGTCCTTTGGCCACTTCAATAAAATATTTTTTAGTAATATTAGTCACTACATTTCCAAAATGGTCAATGTAAATTACGTGTCCCTTTAAGGAATTGCCATCAAGAGCTATTGTGGCCTGTAAGTCGGTAACTTGTTTAATGCTGTTTATTTCTTTACCAATCACGTTCATTAAACCACCTTTGGCAATATGACAAGCTACTTTTACAAAAACATCAAGATCAGTAGCTTCATTATGTAAACGGTCATGAATATTAATGGCAACCATTTTTTGCGGAACAATCTTTTGCGAAAGCATACTCAAAATTCCATTATCGGCGGCAATAAAATAATGATCGTTCCATTGCATGACGATATGTTGATTTTCTTTATTCGATTCCATATCGACTCCAATGAGGTGAACAGTACCTTTTGGAAAACTCGCATAGGATGCGCCAATAATGTAACTTGCTTCTACAGTGTTGAATGGGTCAATGTCATGCGAAATATCAATAATGGATGCCTCGGTATACTCAGATAATATCTTCCCTTTCAACGCACCTACAAAGTGGTCTTTCAAGCCGTAATCGGTAGTAAGGGTAATTATTGACATAAATTTGTTTATAACTATTGGTGTTATGTAAACCTAATTTTATTAAATTTGAGAAGTGCAAAGCTAATAATAGTAAACTCAAAAAAACGAAAAACAAAAAACAAATTCTATTTAAAAACTAGAAATATACCCGACAGCCAATTGATTTATAAAAAAATTAATTCTAATTTAAAACTACCTCATTTGAACGAAAGAATAATCGAGCTCATAGACATCGCTCCAAAAGACTTTTGGGGCGCTCAAGACACTCATCTTGAAACAATTAAAAAGTACTACCCAAAATTGAAGATTGTTGCTCGGGGAACAACCTTAAAAGCTTTTGGAGAAAAAGAGGTTTTAGACGAGTTTGAAAAACGATTTCAACGGTTAATGGTGCACTTTTCACGATACAATAATATTGATAACAATGTAATTGAACGTGTTATCCTTGGAGATGGTCAGGAAGAAAGAAAATTCCAAGGGCAAGATAAAATATTAGTGCATGGTGTAGGTGGGAAGATCATTAAGGCAATGACTGCCAATCAACAATTGTTGGTGGACACTATGGCAAAAAATGACATGGTTTTTGCCGTCGGACCTGCAGGAACAGGTAAAACCTATACAGGAGTTGCCATGGCTATTAAGGCGCTGAAAGAAAGAGAAGTCAAACGTATCATACTCACGCGTCCGGCAGTAGAAGCAGGGGAGAACCTTGGTTTTCTTCCTGGTGATATGAAGGAAAAACTGGATCCCTATATGCAGCCTTTGTATGATGCTTTGAGAGATATGTTACCCAACGAAAAACTGGAGGATTATATTCTAAAGGGAATTATTCAAATTGCACCTTTGGCATTCATGCGCGGAAGGACGTTGGATAATGCTTTTGTAATCTTGGATGAAGCTCAAAACACAACGCATTCCCAAATGAAAATGTTCTTAACCCGTATGGGAAAAAGTGCTAAATTCATGATTACTGGTGATCCGGGTCAAGTCGATTTGCCTAGAAGAACCATTTCTGGTCTTAAAGAAGCTTTATTGGTTTTAAAAGATGTCGATGGAATTGGGATTATTTATCTTGATGACAAAGACATTGTAAGACATAGATTAGTCAAAAAAGTAATTGATGCGTATAAGATGATTGAGAATAACGATTAAAACAAAAAAAGGCTTTTTTATAAAGCCTTTTTTTATGGATTGTTTTTTTGATATGTATTAAAACATAGCACTCCAATTTTTGAATTCGATATCAGAAAGTTTATATTGATTTAAACTTTCAATAAAAGTTAGATAAGCGGTATTGAATAACGATTTTAGTTTGCAATGGTGTGGTTGAAAGATACAAGGTTTTGAATCGCAATTAATGATAGGCGTATCGTCTTGTTCTAATAGATGAATTAAATCTCCTAACAGAATTTCTCTTGCTTTCTCAGAAATCATTATTCCTCCATTCTTTCCTCTTTTAGTGAGAATTAATTGATTTGCCGATAAAAATTGAACCACTTTAATGAGATGGTTTCGCGAAATTTTAAAAGTATTTGCTAAATCATCCAAAGAACTTTGTGTGGTATCTTTTTTTTGATTTAAATACATCAAAACGCGCATACTAAAATCGGTAAAGTGATTCAATTTCATATTAAAATTTGCTAATTAAGGCTTAATAATTGAGGGCCAAATTCTTCATAAAGTATATTTTCTCTATTTACGCCAAGCGCAACCAATGATTGATATTGAACTTTTATAAAAATTGCCGGTCCGCAAATATAATATTTTGCATCCTCAATAAGGATTTCTTCTTTAATTTGATGTAAATCGATTCTTCCTTCGATAGCGTTTGTTTCTGATTCGGGTAAAGTTTCATAAAAAACGAAAGAGGTTAACCACTCATTTTCGTTGTTTAATTCCTCGATAGTATCCTTAAACGCATGAACATTTTCATTGCGACAACTGTGAATCCAAACCGTTTGATTTTTTTGAAGGGAATTTTTATTGGTTTCTACCATACTCATCATAGGAGTAAGTCCAACGCCGCCACTAACCAATACTAAAGGATTTTTTGCTTCTGGATCAGCAAAGAAAACACCTGCCGGTGCGCTAACTTCGATAGTATCGCCTTCCTTTTTATTATGCAATGCATTCGAAACAATACCGTCAGGAGTTGTATTTTGACTGATTTCTTTTTTTACCGAAATTCTATAATATTCATTATTAGAATAAGAAGACAGGCTATATTGTCTAGGCTGTTTATGCCCTAATTCAGGAATAAACGTGCTCACTGAGATATATTGACCTGGATAGAAATCGGCAATTTCTTTGTTGTCTTCCGGTTTAAGGTAAAATGAATTAATTTCGTCGCTTTCTTTTACAATTTTAGAAATTACAAAGGTTCTCCAACCTTTCCATCCTCCTTTTTTATTGTTTGTTTTTTGATACATTTCAGCTTCAATGTTAATCATTATTTGAGCTAATTCATTGTAAGCACAGGTCCAGGCATCAATTAATTCAATAGTTGCTAAATCTCCTAATACTTCTTTTATCGATCCAATTAAATGATTTCCAACAATATCATATTGCTCTGGTTGAATGTTTAAACTTACATGTTTATTTCCAATTGATTTTAAGGTATTGATTAAAACAGTTGGATTTTCTATGTTTTCAGCATAAGCAAGAACAGCTCCACTCAAAGCTTTTTGTTGTTTTCCACTAGCTTGATTTGCCATATTGAAAATGTTTTTCAACTCGGGATTATTTGATAACATTCTTTGGTAAAAATAGGTTATCAAATCATTTCCATTTGTTTTTAAAATTGGCACAGTTGCTTTTATTAATTCTTTTTGACTTGCATTCATGATTTATAAAATTTAATTTTTTTACAAATATAGCAATCATTTTACATTTGTTGTATTTAAAATACAACAAATATTTTAAATGTATTTTTCAAAATATTCTTCAAGAAAGATTAACCTAAACTTTATGTATTTTTTTGCGTTTCTCTCTAAAATTGAATAAATTTGGAATTATTAAAAATGACAGTGAAAACCGAAAGATGATACAAGAAAAAATAAAAGTCGTAATCAGCGATTTAGACGGAACCTTATTAAATTCAGATCACAAAATTTCAGAATATACCAAAACCGTTTTTCAAGAACTCCACAATCAAAATTATTTAATAATTGTAGCAACAGGTCGTCACCATTTAGACGCGATGCCTATTGTGGAATGTTTAGGAATTCCACTTTATTTAGTTACCTCTAATGGAGCAAGGATTCATTCCCCAACAAAAGAACTTCTTTTCTCGGTTAATATGGAAAGTGATGCTGTTAAGTCTGTTTTATCTTTAGATATTGACCCAGAGATTACAACCGTTTTGTTTAGAGAAAATGTTTGGCAAACCAATAAACACAATGAAAAACTAAATAGTTTTCAAACGGAAATAAATTATCATCCGGAATTGGTAGATTTTAGTACAGTTGAAGATTTAAGTGCTATAAAAGTCTTTTTTACGCATGATACCCATTCAAAATTATTGGAACTGAGAGAACAAATCTTAGAAAATCATTCCTCGCTTTTTAGTCATGCTTTTAGTCTTCCGCTTTGTTTGGAATTTATGGACAAATCAGTAGACAAAAGTGTTGCCATTGCAAAAATTTTAGAAAAAGAAAATCTGCTTTTCCATGAAGCAATAGCTTTTGGCGATGGATTCAATGATGAAAATATGCTTAAATCAACCGGTAGAGGATTAATCATGGGAAATGCACCTGAGAGTTTGAAAGATAAACTTTCACATTTAGAAGTGATTTTAACTAATGATAATGAGGGTGTTGCTAAATACCTATCCAAAGAATTATTAAAAAAACATACTTCGAAAATAGAGTAGGTGTGAGCCGTAAATTTTCTTTATTTTGAATTTTTAGAATTTATTTTAAAGCACTATTTATTTATACTTTGAGAATAAAGGATTCTTTGCTTTTCTTTGCAAAATAATCATAAATTTGCAGCTACATAAAAAACAACACAACACAACACTATAATAATGAGCAACACCATCACAACTACTAATTTTAATTTTCCAAATCAGAAATCTGTTTACAGAGGTAAAGTAAGAGAAGTTTACAATATAAATGATGATCTTTTAGTAATGGTTGCCACGGATAGGCTTTCAGCTTTTGATGTAGTTTTACCAAAAGGGATTCCATATAAAGGTCAGATTCTAAATCAAATAGCTACTAAATTCATGGAATTGACCCAAGATATAGTACCTAATTGGTTAATTGCAACTCCTGATCCTAATGTAGCTGTTGGGCATTTATGTGATCCTTTTAAAGTTGAAATGGTAATACGGGGTTATGTTTCAGGTCATGCTGCGCGTGAATATGCTCTTGGCAAAAGAGAAATTTGTGGTGTTAAAATGGCGGAAGGTTTAAAAGAAAACGATAAGTTTCCAGAACCAATTATTACACCAACTACCAAAGCAGATAATGGAGAACATGATGCTGATATTTCAAGAGCCGATATTCTTTCTAAAGAAATTGTTTCTGAGGAAGATTATTTGGTTTTAGAAAAATATACCAGAGCATTATTTCAAAGAGGAACTGAAATTGCTGCCAGTCGCGGATTGATTTTGGTTGATACCAAATATGAATTTGGTAAAACCAAAGAGGGAGTAATTGTTTTGATTGATGAAATCCATACACCGGATTCGTCTCGTTATTTTTATGCTGAAGGATATCAGGAAAGACAAGATAAAGGTGAGGAACAAAAACAATTATCGAAAGAGTTTGTTCGTCGTTGGTTAATTGAAAATGGTTTTCAAGGATTGGAAGGACAACAAATTCCTGAGATGACAGACGAATATATTGAAACTGTCTCGGAAAGATACATCGAATTGTACGAGAATATTCTAGGCGAAAAATTTGTAAAAGCTGATATTTCAAATATTGATGAAAGAATAAACAAAAATGTTTTGACTTATTTAGCAAATAGATAAGAGAGGCTTTTAACAAAAATAGAAAACCGTAATTCTGAATTGGAATTGCGGTTTTTTGTTTTTAGTAGTAAGGCATTTATTTTTTTTCTAAAACAACTTTTAGATTATTCAATCCATCTTGCAAATCTTTCCCCAGGATTTTATCCATATTCATAAATGCTAACATTAAATTCATTGGATAAGGCATTTTTCCATCAAACCCCCATTTTACTTTAGTTTGATTTGGCGAAATGGCTTCCGTTATTATATAAGCATTATCAGTTGATTCGAAAGGAACTTTAAAACGTATTTCAAAATCGATTCGTTCTCCTTCAATGATTTTTTTAATTTCCTGTTCCCCAACACCCACGTTTTTATCCTGGCTATTCCATGAATATACAAATCCTATCGTGCCGTCAGTTCCTGAAAATGTTTTAATCATTTTTGGATCTTTTCTATTCCAAACGCTAAAATTATCTTGATTTTTAACGTATTTAATATAATTGAAAACACTGTCTTTGGGTTGGTTTATAGTGATTTCCCGTTCTACAGCATAGTTTTTGGGCAGGAATAAAGCAACAATTAATGCCAGAGCAATAATTGCTAATAATCCTAAAACAATTTTTTTGATAATGTTCATAGCTTTAAAGATTAAGGTTAATAATTATTTTGACTTTTTAATTTGTGACTCGTAACAATTGATCCAGTCAGCTACAGACATTTTTTGCATAAGTTCTGCAATTAAATCAAAAGGAATATGGTTAAACTTTTTAAATCGAATGCAACTTTTCCC
The DNA here is from genome assembly GCF_048158645.1 of Flavobacterium cryoconiti. Taxonomy (NCBI): domain Bacteria; kingdom Pseudomonadati; phylum Bacteroidota; class Flavobacteriia; order Flavobacteriales; family Flavobacteriaceae; genus Flavobacterium; species Flavobacterium cryoconiti. The sequence continues at coordinate 12,045 of NZ_JBLNKW010000016.1, read as the reverse complement.
TATATCCAATTTTTGATTACTGTATTTTGGATATTCCGAGATTAACCATTGTAATAATTTAGGATTAGCATAAATTCCCATATGATATATCGCAATGAAATTCTTTTGGGAGGCAATGTTTACAAAAGGTAACGGTAGTTTAGAATCGCAATGATATCCATTTGGATAAATAGAATGTGGTACAATATAACCAATCATCCCATAAGACATTTGTTCTACAAATCCTTTAGGAATAGTAGTAACTATAGTTTGTCTAAGTTTGAGAAATGCTTGTTTTCTTTCCTCGGGAATTTCTTCTAAATACTCCTTAACATTTATTGCCTTTGATTGCATTTTAAGAATTGTTTAAGTAAAAATACTAAAAAAGGAATAATTATAGTTTGAATTATATGCTTTTTATTAAAGCATAAAGTTGTTTTCTGATTAATTATCTAATTTATGGGATTTTTCAAAAGTAAATACCATTATACGATTTTATGTACAATCGTCTGTATAATAGTTTGTTATGATTTTAATAATATTTAAAAAAGTTAATATTTTGTTAAAATTAAGTACCTTGCAAAACAAGATACCTTTCTTTAGATGTATATTTGCATAGAACATTAGTTCAAAATTAAAATCATCAAAAAAATCAATCAATTAACAAAAAAAACAATCATCATGAAAAAATCAATCGTTTACCTAGGAATTGCTTTAGTAACATTCTCAACTGTTTCTCATGCATCAAATCACAATTCTTTTGCTCAAAAAGAAATCAATCATTCCATTTATGAAGGTGTAACTCCCTTGTGTATGGCAATCTACAAAGGAGAAATTGACCTTGTAAAAAAATTAATCGTATACGGTATTGATGTTAACGAAAAATCAAATGGATTAACTCCATTAATGATAGCTGCAAGGTATAATAAAGTTGAAATCATCAAATTATTATTAGCCAATGGAGCACATCTAAAAGAAAAAAATGAGATTGGTGTTAGTGCATTAAAGTATGCCCAAATATCTAATGCAAAAGAATCTGTAGTGTTTTTGAAATTATCAGAATCAAAAGCTATAGCAAGTCTTTAGGATTTATTTAGAATTAAAAAGAAAGCATCATTGTGATTTACGATGATGCTTTTTTGCTTTTATAAAGAAATAATTAAAACATTTGAAGTTGTTTATCCTGAATTTTTGAAAACAGAATCAAACCAATGATGGCTCCAATTGTAGCAAACAACATATCTGATTGTGTATCCCAAATATAGCCTTGAGTTCCTAAAAATGCATCTCCACCTTCTCCAGTTCCAAGCGAAACACCCCATTCTATCCATTCGTAAGCAGCACTAATAGCCAAACAAATAGAAACAATAATGAAATTGAAAAAGCTTTGATTGCTAATTACCTTTTTTCGAATAAACAATTCGCGTATAATCATTGCAGGAACTAAGCCTTGAGCAAAATGTCCCACTTTATCATAATTATTTCTTGATTGATGGAAAATTTCTTTGATGTAATCAAATAAAGGAACTTCGGCATAGGTATAATGACCTCCAATAAATAAAATAATAGAGTGAATTAAAATCAAAAAATAAGTAAAATTGGTAAATCTGAATTTCTTAAATGTGAGAGCTAAAACGGAAACTCCTATTAATGCGGGTATAATTTCAAGAAAACAGGTGAAGTTTTCTTTTGGATTGATAATTGACCAAAGAAAGGTTGTAAAAAATATAATTAACATTAGATAGATATTCTTCATTTGCTTTTGCATAAATATGGATTAGGATTTTAGAACCATTCTTTGCTAAATTATAAATTTAAGTTTGCGGTTGACTTATAAAGTGAAAATTCAATTTAAAATTTTACTATAAACCAAAAAGCACCATTATAAAATTATAATGATGCTCTTCTTTTTAACCCAACAATTAACAATATAAAACTATTTTTCTATTCAATAGGTGCATGCTTTTTTCTATTAAAAACCCAGAAAATAACTGGGAATACCAATAAGGTAAGTACGGTTGCAGTAACCAATCCTCCTATAATCACAATTGCTAACGGTTTTTGTGACTCGGAACCAATTCCTGAAGAAACTGCGGCTGGCATCAAACCAATCGAAGCCATCAGTGCAGTCATAACAACAGCTCTTGTTCTGGCTTTTACACCCATAAAAATGGATTCTTCAAGCGTAAACTTGGCTTTTAAATTATTGTGAAATTCTGTTAAAAGAATAACCCCGTTTTGAATGCAAATACCAAGTAGGGCAATAAATCCAACTCCTGCCGATATGCCGAAGTTCATTCCTGTTATATGCAGCGCAATAATTCCTCCGATAATAGCGAACGGAACATTAGACAAAACCAACAATGAATCTTTTATATTTCCGAATAAAATAAAGAGTAAAAGAAAGATACCTATTAGACTTATTGGAACTACTTGACTTAATCTGGCACTGGCACGAACCTGGTTTTCAAATTCACCGGTCCACCCCACAGTGTAACCTGTAGGCATTTTTAGTTTGGCAACTCTTGATTGTGCATCTGCGATGGTGCTTCCTAAATCTCGATCTCTAACGGAGAATTTTACACCAATAAATCGTTTGGTATTGTCTCTGTAAATAAAAGCCGGACCCGTAATTGTTTTTACATCAGAGATTTCTTTTAATGGTATTTTTGCTCCGCTTATAGTTGGCACTTTCAACTCTGAAATATCTTTCTCATCTTTACGATATTCTTTTGCGTAGCGAACTCTGACATCAAATTTCTTTTCGCCTTCATATTTTTCAGTTGCAGTTTTTCCTCCAAAAGCTAATTCTAAAACGGCTTGAGCATCTTTTAATGTTACTCCGTATGCAGCCATTTTTTCTCTGTCCAGAATAACACTTATTTCTGGTTGTCCTATATTTCTAAGAATACCTACATCTCTGATTCCTGGAACATCCTTGATTTTAGCAAGTACTTTATTGGCTAGTTCATCTAGTTTATCCAAATCATCGCCATATATTTTCACCGCGTTGGAAGCATTAATACCAGCAACAGCTTCGGCAACATTATCAATAATTGGTTGGGAATAGTTATACCCAATTCCTTGGTGTTTGGTCAGTTTTTTATCCATCTCATCTACCAAACCATCCATTGTAATTTTACGTTTCCATTCTTCTTTTGGTTTTAAGTTTACTTGCATTTGCACGTAATAAAAACCACTTGGATCCGTACCATCATTACTACGACCCACTTGCGAAAGAACTCCATTTACTTCAGGAAAACTTTGTAATTCTTTTCTTAAAACCGCTGTAGTCTTTACAGTTTCAGTCAAACTGGTACTCATTGGTAGTTTTGCTTCTACCCAAAGTGCTCCTTCATTTAACTGCGGTAAAAATTCAGTTCCTAGAAATGTGGCTGAGAAAAACACAATTACGATAAAAACAATAGTGCTGGTAAGTGCTTTTACTTTATTTTTAAAAGTAAACTTAAATCCTCTTTCTACAATTCGGTCCCAAAAATTTACAAACGGATTGTTTTTTTCTCTTACATTTTTGTTTAATAACAAATGCGAAAGCACAGGAACTAATGTCAATGTAAAAAGTAAAGCCCCAACTAATGCAAAACCTAATGTATATGCCAAAGGCGAGAACATTTTACCTTCTACTTTTTGAAAAGAAAATATGGGTAATAAAGCCGTGATAATAATCAGTTTAGAAAAGAAAATAGATTTACCCATTTCTGTTCCTGTTTTTTTGATGATGCTACCTTTGGCTAATTTATTAAACTTATCCATTCCAACGGCGTGTGCTTTGTGATCTAAAACTACAAATAATCCTTCGACCATGACGACGGCACCATCTATAATAATCCCGAAATCGACAGCACCAAGGCTTAGTAAATTGGCACTCATTCCCATTAATTTCAAACATAAAAATGCAAAAAGCAGCGATAATGGAATTACGATAGAAACCGTAAATGTAGTACGCCAATCGGCCATAAAAAGAAACACAATACAGGTTACCAGAATGATTCCTTCCAGTAAATTGTGCATAACGGTATCAGTCGTGAAATTCATCAATTTATCGCGATCGTAAAAGGTTTCCATTTTTACGTCTTTTGGCAAAATACTATTGTTCAGTTCATCTATTTTGGCTTTTACTAATGCTAAAACTTCTTTTGCATTTTCACCTTTTCGCATCACAACAATTCCTTCCACTACATCGTCATTCCCGTTTAACCCTACTTGACCCACTCTTGGCATGGAACTTTCGGTAACATTGGCAAGATTTTTTACTAAAATTGGATTTCCATTGGCATCGTCAACAATTATGTTTTCTATATCAGCAATTGATTTTAATAAACCAACACCACGAACCACAAAAGCTTGACCATTTTTCTCGATTACGTCACCACCAACATTCAGGTTACTTGCACTTACTGCATCATAAACCTGTAGTGGCGTAATGTTGTATTTGGCTAGTTTAATTGGATCAACACCCACTTCATATGTTTTTTGTTGTCCTCCAAAAGCCACTAAATCAGCAACTCCAGGAATAGCTCTTAATTGACGGTCGATTGTCCAACTCTGAATGGTCAATAAATCACGGGAATCCCTGTTTTTACTTTTAAGAACATACCTGAAAATTTCTCCTGTAGGACCGTAAGGCGGTTGCACATCTACATCTACACCATCCGGAAGCGATACGTTTTTTAATAAATTATTCACTTGTTGGCGTGCAAAAGCATCATCAACACCATCATCAAAAATAATTTTAATTACAGATAAACCAAACATCGTGATACTGCGAACACTAGTTTTTTTCTGTACGGAGTTCATAGAAATCTCAATTGGTGAGGTTACGAATCGCTCAATTTCTTCAGCACTTTTCCCGTTCCATTGATTCACAATTATAATTTGTGTGTTGGTTACATCGGGAAACGCTTCAATGGGCATATTCTTGAAAGCAATAAAGCCAGAAACAGCCAATAATCCTACCCAAAAGAAGGTAAATGCTTTATTCTTAATCGAAAAAGCAATGATATTTTTAATGAATTTGTTCATGTTTTAATCGTTTAATGCATCGTAAATAAATAATTGATTCTTAGTAATGACTTTTTCGTTTTCTTTCAATCCACTAGAAATATAGGTTGTTTCGCCCACTTGTCTAAAGACTTCCACTTGTCTGGTTTCAATGTTATTTCGATCTTTGAAAATCATCACGAAATTTTTACTTTTATCAAATATTATGGCAGTACTGGGAACAGCAATCATTGATTCATTTTCATTAAATGATAATTTGATGCTTGCATTCATATCTGGTTTCAAAAGAAAATCTTTGTTTTGCAGTTTTACTCTAGCATTCATCGCTTTGGTATTGGGATCAATTACATTGAAAATTTTATCTACTTTTCCTTTAAACACTTTGTCAGGATAACTTAAAGTTGTTATTTCAGCATCTTCTCCCAGTTTTACTTTTTCGATATCACTTTCGTTTACATTGGCCATAGCCCAAACTTCACTGATTTCGGCAATGTCAAAAATATTTTCAGAACGGTCATTTCTTAAAAGCATGTCTTGATTAATACTTTTTTGGATAATAAAACCACTAATTGGAGCCGTTACCTCATAAAGTGAACCTGATTTTATGTTGTATATTTTATAGGTTTCTTGAACGCGATTTAACTGTGAAACTGCTTTAGCAACTTGACTTTTGGCTTCAAGAACATCTCTTTCTGAATTTAATTTTCCGTCAAATAATTCTTGGGATACTTTAAGATTGTTTTTGGCAACCAATAGATCACTTTTGGCATCGACCATTTGCTTTTCAAAATCAGCAATATCTGTACTTTTTATTATTGCCAACACTTGCCCTTTCTTTACATAATCACCTAATTCTACATTTACTTTAACCACATTTCCACCTACAAGCGGATATACATCTATTGATTTATTATTATCAGCAGTTATTTTTCCGTAAAAACTCAATTCATTTTTAACGGGTTCTGTTATTGCAGAAGCTGTCGTTGTTGTTTTTAGCATGTTGTCGCTCAATACAAAAGTGGTTTTGGTTTCCGGATTTTCTACCGCCTTCTTGCAGCTTGTTAATGCTAATGCAAATAATGCGATTCCTATTATTACTTTATTTTTCATATTCGAATAATTTTATATTTTTTAGTATTAGCATTCTTATTTTGATATGTGGCAGAAGCGATTAAAATAAATCTTTGTTAATAGTGCTGTTTAATTCTTCACCTGAGAGCACTACTTTTTTCTTTAATTCGTTTAATTGAACGGCAGCCTGATTGTAACTTTCCATAAAATCAGTAAACTCAAGTAAACTGATGTTTCTTTTTTGGAAATTTTCTAAAATACCATTGTAAACCATTTCAAAATCAGAATTTTCAGAAGGGTTTATTTGCTTGTAATTTTTTCTGGATTCATTCCATTTATTCCAATTTGAAGCGATTTCAGTTTGTAGTTCCAAATCAAAACTTTGCTTTTCTATTTTGGATTGCTCCAAAATAGTTTTGGCAAATTGTATATTTCCCTTGTTTTTGTTCCAAAGCGGTAAAGGGATTCCAATATTTATATTTTTTTGATTATCAAAAGCTCCTCCGCGTTGTGTATAAGAAGCACCTAATGTCAAATCTGGGATAGAAAGTGATTTTTGAAGTTTCACATTCAATTCATTTGCTTCAATATCTTTTTGTTTCAGTAGATAATCAGGACGATTTGCAATAGCTTCGGTTTCGAATGATTTGGCATCAAAAAGGATTTCTTTTGTGTATTTATTAAAATCAGAATCAGTCAATGTCGGAATAACAGTTTGATTTTCGTTTAATAATAATTTCAAATTAGCTTGTTCTTCGATGCTATTATTAACGACTTCCATTCTTTCATTTTTGAAATTCAGGAATAATGATTGTAAACGCACCAAATCTTTCAAAGGCACATTTCCTTTTTTAGCTTGAACGGAGTATGAATTAATCAAATCTTCAATATGAGAAAGTTGCTTGTCTGTAGTTTCAAGATTTTTGGAATTGAAATATACAGTATAGAAACTTTTGCGCAATTGCAATTTCAATGTTCGCAACAAATCATTGAATTCCAGTTCTGCTAATTGTTCATTGGTTTGGGCCAATTTAACTTCGTTTCGCTTTTTCCCACCAAGATAAATGAGTTGCTCGATACCAAATGACTTAGCACCTTGTGTTCCAATGTCGAAATACTTTCCTCTTTCAGGATTGTAAGCATTCAAATCAGCAGTTAATGTAGGGTTATCCCAAATCCGTGCTTGAATAGTAAGTGCTTTAGAAGCATCAATATTGTAGTGTGAAGCAAGCAGGAAAAGATTGTTTTTCAAGAACTGACTTTCACATTCTTGGAGTGTAACTGTTTTTTGAGCTACAACAATCTGATTGATAAATAACAGCAGTAATAATCCAAATAATTTTTTCATTGTATCTTTTATTTGATACAAAGATGCTATCAACCGGCTTTAAGACGCCTTAATATTGTCCTTAAAAAGCCCTTAAAAATTAAATATCAGTTGGAATAAATTAGTGTTTTTATCAGGAACGCTGTAAACAATTGTTGCTTTATGAAGCGTAAGAATGCGTTGTACAATGCGTAATCCAAGTCCAAAACCTGAAGTTCCATCAGAGTTTTTACCACGCATAAAAGGCTGAAAGAGATTTTCTTGCTCTTTTTCATCTAATGTTTTTCCAGTATTTGAAACAGCAATAATTAGGTTTTGGCCTTCACAACTAATTTTAACTTTTGCTTGTTTATTGTCTGAGTAAACACAGGCATTCTTCAGAATATTACTAATCGCAATTTCTAATAATTTATAGTTTCCACGAATTTCTAATGCAGCATCTAAATTTTCATTTTCTTCAATTTCGAAAAGAATGACAAAATCAGGAAAGCTTTTATTTAATTTTTCAATAGCTGTAAATAGAATTTCATCCAGTCTATGGGCTTCTTTATTTTCATACTTTGTGTTATCTAATTTGGATAAAATCAATAAAGAATGAATCAATTCTGTTAATTGATTGACATCAGTAAGAACGGTATTTAAGAAGTTTTTTGAACTAGAATCGATTTCATTTCCAGTAATTTTATTTTCTATTTGTGAAGTGATTCTGGATAATGGGGTTCGTAATTCATGTGAAGCATGAGCGGTAAATTCTTTTTGTTTTTGATAGGAAACTTCAATTCGATCCATCATAAAATTGAATTCAGTAGCAATCAAATCGATTTCATTTTTATTGCTTTTTAACGGAACTCTCGTATCAAGATTGTTTTCATTAATTTTTTTTATTTTTTGATGAAAAGCCCCTAAAGGTTTCATTGCTTTTTTTACGGTAAAGGAGGTCATTATCCAGCATAAGGCAGTAAAAAAGATATAGGATATAATTAAGAGATACCTCAAGTATAAAAGTTTTCGTTTACCATAATTATCGGTTGCCGAAATTAATGCATAAAAGTCTTTGTCATTAGTATCATAAAAAACACCATAAACTTCATAGTCTCCTTGTTGTTTAAAAAAAGTTTTGTGCTTTTTTAAGTATTTTAAATCAGCTACTGACCAATTAATTTTAGCATCATCAATGCTACTGTATATTAATTTGTAGTTAGAATCAAAAATCAATGTTTTTTCGTCGTACAATTGATTAATCGAATTTTGATCAATTATTTTCAATAACTGACTGTCGACTTCCTTGACATTTACTAAAAGTTTAATGTTGGATAATGCTTTTATTTCAAGGCGATCCCGAAATTCTTCTTTTCTAAAGTTGGCATATAAAATAAATATCAAAGTAGAAGCTAAGCCAAACAAGACTGTAAATAGTAAACTTACTAATAGCGATATTCGATTTTTTAATGTCATTCAGATTCTTTTAAATAGTAACCATACCCAATTTTAGTATGAATTAGTTTTACTGTATGGTCTTTGTCAATTTTTCTTCTCAAAAAGTTAATATAAACTTCTATTGTATTTTGGTTGGTTTCGATGTGATAGTCCCAAAGTTTATCAGCAATAAATTGTTTTGAAAGTACGTTTCCATTTGCTTGAGCAAGCATTAAGATAAGTTTGAACTCTTTTGGAGTTAATTTGATTTCTAAACTGGATCGAAAAACCTTCATTTCAGTTTCTAAAATTTCTAAATCCTCAATGATAATTTTTTCTTTAGCCTGTTGAGGAGTTTCTTTTCTGCGTAAAAGCGAATTTACTCTGGCAAATAATTCATCAAAATGAAATGGTTTTACCAAGTAATCGTCAGCACCATTTTCGAATGAAGTTAATTTATCTTCAATTTCGCTAAATGCGGTTAACATTATGATTGGGGTCTTTTTGTCTAATTCTCGAATGGCTTTACAAACTTCGATTCCGTTTTTGCCAGGAACGTTAATATCAAGAATGATTAAATCATAATCATTGGGTTTATACTTTTTAATAAGTAACAACCCATCGTAATAAGGAGTGCATTGAAAAGATTTTGAAGTAAAAAAAGTTACAATTTCTTTCGATAAAGTAAAATCGTCTTCGAGTATTAGGATTTTCATGGAATTGTTTATTTGTTAATTCGGTTATTCGCTTAAATCGGTTAAACGAATAACCAAATTAACGTTTAAACAGTTTTTATTTGAAATAAGAAAACGTTTCTTCGTTTTCTAACTTTAGCAACGTTTCATATATCAATTTAATCACGTTTTCAACATCATCACGATGAACCATTTCAACCGTTGTATGCATGTAACGCAACGGCAATGATATCAATGCTGAGGCAACACCTCCATTACTATAAGCAAAAGCATCGGTGTCAGTTCCCGTAACCCGTGAAGAAGCCAATCGTTGGAATGGGATTTCTTTTGCAAAAGCGGTTTCCAAAATCAATTCTCTCAAATTATTCTGAACAGCAGGAGCATAAGTTACTACAGGGCCTTTACCTATTTTAGTATCTCCCTCAATTTTCTTTTCGATCATTGGAGTAGTGGAGTCGTGGCAAACATCAGTAACAATTGCTACATTAGGTTTGATTGTTTTGGTAATCATTTCAGCGCCGCGAAGACCTACTTCTTCCTGAACAGAATTAGTGATGTATAATCCAAAAGGAAGTTTTATTTTGTTTTCATGTAACAAGCGAGCCACTTCGGCAATCATAAAACCACCCATACGGTTGTCAATAGCGCGACAAACAAATTTGTTTTCGTTCAAAATCATGAATTCATCCGGATAGGTTATTACACAACCTACATGAACACCCATTTTATCAACTTGATCTTTAGTCTCGCAACCAATGTCTATAAATAAATTATCAACTTTAGCGACTTCTTCTTTTCCTCGATTACGAGTATGAATTGCTGGCCAGCCAAAAACACCTTTTACAATTCCGTTTTTAGTATGAATGTTGACACGTTTTGAAGGTGCAATTTGGTGATCAGAACCACCATTTCTAATTACATAGATTAGTCCATCATCAGTAATGTAATTTACATACCAAGAAATTTCGTCAGCATGTCCCTCGATTACTACCTTATATTGCGCATCTGGATTTATAATCCCTACAGCAGTACCATACGTATCCGTTATAAAAGTATCAACATAAGGTTTCAAATAATCCATCCATAATTTCTGTCCATTACTTTCATAACCTGTTGGTGACGCATTATTAAGGTAGTTTTCTAAAAATTCAAGCGATGACTTATTTAATATTGATTTTGTACTCATAAAATTATTTTTTTGCTAAATTATAAATTTGGCATCACAGTTGTATATATAATGTATAATTTTGGCAATTAAATTTTTCAACTAATGAAGATCGTTACGCTTTTCTTATTTTTTCTTTTTACAACTATATCTGTTAATGCTCAAGTAACTCCAAAGGATACCTCCAAGATGGGTTATGTATTGATGGAAAACGATTCTATACTTAATGATACCATACAATTACCGGAAATAGTTATTCATAAAGAAAAACTCGACCCTGAAGCAAAAAAGCAATTTTTAATTCTTCAAAACCGTGTATACAAGACATATCCGTATGCAAAACTCGCAGCCGAAAGATTGACAGTACTAAATAGAGGTATGGCTAATCTTAAAACAGGTAGAGAGAAAAAAAAATACTTTAAGATTGTCGAAGATTACCTTAGTAATGAATTTGAAACAAAGCTTAAAAAATTATCCCGCAAACAAGGACAAATCCTGGTGAAGTTAATTCATCGCCAAACAGGAACTACAACTTATGAGTTAATCAAAGATCTAAAAAGTGGTTGGAAAGCTTTTTGGTCAAATACAGCGGCAAGTATGTTTGATATTAACTTAAAAACAAAATATGCCCCTTATGATAATAATGAGGATTTTTTAATAGAAACAATATTGGTTCGAGCTTTTGAATCTGGAAGATTACAAAATCAGAATCCGGCAAATCCAGTTGATTATGATAATCTCACCACCTCTTGGGAATCCAAAGCAGAAAAATTGAAATAATAATATCATTTGGGCGTTCCTCATTATGAAAAAAGAGGCAATTATCATTATTGGTAGTTGCCTCTTTTTTTTATAATGGGTCGGGCTATCCGCTGCAAGTCCTCGAAAAATTCCATTTCATTGCATTTTTCTGTGGGCTTTTCGCTTCTATCCCTAACGCGGGTAGCGTTCCAATCGAGTTTGTTATTTCTCCGAAGTAGAAATCTTCATCAACAATAGGTATAGTGTTTTCTTATATAGGAGGAAAATTTCTACTTAGAATATTATGATTTCGAGTCCCTATATATAATAATAGCTACTAATCCTATCTATTTCGTCACCCTCTCTTTCGGAGAGGGCTGGGGAGAGGAAAAAACTTTGGTTTCAAGAGTCATGTTTTCAGGGATTTAAAGTTTAGTTTAAGAAAACATCAAAAAAAGAGTTTAAAAAAGCTTGTAAAAGCGGATAAATGGACTACTTTTGCACCCGCAACAACGCAGACGTTCTTTAACAAACTGGCAAGTAAAACGAATTAAACAAGAAAATTTATTTTCTAAAAAAGATTCAGAAAAGCTTGTGAGATTAGAAAACGCTTACTACATTTGCACCCC
>NZ_JBLNKW010000015.1:0-37771 GCF_048158645.1 Flavobacterium cryoconiti | reverse complement strand
CCTGAATCGCCTTGTTTGCAACTAAAGACAGCATCTACTGGGCAAGTGATTACCGGTTTGGTGATATCCTGAACAGTAATTTTTTGAACACAGGTGGAGAAATTGCCTGCACAGTCAGTTGCTTTCCAAGTACGGGTAATAATACCCAATCCACAAGCATCCAGTGTGCCAGAGTCAGTGTAGCCAACTTTCGGGTTCGCATCACAATTGTCTGTAGCCGTTGCTGTACCTGAATCGCCTTGTTTGCAACTAAAGACAGCATCTACTGGGCAAGTGATTACCGGTTTGGTGATATCCTGAACAGTAATTTTTTGAACACAGGTGGAGAAATTGCCTGCACAGTCAGTTGCTTTCCAAGTACGGGTAATAATACCCAATCCACAAGCATCCAGTGTGCCAGAGTCAGTGTAGCCAACTTTTGGGTTCGCATCACAATTGTCTGTAGCCGTTGCTGTACCTGAATCGCCTTGTTTACAACTAAAGACAGCATCTACTGGGCAAGTGATTACTGGTTTGACAATATCCTGAACCGTAATTTTTTGAACACAGGTTGAGAAATTGCCTGCACAGTCAGTTGCTTTCCAAGTACGGGTAATAATACCCAATCCACAAGCATCTAGTGTGCCAGAGTCAGTGTAGCCAACTTTCGGGTTCGCATCACAATTGTCTGTTGCTGTTGCTGTACCTGAATCGCCTTGTTTACAACTAAAGACAGCATCTGCAGGACAAGTGATTACTGGTTTGACAATATCCTGAACGGTAATTTTTTGAACACAGGTTGAACTATTGCCGCAATCATCAGTAGCTTTCCAGGTTCGGGTGATAATACCCAATCCACAAGCATCTAGCGTACCTGAATCGGTGAAGCTTACAGTTGGTACTTTAGTACAATTATCTGTAGCCGTAGCTTTACCTGAATCACCTTGTTTACAAGCAAATACCGCATCTGCAGGACAAGTGATTACTGGAGGTGTTTTATCTGTACATAAATTCACTTGAAAAGGTGCTCCAGGAAAATCTTTTAATTCTGATTGACCAGAAGAACCAGAAGTTCTCGTTCTCACAAATAGGGTACTAATTACAAAACAAGGATCACTCCCTCCAAAAATTTTAGTTATATTGACAGCCCCTTCTGCCCATTGATTTGGAGCATACGCCCACAAATTAGGATTGGTGGAAATAGGAGCTTGATTATAAATAGGATAAGGCACTATGGTTTGTACTGTATTATTAGTACCATAAACAGTCCCAGCAGCAGGGGTAATTGGATCACTATAAGCAGTTCCAAGCCATTTTCTAACAACCACATTTGCGGATACCCCTCCTTGGGTAAACTCAATGGTTATTAAAAGATCTCCAACTGTACGACCACTAGGAGTACCCGCCGCAGAGGTAAATACTCCAAAAGCAAACCCTTTTGCGTCAGTTCCTGTCGTTGTCAGGGTTAACGATTTTTGAAGAATTTCAAAATCGATATAGCTGCTTCCATCTGTTACTTGACGGTCAGCAGCGAAAATCAGCCATAAATCATTAGGATCTCCAAATGCACCAGTAACACCATCTCCTCCACGAATAGCGCCGTCACCATAAGTAAAATGAGCAATTGCATTTTGAATTTCATTTTTGTTAGGTGAAGAACCTACGCCCCAAGTATAAGTACTTACAGCATCATTGATCTTATTACTACTGGTGAAAGTAGTTGGATCACTGGTTGTAATATTATCTCTGAAAAAGGTGGTGTTTGGATAAACATAGAATTGAGGGGGTAATGGCCCGTCCGGATAATTGTAAGGGGGTGGTATAGGTACAAATATCCCTCCTGGATAAGCAGCTGCATTTGTTTCACCCGCTTGAAATAAAAAGTCCCCCCAAGCTGTATTATCACCAGTAAATCTAACAAATGCATTTCCATCAATAGCAAACCCTCCCTTAGGGGCTAATACTGGCGCTCTCCCTAGAATGTTTTGGGCATTCGCCGTATAACCTGTCATTAGGATTGCCGCCAACATAAATGGTAATACGATCGACTGGTACCAACAACAAAACCATAAATTTGACAGGTAATCAATTGAATTTCTCTCCTTAAATTTAAAAAAATTTAATTTAGAAACAGTGTTTTTCGTTGATAAGCAACAATTTATTTTGCTAGATAAAACATCGAAAAACTTCGAAATTGTATTCTTTTTCATAATAAAAGTATTTTTACATCATAACTTAGACTAAAAAGGAAGTTTACAGACTTAGGGGAAAAAAACTTATAGAAAAAAAACACCTTCATAAACACATTTATGAAGTACTCCATCGTCCAAAGGATTTTTATTGTGGGGAACAACAACTAAATTCTTTATCAACCAGATAGTCGCTTAAAAAAGCAACCTTAAAACTCTAATCTAAAACAATTAGCATTGAAGTTAATACGATAGGTATTGAACAAAAGTTTTCAGACTCGGGGGAGAAAACTTGCAGAAAAACGAAACATCTTCAAAAAATAATTTGAAGTAGTCCATCATCTAAAGGATATTTTGTTTTGGGGAAACAAAAAAATCCTTTTATTAACCTGAAAGTTGCTTGGTAAACAACCTAAATCAAATAAATTTTTGTTAAACCAAAGTTAGGTATTGCACCAAAAAAAGGAAAAAAAACAGACCTAAACAAGACAACATTCTATTATTCCCGACAAAGAACACACTTCACTAAGAAAAGCTTTACGACAATAAAATATTAATACTAAACTACTCGTTAACCACTTGATTATCAATTAATTAATAGTTTTATTACATAAATTTTGTTAATTAAAAAACAATGTTAAAACCTATAAATCATCCTTGTGATTTAATCACTTTATTGCAATTCTATTGATTTTTTGAAGAAAAATTTGGGCAATTATTGATAATCTTAAAATAGTAGAATCGGTTGCTTTGTTTTTAAGATTTAGGAAACATCACGAGGATTTTAAAGTATTAATTTTCATTTATCAAAAATGTTGGAATGAACTGAAAATGGCTATAAAAAAATCTTCATTACAGAAAAGTCTTTTTATTTAGACAACACCAATCAAATATCCTCAAAAAGAATTCAACCAGAAAAAAAGCCATCTCAATAGCATTGATATGGCTTTAATTATAATATAAATATTGGATATAGATTAGTCCATTTTTTTAGGACAATATAATCATTGAAATTCTTATTTAATCTTTTTTTTATTCATAAGTCACTAATAAACAAATACATAAAACACTAGCGTTTTCAACATAAATCGTTTTCGTAAAAGATAAAATAGTACCTAAATCAGAAAAAACAGCTGTGTTCCAGCACGTCTCATTGAAGTAATTTAGACTTATAAATTTTAATTATTAATTTAAAAATTAGTGTTATGAAAAAGATTTTAAAATTAAGTGTATTGTTGGTAGTGGCAATGACTAGCATGAGTTCGTATGCAATCGATGGTGATTTTTTACTAAATGTAAAAAAAGGTAAAGGAAATGAAATTAGCTTTTCTCTAAATGAAATCAAAAAAGTTAATGTATCTATCTATGACGATGAGAATAACTTAATCTACACCGAAAATGCAACAGGTGAGAAAGGAATCGCAAGAAGGTATAATTTAGATGCATTTCCTGTTGGAACTTACTATTTGGTTGTGGAAAACAATCTAAAAAAAGTAAGACATGAAATTATTATTTCTGAAGAAAAGTCAATTTTAACAACAAAAGCAATCTCGGAAGTTTACAAACCGGCATTGAAAAATAAAAATGTAGCAAATGATGATTAGTTTGTTACTGAAAAGAATACCCGTATATTATTTTTAAGAGGCTATATCTTTATAAGAACAGCCTCTTTTTTGTGATTAAATTATTGCATCAAATGCAATTTATAAGAAATTAAAAAAGGACCTCATCACTGAAAGGTCTTTATTAAATATTAAAAAAGATTCCCCAAAAAGCAAGAAAAGCGACCACTACCTTTAACTAAAAAGCGAAAGCGAGTGTCTGAGATCCTGCTCAAAAGCAGGATAAGTGATTCACACCCTTTTTGCTACGCAAAAAGTGGTTCTCTGCTTACATATTCCTTCTATATTGCCCCCCAACTTCAAATAAAGCCGAAGTAATTTGTCCCAAAGAACAAACCTTGGTCGCTTCCATTAAGTGTTCGAATAAATTTTCATTTTTAATAGCAGCTTCTTGAAGTGTATTCAAGTGTTCCTTTACTAAATCCTGATTGGACTGGTGCAAATGGTGCAACATATCAATTTGATATTGTTTTTCTTCTTCGGTAGCACGAATTACCTCGGCTGGAATCACCGTTGGAGAACCTTTGGAACTTAAGAACGTATTCACACCAATAATTGGAAATTCACCCGTATGTTTCAACGTTTCATAATACAAACTTTCTTCCTGAATTTTACTGCGTTGGTACATCGTTTCCATAGCACCAAGAACACCGCCACGCTCGGTAATTCTGTCGAATTCTTCTAAAACCGCAGCTTCGACTAAATCTGTCAATTCTTCGATGATGAAAGCTCCTTGAATTGGGTTTTCATTTTTGGCCAGACCTAATTCTTTATTAATAATCAACTGAATCGCCATTGCACGACGTACTGATTCTTCCGTAGGTGTTGTGATTGCTTCATCATACGCATTGGTGTGCAAGGAATTACAGTTATCATAAATGGCATACAATGCTTGCAAAGTCGTACGAATATCATTGAAATCAATTTCCTGTGCGTGAAGCGAACGTCCGGACGTTTGAATGTGGTATTTCAACATTTGAGCACGTTCGTTAGCACCGTATTTATTTTTCATGGCTTTCGCCCAAATTTTACGTGCCACACGACCAATAACGGCATATTCCGGATCGACTCCATTCGAAAAGAAGAAGGATAGGTTTGGTCCAAAATCGTTAATATTCATACCACGACTCAAATAATATTCCACATACGTGAACCCATTAGAAAGCGTAAAAGCCAATTGCGTGATAGGATTCGCACCCGCTTCTGCAATGTGATATCCTGAAATAGAAACCGAATAAAAGTTTCTTACATTCTTGGTAATGAAATATTCCTGCACGTCACCCATCAATCGCAATGCAAATTCAGTAGAGAAAATACAGGTATTTTGTGCTTGATCTTCTTTAAGAATATCAGCTTGAACTGTTCCACGAACTTGAGATAAAGTTCTTGCTTTGATTTCGTTATAAACATCCGCAGGTAAAACCTGATCTCCGGTTACGCCCAAAAGCATCAACCCTAAACCGTTGTTTCCTTCCGGTAAATCGCCTTGATAATGTGGTCTTTCAACTCCTTTTTTGGTGTAGATTTGTTTGATTTTTTCGGCAGCTTCAATTTCAAGATTATTTGCTTTAATGTAAAATTCACATTGTTGATCTATCGCTGCATTCATAAAAAATCCTAACAACATTGGGGCTGGCCCATTGATTGTCATACTTACCGAAGTCATCGCATGAACCAAATCGAAACCAGAATACAATTTTTTAGCATCGTCCAAACAACAAATAGAAACTCCGGCATTACCTATTTTTCCATAAATATCTGGACGTACATGTGGGTCATTCCCATATAAAGTCACACTGTCAAAAGCTGTTGACAATCGTTTTGCAGGCAATCCAGCGCTTACATAATGAAAACGTTTGTTGGTTCGTTCCGGTCCGCCTTCCCCTGCAAACATTCGAGAAGGATCTTCTCCTTCACGTTTAAACGGATACAAACCTGCCGTGAAAGGAAATTCTCCAGGAACATTTTCCTGCAAACACCAACGTAAAATATCTCCCCAAGCCTGATACTTTGGTAAAGCTATTTTCGGGATTTGAGAATGCGAAAGTGACTCTGTATGTGTAGCCATTTTTATTTCTCTATCCCGAACTTTAAACGTATAAACTGGATTTTTGTATTTGTTTACTTTTTCATTCCAAGTCAAAATGATTTCCCAATTGTAGGGATCTAAATCCATTTTTACTTTATCAAATTGATTCAGTAAAAGATTCAAAAAGATTCTATCCTCAGCTACTCCCGGTTTTTCAGATTCCAAAGCACTTGGTAAAACAGAATCATCATTAATTCCTGTCTTATTCAATTCAGGGATTTTCTTGGCAACTGATTCAATCGTTTTAAAAATTCCGTATAATTTCTGTGCTACTTGTTCTTGACTTACCGCAGTAACATCATATTTCCGATTACTTTCGGCAATTTCAGATAAATAACGCGTTCTGTGTGGTGGAATAACGAAAATCTTCTCGCTCATTTCACGTGTGATTTGGAACGTTGATTTCAAATCAGAATTGGTTTTTTCATGGATTTTATCCATAATCGCTTTGTAAAGCGTATTCATTCCAGGGTCATTAAACTGCGAAGCAATTGTCCCAAAAACAGGAAGTGTATCTAGATTGACATCCCAAAGATTGTTGTTGCGTTGGTATTGTTTTTTCACGTCTCGTAACGCATCAAGAGAACCGCGTTTGTCGAATTTATTTATTGCTACCAAATCAGCAAAATCAAGCATGTCGATTTTTTCCAATTGAGTCGCAGCACCAAATTCTGGTGTCATTACATATAAGGAAACATCAGAATGATCCATAATCTCCGTATCGGATTGCCCGATTCCGGAAGTCTCCAAAATTATAATATCATATTTGGCTGCTTTAATTACTTGAATCGCATCGGCAACATATTTTGATAAAGCCAAATTCGATTGACGTGTGGCCAATGAACGCATATAAACTCTAGGACTATTGATGGCATTCATTCGGATTCTATCTCCAAGCAATGCTCCACCCGTTTTTCTTTTGGATGGATCGACAGAGATTAATCCAATTGTTTTTTCCGGAAAATCGATTAAAAAACGACGTACTAATTCATCCACTAATGATGATTTTCCTGCTCCACCCGTTCCCGTAATTCCAAGAACCGGAATAGTAGAATTTTCATTTTTTTTATGGATTGCTTCCAATGTTTCTCTGGCAACTTCAGGAAAATTCTCTGCTGATGAAATAATACGGGCAATGGCTTTTGGATTTTTTTCTTCCAAATGATTGATCTCATCAGTCAGTTTGTCTCCAATAGGATAATCAGCCCTTTGTACTAAATCATTTATCATTCCTTGCAAGCCCATAGCGCGTCCGTCATCAGGAGAATAAATTCTGGTGATTCCGTAGGCTTGTAATTCGGCAATTTCTGTAGGCAGAATCACTCCGCCTCCACCTCCAAATATTTTAATTTGTCCGGCTCCTTTTTCCTGAAGCAAGTCGTACATATATTTGAAATATTCGTTGTGACCACCTTGATACGATGTTATGGCAATAGCATTAGCATCTTCTTGAATCGCTGTATTGACCACTTCTTCCACACTTCTGTCGTGACCTAAATGAATTACCTCAACACCGGTAGATTGAATAATTCTACGCATGATGTTGATTGCCGCATCATGGCCATCAAAAAGGGCTGCTGCAGTTACAATTCTTACTTTATTAACAGGGATATAAGGTTTTACTTGCTCCATTTTATGAATATGATAATTTAAGAGTGCAATTTACGATTTTATTTTAAAAATTATTTAATCTCAGTCATAGTTGTTGATAAATAAGCAAGGATTTTGTTATTTAGCCCCGATGGAAGCGGCATCCCTCGCTTTTTCAGCGAGGATACAGCGGACAGCGGGACAACTGTTCCTTAATAAATCCTAAAGTTTGTGCTCCTAAATAAAATCGTGGCTTTATTTTTGAATAAGTAGTACTTTTGACACAAGTCATAAGCCGGATTGATAAAGTAAATTTATAAAAACAATTTAAGATGAAAAAAATTTTAATTTTAGTGGTGGCGGTATCACTTTCCAGTTGTGCCGAAATGCAACAGGTTCTGAATCAATTACCGCAAACGCAAGGAATTGGTGGCCTTGATATTGCAGGAGGATTGAAGGAAGCACTCAATAACGGAATTTCAAAACAAGTAACTAAATTGACCGCGACAGATGGTTTTTACAGAAATGAAGCCGTAAAAATTTTACTTCCGGAAGAATTAAGAAAAGTGGATTCTGGTTTAAGAAGAATTGGTTTAAGTTCATTGGCTGATGAAGGGTTGAAAGTATTGAATCGTGCTGCCGAAGACGCGGTTAAGGAAGCGACTCCAATATTTGTTGATGCGGTAAGAAACATGACTTTTATGGATGCCAAATCTATTTTGATGGGGAATCAAAGTTCAGCAACTACTTATTTACAAAATAGTACCTCAACAGCTTTGTACGGAAAATTTAATCCTGTGATAAAAAATTCATTCACTAAAGTGGGTGCCGATAAAGTTTGGTCTAACATAATCACAAAATACAACAGCATTCCATTAGTAAACAAAGTGAATCCTGACTTGACTGATTATGTTACCAATCAAGCAATGAATGGAGTTTTCAAGATGGTTGCCGTTGAAGAAAAAAACATCAGAACAAATTTAAGTTCCAGAACTTCCGTTTTATTGCAAAAGGTTTTTGCAATGCAGGACAAGATTTAATTTGATTCCCAGCTATTTTTAAAACATAAAACCGCTAAATCAAACTTTTTTATAAAAATAAATAAGTTTAGTTTTGAAAAAAAACTAAACTTTACTATACAGACTAAAGTCGAAAGAGATACATAAAATGCAAAAAATTACAATCCTTATACATTGCGAAGACCAAAAAGCAATTATTGCTTCTGTCACCAATTATATTGCCTCAATTGATGGTAACATTATCTATCTGGACCAACACGTAGATGCCGATGAAAATGTATTTTTCATGCGTTTGGAATGTGAGTTCAGTGCTAAAAATTGGGATATTGAAGCGATTAAAATTCATTTTCAGGCTAATTTGGCAACTCCATTTAATATGTCTTGGGAAATGTACACCCAAGACGAAAAGCCCAAAATGGCTTTGTTTGTTTCTAAATACGACCATTGTTTGTATGATATTTTAGGAAGATACAGCGCTGGTGAATTGCCTCTTGAAATTCCTTTGATTATAAGCAACCACGAGGATTTGAAATCAGTGGCGGAACGTTTTTCTATTCCGTTTCATTATGTTCCTTTCACGAAAGACATTAAAGACGAAGGCGAACAAAAGCAAATTGATTTACTGAAGCAATACAATATTGACTTTATTGTTTTAGCGCGCTACATGCAAATTATTACACCTAATTTGATTGCGCAATACAAAAACCTGATTATCAATATTCATCACTCGTTTCTTCCGGCATTTCCTGGAGCGAAGCCTTATCATTCCGCTTTTAAACGCGGTGTGAAAATTATTGGCGCCACCAGTCATTATGTGACCGAAGAATTAGATGAAGGCCCGATTATCGAGCAAGATATTGCCCGAGTTTCACACAGCCATTCCATAGAAGATTTTATTATGAAAGGACGTGATTTGGAACGTATGGTTTTGGCAAGAGCCATAAAATTACATGCCGAACGAAAAACGATGGTTTACAATAACAAAACGGTGGTGTTTTCTTAAATTCTCACTCCAACCCTCTCCAAAGGAGAGGGAGCCTAAACCCCATAGAATTAAAGAATCTTGTCTGTAATAATAAAATGTTCTCCAAAGTGATGCGGTGTGAGTATAAATTTTTATACATTAGTATAGAACACAGATTTTACAGATTAGACGGATTGTCACAGATTTTTTTGATTATAATATCAAAAGGCGAACTTGATTATGACACTTATTTAAATCTGTGTTAATCTGTTCAATTCGTGTTATCTGTGTTCTATTTTCAGATGTATCCTGATGATAGCACCAAAGTGAGCATTTGTATTATTTCATTAGTCTGAAACTTCAATTTTCCTCGTTTTCCCATTATTGTCAAATACTACTTTAGTCCAAAACGATTTTGCTTTTTTATGTGTTGGATACCAATCCCGGTTTTCTTCGACTAGAATAAAAAGTCCTGTATCTGTTCCCAAAACAATGAATTTATTCAATTTAGGTTGCTTTGGAAACACCGAAAGATCATACTTTTTACAAATTTCATCACTGAGTTGTGAAACATTTTTGGCAACAAAACCTATTTCGCTAACCGATACAATTGACGATCCATCAAATGGTTTCTCTGAAGCATTATCCAAACTGAAACGGGCAATAAATTCTAAAATATTGCCATTATTATCATAGAAATAAAAAGACTTGGCGTTCCAGTTATAAAAATCGGCGATTTTTTCTGGTGGAACTACATCTAGAATTCCTGTTTTCTTTTCTATCCAAGCAAAGGCTTCCTGTAACTTATTATTGGGTATATCGAAGGCAAAATGATATACTGGCTTTAAATTTTCAGAAAGCTTAAAAGTTAGTTTTGTGGAACCCGCTTCAAATGAAATACTCGAATTGTTTTTCGAAATTGTTTTCAACCCGATGACGTTGTTATAAAACAACTCTGTTTCATCGAGAGTATCTGTTAACAATTCAAGTTCGAGAATATTCATCTTGTTTAAATTGAAACTAATTATCTTTCCAGCAAATCAACGTCAACTCCTAATCCTGCAGCTACTCCCGCTCCTATACGACCATCGGTTCTATACCAATGACTCAATTGACGGTTTACAATTTCCTCTTTCATAGGCCCTTCAATACCAGACATGTGAGTAATAATATTGTTAATCGTATTTTGCTGTTGCTCCGGAGTCATGATTTTAAATAAATTGCCCGGTTGTGTATAATGGTCATTTTCACCTTCGCAATTTCTATCATACCAGTCCGAAAAATCACTAAAAATTTCCAATGGAGGTTCTTTATACGCTTGATCTATTTCCATTTCATCAAAACTGTTAGGGAAATAATTCGGATAACTTCCTCCATTGCCATCTACTCGCATTTGTCCATCCCGTTGGTAATTATTGGTTGCAAAAGGGCAACGGTTTACAGGGATTTGCTCATAATTTGTTCCCAAGCGATACCGTTGCGCATCTGGATACGACAACAAGCGCCCTTGTAACATTTTATCAGGTGAATACCCAATTCCGTCCACAATATGTGCCGGTGCAAATGCTACTTGCTCAATATCCTGAAAGTAATTATGTGGATTTTGATTTAATTCTAAAACGCCAACATCAATCAACGGAAAATCACCATGAGGCCAAACTTTGGTTAAATCAAATGGATTCAAATAATAGTCTTGAGAATTGGCCTGCTCTTCGGTCATGACTTGAATTTGTAAATTCCATTGTGGAAAATTTCCTTCATCAATATTCACAAACAAATCACGCTGTGCAAAATCCATATCACGAGATTTCATTTCTGCCGCTTCCTCATTGGTGAAATTTTTAATCCCTTGTGCAGTTTTGAAGTGGAATTTTACATACACTCTTTCGTTAGCCCCATTAATCATCGAATACGTATGACTGCCATACCCATTCATATGACGATACCCAAAAGGAGTTCCTCGATCTGACATGAGTATCAATACCTGATGTAAACTTTCCGGATTCAGCGACCAGTAATCCCACATCATCGTAGGCGATTTCATATTGGTATATGGATCTCGTTTTTGGGTGTGTATAAAATCTCCGAATTTTTTGGGGTCTTTAACAAAGAAAACAGGCGTATTATTGCCAACTAAATCCCAATTGCCGTCTTCGGTGTAAAATTTCATGGCAAAACCTCGTGGATCTCTTTCCGTATCAGCCGACCCTCTTTCACCTCCCACCGTAGAAAATCGAAGCACTAATTTAGTTTCTTTTCCAATTTCAGAAAAGATTTTTGCTTTTGTATATTTAGTAATATCATGTGTTACGGTAAATGTCCCAAATGCTCCCGAACCTTTTGCATGCACGACCCGTTCCGGAATACGCTCTCTGTTAAAATGAGCCATTTTTTCGTGAAGAATATAATCCTGTAATAGTAAAGGTCCTCGTGAACCTACCGATTGAGAATTTTCATTTTCTACATAAGGTCTTCCGGATGCTGTTGTAAGTTTTTCATGTGATTTCATATTAATACGATTTAATAGTTTTCATCAAGCAATAGCAAAACTTAAAAACACAAACAAAAATGATAGCGCCTATAAAACAATATCAAAAAAACGGTCTGCGTTTTTTCAACAAAAGAGAATTAAATTTGAATAAGTAAAAATGGGGTAATTTTAAAGTTGATTCCGGAACAGAACCGCTAACCGGGAATAACACAATAAAGTTAAAAAACTTAACTTATATACAACAAAGTAATAACAAAATCTTAACAGCAAAACGCTCGCATATGTGTGATCTTTGCAGGGTAATAAACTGGTTATTTATTATTTTGGTTTTGGTTAGTTAAAGAATTGCCTGCATTTATAATGCAGGCATTTTTTTTTATTGAGCTGTATTTATAAAAGAAAGGACGGCATCGTTGAATACATTAGGTTGCTCCACATTTACCACATGTCCACATTTTTCTATCACAAAGAGTTTTGAAGATTTATAATGATTCTCCACCACTTTCCGAACAGACGGCAAGAACATATAATCCTCTTCACCCATCACATAAAGCGTAGGAATATTCAATTCGACCTGGCGGAACCATTTGAGAACCGGATTTATTTCGGCAGTGAGTTTAAACCATTTAATAAATTCTTTTTGGTATAATTTTTTGGCCTCATTTATAAAAAGAACACGAGATTGCTTGTGACTTTTTTTAGGCATGATAACAAAGGCAAAGAACTTATATAAAACCAAATAAGGCAATACATACTTAAACATATTCCCCAATCGCATCAATACTTGAGAACGGAAATTCATTTTCAGGATGGCGCCGCCAAGAATCATACTTTGAACCCGTTCCGGATACATTTCTGCCAATTGTCTGATCAGAATTGTACCTAATGAAATGCCTACAAAATGTGATTTTTTTATTTTAAGAAAGTCTAGAACTTCCAGAATATCATTGGCCAAAGCCGAAAAAGTATATTTCTGTTTGAAAGCCGTTTTTAAGGTCGGTTTTGATTCCCCGTGACCACGCAAATCCAATAACAACACATTATATTGTTTTTTGAAATCGCGTATTTGTTTGAACCAAATAGAAGAACTTCCGCCCGCACCATGCACAAAAGTTACCCACTGATCGGTGTTTTTATTTTCGTAAATGGTATAATTAATCACGTTCTTATTTTTTGTAAAAATAGGATTTTAATTTTAAATCTCAATCTTAACATATATTAATGCTAATTTAACAATTGTAAAACGTAAATTTGCCAAAAAATTACACCGATGATTGGATTATTGAAAGAGAAAAGTGAAATAGAAAAGCTTAAAAGAGAATATCAAATACTTGCTGAACAAAATTTCGAAACAGAAAATAACACTTCACAACCTGCCATTGCTAAGGAAGAATTAGTTCTGGAAGAATGTGAACTATAATTTTTGATGTATTTTTTTAAAATAGTCAAACGCTTTTAGCAAGCGACTTCCATACCAAGAAAACATTTCACCATCTACAAATACCGTTTTTGCATGATGCGTGAAACGGCCTATTTCAAAAGCATCTTCTTCCTTAAAAGGAAAAGGTTCTGAGGATAGAAAAACCAAATCCGGATCACCTTCCAATCGCATTTTTTTGAGTTCGATTTCCGGGTAACGCCCTTTGTCCTGATAGATATTTTCAAAATGATTCAGTTTCAGTAATTCATTGATAAAATTATCCGAACCAGCGACCATAAAAGGGTTTTTCCAAATGAAATATGCCGCTTTTTTAACGGGTATATCCTTAACGAAGTTTTTAAAATCACTCAAGGCAAAAGCCAATTTGTCGTTCCATTTCTGGGCTTCAGTTCTGCAATTGAAAAGCTGGCCAAAATCGGTTATCATTTGAAAATTGTCTTCAATAGTAATAATATCCGTCACCCAAACCGGACAAATTTTACGCAACTCCGCTACAATTTCTTGTGTATTTTCCTCTT
Organism: Flavobacterium cryoconiti; assembly: GCF_048158645.1. Taxonomy (NCBI): domain Bacteria; kingdom Pseudomonadati; phylum Bacteroidota; class Flavobacteriia; order Flavobacteriales; family Flavobacteriaceae; genus Flavobacterium; species Flavobacterium cryoconiti. The sequence goes on along the minus strand of NZ_JBLNKW010000015.1, from coordinate 23,869 downwards.
TATTACAAATAATGATATCCGGCTGCAACAATCTGATTTTCTCAAAATGCACTTTTTTGGTTCCGCCAACAATTTTCTTCGTTAACTTAAAATGATACGGATGCACACAGAATTTGGTAATCCCGATGATTCTATCTTCCAAACCTAAGTCATACAGTAATTCCGTTTGTGAAGGAACCAGTGAAATGATTCGTTTTGGGGAAGTTTCAAAAGAATGGGAAGTTCCGAGTTGGTCAGTTAGAGTTTTCATGTTTTTTGCTTAAAGGTTAAAAGGTTAAACGTTCAAAGTGGAGCAACTTTAAACGTTAGACTTTAAACAATCATTAACCTAATATCGCTGCCATTTCTTGTTGCATATTCAACGCTTCGGCTCTTGCTTTTTCAACAAAATCAGTTCCGTTTGAAGCATAAATAATGGCTCTGGAAGAATTAATCAACAATCCTACGTTCGCATTCATTCCGTATTTACAAACTTCAGATAAACTTCCGCCTTGCGCGCCAACACCTGGAACAAGCAAGAAACTATCAGGGACAATTTTACGAATTTCAGTAAAATATTCGGCTTTGGTAGCACCGACAACATACATTAGGTTTTCGCTATTTTTCCACGTTTTAGACGTTTCTAACACCTGTTTGTACAATTCTTTTCCGTCCACGTTCAAAGTCTGGAAATCAAACGCACCTTCATTAGAAGTCAAAGCCAACATAATGGTATGTTTATTTTCGAAAGCCAAAAACGGCTCCACCGAATCTTTCCCCATATAAGGAGCAACAGTAACGCTGTCAAAGTTCAAATCTTCAAAAAAAGCCTTGGCATACATCGAAGACGTATTTCCAATATCACCACGTTTAGCATCCGCAATCGTGAAGATATCAGGATAAGTTGAGTTGATGTAATTAATTGTTTTTTGCAACGACATCCAACCTTTTATTCCGTATGCTTCATAAAAAGCAGTATTAGGCTTGTAGGCCACTGCTAAATCATGGGTCGCATCGATTATCGCTTTATTGAATTCGAAAATAGGATCTTCCTGTTCTAATAAATGTTGTGGAATTTTATTCAAATCAACATCGAGTCCTACTGCTAGGAATGATTTCTTGATTCTAATTTGGTCAATAAGTTGTTGTGTAGTCATTGTTGTGTGTTTTACCGCAAAGTTCGCAATCCCGAAGCGTCGGAATTCGCAAAATTCACAAAGATTTAATCTGTTTATTATTTTTCACAAAGTCGAAAACAGTAAAAAACTGTTAAAAAAAATACCATGCTAAATAATTTAGTATGGTATTTTCTCTCTTTATTCTTGCATCTATTTTCTTTAAAAAACTTCGCTTGCTTCTTTCAATTTTTCCATGTTGTTGACTAACGCTAGTTCATCAACAATTTTCTGAATGTCACCATTCATGATATTTCCTAAATCGTACAAAGTCAAACCTACACGGTGATCCGTTACACGACCTTGTGCATAATTGTAAGTACGAATTTTAGCTGAACGGTCACCAGAACTTACTTGAGACGTACGTTTGGTAGCATCCTCGGCTTGTTTTTTGGCTAATTCCTGTTCGTATAAACGGGAACGCAAAACACCAAAAGCCTTGTCTTTATTTTTATGTTGTGATTTTTGATCCTGACATTGCGCCACTAATCCTGTTGGAATGTGCGTTAAACGAACTGCTGATTTGGTTGTATTTACTGATTGTCCACCAGGTCCTGACGAACAGAAGAAATCCACACGCACATCATTCATATCAATTTGCACATCAAATTCCTCTGCTTCCGGCAATACCATAACAGTCGCTGCCGAGGTGTGCACACGTCCTTGCGTTTCCGTTTGCGGTACACGTTGCACACGGTGAACACCCGCTTCAAACTTCAAGGTTCCGTAAACATCCTCACCGGTAACTTCAAAAATCACCTCTTTGAAACCACCCGAAGTTCCTTCATTCATATCCACAACAGATGTTCTCCAACCCCTGTTCTCACAATATTTCGTGTACATACGGAATAAATCCCCTGCAAAAATACTCGCTTCATCCCCACCCGTTCCGGCACGAATCTCCACCATGACATTTTTGGCATCTTCGGGATCTTTAGGAATCAACATAAATTTGATTTCATCCTCCAGTTCCGGTAATCTTTCCTTTGCTTCTTCCAGTTGCATTTTGGCCATTTCGGTCATATCTGCATCACTGTTATCCGCTATAATTTCGTTTGCTTCTTCAATATTCGCCATGATAATCACATATTCATCGCGCTTTTCAGCCAAAGCTTTTAAACTTTTGTACTCTTGATTCAATTGCACATAACGCTTCTGATCAGAGATAACATCCGGCTGAATGATTAAATCCGATATCTCATCGAAACGTTGTTTTACTATTTGAAGTCTATCTAACATTTTCTTAGTCCTTTATTTGGAGTGCAAAAATACGAAAAAAGTATTCAGTTTGCAAGGTTCCTAATTGAGATTGTCATTGCGAACAATTAGGAACGAATTGTGTGGCAATCAGGAGCTATTTCCTGCTATTCGTTGTATCTTTTTCTGGCAAAAAGCCTCGCTCTGCAAAGTATGAATAAATTGTAATGGCAAAATATAATCGTGATGGCTCTGCGAAGTCTCCAGACTTCGTAGCCATTCCAATGATCTAAAAACACAGAAAATAAAGTTTGCTAAAGCAAGAAACAGCATATAGCAATGTGTACGAAGTCCCTGCTATTCGCTATATCTTTTTCTGGCAAAAAAAGCCAGAAAAAGGATGCCGCTGCTATCAGAGTTAAGGCGTTTGTGTTAAATAAACAGCGTTTACGGTTTTCCGTAAAATACCTGAATAAAAAGGAGTTAGTTTTGGAAAATGATATAAAAAACCAAATTTATTTAATCAGTATTTTCGGTATTAATTTATATTTTTGAGAAATTAAAACCTCAATTAAGTAGCGACAATTTGTTCAAATTTAGTTATACACAAGAGTTTTTAATACGGCTATACAAGTATAAAAATTCATTGATATTAAATAATCTTATGAAACACACTCTACTATTTTTATTTATCTTTTTACTGTCCCAATTTACTAATGCTCAAACTCTAGACGCAACTTTAGCAGAATTAAATTTTCATGAGGACAGCGACCCTCAAAATTTCACCTCATTTCAGTCTGGATTTTATTTTACAGCGACTGATGGATATTATAATACTTTTGGGAGAGAATTATGGCATTCAAACGGGACACCGGAAGGAAACGTAATGGTTAAAGACATTAGAGCAGGCCTGAATTCTTCAAATCCAAGCTCATTAACACTTATAAATGAAACATTATTCTTTACCGCCAATGATGGTATTCACGGGGTTGAATTATGGAAAAGTGATGGAACTGAATCTGGGACAAAAATGGTTAAAGACATCAGACCAAATAATAACAGTGAATATGATGAACCTAGAAAATTAACAAGTTACAATGGGAAATTATATTTTGCTGCTACCAATAATATCGACGGATATGAATTATGGACAAGTGACGGTACAGAAGCAGGAACTTTTATGATCAAAAATATAAATCCAATTGTTGGCAGAGGCAGTGATTTGAATGATTTTTTCGTTTTTAATAATGCGCTCTATTTTATAGCTGATGATGGAATAAATGGGACGGAATTATGGAAAAGTGACGGAACGGAATCCGGGACAAAAATGTTTAAAAATATTAATCCCTACTCTTCAGGGCTAAATAATGGAAATCAGTTTTTAGTAGTTAATAATTACGTTTATTTTTTTGCTAATAATGGAACAAATGGAGCTGAGTTATGGAAAAGTGATGGAACCGAATCCGGGACAGTTATCGTGAAGGATATGAGAACTGGAAATAATTCAAGTTCTTCTGTTTTAAAAGGAAGTCAGCTTGCTAATTTAATAATTTTTGAAGCCAATGATGGAAATAATGGCATTGAAATCTGGAAAAGTGATGGGACTGAGGCTGGAACAATAATGATAAAAGATATAAACAAAACGAGTGTTGGCAGTATTTATAATAACCCTAATTATGTAAAATTAAATAATGCGGTTTATTTTTTAGCGGATGATGGCACTCACGGAAATGAAATATGGAAAACGGATGGAACATCTGATGGAACCACATTAGTAAAAGACATTAATAATGGAAGTGCCTCTTCATGGTTAGAAAAATTACATGTTGATGAAGTTAACAACAAACTTTTATTTTTCACAACAACTGCAAACTCAACTGACAGAACATTATGGGCTAGTGACGGAACATCAATAGGTACTTTTGAATTATCAAAAATTAAGGATAATGACATTTCTGGATTACAACAGAATTTTGTCACTACCAACAATGCGACGATAATCACAGCTGAAGATGAAATCCATGGAAATGAATTATGGATTACTGACGGAACTATCACTGGAACAAGATTTTTTGCAGATTTAAACTATTCAAATAATGGAAATCCATCGAAATTCACTAATGTAAATAATACTTTATTTTTTAGAGCAAATGAAAAAAAATATGGTAATCAATTGTTTAAAAGCAATGGAACTGCAGTTGGAAGTAAATTAATTAAAGATATTAATAACGGTAATAATTGTATAGATGACCTTTCAGAAATGAAAAGTATAAATGGCGTTTTATTCTTTAGTGCAATCGATGGTACTCACGGGTATGAACTTTGGAAAAGTGACGGTTCAGAAAACGGTACTGTCCTTGTTAAAGATATAAATCCCGGTAACAGTAGCAGCATGCAAAATTATAATGATAAACAACAATTCACTGTGATAAACAATATTCTTTATTTTTATGCTAATGATGGTGTACATGGTTTTGAATTGTGGAGAAGTGATGGCTCAGAAACGGGAACTTATATGATAAAAGACATAAACGGTGGCTCAAATTATAGTAGTTATCCTAGAGAATTTGTTTTGCTTAATGGTACAATTTATTTTATTGCAAACAGTACTACAGGCTCCTCATTGTGGAAAACTAATGGCACAGAAGCGGGTACTATAAAAATAATTGATCTTAATGATATGCGAGTTTTAAAAGCAGTCAAAAATAAATTATTCATAATTGCTGAAACATCCGGAACTACATATGGGCCACATGATTTATGGACTTCAGACGGCACAGCCTCTGGCACAGTTCACTTGAAAACTTTTGGAGATAATATCGATAGTGATATCCAACTTACTACTAGTCTTAACAATGAATTATATTTTGTGGTAGTAAGCCCCGATAGTTACTTTAAATCAGTATACAAATCAGATGGCACTATTGGAGGTACCAAATTGTTATTTGATGGAGCATCACACCCAACAATATCTAACCTTGATATAGATACCATTACAACATGTGGAGACTACGTATATTTCCTAGTACAGACTTACGATGGTATTGACAAAGAGTTATGGAGGACCAACGGACTTACAACAGAAAAAATAGCTGGCCCAGATACAGCAGATTTTTTAAACATAAGGGACCTGACGTGTTTTAACAGTAACTTACTATATTTAGCAGAATTTTTTCCTCATAAAATATGGATAACGAATAATACCCTTGCCACGCCATTGCAATTGGATATAAATGTTTTAAACGGTCAAAATTTAGAAGGATATGATGCTATTGAAAAACTGGGAACAACTGACTCTAATTTATACTTTAGTGCTCGTACTAAGAATAGCGGAGCAGAATTATATATAACAACTCCTAATTTTTCAACATTAAATATTACTGATAATTCTAATTCAAATGAAAATAGTAGTAGGTCTATAATTGTTTATCACAACCCCATGAGTAATTCGGTAACCATCAAATCGCTTACTGATTCTCAAATTATGAGTTTTGAATTATTTGATATTACGGGGAAAAAAATTCACAGTCAACTAAATGAAATCCCATCAAAAGAAATTAAATTTGATACAATTTCAATACCTAAAGGCATCTATTTGTTAAAGACCTTCCTTTCGAACGGCAATAAAGTAAGCACCAAATTAATTATCAATTAATTATTCTAAAATTCTTGTCAAAAAATAACAACAGCTATTTAACCTGATAGCTCTGGTATACACAATCGTTAGCGCAGAATTGAATTCTGTGCCCACAAACGAGAGCAGGTAAAACAAGTCAGAAAAGCTACAGAAAATATTTTTTGTAGCTATTTTGCATTTATAAACAGAAAAACAGTAATCTTCGTGAGCATTGTAGGAAACACAAATAAAAGCGAATGATAGTATCCATCACTAAAATCGAATTAAATTCGTATCTAAAAATGATTGCTTTTTTTAAGTTCAATGGGCAAATTATTGAACAGTTGAAACAATCCAATTGCAAAAAATACAAAGTAATCGGTAGTTGGAATTTGAAAGTTTGGTACACCATGACTCTATGGGAAAATGAGAATGAAATTAACACTTTTTATCGCAATGGCACCCATTTAGAAGCGATGAAACAATCCGGAAAATTTTCGTCTAAAATTCAATCCCGTCGAATACAAAATGAGGATTTTATGAGTTGGAAAGAATCAAAGAAATTATTTGCTAATAACTAACCCAGCACTGCAAATTATAAATAAGTCATATTAGCAAAATAGAATCGGGATTTCTGCACGAATTCTACTGATGCTCGTTTGCAACAAGTACCAATTTTAATTTAGAGCACTATCGTAGCGTTTGCAAAATGGCTACACCACTAATACTATTTCGTTTTCGAGAAGACTTTGGGGAGTCTTTAGATTTGTTTATATACTTTTTTTAGTTGCATAAAACACATCCTCATTTTGACCTAAGTAAAGAAAATTTTAAAATTTTAAAATTATTGTTATCATATATACTATATTTGCGACAACATTAAAAATAAATAAAATGAGAAAATTAGATTTTGCGTCTCTTCAGGTAAGAGATTTGGAAGTATCAAAAGCCTTCTACACAAACAAATTAGGATTTGAATTATCCGAAATGAGCAATCCATATGCCTATGTTTTTAAGTTCAACAAAGGCGAAGCAAGTTTTGCTATAAGAACACCCATTGGGAACATAGACGGCAAAGAACTTGGTGTAGGTGCCTCACTTTGGTTCGCTATTGATGAAAAAATTGAAGAACTACAAAACCAACTTACTGGAAAAGGAGTAACGCTTATAGGAGCAATCAACAACACCCCTTTTGGTAAAACGTTGATGGCAAAAGACCCAGATGGTTACATTATTACATTTTTAGAAACAATTTAAAACTACTGAAAATGATTAATGGAGATACAAAATATTGGATAGCTGTGGCATCAAAAGACCACGTAAAAACGGGAATTGCAGAAGGAATTGCTCAAGCCTGCCACGGAAAATCTTCACCATTAAAGAGAATGAAAAAGGGAGACTTTGTAATTTATTATTCAGGAAAGCAAACCATGGGCAAACCAGACAAATGCCAAGAGTTTACAGCATTAGGAAAAGTGATAGATGATGAAATATACCAGTTTCAAGTTTCGGAGGATTTTTGCCCTTCAAGACGCAACATTGCATTCGAGCAATGTAATGACACTTCTATTCTTCCTTTAATTAACGATTTAGATTTCATTCAAAACAAAAAAAGTTGGGGTTATCCATTTCGATTTGGTTTCTTTGAAATTAACCAACACGACTTTGATTTAATTTCATCACAAATGCTTCAAAATTATGCCTAAAGAAATTGATTTCCATTTTAAAAGTCCAAACGATAGCCCCGGTTATTTGCTTGGACAACTAACTATGCTATGGCAGCGCAAACTAAAAAAGGTTTTAGATCCTTTAGACTTAACTCAAACACAATTTGTGTTGTTAGCGGCATTAGGTTGGCTTTCAAAAAAAAATAAATCTGTAACACAAGTTGACATTGCCAATCAAAGTAATGCCGACAGAATGATGGTATCAAAAGTATTGCGAACATTAGAAGATAAAGGGTTTATAACTCGAAAAGAACACGAAACAGACACAAGAGCAAAAACAATTAGACTGACAACTAATGGAGAAGTTGTTTTGCAGAAAGCCATTATTGAGGTAGAAAATGCTGACTTAGATTTTTTTACTACATTAGACACTAAACTTTCACAATTCAATAAGAATATGGTTCTACTTATTGACCAAAACAAGAACGAATAAAAGCACTAACATTGTAATTGGCAGGAGCGCGACGCTCACACTAGCTTTACTAGAAAAAATCTGTTTCCAATATTTTATGTTTTTTTTACTTTTATATTATGAAAATCAAACGAAATCTTTAGCCCTGATGGAAGCGGCATCCTCGTAGCGCTGCGCAGAGATACAGCGGACAGCAGGAAGTTTCGTTCTTGAAAAAACCACTCGTTCTGCTCCTAAAAAACAACAATCAGCTACGCGAAGTGCTCTCCGTTTTTATTTGCATATCCATTATTTGAGTTTTAATTTAAAATCAATTTATTAAAAGCAAAATTATTAATGATAAAAACATCTTTTACAGTAAATCGTTTTAGAAAATTTGTTTTACTTTTAAAATAAAAACCATGAACAGAGTTTTAGTATTACTATTTATTATTTTTTGCTCAAAAACCATTGCACAAAATGCGGTTTCTGATAAAATAAAAAATAATAATCCTATTTTTAAAGGTTGGTATGCCGATCCTGAAGGAATCATTTTTGATAAAACATACTGGATATATCCCACTTTTTCAGCTCCTTATGAAAAACAAGTTTTTCTGGATGCTTTTTCATCTTCTGATTTAACCCAATGGACAAAACATTCTAAAGTTTTAGATACAACTGCTGTAAAATGGGCAAAAAAAGCGATGTGGGCACCGTCAATCATTAAAAATAAGAATAAATATTTTTTGTTTTTTGGAGCTAACGACATTCAAAATGATACTGAAATTGGAGGAATAGGTGTAGCGGTTGCATCCAAACCTGAAGGGCCTTTTAAAGATTATTTAGGAAAGCCATTAGTTGGTAAATTTTATAATGGTGCACAACCTATTGATCAATTTGTTTTTAGAGATAAGGATGGTCAACATTATTTAATTTATGGAGGATGGAAACATTGCAATATTGGTAAATTGAGACCAGATTTTACTGGTTTCATCCCTTTCAAAGACAAAACAGTATTTAGAGAGATTACCCCGGAAAATTATGTTGAAGGACCATTTATGTTTATCCGAAATAACAAATATTATTTTATGTGGTCAGAAGGAGGCTGGGGTGGACCTAATTATTGCGTAGCATATGCCATTGCAGATTCTCCGATGGGACCATTTAAGCGAATTGGTAAGGTCTTGCAACAAGATCCTAAAATCGCTACTGGAGCAGGGCATCATTCGGTTATGAAAGCGCCTGATTCTAATCAATATTATATCGTTTATCACAGAAGACCACTTACCGAAACAGATGTCAATTCAAGAGAAACATGCATAGAAGAAATGTTTTTTGACGAAAAAGGTTTTATCAAACCAATTACGATTACCAACGAAGGGGTAAGAGCACATAGAATTAAATAACTTTAAGGTATCTTATTAATTCATAATGCATCAGTCGAATGAAAAAAATCTAATTTTTGCAGTAATTGATCAATCCTGCTACGCGAAGTGTTCCTTAAAAAAATAACGTTCTTAAAAGTCGGGATTGCTGCGAAGTCTCCCCAACTTTTCACAACATGTTTGCAATTTTGAGCATTTGGTTAAACCGAAAAATAACGCTAATTTAGTCCCAAACCTCTTGTAATAAGGGACATTAGAGACATGCCAAAGAAAAACCAATCTAAAATATAACAACTCATCATGAATAAAAGTACTGTCTTTTTATTGTTTCTCATTTTCTTTACTGGCAAGCTCGCAGCACAAATCCCATCGAATATCCAAAATTTATTTCCTCAGGGAACAGTTATGTATCCTAATATTCCTTATGCTTCGGATTCACTAGTAAAGCATACACTTGATATATACGTACCTGCAAAGCATGAAAAAAAATCACCACTTGTGATTTGGATTCATGGTGGTGGTTGGAGACAGGGTGACAAATATGGTGATATGGAAAACATGAAAACAACGATAAATGCACTTTTAGCGAATGGTTTTGCCGTTGCGTCAATTAATTATCGATACAGTACTACCGCAATCTTCCCTGCTCAAATAGAAGATTGCAACCAAGCAGTTGATTTTCTGTATAAAAACGCCGAAAAATATTTTTTAGATAAAGATAATATTGCTGTTATCGGTTTTTCAGCAGGTGGCTATTTGGCTTCACTGATGGGAACATCAAATAATAATAACAACGAAGCATTTTATTTCAATAAAAAACAACCTGTTTTTAAAATCAAGGGAGTAATCGATTTTTATGGACCCTCAGATTTTATTGCCCGAATAGGTAGTATGTCTTTAGATGAAGGGGAACAGAAATCAACTTCGACTGCTTTGCTTGGCGCACAGCCACTTCTACGGCCAGATTTAGCAAAAATCGCCAGTCCTACTACTTATGTTGATAAAAATGACCCGCCATTTCTAATATTTCACGGCGATAAGGATCAAACTGTTCCTATTACACTATCAAAATTATTAGATTCTTACTTAAAGCTGGCAAACGTCCAAAGTGATTTTGTAATTGTGCCGAATGCCCAACATGGTGGAACATTATTTAATACTGAAGATATAAAAAACAAAATTATAGTGTTTTTGAATACATATTTAAAATAATTTCAATTCACCTTCGCTACCTACTGGTGTTTGTTTGCAACGAGCTTTTTAATACTTTTATAAAACCAAAACCTCTTTTATTTTAAAATCAAATAAAATGAATCCCAAAGTTGATGCATTTATTAGTAATGCCAAAAAATGGCAGCTCGAAATAGAGCTATTGCGACTATTGCTTCTCGATTGCGGTCTAACCGAAGAATTCAAGTGGCGAAATCCTTGTTACACTTTTCAAGGAAATAATGTTGTTCTTATAGGTCTTTTTAAAGAGTACTGTGCGCTTAGTTTTTTCAAAGGGACTTTGTTACAAGACAGCAATGGTCTACTAAGTAAACCGGGAGAAAACAGTCAGGCAGTACGCTTCTTTAAGTTTACGAGTTTGCAAGAAATTCAAGAACTGAAACCCATCATAAAAAACTATATTTATGAAGCCATTGAGTTAGAAAAAGCGGGCTTGAAAGTGATTTTTAAAAGCAATACAGAACTTGAATTGGTGGCAGAATTACAAATTGCTTTAGACAAAAATCCTTCTTTAAAAATAGCTTTTAAAGCCTTAACGCCGGGACGACAACGAGCCTATAATCTGTATTTTTCGGCTCCCAAACAATCCAAAACTCGGGAAAACAGAATAGAAAATTACATTCCGCGAATTCTTGACGGAAAAGGATTCAATGATTGCATTTGTGGAATGTCTAAAAAAATGCCCACCTGCGATGGTTCACACAAATACATTCGAGGAGAAAATAAATGACAATCTGCGTAGTTATTTTAGGACCAGCCATAGCATGTTGTCCGCTATTTTAAAGCAACAAAACAATTAATTTAAAATATGAATAATGACTTCTGTTACAAATTCATACTTCCAAACAACTCACTTGCTGATTTTGTAGAAAATATTGGGATGTTTCACAACCAATCAGACAAACCAAAAGAAGTGATTCTAATGCCCGATGGAAGAGTTGATTTGTTTTTTATGCAATCGGAACTGACACCTTTTCAGATTGTACTTATCGGATTGGAAACGGTACCGGAACAAAGAATTATTCCACCGCACACACTTGCTTTTAAAGTTAGCTTTAGACCGCTTGGGGTGGAATATATTTTAAAGACTTCTATTGCTGATTTTTTAAACAGCGGAAAAAATCTGCCTCAAGACTTTTGGAATATCCACTCTGATGACTTAAAAGATTTCGATGCATTTCATACAAAAATAGTCCTAAAACTAAATGAATTTTTGCCTATCGAAATTGATGACAGAAAACGCAAACTCTTTGAATTGATTTACGCTTCAAACGGCGAAATAAAAATACAAAATCTTTCAGAAGAAATAGCCTGGAGCAGCAGGGAAATCAATCGTTATTTCAATAAACAATTTGGACTTTCGTTAAACACATTTTGTAAAATTTTACGATTCAAGGCATCCTTAGAGCATATTGCAAAAGGCAAACTTTTTCCGGAATTAAACTTCACAGATCAAACCCATTTTATAAAAGAAATTAAAAAATTCTCGGGTGTTGCACCCAGCGAATTACTAAAAAATAAGAATGACCGATTTATACTATTATCAGTTCTAAAAGAGCAATAGTTTTGTCCCGATCCAAAGCGGAACGGAATAAAATTAATCTAAAATTAAACGGAATGTTACTAGAAAATAAACAAGTCGCTATTATTGGCGGCGGTCCCAGCGGCCTTACCTTAGCCAGGCTTTTACAATTGCAGAACGTAAATGTAAAAGTGTACGAAAGAGATTTAAATAAAAACGCACGAGTACAAGGCTCACCGCTAGACTTGCATGACGAATCTGGTTTGGCAGCGATTCGTAAAGCCGATTTATTTAACGAATTCAAAAATAACTTTATGCCAGGTGCCGATAAAACACGCATCGTAGATGAACAAGCAACAATATTTTTCAGCAATCACGAAACGAATCTTGAGGAAGATTTTGACAATACCTATTTTCGTCCTGAGATCGACCGAGGTGTATTGCGAAAAATAATATTGGAATCCCTACAGCCTAAAACGGTGGTTTGGGACAGCCATTTTATTTCGATGGAAGCGCAAAATGGAGGCTGGTTATTGCATTTCAAAAACGGGTCATCGGCTTACGCAGATATTGTAATTGCTTCGGATGGTGCCAATTCTAAAATCAGACCATACATCACAGACATCAAGCCATTTTATTCAGGTATAACGATGCTTGAGGGCAATGTTTACCAATCCAAAAAAACAACACCTTACATCGATTCAATAATAGATGGTGGGAAAATAATGGCATTTGGAAATACAAAAAATTTACTACTTGGACAAAAAGGCGGTGGGGATCTTGGCTTTTATGCAAGCTTTAAAGCAGATGAAAATTGGGCTACAAATAACAGCCTAGATTATTCTGATAAAGTACAAATGTTGGAATGGTTTAAAAAAGAATATCCGGAATGGAGCAGTGTCTGGCACGAACTATTTGAAAATGTTGCAATACCTTTTATTCCGCGTCCCATTTATTGTATGCCCCTAAATCAAACCTGGGAAGCTTTGCCTAATTTAACAATGATTGGTGATGCCGCGCATGTAATGCCGCCTTTTGCAGGCGAAGGTGCAAATATGGCTATGCTTGATGCTTTGGAACTAAGTGAATATCTGACGTCTGATAATTATAATACAGTGCAGGAAGCCATTTCTATTTATGAACTCAACATGTGTAAACGAGCAGCAAAGGCAGCACAAGAATCACTTGAAAATGGTGAAAAGATGCACTCAAAAGATGCGTTGAAAACAATGTTGCATTTTTTTAGCGAACATTAAAAAAAGAGGTTCTGTGAAGTTTGCATGGACTCACTCCTACCCGTTCATAACTCCTACAGATTTCTTTTTAATACCAATTTCTAAATTCCTAATTTGCGCCCTTAAATTAGAAGGAGAAAATGAAGGTCTGTATTGCCGAGAAACCAAGTGTAGCACGCGAAATCGCATCCGTTTTAGGAGCCAATACCAAGCACGATGGGTATTACGAAGGCAATGGTTATCAGGTAACTTACACTTTTGGCCATTTATGCACCTTGAAAGAACCCAACGATTACAAACCCCATTGGAAAAGTTGGGACCTAAATAACCTGCCCATGCTTCCCGATAAATTTGAAACTAAAGTGGTGGAAAATTCGGGTATTCAAAAGCAATTTAAAATCATAAAAAGCCTGTTCGAAAAAGCCGAGTTGGTCATCAACTGCGGGGATGCCGGGCAAGAAGGAGAACTCATCCAGCGCTGGGTCATGAATGAAGCCCAGTACAAAGGCGAGGTAAAACGCTTGTGGATTTCATCCCTTACCACCGAAGCCATCAAAGAGGGTTTTGAAAACTTAAAACCATCCGCCAACTACGATAATTTATATTACGCAGGATTTTCCAGAGCCATTGGCGACTGGTTACTCGGTATGAACGCCACCCGTTTGTACACCGTAAAACATGGCGGGTACAAACAAGTATTGTCTATTGGACGGGTGCAAACTCCCACACTGGCCATGGTGGTAGACCGATTCAAGGAAATTGAGAATTTCAAGCCGCAACCGTATTGGGAATTACAAACTTTATACAGAGAGACGCTTTTTAGTTATGAGGAAGGACGCTTTTTGAAAAAAGAAGATGGTGAACTTCTCGCCAATAAAGTCAAGGAAAGCGAATTCGAAATTGTCTCTGTTGAAAAAAAGAATGGCAATGAGTTTGCTCCTAAACTATTTGATTTAACAGGTTTACAAGTATATTGCAATACCAAGTTTGGCTTTACGGCAGATGAAACGCTTAAAATTGTCCAAACTTTGTACGAACAAAAAGTAGTCACGTACCCCAGAGTCGATACCACGTTTTTACCAAACGATATCTATCCAAAAGTGCCCAGTATTCTGCAAAATCTGACCAATTATGCAGCGTTGACGCAACCACTTTTAGGAAAAAAGATTAAAAAATCGACCAAAGTTTTCAATGATAAAAAAGTAACGGATCACCACGCGATTATTCCAACGGGGATTCAAACCAATTTGCAATACAATCAGCAACAAGTCTATGATATTATTACAAAACGTTTTATTGCGGTGTTTTATGACGATTGTTTGGTAGCCAATACCACCGTAATAGGAAAAGCAGCTGATGTAATGTTCAAAACCACCGGAAAAGAAATCTTAAAAAAAGGATTTCGCGTAGTTTTTGAAGACCCAAATGCCAAAGAAAAAGAAGCCGATATATTGCCCAGTTTTGTTGTAGGCGAAAAAGGACCACATGAACCCTCGTTTTTAGAAAAGGAAACCAAGCCACCCAATCAGTTTACGGAAGCCACTTTATTGCGGGCTATGGAAACTGCGGGCAAACAAGTTGACGATGAAGATTTACGTGAATTGATGAAAGAAAACGGCATTGGTCGTCCATCAACACGAGCCAATATTATTGAAACCCTTTTTAGGCGCCAATACATCGTAAGAAACAAAAAACAGGTATTGCCTACTCCAACGGGAATTCAACTAATTGATACCATTCAAAATGATTTGGTAAAGTCGGCAGAACTTACGGGTTCTTGGGAAAAACAGTTGAAAGATATTGAAAAAGGAACGTTTACCGCCGCCGCGTTTATTAAGAACATGAAACGCATGGTAGAAGTCTTGGTGTATGAAGTACGGAGTGAAACCAGACGTGCCAATATTTCGCACGCAGGAAATGTCCAAAAAGAAGTGGCTAAAGTAGAGAAAAAGAAAGCAGCAGGGATTTTGGCGGAAGCCTGTCCCAAATGTAAAAAAGGAACACTAATAAAAGGAAAATCAGCTTATGGTTGTAGCGAATATAAAGCAGGTTGCACGTTTCTATTGCCCTATACTTTTGCGGAGAAAAAAATATCAGAGAACCAATACTTGCGATTGCTTCAAAAAGGATCTACGGTAAACTTGAAAGACTTCAAAACCGATGTCGGAACTGTGGAAGGTTTGCTTCGCTTTGATGAAAATTTTAAACTCAAATTAGAACCGAAGAAAACGGAAGCGAAAACAATACCAGACGAATTAGCTTGTCCGAAATGTCAAAAAGGAACGGTTCTGAAAGGGAAAACCGCTTATGGTTGCAGCCAATATAAATTAGGATGTGATTTCAAAGTTACCTTTGATGTGGTTAGAGCCAAATTAAAAGATCAAAAACCCACCAAAGAATTGGTTTATACTATTTTGAAAGAAAGTAAAAATGATTGCTGATTTGGGTTAATAAATTAGTAGATTGTCCATTTAAGAGGTCTATACTATCTTAGATCAAAAATCGTTAATCTAAAATCAAAAATCATTCTATTCTATTTTTTTATAATTTAGCATTTTAAAATAACATCATATATTTAAATAAATGTTTCAAAAAATAACTTTTACACTGCTTTTGTTAGCCCTTGTTTCCTGCAAAGAATCCGATTCAAATGAAAAAGATAAAATCAAAGCAGCACGCTGGCTACTGGGAAACTGGGAAAACAATTCTGCTGATGGAAATCTTTCCGAAACGTGGAAAAAAGTAAATGACAGCACCTTTCAAGCACAGTCCTACTTTATAAAAGAAAAAGACACTTTGCATTTTGAAACCATAACATTAAAACAAAAAGGAGAAGAATTGACTTACAATGCAGCCGTAAAAGGACAAAACGATGACAAACCGGTTTCTTTTAAATTAACAACTGCAACCGAGAAACAATTGGTTTTTGAAAATCCAAAACACGACTATCCTCAAAAGATCAGTTACACCCAAATTACACCTGACAGTTTGGTGGCTAAAATTTCGGGAATTCAACAAGGGAAACCAAGTTCAGAACAGTTTTCGATGAAAAAAACGAAGTAGAAATTCAATATTTCACACTCAAATCAAAACCTTGCTCTAGAAAAGCAAGGTTTTTTTGTTATGATATTCATACTGGTACAGTAGTCGGACTAGCTAAAAAAACAGTTGCTTTTTTAATCAGCTTACTGATTCCGAGCTTTCTTACATACGGATTCTACATTTGGTGGGGACGAAATAAAAAAAGAAAAAGTACAACAACTGCCAAGGCTTAAACTAATAAAAAAACAATATTGAAAGATTTAAAGTAGTTGTTTTAAACCTTTCAATATTTTTTATGTCTAAATAAGCACTCAAAAGAGTCCGTATTCTCTTCTGAGTTAAAAATAGTGCAGAACAGCATTAAGTAAATTTAAAAAACAACACAATAAAATTTACTCATAAAGGGTAAATTAATGATTGCTATTATACTATTTATTTTTACATTTGCGCTATTTTTATTTATTCTAAATAACCTGTCTTACCCAAGTAGTAACTACTGCTTAGCATTTAGACAAAAAACTAATTTGAATAACGTACCTATTAATAACAACCTTTATGAAGAAGAATCTTTTTATTTCTTTTGCCTTAGTCACCTCTTTATTTGTTAGTGCGCAGCAAAAAAACACACTTTTAGAGCAGTCATTTTGGAAAACAGCACCAGATGTAAACGCAGTTAAGGCTGAAATAGCAAAAGGAAACAATCCTTCCGAATCGAATGACAGATCATTTGATGCGGTGGTAATGGCTATTATGAATGATGCCCCGGCTTCGACAATAAAATTTTTATTGGAACAACCTGGAAACAGTGTAAAAAAACCGACTCACGATAATCGCATATATTTGCATTGGGCAGCCGGCAAAGGAAATTTAGAAATTATACAATACTTAATTGATAAAGGTTCGGATATTAATTTGGAAGACAGCCACAGTAGTTTTCCAGTTACCGCTGCAGCCAGTAGTGGTGTAAGCAATACGGCGGTTTATGAAGCTTTTTTTAAAGCCGGAATAGCCCCAAATAAAAAATACCAAGACGGTGCAAACCTATTACTTATGGCAATTTCATCAGACAAGAGCCTTGCCCTTTCCAACTATTTTGCAACAAAAGGAATGTCTCTTAAAGATGTGGACAACAATGGCAATACGGCTTTTAATTATGTAGCCAAAACAGGCAATGTACCTTTCTTAAAAACCTTATTAGAAAAGGGAGTGAAATACAATGACAATGCACTTATTTTTGCTGCGCAAGGTTCAAGAAGAGAATCAAATACAATAGAAACGTATAAATACTTGGTAGAAGATTTAAAAATAAAACCAACAGCTACAAGCAAGTCTGGAGAAACTGTACTTCATTTTCTGGCAAGCAAATCCAACCAAACCGAAATCATCAACTACTTCTTAGCTAAAGGAGTGGATGTAAATAAAGCGGATAACGAAGGAAATACTCCTTTAATGGTTGCAGCTGCTGCCAAAGAAACAGCTGCATTAGAACAATTATTACCAATTGTAAAAAACAACAATACACAAAACGGAAAAGGAGAATCGGCATTAACGATAGCTGTAAAGTCAGGAACTCCTGAAGCAGTAGCGCTACTTTTAAGTAAAGGTGCTGATGCTAAAGTTACTGACAAAGAAGGAAACAATCTGGCCTTTTACTTAATACAATCTTACAAACCGCAAATGGGAATGGGACGTGGACCAGAAGGAGCTAATGCACCAAAACAAGATCCTTTTGCTGCTAAAATAAAACTACTTCAAGACAAAGGATTAAACTTAGCCACTCCACAAAAAGACGGAAGCACACTATATCATTTGGCTATAATTAAAAATGATTTAGCTTTACTAAAGAAAATTGCCGATTTAAACATCGATATAAACGCAAAAAACAAAGATGGTTTAACAGCCTTACACAAAGCTGCCATGATTTCTAAAGACGATACTATCTTGAAATACTTGGTATCTATTGGTGCCAATAAAGAAATTACCACTGAGTTTGACGAAAGTGTTTATGTCTTGGCAAAAGAAAATGAGTCGTTAACTAAAAACAACGTATCTGTTGAATTTTTAAAATAAAATTATGAAATGAGCATGACCTTAAATTGGTCGCAAAAACCAATGAATATATGCGAATTCCATATTCCATTAAAAAACAAATATTATCTACATATGAAGTCAATACTAAAAATAAGCCTAACGGCTGTGCTACTATGCCTTTTATCTTTTCAAGCAACAGCACAAACCAGTAAATACAAATGCATGCTCCAAATGTCCAACTATATGGGAGAAGGCGCTTATATTGTGGTTTCACTTGTAAATGCCAAAGGCGAATATGACAAAACATTATATGTAATGGGTGACGATAAAAAATGGTACAAAACCCTTAAAGAATGGCATAAATTCTATTCTAAAAAACCTTCGGATATCAGTGCCAAAACAGGAGCTTCAGTAACTGGTGGTGACCGCAGCATAACCACCATAGAAATTGAAGATGCTAAAATCAACAAAGGGTATAAATTGCGATTTGAAACAGCAGTAGAAGATCATAAATATTACACCGCTGATTTAGAAATCCCTCTTACCACCCAAGGAATCGCTGAAAAAACAGAAGGTAAAGGGTATATTCGCTACGTAAGATTAAGCAAAATATAAAATAAACAGCTTTTGCATTAAACCATATAAGTCATATAAGCTTTTACAAAACGTAAAACTTATATGACTTATATGTTAAAATTTATTATCAATGACTCTTTCTTTTTGGCGTTACTCACACTTGGCTTTGGCTGTATTTTCTGCTGCATTTTTAGTATTGGCATCTGTAACAGGTACTATACTTGCATTTGATACAATTCAGGAGAAAACACCACCCTACCGAGTGGAAAATTTTGAAAAAATAACGCTGGGAGAAACCTTGCCTGTACTAAAAAAAAACTACCCTGAAATAACAGAATTAAGTGTTGACCACAATCAATTTGTAACCCTGCAAGGTATTGATCAGGAAGACAATGATGTCGATGCCTATATTAATCCCAAAACCGGAAAAATAATAGGCACACCCCTAAAAAAAAGTGACTTTATCCAATGGACTACAGCGCTCCACCGCTCTTTATTCCTTAAAGAAACCGGGCGTTTTTTTGTTGGTTTTATTTCCTTCTTGTTAGTATTGATTTCCATTTCGGGTTTCACTCTGGTTCTTAACAGGCAAAGAGGCCTACGCAATTTCTTTTCTAAAGTCATCAAAGACTATTTTGCTCAATATTATCATGTTGTATTAGGTAGATTGGCGTTAATCCCCATTCTGATAATTGCCCTTTCAGGAACCTATTTAACCTTGGAAAAGTTTAACTTTTTCATCGATAAAACAGATTCAGAAGAAAAAATCGAAATGGCAGCAACCACGCTTGTTTCAAAAAAAGATACTGATTCGTCCGCATTTAAAAACACGCTTCTGGCTGATGTTCAAAAAATTGAATTCCCTTTTTCGGATGATCCCGGGGAATATTATATTATTACATTAAAGGACCGAGAAATAGAAGTCAACCAAATTACTGGTGCAATAGTAAGTGAAACTCCTTTTCCAATGAGAACTTTAGTATCGGATTTGAGTCTTGATTTGCATACCGGGAGAGCAAGTATTTTATGGGCTATAATTTTAGCAATAGCGAGTTTAAATATTCTGGTTTTTATCTACTCCGGTTTTGCCATGACTTTAAAACGAAGATCGAGTCGCATTAAAAATAAGTACAAACCTGAAGACAGTACATTCATTTTACTGGTAGGTTCCGAAAATGGCAGTTCATTACTATTTGCCAATGCTATTCAGAAACAATTGCTTGCCAACGGAAAAAAAGTTTTCCTTACTGAATTGAATAACTATTCGGTTTATCCAAAAGCAAAACATCTTATCGTATTTACTTCAACCCACGGATTGGGTGACCCTCCTTCTAATGCAAGTAAATTTATAGCACTAATAAACAAAACAGAGCAACAGCAAAAAATCAATGTTTCTGTAGTTGGTTTTGGTTCAAAGGCCTATCCTGATTTTTGTGGTTTTGCGCGTGACATTGATGTCATATTGGCAAAACAAGATTGGGCGGAACCTTTATTAGAATTACAAACAGTAAACGACAAATCGGCTGAAGAATTTGTAGGTTGGGTAAAATTATGGAGTGCCAAAACGGGAATTCCTATTTCCTCCACTCCATCATTATACAATCATGTTCCAAAAGGTTTACAAAAGTTTATGGTACTCAATAAAACTGCCATTTCTGATACGGAACATACTTTTTTACTCACATTACGAGCTAGTATGAACGCTAAATTTACGTCGGGCGACCTCTTGGCTATTTATCCTGCAAATGACACACGAGAACGTCTCTACTCTATCGGAAATCATAACGGCAACATACAATTAGTGGTAAAACTGCATCCTTCTGGTTTGGGTTCAGGCTATTTATATGATGTTGAACCTGGTTCGATTATAAAAGCGAGAATACTCAAGAATGCTGCTTTTCACTTCCCGAAAAAAGCATCCAAAGTGGCGCTAATTTCAAATGGAACCGGTATTGCTCCCTTTCTGGGAATGATGGAGCAAAATAAGAAAAAAACAGCAATTCATTTGTATTGTGGTTTTCGAAAAGCAACTGAAACTGTTTTAGGATATGAAAAATTTGCAGCTGAAATGATTCAAAAACAGCATCTTAAAAGTTTTCATGTGGCATTATCTCGCGAAGCGAACCATCATTATGTAATGGATCTAATCAAACGAGATGCTGATTTTTTTATAGATTTGCTAACACAAGGAGGCGTTGTAATGATTTGCGGTTCGCTTGCCATGCAAAAGGACGTAGAATCTGCCCTTGATACACTTCTTACCCAAACAGCTTTAAATGTTTCAGATTATAAAGTCAATGGACAAGTGCTAACGGATTGTTATTAGTATAAATTAATCACTTGAATTATGTTATTTTGTCATTTCGACGAAGGAGAAATCGCATAACGAGAGCAACTAATGAGATTTCTCCTTCGTCGAAATGACAAATTGATACTTTTAAATTCTAATATGATAGCTAAACACCAATTTCTATTTCTCTTCTTAATTGCATGTACCTTCACAAGCAACAGCCAAATCTTACGAAAAAGAACCACCTTACTTATGGGCGGTCGATTTGACATTACCATTGTGGCAAAGGATTCGCTATCGGCAGAACAAAATATAGACGCTGTTATTGCAGAAATTACACGAATCGAAAATTTGATATCCGACTGGAAACCGGACTCACAGGTATCCGAAGTGAACCAAAATGCGGGTATTAGACCTGTGAAAGTGGATAAAGAAGTTTTTGAATTAACGCAAAGAGCGATTTCGTTTTCTGAGGCAACCAACGGCGGTTTTGATGTCAGTTTTGCGGCAATGGATAAAATCTGGAAATTTGATGGTTCCATGACAACGATGCCTTCGGCGGAGGCCATTCAGAAATCGGTTGAAAAAGTGGGCTATAAAAATATAATCTTGGATAGTGTTCAATCCACCATTTTTCTGAAACTAAAAGGGATGAAAATTGGATTTGGTGCATTAGGAGAAGGGTATGCCACTGATAAATGCCGGGATATGATGCTTGCAAAAGGGATTAAAGCCGGAATTATAAACGGTTCAGGAGATATGAGCACCTGGGGAAAACAGCCTAACTGCAACCCTTGGAATATCGGCATTACGAATCCCTTTAATCCTGAAAAAATTTTAGCCGTCGTTCCGTTAGAACAAGATGCTGTAACCACTTCGGGAAGCTATGAAAAATTTGTTTTTTTTAACGGCAAGCGCTACTCACATATCATCAATCCTGCTACAGGCTATCCTGCTACAGGATTATGTAGTGTGACGGTTTTTGGGCCTAATGCAGAAACGGCAAACGGATTGAGTACTTCGTTAATGGTTTTAGGAAAAACAGCAGGGCTCCTTTTGCTAAACAAATACCCTGGGTATAGTTGTTTAATGATTACCGACGAAGGAAAAGTAGTGAAATCAAAAAACTTCCGAATTAAAAAATTCAAAGCCCGGTTTTAATTACTCTAAGTTTTAACTTGAGAAATAATATTATTCTCACAAAGACAAACTTAGTATTTGTGACACTGAATAGTTAATTTCAATGCTCCTTTTTTGAAATAAATTTTACAAATTAAATATTAATCTAAAAATCTGTGCTAATCCTTTAAATACGGAGTAAAAAAAATTTAGCGCACAAAACGGACATTTAGATTATTCCTTTAACAAAATTTAACATAAAAAAGACCTTTAAACTCTTTTTAGAGACAGAATTTCACAATTTATAGAGCCCAAAAAACAACATCTACAAGAGAAAGACACAGAAACAAGGAAGTTATCTACAAAAAAATAAACATAAAACACTGAATAATAATTAATTAAATATATTTTTAACATATTATTAATATTTATTCTAAATAAGTTTTGTTAAATCAAAATCAGATTATACATTTGCGTTTTTATTTTTAATTATTCCAAATAAATGAATCAAAAATACTTTTTAATTGGTTTTATTACTGCGATAATGCTATCCAGCTGTACCGATGATTCCGAATATGTGCCCGTTATTAGCAATAAAACAGCAATTGGAAAACTGATTTTTTTTGATAAAAACCTCTCCAATCCAATCGGTCAAGCTTGTGCTTCTTGCCATGCGCCAGAAACTGGCTTTAGTGATCCTTTGCATAGAGACATTTCAGAAGGAGCTGTAACAGGAACATTCTCGAACATCAATTCTCCAAATTTAGCTTACAATGTATTTTCTCCGGAGCGTAGCTATAATACAACGGATGAAACTTATATTGGTGGACTTTTTCTTAATGGACGATCTCCAAACCTAAAGGAACAGCTCATTCATCCCTTTATTGGTGGAGTAGAAATGAATAATGGCACTATTGCAAATGTCGTTTCCAAGATAAAAAACGCCTCTTACTTTTCTGAAATAGAAAAAGAATACGGAGTAGCAAAGACCGACGAAGAATTAATGTCTTATGCTGCCGATGCTTTAGCCGTTTTTGAAACATCTAAAGAAGTGAATTCATTTACCTCAAAATTTGATTATTTCGCTAAACAATTAATAAAATTTTCAGATACGGAAAAGAAAGGTTTAGCCATTTTTCAGGGTAAAGGAAAATGTGCACAATGTCACATTTTAGAGCCAGACGAAAGAACAGGTAAAATTTTGTTTACGGATTTTAGCTATGACAATATAGGAGTACCCAGAAACGAAAAAAATCCATTTTATAACCAATCAACAGCTGTAAATCCTGCAGGAGTGAACTTTATTGATTTGGGCATTGGCGGTGTCGTTTCACAACCCGAACACAATGGAAAA
>NZ_JBLNKW010000014.1:0-90514 GCF_048158645.1 Flavobacterium cryoconiti | reverse complement strand
TTTAATGAAAAATGGAGGTGGTCATTTTGCTCCGGAATTAGGTGGTCATTTTGAATTGGAATCAGGTGGTCACTTTAAATTGGAATTGGGTGGTCAATATCACTGGAATTTGCAGTGTATCGACATAAGGTTGTCCAAAACCTGTAAAAGCCCAAAGATTGATGATTAAACTAAAAGCGATCAATTTAGCAGTTCTTAGATTCTTGGGATTTTTCATATTAATTTTCAACATATTGTAATAATTTATAAAGCAATTTGTAATAATTTATAAAGCAATTTTCGTTTTTAACATTGACCATAGCGATTTGAATTTGATGCTTTTGGCTTTTATAAGGAACTTTTATTATTTTCATTCAAAACTGTGCTGATTAAGGCCTCCAAAAAAATGATTAATAAACTAATGTCTGAATACCGTGAGCTGGAATTACTACCACAGTTTTCTCTGAAGCAATGATCAAATTATACGTAATCTCTTTATCAGATTGATTCATTACCACAGTAACCATTTTTCCGTCTGTATTCAGGAATGAAGTACTTAACAAACTGCTTCTACTCACAGCTGTACTGACTCTTTTAGCATCAGGACGAATAAATTTCGAAAAATGACCTATATAATAATACGAAGGCGTATAAATTAATTCTCCTGAATTCAAATCAGCATGAATTGGCGCAAAACAGAAATTCCCCACATGGTTAGGACCTCCTTTTTGGTCCAAAAGGATGTTCCAATCCGTCCAACCCACTGTTCCATTATTGAAATCATTAATAATGGAAGTACCATAACGTTCCCCGTTTGCCCAAAATTGATATTTCTTGGCATCAAATTTTTCAACACATCCTTCAGTAAACAATAAGTTTTTAGATGGATATGCCTCCTGAACTTTACGAACATTCTCAAACATTGGTGCTCCGCCTGACCAAGATTCATACCAATGGAATCCCATTCCCCAGGCATATTTTGAAGCTTCCGGATCCGAAAAAATAACATTTGCCCGCTGATTCATTAAATCGCGATTGTGATCCCAAACCACAATTTTCTTGTCTCCCAAACCTTCTTTTTTCATTGTGGGACCAAGAAAGTTTTTTAGAAAATCTCTTTCTGCATCAGCGGTATACACACAAGATTCCCAAGATTGAACAGCCATGGGTTCATTTTGTACCGTAAGACCCCAAATTGGGATTCCTTCTTTTTCATACGCTTTGATAAATTTTGTATAATAATTTGCCCAAGATTGGTAATACTCCGGTAATAATGTACCTCCTTTTAGCATACTATTATTGCTTTTCATAAAAGCCGGGGGACTCCATGGCGAAGCATAAATTGATAATTTTCCTCCAGCTGTTTTTATGGCTTTTTTAATCAATGGAATACGATATTGCCTGTCATGGTCAATATTGAAAGTCTTCAAAGCTGCATCACCCTCTTTGATATAAGTATAGCTTTCACTGCTAAAATCAGAACTATGAATGGTGGTTCTTACCAATGAATAACCAATTCCTTTTTCTTTATCATAATAAGCATTCAAAAGTTCTTGTTGCTTGTCTTTAGGCAATTTTGCAAAAACCTCAGCACTTGCATCGGTGATTGCGCCTCCAATTCCCATAAAACTTTGGAACGTTTTTTTAGGCTCAACAAAAACGGAAATCTCTGTTTCTAAAGGTTGTTTAGACGGTGAGAGAACTAACTTATCTGTCAGCGTCAATCTTAATTTTGTATTGTCTGCTGTAGTATAAACGCTAACTGTTTTGTCTTTTGTTGAAAAGAGTTTTGATTGTATTTTGCTTTTCTGCTGAGCAAGAGCTAAAAAAGACACTGCTAAAAGTGCTGCGGTTGTGATTTTTTTCATTTTATAAATATTATGTGTGTATGTTATTTTACCGACTATAGTTCCTACGGAACCCGATTCTAATGCCGTTGTTAATTTCGATTGTGTTTAATATTGAACATTTCGGCCGTACATTCATCATTTTCAACAATTAAACTTTTTTACTTAATAGTTACAACAACTTCTTTTTTAATATCTCTGGAAGAACTTTCTTTATTTTTAAATTATTATTCTCCACTGAAGCCCCTATCCAACTTACAAATAGAAGCTTACAATGAAGAACCACTTAAACAAACACCATTAATTATAACTCTAACATAATCTATCTCAAAAGTGGAAGAAGTAAAATCAGAATCTATTGTACCTCCAAAACCACCTCCTATTGCACTATTTATAATCAAGAAAAAATTCTGATTAAAAGGAAAACTGGTCGTATTTGCAAACGTATAAAACAACTGATTGTCAACATAAAACTTAATAGATGCCGCTGACCAATCGATAGCATAGATATGAAACTCAGTTGCTGCATTCGAAATTATAACGATTCTGCATCTAAATCATAACCTCATTTAGAGCTATCCGGAGCGCCATCAGTATTAAATTCATCGGACCAAACTAATTTGGGTTGAACCAAAACAGTTATAGAGTGTATTGTACTAACAAATTGATCTGTATTGTAAGCAGACACATATAATACATAAGTATTGAAACCCGATGTGGTATAGGTGTAAGTAAAACTTCCATTTGTTATTTCTTTTGCTCCTCCATTTCCGAGTACAATTTTATACTTTGTTGTATTGGTTACTGAAAGGGCAAAATTTACCACGCCACATCCATCACCATTTGGAGTCTGAGTTGTAGCCCAACTATGTTGGTGTAACTAAGATTTGTAGGTTTTATAGAAACTACAGCTTTTTCTGAATTTGAACCACTGCATGCAAACATTAGAAAGCAATTCAAAACGATAAACAAACTTATTTTAGAAAAAAATATTTTCATTTATTTAATATACTAACTAAAACAATTCTTTTATAAAAAATGACCCATAATCATAAGAGAATGGGTCATTCCACCTACTCAAATTTAACTAAATTACCAACCAGGGTTTTGTATTAACTTATCATTATTGTTAACCTCTGCAGCAGGTATTGGGTATAATTTATGTTTTTCTGCAAAGTTGCCATTTTTACTAAAACCTTGATTTTTCAATATATTGGAAGCATCCCCCCAACGAATTAAGTCAAGAAATCTAAATCCTTCAAACGCCAATTCCAATCGTCTCTCTGTCTTAATTGCATCCATCGAAATTACTTTAGCCGGCAGATTCACTCTGTTTCGTACTTGATCAAAATTCACTTGAGCTCCTGCAATATTTCCTGCTAAAAATTTCGCCTCAGCAGCCATTAATAAAACGTCAGCATATCTGATTAATCTAAAGTTTGTTCCATAGTTCAATTCAGTAATAGGTCCATCAGTTTCAGCGGCTAATGTACCATACTTAAGTCTAAAGTAACCTTCCATTCCCCAAACCGGGTCTGGTTTTGTCCAGTCTTCTGTCCAATCTCCGCCATATTTCGATCTAAGATCTGCTACTGATAATATAGAAGCATTTTTTCTAATCATGTCCCCTTCTGCATCAAATGCCTGCGCCATTTTAGCTGTTGGATAGTTAAATCCCCAACCCCCTTGAAGACCAGAGGTTCCGCTTTTGAAATAATCACCTCTTGGCCCCATCAACTGCCAGTTAATATTACTTTCCATTGCACGGCTTGCCCATGGGAAATTTCCCCAATCATAGCCTGCAGTAGAAACATAGCCAATTTCAAATAAGGATTCTATACCATATTCGGATTCTTTTAAGAATATCTTTGAGTAATCTGTAGCAAGACCGTACTCATTTGATTGAATAACTTTGTCAAGTGCAGTTGCTGATTCTGAATATTTCTTTTGATATAAATAAGCCTTACCTTTCAAAGCCCAAGCAGTACCTTGTGACATTCTGAAACGCATTTCAGGTGAGTACTCACTCTTTTTAGGAAGATCTGGAATAGCTTCATCTAAATCTTTATGTATTTGCGCATAAATCTCCTCAGGTGTAGATTTTGCAATTGCATATTCAGCTGGTGATGGAAGCTTTAAACGCAATGGCACTCCATCCCACATTGAAACTAATTCAAAGTAGAAATAGGCTCTCAAAGCCTTGGCTTCTGCTATCATTTTGGTTTTTGCCGGTGTATCGCCCTCTGCTGTATTAATAATTGCATTCGCTCTCATTATACCAAAATACATAGCTTGAAATGAATGTTCTATTGGCTTATTCTCTGAGGTGTAAGAATAGTCGTCCAGTTGTTGGTATGGTGGTTGATCTGCTTTTGAACCTCCCCCTGCATAGGATTCATCAGAAGGAAATGATTTTACAACATACATTGAGTTCCAGTCTTGATTATAAGCCCATTGTAAAACATCATAACAAGCAAATACACCTTCTTGCAATTCTTCTTCCGTTTTAAAATAATCATCCGCCGCCAGAACACCATAAATTGGTTTCTCTAAGAAATCTTTTTCACAGGATGTTAGCATTAAAACTAGGCCTGCAATAACCGATAATTTATAAATTAATTTTTTCATTGTTATATATTTATAGTAATAGTCATTAAATTAAAATGTTACTGATAAGCCTGTCATTAAACGGCTTGCGGTAGGATACAAACCTCTATCGATACCTTGAGAGTTGTTTGAGAAACTTCCTACTTCCGGGTTGATCCCTTTGTATTTTGTGAATGTAAAGTAATCATCTAACGACATATATAGTCTTAGACCGGTCATTCCTAATCGTTTGATTAATTCTGACTTAAAATTATAGCCTAATTGAATTTGTTTTATTTTTACATAAGAGGCATCTTGAACCATTAAATCACTTGAATAAATGATTGGGTCACTGTACGAAGCTTTTGGGAAGCTATTGGTACTTCCTTCCCCTGTCCATCTGTCAGTAAAAAAATAGGATGGACGGTTAGTAGTTGGGTTGTCAACTCTGGCTAATGCCATGAAGTTCTGGCCTCCAAAAGCACCTTGTAAAAATACTTTGAGATCAAATCCTTTATACTCAAAATCTAAAGTTGTTGCAATCAATAAATCTGGATGTGGACTCCCAATGTATGTTTTATCCTTGTCATTGATATCACCATCACCATTGGCATCTACTACAATTGGATCACCAGGCGTTGGAGACCATGATGTAACATTCCCTAAAGATGTTTTATAAGCATCAACTTGTGATTGATTTTGGAATATTCCATTTGTTTTATACCCTCTAAAGAACCAAACCGGTTTACCCAACTCAAAAGAGGTGATAGTCCCTAGTACAGGAAGGCTTGCTCCATCAACTCTGTCAAGTAATGGGTTCAAATACGTTACTTCATTTTTGATAGTAGTTAGGTTAAAGTTGATGCCATAATTGAAGTCACCTCTTTTTTCTCTCCATCCTAATTCTATTTCAATACCCTTGTTAGTTACATCTCCTGCATTAGCGTAAGGAGCTGGGTAACCTGTTGATAACGGGGGGGAAGAAGGCGTCAATAGATCTCTGGTTACTTTGTTGTAATAATCAAAACCTAGTGTTAATCTGTTGGTAAAAGCTCTTAAATCAAATCCAAAATCGGTTTGCTCTGTTGTCTCCCATGTTATATCTTCATTTGCCAAGGCTTTAAGTTCTCCAACTGTATGAAAATTGCCAAGTGCATCAGGGTATCTTAAACCATCTTTAGTAATAAGGGCTTTCCATTGGCCTGCCGCAATATTAGAAGTTGAACCGTTTTGACCCCAAGAACCTCTTAACTTAAGGTAGTTTATAGATTCCATTTTCCAAAATGACTCATTTGATAACACCCAACCTGCTGATACGGCGGGGAAGTAACCCGCTCGTTTATTTGGTGCAAAAAGTGAAGAATTGTCATTTCTCAAAGAAGCCTGAAACAAATATTTATCATCATAAGAATAAGTAATACGACCAAAATAAGAATCCATCGATGTTGGATATTTATTACCTGAAATAGTTCCTGCTACAGGAGTTTCACCAACTTGTGCCCATTGATCTCCTTCTTTAATCATACCAGATGTACGTGTATTTAAGTAACGATATTCCGAATCTTGGGCTGACATTCCCAGCATAGCAGAGAATTCATGCTTCTCAATTTTTTTGCTGTAGGTAGCAAAGTTTTCCCAAAGCCATGTTTTAGATATCCCTTGATTGTATGTTTTAGAATTTGTAGTGTTTTGTTTGTTTTGATTCCACCAATATTTTGCAGTCCAATCATCATAGTTATTAAATGCTTGTTCAATCCCAAAACGTGTTGTAAAAACCACCCCGTCAATAGGCTTAATGTTAGCATACACATTACCAATAATTTTAGTTTCTAGTGAGAGACCATTATCAAGTGCGATTTGCCCAATAGGGTTGGCTATTTCTCCAATAATATAGTTTGATATACCATAATATTCTCCATTTTCATTGGTAAGTAATGGATACCCCGCCACTAATGCAGCCTGTACATGTTGAGGCAATGGAGTTCCTTTTGGATAATAAACTGGAGTTAATGGATCCATCAACATAACATGATTCATAATACCATTAAAACTATCATCTTCTGTGAAAGCTTTACGTTTATTTATGGAATAAGAAAAGTTTTCACCCACTTCTAAATACTTACTTACTTTGTGATTTGAGTTAAACCTCATTGTTGTACGATTAAAATTGGTCTTATCTCCCCCAAAAAGTCCGTCTTGAGTGAAAAAGTTACCTGAAAGTAAAAATGTTGACACTTCATTTCCTCCGGAAACCTGAAGAGTATGATGTTGTATAGGCGCAGCATCTTCAGCAGTTTCATCAATCCAGTTTGTACCTTCTTTGCCTTTCCATTCCGCGACATTTGGCTTGTTTCCAGGAGGTTTAGTTTCATCAATCCATTGTACATACTGGTCAGCATTCATCATCTTAAAATTGCTTCTTAATGATTGAAAGCCGTATTGCGTACTATATGACACATTCATAGTGCCTGACTTCCCTTTTTTAGTTGTAATCATTACAACACCATTACCACCATCGGCACCATAAATAGCTGCAGAAGCGGCATCTTTTAGAATCTCCATCTTTTCGATATCGTTTGGGTCTAAGAAATCAATGTTGCTTGTACGCATTCCATCAACAACAAAAATAGGATCAGAATTACCATTTGATCCTGCCCCACGGATACGAATCTTAGCCCCTGCCCCAGGAGCTCCAGATTGCGGCAAAACTGTAACTCCAGCGGTTTGTCCTTGCAAGGCTTGGGAAGTCAAACCGACAGATAAATGTGCTATCTGATCAGCCTTTATTGAAGATATTGCACCCGTAACAACACTCTTCTTTTGAGTACCATAACCAACAACTACAACTTCATTTAAGGATTGCGTGTCAGAGTTCAGTTTAATTTGAATTTCATTTCTCCCGTTAATTGCTTCTTGTACGGTTTTGTATCCAATAAAGCTGATTGTCAAAGTTCCATCTTTTGGAGCCTTTATTTGAAACTTCCCATCAAAGTCTGTTGCAACTGACGATTTTGTCCCCTTTAGTACTATGGTTGCCCCTGGTATTGACATCCCCTTATCGTCAAGTACTTTCCCATTTATGGTAGCATCTTGTGCATGACCATAAACTGAGAATAATAGTGACGAAATACAAAAAATAAATCTTTTTAATAATTTCATTTTTCTAAAATTTTGGTTAATTAATTAGTAATTCGGAGCAATATTAAACATGTTTTTTTTACTATTCGGAATTATACTCCCAAACAAAACCTCAGCAAATCTAACTTTACACCGAAAAAAAACCAAGCAAAACCTCAGCATATTTATTTTAATATATTGATTATTAGGTAATTATAATTTACATATATTACACATCAAAGTATTTTAAAACAAAAAAAACTTGCATTGCTAAAAAAAACGATAATTTAGCCTTTTTGATAGGCTGGTAATCAGTAGGTATTACAGATTATGACTAAAATGACAATCATTTTTTTAAAGAGAAAAATTGACTGACTACAATTTAAAAGAGATAATCATGAATCAACTAAAATTAAACATTCTTTTTTTTCTGTTATTTGTAATACCCTTTTCTGGTCAAATCAAAAACATTGGAGTCCCCGACATCCGAAATTATAAAAGAACCGATTATAAAGGAGGGACTCAAAACTGGAATATTGACCAAGATAAAAACGGAAATATTTACTTTGCCAACAATAACGGTCTATTTCAATTTGACGGTGCATCATGGCGAAAGTATAGCTTACCAAATTCTCCCCTTATTAGATCCGTAAAAATTGATGATTCAGGCAAAATATTTGTCGGAGGTAATAATGAATTTGGCTATTTCAAACCTAATTCTAAAGGAAAACTGGAATATTTTTCCTTATCTAAAATGGTAAATATAAATACAGTCAAATTAACTGGTTACATTTGGAAGATACATATTCATAAAGGGGAAGTTATTTTTCAATCTTTTGAAAGGGCTTTTATCTTTAAAAACAATAAACTTAGATTATTGGAAGCCCCCACTAAATTCCAATTTTCATTCCAAGTAAATAACCACTTGTATTTTCAAGATATTACAGCAGGGATAATAGAATACAAAAACGGAAAATTATTCCAGCTAAAAAACACTACCATTTTAAACAATACAGAAATCTGGGGTATCTTTCCTATGCCTGATAACAAGTTGCTCGTTGCTACTTTAAACAAGGGTCTTTTTAAATATGACAATGAAAAAATGATTCCTTGGGATACCGAAGCGAATGTATTCATCAAAAAGAATGGTTCACTTGGAGGCGTAGCTATAAAAGACAAATTCATTGTAATCAATTCAGTTTTAAACGGGATTATTATATGTGATTTAAATGGAAAAATCATTCAACATATTGATCGCGACAAAGGACTCCAGAATAATACTGTGCTAACCTCTTTTATTGACAACAAGAATAATCTTTGGCTTGGTTTAGATAGCGGAATCGCATTTATTAACGAAAACTCACCATTTAGTTATTTTCCTTTTAGTTATAATCTAGGTAGCGTTTATGCATCAGTCGTATATAAAGAAAATTTGTATGTAGCTACAAACCAAGGCGTTTTTTACCATCCTTGGAACAAAAACTTCAATGAAAGCAGTTTTACTCTAGTAGAAGGAACAATTGGTCAAGCCGACGCTATTCAAGTAATTGGAAACCAATTATTATGCGCACACAATAATGGTGCTTTAGTGATTGAAGGAGGGAAGACGATAAAAGTACTGGATGAAAATGGTTATTCTAGATTTCAAATAATCCCCAGTCGGCCAAATTTTGTTATAGGATCAAATAAAAATGGGTTTGCGGTATTCGAAAAGACAGCTAATGGTTTAGAATTCAGAAATCAAATTATAGGTCTTTATAAATCCTCTTTATCTTTCGAACTGGACAATAACTATTTATGGCTAAAAAATGATGGATTATTATATCAAATGGAACTGTCTTCTGATTTAAAAAAATTTAAATTGATAAAAACCATTCCTAATTTGTCCGCTAATGATAAAGGTTTTGGAAGCATTCAGAAAATAAACAACAGTATTTACTTTCAAACAAACAATCATTTTTACAAATATTCAAAAGAACAAGACTTGTTTTATGAAGATAAAAAAATGAGTTTGATTTTTAAAGACATTCCCAAAATTAAAGCATTAACTGAAGATGCCAATGGAAACCTCTGGTATGTATTCAATGAATCATTAGGCGAATTAATGAAAAATAGCAATGGTACTTATACAAATCTTGTTGCCCCATTTTCAAGTTTGACGGGTAATTTAATCACTGATCGTCTTTCTGTAAATACCATTAATCCAAAAAACATATTTATAGGACTTATAGACGGATTAGCACATTATGATTCCAAATTATTAAACAATACCGTAACTAAACCCACCGTTTTTATTCGAAGTTTTTCCTCTCCCAGTGATACACTAATCTTTGGAAATGAGAAAAAAGTATCTGAAAAATATTTAATTCCGTATGCTTCAAATCATGTAAAATTCACATTTTCATCCCCAACTTATGAAAATCTTGAAAATGTTAAATTCTCTTATAAATTAGAAGGTTTTGATGACAAATGGAGTAATTGGTCAACAATTTCATTTAAAGAATATACCTATTTAAGAGAAGGTAATTATAAGATGAAATTAAAAGTGAGAAATAGCTATGGAATTCAATCAGAAGAAGCATTTGTTGTATTTACGGTTTCTCCACCATGGTACAGACATTTTTTAGCGTATTTAGTTTATATTTTACTTGGTGTTGTGTCCATATCTTATATGAGACAAAGAACAAAAATGAAAATACGAAAAAATAAATATTATGAAACCATTGAGCAAAGAAGGCTTTATCTGGAAAAAGAATCAAAAATCAGACAAGAACAATATGAACTGGAAAAGGAAAATGAAAAACTAAAAAAGGACAAGCTTAAAACCAAGATTCTGGCAAAAGACAAGGAGCTAGTCAATAATTCTTTGCAGGTAGTAAATAAAAACAAAATTCTAAACGGAATCATCCATAAACTAAAAGACATTAATACAGAATCATTTGATGAAACCACTAAATCCCAATTTACCAAATTAAACAGAAGCATTGAAAAAGAGGTAAATACAGACAAAAGCTGGAACGATTTAGAAAAACACATCAAAAATGTTCATTATGATTTTTTGAAAAGATTAAAAGAAAAACACCCAACAATTTCTCCTCGAGAATTAGATTTGTCGACATATTTATTAATGAATATGTCAACAAAAGAAATTGCAGAAATCATGAATGTTTCAAGTCGAGGAGTTGAAGTTTCCCGACATCGTTTAAGAAAAAAAATGGGTCTGGATACAAAAGACAATCTTGTTGGTTACTTGATGAGTATATAACAAAGAAGGCGTCCTATGACTCATTCCGAACCAACCCCGTAAGTCTGTCAAAACCTTTTCGCATATCAATCAAAGTGGAGCGCATCTGATAGTGAACAGGTAAACTTTTGTGTCATTGCCCCGGATTCTCAGCAACAGAGAAAAAGGAAACTCTGGTTTTGGTTGCTTGGTGTCAGTTAAGATAAAAAATAGATTTATTCCGATTTGAATGCAAAACTGTATTTCTCAATTGAGTTTTTCATTAAAATTTTCATTTAATTCATTGAGTTTTTTCTCGTTTATTAAAAATCCCCATGATGTATCTAACGGTTATTCAATTAAAACAAATATTATTCTTTTTTATGGATCTATTTTACAAAAAATCATATTGTCCGTTCATATATAAATATTAACAAAAATCAACAGCTACGTATTTATACCTATTTAACTATCTAATATCCACTTAAATAATTTATCCGAAAGATCACTGTTTTCGTAAATTTATGTAACTAATTGAGATGTCTAGACATATTCCCTACTAAAAGTAAATCAAGAAATCTCTACATAATTTTTGTTATGGAAAATGCTTATTTATATGTCAGAGTAAGTACTGACGAACAAAAAAGAAAGGGGTTTTCTCTTATTGAACAAGAAGATCGTTTATTAAAATTCTGTGTGATGAACCAAATAAAGGTTAAGGGAATTTTCAGAGAAGATTTTTCAGCCAAGGATTTCAACAGACCAGAATGGAGAAACCTTATTAAAACAATAAAGAAAAATAAACATCGCCCACCAGAAAATATTCTATTTGTTAAATGGGATCGTTTTAGCCGCAACATCGAATATGCTTATCAAATGATCGGGATACTAAGAGGACTGAATACTCAAGCCATGGCTATTGATCAGGCAATCGATTTTGAGGTTCCTGAAAGTACCGTAATGCTTGCCATGTATTTATCAATTCCGGAAGCAGAGAATAGCAGACGAGGGCTAAATACATCTGATGGTATGAGAAGAGCGAGAAAAATGGGCAGATGGCCTGGAAAAGCACCTATTGGTTATATGAACAAGGTTGCTGCTGATGGCAAAAAAATTATCGTGACCAAACAACCTGAAGCCGATTATATCCGTTGGTCATTTGAAGAATATTCAAAAGGTAAATTTACAATTAGCTATATCAGAAGAATGGCTAACCTCAAAGGACTTATTTGTGGCAGGAATAATTTTTGGAAGGTTCTGCACAACCCATTCTATTGTGGATTAGTCTTTGTGTCTGCGTACAAAACGGAAGAAGAATATTTTGTAGAAGGCCTCCATGAGCCACTTATTTCAGAGAAGCTTTTTAAAGAAGTTCAGTGCCTGCTAAACAGCCGTCGCACAACAAATTCGTTTAAGCAAAAAATGAAACCGGTTTTCCTTTTGAGAGGATTTTTAATCTGCCCTTTCTGTGGCAGGCGATTAACTGGAAGTACATCGGCTGGAAGATATGCGAAGTACCAATACTACCATTGTGCAGTTAGTAAGTGCAAAGGACGGATCAGAACCGATATTTTGGACTTTGAATATGAAGAACTATTAAAAAAAACATACATTAAACCAGAAGTTTATGAATTGCTTGAACTTGTACTGGAGGATGAAAATATTTTGACTGTGAAACAGGAATGTATGAATGAGCAAAAAAAGATTATTAAAGAGATTTCGGATCAAGAGCTTTTAATATCAAAGACAAGGAGACATTTTATTCAGAATAAAATTGATTTTGAAGATTTTAATGATTTAAAAAAAGAATACAAACAGGTGATAAATTTCCTCAATGAGCGGCTTACACTTGTGAACGAAAGTATTACTAACTGCTATGCAGGCAAAAACATCAGAGATCTAAAAGATGGTCAAAACAATGTTTTAACATTGTATAAGAGTCAAGATGTAGCCGGTAAACGATATCTCATCGAGTTATTTACACCTCTTTCGTTCGACCCCGTAACGAAGAAATTAAATCCCTTACAAATAAATCAGGCTATATCCATGATAATTAGTTATCGTGATCAATATATTACCGGAACTAATTTTCTAAACTCCAGAACCATTGATCAAATTTCAAATAGTAAACCCAGAGTTTTCTCAGATAGAAGAATCTCTGTCAATAAGGCAATGAAAATATTGAAAAAGAATGATATCGAGACAAACGTAGCACAGGTAAAAGAGATACTTGATTTCCTGTATATATTCACTAAAATATATTCAAATCGAGATGCTCAAAATATCTGAGCACCCCGCAAGGGGATATCGAACATTAAATCATTGTTTTATTATCTACTTTGGCATTCTTAAAAAAAACGATTTTTACGAATCATAAATATCGAACCAGTAAAAATTCCAAAAAAACCTACATAACCAATTACAAATCAACACATTGAAGTAAATAAAAAAGGGGATAATCAAAGTTGATCATCCCCTTAAGTGAAGGCAGAAGGATTACTGACACAACTCGCAGCGCACGTTATTATTGAGTTATTATATTTCTTGTGGCAACTTTGTGCCAAATTTTTTCGTTTTTTAAAGAAATTCATCTTGTTTCTAAAATAATTCCATGTCAAATATAACAACTTCATAACAAAAATAACAATCACTAATCATAGTCCAATATAAATATAAAGTAAATTAATCGTGGCAAGTTGTGTCCAAAATAAAAAAAAAAGCATTCAGAAAAACTGAATGCTTTTTTAACTTATTAAAAAACTATTTTAGTACGAAATCTTTAATTTTCTAACTTTATTATCCTCATTTAAATAATTGTGTAAATCCGAATATGATTGTAAATATATTTTATCGAACTCTAAAGCATTTAAACCAAACAATGTGGACAACTCCATTTTCGAGTATTGTAACTCATCAAAGTGAAGTTTAAGCATTTTATACAAAAGTTTAGGTTCCGAAATTTCAAACTCTAAGGGCTCTTGTTTTCTCCAACCATAGTAACTAATCTTTGTTACCCATCTACGATATTGATCTTGAGTTAAAGTTCCTAAATCTTTAGCTTTAAATAAAAGTGCCTGAATTGAAACTTTCCAATAACGCTTTAAATCACCTAATTTCTCATCCGTCAAATAATATAAGTTTGATTTAATTTCATTACTTGGCATTAAAAAACTTGAAGCAAATCTATCTGCTTCATTTTCAACATTTCTATCTTCACTAATAATACCACCTTTAAAATGCATTAAAATATGACCTAACTCATGAGCAATCGTAAAAATAATCCTAGAATTTGCTATGTTTTTATTAATAATCATAACAGGAATACCAACTGGTGTAATATAACTAACTCCCGATATTTTAATGTCCGAATTAAAGTCGAACAAATGAATAACAATACCTTGTTCTTCAACAACTTTAATTAAATCTTTAATTGGACCTTTAGGTAATTTAAAATATTCTCTTACCCTATCAGCCATTTGTTCTGGTGACAACCCTGTTTTATGTAAATCCGTAAATGGTAAATCTATCTCTATTTCAACAGCATCAAGTAAATCACATATATTACCCGATAAAATATTTATTTGAGATTCCAAAAATCTTGCTTTTGACATACTAGTTCCTAGATTTTTTCTAAAATAAAAATGCTTTAATGGATAAACATTGTGTTTTTTATAAAAAAATTCTTTGGGATAATCCAATATTAAGCATAACTCTGAAAATACATCATCAGTCACATTAGAAAGTCCTTTTTCAATTTTAGACAATAAAACCTGTGATGCTGATTTCATTTCCTTAGCTAGAGTAGATTGCGAAAAACCTCTACTTTCTCTAGCTAATTTAATTCTTTCGATGTTGATTGTATTCATATCACTTATTGTTGTGAGTTGTTTTAGTTTTTGAATAAATCTATATTAAAATTAAAACCAGTTGGCGAACGGTTCTTATTTATTATTTATTAGCTTTTTCTTGATTTGGTCTCTCCAAACCTTTTTTTAATTTAACAATCTCTTTTTCTACTTCCTCTACTTTAGTGCTAATTAGTTGCTTAACATCTGTTTCGCTGAATAAATCATTACTAACTAAACTCCAATTAATTTCATTTCTACTAATCAAAGATGTTACAAATGCATCAGTTTCATTAATATTCCCAAGATTCGGACCAATGAACAAAACTGGTATATGGTCTATCAAGCCAGGGAACAATGTTCCATTAAAGAGTTTAGTACTATTTGGAGTTGGATAACAATTTGGTTTGTTTTGTTTACCATAAAGCCTCTTTACATACAAAATGTACTTATCCTTAATTATAAAATATATAGAACCGGAATTTTTTCTAATTCTAACTTTACTATTAAAAACAGGGTCAGAATCAATTCTTCTGATTATTTGTTCTTTAATAGTAGCATTCAAATCTTGAGAATAAAATGCTCGTTGGCTATATTTGACATTATTTTCAAATTTTCTGTCATCTACTTCCCTTTTAGCAATTTTAATTATCTCATTAAACACTTTAATAACATCTCCAATTTCAGCCTTAACTGCCTCCGGATTAGCTATATCCTTATAAATCGATTCGAAAACTTGTTTTTCTAATTCGTTTATATTACCTTTGCGGTAACGATTTACTACAACACTCTGACCAGTGTTTCTAATTGTTTCACTCATACTATTTCTCATATTAATTTGCCCGTTCGCCAAAATGGGCTTTTTTTATAACTCTAACTGCGCAAATATACTAAATTCTATAACAATAACCAAACTTATTCTATAATATTTCCTATAATTTTAAACAGACATAAAGAATTAGAATTAAGTTTATGTACAATCCAAGAAATAAATACTATACTT
This sequence comes from Flavobacterium cryoconiti, assembly GCF_048158645.1. Lineage (NCBI taxonomy): Bacteria > Pseudomonadati > Bacteroidota > Flavobacteriia > Flavobacteriales > Flavobacteriaceae > Flavobacterium > Flavobacterium cryoconiti. Next base: position 74,914 of record NZ_JBLNKW010000014.1, on the reverse strand, counting down.
ATAGTTATCAGCAAATTATCAATAATCAAGCATTACTTGCACTAAAAGCAATTTTTTGAGCGAGCAAAAAGGGATAAAAAACGAAGGCCTTATTTTAGCACAGAAAACAAATGTCCTACAACTTCCAAAAATATAATACCTATCATCAACACAGGTACTGCTGATTAGACACAATTTGACAACTCCGTTTTTAAAAGGTAAACTATAACATAAAAAAAAATAGTTATTCTAGAATAACTTCGTGCTGAGAAATTACTGACCCTATTTTTGACACACAAAATTTCATCGTGCCAAATCTGTGTCAAAAGTGGTCAAAAAGGTTTGAAAATTATAAAAAAAAGACTTTTTTTAGAAGATAAAAAAAAATAAAAAACCCCTTAAAACACTGAAAATCAGTAGTTTATAGGGGGAATTAAGTGAAGGCAGAAGGATTCGAACCTTCGACCGCCTGCTTAGAAGGCAGGTGCTCTATCCAGCTGAGCTATGCCTCCATTGCTCATGTAAAAAAATCTAGTCGGGGTGGCAGGATTCGAACCTGCGGCCTCCTGCTCCCAAAGCAGGCGCGATAACCGAGCTACGCTACACCCCGAAGTGCAAAAAAATTAAGCGGAGGGACAGGGACTCGAACCCTGGCACCGATTACTCGATGACAGTTTAGCAAACTGCTCCATTACCACTCTGGCACCCCTCCAAGCTCAAAGAAACGTGTCCTGTTTTGCGGTTGCAAATTTAAGACATCTTTAGACTTCTCACAACTATTTGAGGTCTTTTTTTCAATATTTTTTATCCTTTTTACAAAAACTGTTCACAATCAAACATATAGAATGAAAATATTTTTAAAAAAAGATAATGGCATAATCAAAATTTGAAATTGTTTAAAAAAGATTAAATTTGCTTCATAAACCAACATTTTATAAGTTATGAACAAAAGAGTTGTTATCGTTTCTGCCGTTAGGACACCTATCGGAAGTTTTATGGGGGGATTATCTACAGTTACTGCTCCAAGATTAGGTGCAGTGGCTATTAAAGGTGCTTTGGAAAAAATAAATTTAGATCCAAATTTAATTGATGAAGTATTTATGGGCAATGTCGTTCAGGCTGGCGTAGGTCAGGCTCCTGCTCGTCAGGCAGCTTTATTTGCTGGCTTACCAAATACCGTAGCTTGCACCACAGTAAATAAAGTTTGTGCTTCTGGAATGAAAGCTGTCATGTTGGGTGCGCAAGCAATTCAATGTGGTGATGCTGAAATTGTAGTAGCCGGAGGAATGGAGAATATGAGTTTAATTCCGCATTACTTGCATTTGAGAAATGGAACTAAATTTGGTCCTGCAACCATGATTGATGGAATGCAGAAAGATGGACTAACTGATGCTTACGATAACAGCGCTATGGGAGTGTGTGCTGACTTATGTGCTTCAGAATATGGTTTTACTCGAGAAGAACAAGATAACTTCGCAATTCAATCGTATGAGCGCAGTGCAAAAGCATGGGATTCTGGAAAATTTGACAATGAAGTTGTTCCTGTAGCAGTTCCGCAAAGAAAAGGAGATCCTATTATAGTTTCTAAAGACGAAGAATACACTAATGTAAAATTAGATAAAATACCATCATTAAGCCCTGTTTTCACCAAAGATGGAACCGTAACCGCTGCCAATGCATCAACTATAAATGATGGCGCAGCAGCAGTAATATTAATGAGTGAAGAAAAAGCAATCACCTTAGGCCTAAAACCTTTAGCTTACATTAATGGTTACGCCGATGCAGCACAAGAACCAAAATGGTTTACAACTACTCCATCTAAAGCAATTCCTAAAGCTTTAGAGAAAGCTGGAATAGCAATTGGCGATGTTGATTATTTTGAATTCAATGAAGCTTTTGCAGTTGTAGGTTTAGCTAATTCCAAAATTCTTGGATTAGATGATAGCAAAGTAAACATAAACGGTGGCGCTGTATCTCTAGGACATCCATTAGGTTGCTCAGGAGTAAGAATCATTGTTACATTAATAAATGTTTTAGAACAAAATAACGGTAAAATTGGAGCTGCTGCAATTTGTAATGGCGGTGGTGGTGCTTCAGCAATTGTTATTGAAAGAGCCTAAAATAATTATAAGTTATGGGTTATGAGTTTTGAAACTTATAACCCATAATTATTAACTCATAAATTGACCTAAATGTTCGGAATTTGTAATCTAGCTATAATCCCACTTCGCTTTGAACCAAATGACAGAAGCGAAATCGTTTCTCAAGTTTTGTTTGGCGAACATTTTGAAATTTTAGAACAATTGAAACAATGGTCCCGAATCAAAATGCAATATGATGATTATGAAGGCTGGGTAGATTCTAAACAATACCAACTGATTTCCGAATCCAGTTTTAATCAATTGTCTAAAGACGCAATCATTTTGAATGCTGATTTAATAGAATACATTACTGCGCCAAATAATATATTAATCCCAATTCCATTAGGTTCATCGGTATCATTTTTAAATCACAATGAAATCAACATTTCAAGTTTTGACTTTGAGGGAACTAAAATTAGCGGTATCAAGTCCAAAGAAGGATTGATTAATACTGCCTTTTTATATCTAAATGCTCCTTATTTATGGGGTGGAAAAACACCGTTTGGTATTGATTGTTCCGGTTTTACACAAATGGTTTACAAACTTAACGGATATAAACTATTACGTGACGCTTCACAACAAGCAAGACAAGGAGAGGCATTGAGTTTTATAGAAGAAAGCGAACCTGGTGATTTAGCTTTCTTTGATAACGATGAAGGCAATATTATTCATGTAGGCATCATCATGGAAGACAATTACATTATTCATGCAAGCGGAAAAATACGAATTGACAGGTTAGATCATTTAGGAATCTATAATCCTGAAACAAACAAACACACTCATAAACTTCGAGTAATCAAAAAAATAATCTAAAAAAAACCTATCAAGAATTTCATTTCGAGATAGGTTTTTTTAATCTATTTAAAAAAGTATTACATCTTAGCTTTCAATGCTTTTTTCTTTTCTGTCATTTCTAATGCTCCATAAACCCCTAATAAAGTAGCTTTAACTTCTGCATTTTTAGGATCTAATTCACTAGCTTTTTCTAAATAAGGCAAAGCATCTGTAAACACAGCTTCTCTTTGCTTTTTAAGAACTAAATAACGTTTATTATCTTTTTCTGAATTTCCTAATTTGCTCATTTCATCAAAAAGTTTTTTGTCAGCATCTAGCTTCATGATAGCTAAATTAAGATATGCATTTACATAATCCGGTTTTATTTCAATCGCTCTTTTATAATATTTCTCAGCTTCAACAGTATTTTTAGCATTTGCACTAATTACACCTAAATTAAAAACCAAATCAGCATCATTAGGATTTTTTTCTAAAACTTCTGAAATTAATTTTTTATAAGTATCAAAATCTTTAGTTTCCAAATACAAGTTAGCTTCAGTCAAAATCAACGAAGTATCCTCAGGATTTGCAACTCTAGCTTCAGCAATTGCTTTTTTAGCTTCTTCAGTTTTACCTTTTTCTACTAAAATCAAAGCCATATTTTTATATATCTCTCCTCTTTTTGAAGGAATCACCTCTGTTCTTGGTTTATCATGAGTCCCTAGTTTCACCATTCTATCTCTTTCTTGAGCAGTTGCAAAAACGTCTTCTTCGCTAGTTAATTTATTCACTGCAAAATAACTTGTTCCTTTTCCTGAATAGTTCAAGTTTTTCAACTCATCATACAACTTAAGTGCCGGATCATATTCTTTAGCATTAACATAAGTAGAAGCAGCATAATACAAATTAATAGTATCCTTTTTATCTAACAAATAAGCATCATATAATTTTTTAGCACTGCTAGAATGCTTATCAATTTTAGAATCTGCAATTGCACTATTAATTAACTTGAATTTTATCTGTGTAATTGACGTAGCAGCTTGAGTAGAATATTTAACTTTTCCAGAAGCTTGCTCAACAGCAATTAAATCTTGATATGCTTTTGCAGCAAGAGAAAGATTCGTATCGATATCAACATTCTTATTTGCTAAGTCTAACAAAGCATTTCCTTTTACAAAGAAAAATTGTGCTTTTTCGGCATCTGTAGCATTAGCAATTAAAGATTCAGCTCCTTGCAAAATTGTTGCAGCTTCTTGAGAATTTCCGCCTTTCAATGCTTTTTCGGCAGCTTTAATTTGATCTTTTTGAGCAAAAGTAGCTACTGATATCAATAATGCTGATGCAAGTATTACATATTTACTTTTCATAATATTCTTGGTTTTTGTTTAATAATTATTCTTTTTTACATTCTTATTTTTAAGCTTCATCATCAGAATCTTCGTCTTCGGCATCATCTTCAGAATCTTCGTCTTCTTCAGACTCATCCTCATCATCGTCTTCCTCTGTTCCTTCGTCTTCAAGTACTTCTAAAACTGGCTTAACTCTTTCAATTGTTTCAGTTTCAATGACATTACCTTCTTCATCAACAACCACTTCAGCCACATCATCTTTCATTACTTTTGTAACTGCTGCGATAGAATCGTTTCCTTTAATGTTAATCAACTTCACTCCTTGCGTAGCACGTCCCATAACTCTTAAATCTTCGACAGCCATTCTGATGGTTAATCCAGATTTGTTGATAATCATTAAATCATCAGCATCTGTAACTGCATTTATCGAAATCAGTTTACCTGTTTTCTCGGTAATATTTAAGGTTTTAACTCCTTTACCACCTCGGTTTGTAATTCTGTATTCATCAAGACTTGAACGTTTTCCGTATCCATTTTCAGCAACAACCAGAATTTCGCTACTCATATCATTTACAGTAACCATGCCAATAACTTCATCAGTATCATCTTTAAGAGTGATTCCACGAACTCCAGAAGCAGTTCTTCCCATTGGACGGGTTTTAGTTTCTTCAAAACGAACTAATTTACCAGATTTCACCGCCAAAATAATTTGACTTTCTCCATTGGTTAATTTTGCTTCTAATAATTCATCGCCTTCCTTAATAGTAATTGCAGCAACTCCATTTACCCTTGGTTTAGAATATTTTTCTAAAGACGTTTTCTTAACCTGACCTTTTTTAGTCACCATAATAAGGTTATGGCTGTTGATATACTCTTTATCTTTTAAATCTTGTGTACAGATGAATGCTTTTACTTTATCATCACTTTCAATATTTACCAAGTTTTGGATTGCTCTACCTTTAGCCGTTTTACTTCCTTCTGGTATTTCATAAACACGCATCCAGAAACATTTTCCTTTTTGGGTAAAGAACATCATATATTGGTGATTCGTTGCCACAAACATGTGCTCTAAGAAATCTTGATCTCTAGTTCCAGCACTTTTTTGACCAACTCCTCCTCTATTCTGAGTTTTGTATTCCGTAAGATTGGTACGTTTAATATAACCTGCATGAGAAATTGTAATTACCACATTTTCATCCGCAATTAAATCCTCAATACTTACATCACCACCTGAATATTCAATTATAGAACGACGCTCATCTCCATATTTATCACGAATTTCAGTCAATTCTTCTTTTATCAAAGCAATTCTCAAGTTTACATCTGCTAATAAAGCTTTCAAATGCTCGATTAACTTCATAATTTCATCGTATTCTGTTCTTAACTTATCTTGTTCCAGACCTGTTAATTGACGCAAACGCATTTCTACAATTGCACGAGATTGAATATCTGATAAATTGAATCTTTCGATTAATTTCTCTCTTGCTTCTTCGGTACTTTTTGAAGCTTTTATTAAAGCAATTACTTCATCAATATTATCTGAAGCGATAATCAAACCTTCTAATATATGTGCTCTTGCTTCCGCTTTTTTTAATTCAAATTGCGTTCTACGAGTCACCACATCATGACGGTGTTCGATAAAATAATGAATCAAATCTTTCAGATTCAACATTTGTGGACGCCCTTTTACAATTGCAATATTGTTTACACTAAACGAAGATTGTAATTGTGTAAACTTATAAAGTGTATTCAAAACCACATTTGGTGTCGCATCACGTTTTAAAATATAAACGATACGCATCCCGTTTCTATCCGATTCATCTCGGATATTTGCAATTCCATCAATTTTTTTGTCATTAACCAAATCAGCCGTACGTTTGATCATATCGGCTTTATTGACTTGATAAGGAATTTCGGTAACGATAATACATTCTCTTCCGTCTACTTCTTCAAAACCTACTTTAGCACGCATTACAATACGTCCTCTACCCGTTTTGAATGCTTCACGAACGCCTTCATACCCATATATTATACCACCAGTAGGAAAATCCGGGGCTTTGATATGCGTCATCAACTCGTCAACTTCAATATCGTTATTATCCATGTAAGCCAATGTTCCATTGATCACCTCCGTTAAGTTGTGAGGTGGCATATTGGTAGCCATACCGACTGCAATTCCTGTTGCCCCATTTATTAATAAGGTAGGAACACGAGTTGGCATAACCGTTGGCTCTTGTAGTGTATCATCAAAATTTAATTTAAAATCAACCGTTTCTTTATCGATATCCGCCAAGATTTCTTCTGAAATCCTACGCATTCTAGCCTCTGTATAACGCATTGCTGCAGGACTATCGCCATCTACAGAACCAAAGTTACCCTGACCATCAATCAATAAATAACGCATACTCCATTCTTGTGCCATACGAACCATGGCATCATAAACAGAGGTATCACCGTGTGGGTGATACTTTCCAAGAACCTCCCCGACAATTCTTGCGGACTTTTTATGGGCAGATCTGGAGTTAACCCCTAAATCATGCATTCCAAATAATACTCTTCGATGTACTGGTTTCAAGCCATCTCTAACATCTGGAAGCGCTCTGGATACAATTACAGACATCGAATAATCGATGTAAGCAGTTTTCATTTCATCTTCAATGTTAATAGGAATTAACTTTTCTCCTTCAGACATAAGTTGTTATATTAAAAAATTATATTAGTTTCAAAACGTGCCAATATACGGCTTTTTGAAATTTTTGAGCCTATTTTAACTTACTTATTTCAATGATTTATTAACAAATTAATCTTCACTTTTAGTTGATAAATTAAGGGAAATTTAACTTTAATATTATTATTATTTTTGTCTATTAGCTGACAGTAGTAGTTAAGGGAATGATTTTTGTTTTTCAATTACTAATTCACTAAATTTACGATATCAATTATATATTATGGATGATAATTTTTCACCAAGAGTAAAAGATGTTATTACCTATAGCAAAGAAGAAGCTTTGCGATTGGGTCATGACTTTATAGGAACTGAACACTTGATGCTGGGTATTTTAAGAGATGGAAATGGAAAAGCAATTCAAATACTGAATAACCTATCTGTCGACTTAGACCACTTACGTCGGAAAGTAGAAATCCTAAGCCCCGCAAGTCCAAGCGTAGACGTTAATGTTGAAAAGAAAAACTTACACTTGACACGCCAGGCAGAACGAGCGTTGAAAACCACTTTTCTTGAAGCAAAAGTATTTCATAGTTCGTCCATTAGTACAGCACATTTATTGTTATGTATTTTAAGAAATGAAAACGATCCAACAACCAAGCTACTAAATAAACTTAAAATTGATTATGATGTAGCTAAAGAACAATATTTAAATATGACTCCAAGCGAAGAAGAATTTTTAGAGAACTTGCCAAGAAACGAATCATACAATGACGATTCAGGACAAGATGACAGTCTTAAAGAAGGTGCTTTTAACAATCCTGCCAACAAATCAAATAAGAAATCTAAAACTCCAGTTTTGGATAATTTTGGTAGAGATTTGACTGAAATGGCCGAAGAAGGAAAGTTAGATCCTGTTGTAGGACGTGAAAAAGAAATCGAACGTGTTTCTCAAATTTTGAGCCGTCGCAAAAAGAATAATCCACTACTTATAGGGGAACCTGGAGTGGGAAAATCAGCTATTGCCGAAGGATTAGCTTTGCGAATTATTCAAAAGAAAGTATCACGAATCCTTTTCAACAAACGCGTTGTAACATTAGATTTGGCGAGCCTTGTCGCTGGGACAAAATACCGTGGACAGTTTGAAGAGCGTATGAAAGCTGTTATGAACGAATTAGAAAAGAATGATGATATTATTCTTTTTATAGATGAAATTCATACTATTGTTGGAGCTGGTGGAGCAACAGGTTCATTAGATGCATCTAACATGTTCAAACCTGCATTAGCAAGAGGCGAAATTCAATGTATTGGAGCAACAACTCTAGACGAATACCGTCAATATATTGAGAAAGATGGCGCATTAGAAAGACGTTTTCAAAAAATAATTGTGGAACCAACATCTGTTGCGGAAACGATTACTATTTTGAATAATATCAAAAATAAATATGAAGACCATCACAACGTTACTTATACACAAGAAGCAATTGAAGCTTGTGTGAAATTAACGGACAGATATATGTCGGAACGTTTCTTACCGGACAAAGCTATTGACGCCTTAGACGAAGCTGGTTCAAGAGTACACATTACCAATATTGAAGTTCCAAAACAAATTTTAGATTTGGAACGTCAATTAGAAGATGTTCGCGAATTGAAAAATGTCGTTGTTAAGAAACAAAAATACGAAGAGGCCGCAAAGCTTCGTGATGACGAAAAAAAGATTGAAAAAGACTTGGCAATTGCTCAGGAACAATGGGAAGAAGACGCTAAAAATAACCGAATTGAAGTTACCGAAGATAATGTTGCCGATGTAGTTTCTATGATGACTGGAATTCCAGTAAATCGTATTGCACAAACTGAAAGCAATAAACTAGCTAAACTACCAGAACTTATTGAAGGAAAGGTTATTGGACAAAAAGAAGCTGTAATGAAAATTGCTCGTTCCATCCAAAGAAATCGTGCTGGATTAAAAGATCCAAATCGACCAATTGGTTCGTTTATCTTCTTAGGACAAACTGGTGTTGGTAAAACACAATTGGCAAAAGTATTGGCAAAAGAATTATTCGATTCTGAAGATGCATTGATTCGTATTGACATGAGTGAATACATGGAAAAATTTGCAATCTCTCGTTTGGTTGGTGCGCCTCCGGGATACGTAGGCTACGAAGAAGGCGGACAATTAACAGAAAAAGTAAGAAGAAAACCATATTGTGTTGTCTTATTGGATGAGATAGAAAAAGCGCATCCTGATGTTTTCAATATGTTATTACAAGTGCTGGACGATGGGTATTTAACGGATAGTTTGGGCCGAAAAATTGACTTCAAAAACACTATAATTATCATGACTTCCAATGTTGGAGCAAGACAATTAAAAGATTTCGGTCAAGGTGTTGGTTTTGGTACTGCTGCCAAAGTAGCCCAGGCTGATGATAATTCGAAAAGCATCATTGAAAACGCATTGAAAAAAACTTTTGCACCGGAATTCCTTAATAGAATTGATGATGTAATTGTGTTCAACGCTTTAGAAAAACATGATATTGATTTGATTATCGAAATCGAATTGAAAAAATTATATGCTCGTGTTGCGGAATTAGGGTATCAATTAAACCTTTCTGATAAAGCCAAAGCTTTTATCGCTGATAAAGGATTTGACAGACAATTTGGCGCAAGACCATTGAAAAGAGCTATCCAAAAATATGTTGAAGATGCACTTGCTGAAGAAATTATCACTTCTAAAATTGCCTCCGGAGATGAAATTTTCATGGATATTGAAGACGGAGCACAAGAATTGACTGTACAAGTTCATAAAGCTGGCGAACCAACGAATCCATAAATTCTTTTAAAATTACACGAAATAAACCCGTTACGTTTTTATAACATAACGGGTTTATTCTTTATACAAATTGAACATTTTTTGAAAACAAATATTTACATTTGGTTTTTAAAAAATAGGTTAAATAAAATCAATTTATGTCTCAAAATAAAGTTATCCTAGGTAGCGAAGAATGGTGTTCATTTCCTGAATTAGGAATTCCAACGATTAAAGCACGTGTTGATTCAGGTGCAAAAACATCCGCTTTACACGCTATAAACATTGCCCCTTTTATCAAGAATGAAGCAAACTGGGTAAAGTTTGACATCAATCCGATTCAAAATAATCTAAAAACGGTAATTCATTGTGAAGCACCTTTAGTTGACAAACGTTTTGTAAAAAGTTCCAGCGGATTTAGAGAACAACGCTATGTTATCCAAACCAACTTAAAAATTGGCGATTCAATGTGGCCAATAGAAATGACATTGACCAATCGAGATTCCATGGGTTTTAGAATGCTTTTAGGTCGGGAGGCCATGAGCGGAAGGGTTCTTGTAGACCCGGAACAGAAATATCTTTTAGGGCAACCCACCTCAGATAGCTTGAAAGAACTATATAAAAATTCTGAAAAAGCCAGCTCAGGTCTGCGCATTGGCCTTTTAGCCAGTAACCCAGAATTATACAGCAACAAACGTATTATGGAAGCGGGTGAAATGCGCGGTCACGAAATGCATTTTTTGAATATCAAAGAATGTTATATGAAGCTGGATGCAAAAACACCGGAAATTCATTACCGTGGAGGGAAAATATTAAATCAATTTGATGCTATTATTCCAAGAATTCGTCCAAGTATAACCTTTTATGGCTGTGCTTTAACGAGACAGTTTGAAGCCTTGAATGTCTTTTGTTTAAATTCGTCTAATGCAATTACCCAATCACGCGATAAATTATATTCCTTACAATTACTCTTACATAGTGGAATTGACATACCTACAACAGGATTTGCAAATTCACCTTTAGATACAGACGATTTGATAAAAATGGTTGGAGGTTCACCACTAATTGTAAAATTATTGGAAGGCACACAAGGAAAAGGTGTTGTATTAGCCGAAACCAAAAAAGCGGCTGAAAGTGTTATTAACGCTTTCAAAAGCCTAAATGCCAATATATTAGTTCAGGAATTTATCAAGGAAGCCAACGGTAAAGACATTCGTTGTTTTGTAATTGACGGAAAAGTAGTCGCTGCTATTCAACGGGAAGCAATGCCCGGCGAATTCAGGGCTAACATCCATCTTGGAGGAACAGCTTCAGTCATAAAAGTAACAAGTGAAGAAAAACGTATTGCGATAAAAGCCGCAAAAGCAATGGATTTAAAAGTAGCCGGAGTTGATATTATTCGTTCTTCAAAAGGACCATTATTATTAGAAGTAAATTCATCTCCAGGATTGGAAGGAATCGAAGGAGCTACCAATAAAGACATCGCGGGGGAAATGATAAAAGCCATTGAGAAAAATTTCAAACTGAAATAACAATCTGTCGTTATCTAAAAATCTCAATTAGTCAATCAATCATAAACTTTAAACTTAAAAAAGCATGAATCCATATCTTGATATCATCATTCGCAGTGCCGCTGTTTATTTTTTTATGGTTGTAGCTTTAAGACTTTTTGGAAAGAAAGAATTATCGCAACTCAATACTGCAGACGTCATTTTAATATTATTAATTAGTAACTCCGTTCAAAACGCAATGGTTGGTAGCAACACGTCCCTTTATGGAGGAATGGCTGCAGCAACGGTACTTTTTACTATTAATTTTATCTTGAAAAAATTGATGTTTAAGTACCAGAAGTTTAGTGATTTTATGCAGGAAAAACCAGAAATATTAATTCACGATGGAAATCTGGATTTTAAAGCATTAAGCAAATTAAACATTTCTTCTGATGAATTAAAAGAAGCTATGCGCGAACATGGAATCGAATATTTTAAAGACGTAAAACTAGCCATGCTTGAAATTGATGGAAATATCAGTATTATTTCTGATTTAGAAAATCTTCGCCAAACACATTATAAACGAAGACGTATTCATAAAAATTTAGCTGGAATAAACTAGCTATAAATGAACTCAAAAATACTTTTACACGAGTATTTCTGCAAATTCTGAAAATAATTATGCTTGATTCATTCAAAACATACTTTCAATCCAAAACCAATCTGACGGACGAGCAATTCCTTTCGATTACTGGGACGTTGCAATCCAAAAAAGTAGAAAAAGGTACTATCCTACTCCATCAAGGAGCCATTTGTCACCACTCCTTTTTTGTTTCTAAAGGATTATTGCGTTCCTATACCATTGACGAAACTGGCAAGGAACACATCATTCAATTTGCACCGGAGAATTGGATTATTTCGGACAGAAGCAGTTCTTATTTTAACGAACCTTCCGAATTATTTATTGATGCTATTGAAGAAACGGAAATTGTTTTTATCGATAAAAATTTCATCGATGCCGCAGCCGAAATTAGTATTTCTTTTCGACAACAGGACAATATTGCTTTGCACAATCACATTCGGCAACTTCAAAAACGAGTAAATCTCTTATTGGGAGCAACAGCTGAACAACGGTATTTAGATTTTATAACTATTTACCCAAGTCTAACTTTACGCATTCCACAATGGATGATTGCTTCGTATTTAGGAATTACACCCGAAACCCTAAGTAGAGTTCGCAAAGAATTAGCCAAAAGAAATTTCAAACCCTATTAATTCTTTACAAATTCATTTCTTATCCTACATCAATGCATCTGGTTTTAATCCATAGTAAATTTGTACTATAATTTAAAATAAGATAGCGAAATGAAAACAAAAAATATTGAATTAGTATTGGCTCCACCTACACCACACATGGTAGGTGACGGATTTAGAGTACATAATTTTATTCCGAGTGGTCATAATTTAGACATGAAAAGAATGAGTCCGTTTATTATGATGGATTACAATTCTAAATTTTATTTTCCGCCAACGGATCAACCCAGAGGCGTAAGTGTACATCCACATAGAGGTTTTGAAACCGTTACTGTTGCCTATAAGGGAAAAGTAGCGCATCACGACAGTTCAGGAAATAGTGGTGTCATTGGCGAAGGTGATGTACAATGGATGACTGCAGCTTCAGGAATTTTACATAAAGAATACCACGAAGAAGAGTTCAGTAAAAATGGTGGTGATTTTCAAATGGTACAACTTTGGGTTAACCTTCCTGCAAAGGATAAAATGTCAACACCAAAATACCAAGGAATTACCAATGACCAGATCAACAAATTCGAACTTCCTGAAAATGGAGGTGTTATTGAAGTCATAGCGGGTCAATATGAAAATGTAAAAGGTACCGCTTCAACTTTCACTCCTGTTCATTTACTAAATGCCAAATTGAATAAAGGAGCAAAAGCACCCTTCAAATTCCCATCAAATTACAACACTGGTTTATTAGTAATTGAAGGAAGCATAAAAGTTAATGATACTGAAAATGTCCCAGCCAACCATTTTGCATTGTTTCAAAACGACGGTGAAACATTTACCATTAAAGCGACTGAAAATGCAATCGTTTTAATTTTAAGTGGTGAGCCTATCAATGAGCCAATTGCAGCACACGGTCCGTTTGTGATGAACACCCAAGCCGAAATTATGCAAGCATTCAATGATGTGAATATGGGAAAATTCGGTTATTTGGAAGAATAATTTCCTTATTTTTATAGTTTAAAACATAAAAAATGTCAAATATCAAATTAATAATAGAAGAACGCCCAAGCAATATTGGAAACTTTATGGTTGGGCGATTGCTTCCCTTTCGAGAAAAAAGAATGGTTGGACCATTTGCATTCATCGATCACATGGGACCAACCTGCATGAGCGATTACGAAAATTTAGATGTTCCGCCACATCCACATATTGGGCTTTCTACTTTGACTTATTTGTTTGAAGGGAGTATTATGCACAAAGATAGCTTGGGAACTGAAATGGAAATCAAGCCCGGACAAATCAATTGGATGACTGCTGGAAAAGGAATAGTCCATTCGGAGCGAACACCTGAGTATTTGCGTAGTTCTAATAAAATGTTACATGGACTTCAAATTTGGGTGGCTTTACCAAAAGAATTGGAAGAAATGGAGCCTTCTTTTTTCCACGTACCCGAAAATGAAATTCCAGAATGGAAAACGGATAACATTACTTTCAAACTTATAGCTGGAGAAGTGCTTGGTGAAAAATCATCCGTTCCGGTTTACAGTCCGCTTTATCTTTTGGAATTAAAAAGCACTAGTCGTCAAACGGTAACTATTGGCAAAGACTTATTTGGCGAAAGCGCTTTATACATTTTAGAAGGCAGTATCGAAAGTGAAGGTAATACTTTCGGGCCAAAGCAAATTTTGATTGCCAAAGACAGCAAACTCTGCACCTTTGATATGGGAGAAAACACCACTATTTATATTTTTGGAGGAGAACCTTTTCCCGAAGAACGGATTATTTATTGGAATTTTGTCGCTTCAACTAAAGAACTGATTGAAAAGGCAAAAGAGAAATGGTTGGCACAAACTTTTGATAAAGTTCCGGGCGAAAGTGAATTTGTTCCACTTCCGGAGCAAAATAAAAAATAGCAATTATGATTAAAATAACAGCGCACATTGGCACAGAACTGTATAAAACAGAAGTAAAATCTGCTAGCAATACGATTATTTCAGACGAGCCTGAAAGTGCAGGAGGAAAAGATTTAGGCTTTGCGCCAAAAGAATTACTGGCTTCCTCATTAGCAGCTTGCACCTGTATCACTTTACGGATGTATGCGAACCGAAAAGGATGGGATTTAACAGATATAAAAGTTGAAGTCACTTTTGAAAAAGATGCAACGGAAAATAAATCGAAAATGATGCGCAACATTCAATTATTCGGAAATTTAGACAATGCACAAAGAGCACGATTATTAAACATTGCCGATAGATGTCCAATGCACCAAATATTAACTAATCCTATCGAAATTACAACCGAATTAAATTAAAAATTATGATAATTGAACAAATAAACGAAATTAAAAAAGGCTATTTTAGAGCATCAGACAACGAAATAGAAGCAGGAAGAATGACCTATACTTGGGCTGGAAGCGATAAATTCATCATTGACCATACCGAAGTAAATGATGAATTTGCAGGACAAAGCGTGGGCAAAAAACTGGTAATGGAAGCAGTGCAATATGCAAGGTTGAATAATCTTAAAATCTTGCCTTTATGTCCTTTCGCAAAAAGCGTATTTGACAAAACGGAAGAAATACAGGATCTTTTATTTTAAAAAATTGAAAATGAAAAGGCATAAAAAAACCATTCGAGTTACGAATGGTTTTTTTATATACCTTAATCTTAACTGAATTATAAAAACAAACTAAGGAAGTAGTAAACTAATGACGCTAAAATAGCTGAAATAGGAATAGTTAACACCCAAGCCCAAACTAAACTTACTGTCACACCCCAACGAACCGCTGAAATACGTTTCGTTAAACCAACACCAATTATAGACCCTGTAATAGTGTGTGTAGTACTTACCGGAATTTTTAAATGTTCTGTAAAATACAATGTTAAAGCTCCTGCAGTTTCAGCAGCAACACCTTCAAAAGAAGTTACTTTTGTTATTTTAGAACCCATTGTTTTTACAATTTTCCAACCACCACTTAAGGTTCCTGCTGCAATTGCAGAATAACAGGCTAAAGGAATCCATGCCGGCATAACGCCCTTTATTTTTAAATCATCATTTGGAAGTATTACCTGTAACCAGTCTGGTAAACTTACTTGTGCAACTCCGCTTGTATGTATGTAAACAGCAACTGCCGCAGCAATAATACCCATTACTTTTTGAGAATCATTTCCTCCATGTCCTAAACTAAAAGCTGCAGAAGATAGTAATTGCATTTTTTTTAATGAAGCAGTAGCTTGATGTAAGTTTAAACTACTAAACACCAAACAAAAACAACTAACCGATAAAACGATAAAGGCAACCAAAAACCATTTTATGTTGTGGGCTTCAAAAGCAACACTCCAAAAATGAGAATCAAAACGAGGTTTTTCAATAGCATCATAATATAACATTTGACTTTCTACAAACCAAATTGTTAAAACCATTAATGCCAAAGTGAATAGTTTTGGGAGAATACTTTTTTTAGAAGCATTCAAAAGCCAAATAGAGATTAAATAAGAGATTAAAGCACCTAATAATGGAGCCAATACAATGAAAGCAATAATAATCAATACTCCTGAAGGCATTCCGCCATCTTTTCCTGCTTTATACCAGCTTACTATATTGTACCAATGTTGCGTAGTCCCATCTACCATATAACCTGAAAAACCATGAACTGCTATGGCATGTGCAATCGCCGCTCCAGCAAAACCTCCAATTAAAGTATGAGATGAACTGGAAGGAATTCCTTGCCACCAAGTCAATAAATTCCAGATAATTGCCGCTATGACCCCAGCAAGAATAACCACTAGGTTAATTTCCATGGTATGCGCCGTTTTTGCAACAGTATCTGCTACTCCAAAACCGAAAACCCAATAGGCCAGAAAGTTAAAGAAAGCAGCCCAAAGCACCGCTTGAAAAGGAGTCAAAACTTTTGTTGCCACAACTGTAGCAATAGCATTGGCAGCATCATGAAAACCATTGATGTAATCAAAGATTAAAGCCAAAACTATAATAACTATAAGTAGAGTAAATTCCATAAATATATTTCAGTCTAAACTGATTGAATTAAGAATGTTTTACAGAAATAGATTCTAAAACACTTGCTACACTTTTACATTTGTCTGTAGCTGATTCCAAAACAGATAAGACCTCTTTATATTTTATAATGTTTTTTGCATCGGTTTCATTTTCAAATATTTCGAATACTGCTTTGTTATAAACATTATCCGATTTATTTTCCAACTTGCTGATTCGTGCGCAAGCATCCGTAATATTCTTGATTTTTTTGAAACTTCTCAATTCTTTTACTGCTACATCAATATTTTGACACGCTTCAAGATTTATTTCTGTCAATTTTCTGATCGATTTTGTAATCTTATCTACCTGATACAATCTCATTCTGCTGGCAGCACCGTGAAGATTATCAGCAACATTATCAATTGAAGTAATCAAAGAGTGAATGTCTTCTCTATCAAAAGGAGTGATAAAGTTTCTGCTCAATTCCAAATTTGTCTGACGTGTAATGTCTTCTCCTTTTTGCTCCAAAGCATCAATTTTTTGAAAAAGAACTTCTCTTTCTTTCAAAGGAAGGTTCACTGCTTCGTGTAAATTTGAAGCTAATTCAATTAAATTGCTGGATGCTTCTTCAAAAAGAGGAAAGAATTTTTTATCCTTTGGAACTAAAAACTGGAAAATACTATTTATTGACATTTTATTAGATTTTTGAACTGCAAAATTAGCTCATTATTTTAAGATAATGTTAAGCTATCGTTAACAAATCATCTTCAATTTGGAAACTATTCAAAAAAGAAACCGTTTTTTCAATATCGTAATGTAAAATTCGGTCTTCTTTTACTAAAGGAACTTCCTCACGATACGCATTTAAAAACATTTCGATAAAATCACTGGATTGCAATGGTCTTCTATATTCTATGGCTTGTGAGGCATTCATCAATTCTATTGCTAAAATTCGTTCCAGATTATCCATAACACGCAACGCTTTTGTAGCGCCGTTTGCCCCCATACTTACATGATCTTCTTGTCCATTGCTGGACACGATACTATCAATACTGGAAGGCGTTGCCAGTTGCTTGTTTTGGCTTGCAATACTGGCAGCGGTATATTGCGGAATCATCAAACCGGAGTTTAAACCGGGGTTATCCACTAAAAATGCAGGAAGATTTCGCAAGCCTGATATCAATTGATACGTTCTACGTTCTGAAATACTCCCTAATTCAGCCAAAGCGATAGCCATGAAATCCAAAGCCAAAGCCAATGGTTGTCCATGAAAATTACCTCCGGAAATAATTTGGTCACTTTCGATAAATATATTAGGATTATCCGTCACCGAATTGATTTCCGTTTTAAACACTTTTTTTACATAATCAAAGGCATCTTTTGAAGCACCGTGAACTTGTGGCATACATCTAAAAGAATATGGATCTTGAACATGCGTTTTTTCTTGCTCAATGATTTCGCTTCCTTCCAGGAAACCTTTTATACGATTAGCCGTTACAATTTGTCCTTTGTGAGGTCTAATAAAATGAATCAATTCATGAAAAGGTTCGATTCTGCCATCAAATCCTTCAAGAGAAATAGTCCCTATCAAATCAGCCAAATAAGAAAACTTATTCGCTTTCATCAAAATATGTGCGCCATAAGCACTCATGAATTGAGTCCCGTTTAATAAAGCCAAACCTTCTTTGGATTGCAAAACAATCGGTTCCCAATTAAAACGCTTCAAAACTTCACTGGAATGCACTTTTTTACCTTCAAAATTCACATCGCCTTCACCTAATAATGGTAATGATAAATGCGCTAATGGAGCTAAATCACCCGAAGCACCAAGAGAACCTTGTGTATAAATTACAGGTAAAATATCATTATTATAAAATGCAATCAAGCGCTCCACCGTTTGCAATTGAATTCCGGAATGACCATAACTCAACGATTGAATTTTAAGCAACAACATCAATTTAACAACTTCATTCGGAACTTCCTCACCTGTTCCGCAAGAATGGGATTTCACCAGATTTTCCTGAAGTTTTGATAAGTTTTCATTCGAAATTTTCACATTACAAAGTGAACCAAAACCAGTATTGATTCCATAAATAGGCGCTGAATGTGTTGCCATTTTTTTATCCAAATAATCCCTGCATTTCTGGATATTTACTTTTGCTTCATCAGATAATGCTATTGTTTTATGATGCGCTATAATCTCGTTTAAAACCTCTAATGAAAGTACTTCAGTGCTTATATAATGTGTGTTTTCCATTCCAATTGTATTTAAGTGCCCAAAATTGAATAAATCAATATTAAAAAGCAACATTTTTTAATAATAATTTAAAATTCATATCCAAAAAAAACTAAATAATAGATTTCATGCAAATTATCCTATATTTAAGGATATTAAAATTCTTAGTTTAGAATACTGATTAGATTTATACTATGAACTGATTTATTGGCATAAAATTAAAGAAATTCAGAGCGTATTGAATACAAATTGGAATGAATTTAGAATTTAAGTTTAATCAAAAGCGAGCCGCAAGAACTCAACAGTGTTATAAAACCGCAACAATTATAAGAATCGCATCAACGAAAAGGATATTTATTGAAAAATATTTATTTTTAATCCAAATGCGATTGAATTTTTAAAATATTCGCAAAAACTGAATTTAATGTTTTGGTTTTTATAAAAAACTGTACTTTTGGGAAATCAAAATGGTAAACAACAGATCAACATATCAATCTTCGATAACAACTCAAAACTGGGTTGCAATTTCTGTTACATTTACTGCTACAACAACTACAACTACCCCTTAGGGGTATTCATTTTACATATAATCCTATTTATTATACTTTTTCCCGAAAGGAGAAAGATTTTGGATGTATAAAAAACATTGCATTTTTAAAATAAAACATATACAATGAAAGTATTAAAATTTGGCGGAACTTCGGTTGCCAATGCACAAAATATAAAACTGGTACTAGATATCGTCATCAATAAGGCAAAAGAAGAAAAATTAGTGGTAGTGGTTTCTGCTTTTAGTAAAGTTACTGACATGCTTCAACTCGCTTCCCAAAAAGCAGCTGCCGGAGATGAAAGTTTCAAAGATATTCTTGCCGAAATAGAGAAAAAACACTTAGATGCTTTAAAAGAATTTATTCCTGTAAGCGAACAAAGCAGTCTGTTAAGCCATATTAAAAGAATTGTAAATCACCTTGAAACGTTACTGGACGGTTGTTTTCTTTTGGGGGAATTATCCGCCAGAACTTCTGACACCATTTTAAGTTTTGGTGAATTATTGTCTTCTTACATCATTTCTGAAGCATTAAAACAAAATCTAAAAAACAGCAGTTATAAAGACAGCCGCGAATTGATAAAAACGGATAATCATTTCGGAAAAGCTACCGTAAATTTTGAAGTTTCAAATCAACTAATTGCTGATTTCTTTGCTTCGAATGAAAATCAAGTGGTTGTAATGCCCGGATTTATTGCCGCATCACTTGATGGTATCAACACTACTTTAGGCCGTGGTGGTTCCGATTATACTGCCGCAATTATCGCTGGAGCAGTGAATGCATCTGACTTGGAAATTTGGACTGATGTAAACGGAATGTTTACTGCCAATCCAAAAATTGTAAAACAAGCACAACCTATCGCCTTTATTTCCTATCAGGAAGCGATGGAGTTATCCCATTTTGGTGCCAAAGTTCTATATCCGCCAACCATTCAACCGGTATTGAGAAAGAATATTCCAATTCATATCAAAAATACTTTTGATCCGGAAGCCGAAGGAACTTATATTTCAAATCAAGAAATGGTTCACACTAATCCTGTAAAAGGAATTAGCCATATCGACAATATTACTTTGATTACACTTGAAGGACCAGGAATGATTGGTGTTACAGGTTCGTCTAAAAGGCTTTTTGAAGTATTATCGCATGAAAGCATCAATGTAATTTTCATTACTCAAGCTTCATCGGAGCATTCAATCTGTATTGGGATTCTAAATTCGGATGCTGATATTGCTGAAGAAGCAATCAATAAAGCTTTTGAAATTGAGATTTTACAAAACAAAATTGATCCCTGTATCGTTGAGAAAAACCTTTGCATTATTGCTTTGGTTGGCGAAAACATGAAAAATCACCAAGGTTTAAGCGGAAGAATGTTTAGCACTTTGGGTAAAAACAATGTAAACATCCGAGCAATTGCTCAAGGTGCTTCCGAAAGAAATATTTCGGCGGTTATCAACGAAAGAGATGTAAAGAAAGCATTAAATACATTACACGAAAACTTTTTTGAAGAAAACACCAAACAATTAAACCTGTTTGTAATGGGCGTTGGAAATGTAGGTGAGAAATTCATTGAACAAATTCACCAACAAAAGAAATTCTTAAAAGACAACCTGAAAATAAACCTGCGCGTTATTGCTTTGTCAAATTCCCGAAAAATGTATTTTGATGAAGACGGAATATCTTTAAAAGAATGGCAATTTTTATTGGAAACCGGAGAAACTGCTGACAAAGAAAAGTTCATTTCGAATGTAAAAGAACTCAATTTACGCAACAGTATTTTTGTTGATATTACTGCAAATGAAAGCGTATCCAAAACCTACGAACAATATTTAAAACGCAATATTGCCGTAGTAACTTGTAATAAAATTGCCTGTGCTTCTGAGTATGACAATTATAAAAAACTAAAAAAACTATCCAGACAATTCAACGCTCCTTTTCTATTTGAAACTAACGTTGGAGCTGGATTACCAATTATTGATACCGTAAAAAACTTGATTGCCTCAGGTGATAAAGTGAATAAAATCCAAGCTGTTTTATCAGGAAGTTTGAACTTTATCTTTAATAATTTTGATGAAAACAATACTTTTCATGATGTCGTTAAAGAAGCTGGAGTACAAGGATTTACAGAGCCAGACCCTAAGATTGATTTAAGTGGAATTGACGTTGCCAGAAAGATATTAATCCTGATTAGAGAAAGTGGTTATAAAATGGAAATTGACGAGATTGTCAACGAATCTTTTATGCCTGCTGAATGTCTCGAAACAACTTCAAATGAAGCGTTTTTTGAATCTTTACTGAAACATGCCTCTCATTTTGAAGCTATTTATAAGGAAGCATTAAGCAAAGAATCCCGTTTGAAATATGTAGCGCAATTCGAAAATGGAAAAGCAAATGTTGGGTTGCGATTCATTCCTAAAGATCACCCTTTTTACAATCTAGAAGGAAAAGACAATATCGTATTATTTTTCACGGATCGTTACGTAGACCAACCTTTATTGATAAAAGGTGCCGGTGCCGGAGCTGCAGTTACCGCTTCAGGAATATTTGCTGATGTAATCAGAATTGGAAACGTGTAGAGACGTTGCAATGCAACGTCTCTACGTAAAATAAAAACTATGAATGAAATAAAAATATTTTGCCCCGCTACAATCGCCAATCTATCCTGTGGATTTGATGTACTTGGTCTTTGTTTAGAAACTGCGGGTGACGAAATGATTATTCGAAAATCAGACATAAAAGGAATTCGTATCACTAAAATTGTGGGTGCCGACTTGCCTTTGGAAACCGAAAAAAATGTTGCTGGAGTATCTGCTTTGGCGATGTTGGAAGCCATTGAAACGGAATTTGGATTTGAGATCGAAATCTACAAACACATCAAAGCCGGAAGCGGAATTGGCAGTAGTGCCGCAAGTTCAGCTGGAGCTGTTTTTGGAATCAATGAATTACTGGGACGTCCATTTACCCGAAAAGAATTGGTTTTATTCGCTATGCAAGGCGAAAAATTAGCCAGTGGAAATGCTCATGCCGATAACGTTGCTCCTGCCCTTTTGGGTGGCTTTACGTTGGTAAGAAGTTCGAATCCATTAGACATTATCAAAATAGAAAGTCCTTCTGAATTGTACGCCACCGTGGTTCATCCTCAAATTGAGTTGAAAACATCTGATGCGCGTTCGGTATTGAAACAAACTGTTTCCTTGAAAAGTGCTATTACGCAATGGGGAAATGTGGGCGGATTAGTAGCTGGATTATACACTAAAGATTACGATTTAATCGGACGGTCATTGCATGATGAAATCGTAGAACCCTTGCGCAGTGTCTTGATTCCAGGATTTGATTTAATCAAAAAAACAGCATACGAAAACGGAGCATTAGGCTCTGGAATATCAGGTTCAGGTCCTTCTATTTTTGCTTTAAGCAAAGGAAAGGAAACCGCTGATAAAATCGCCAAAGCTATGAGCGCCGTATACGATGCAATGAATTTACCGTATGAAATTCACGTTTCTAAGGTGAATGATGAAGGAATGAAAATTATTTAAGACGAATTAAATAAGGAAATTTAAAATAAAATATTTAAGATTTTCGATTAACGATTTTTGACCCTAGCGTCAGCGAACTGGCGTAGCATTTCAGATGTAACAATACGTTAAAATCAAAAATCGTTAATCAAGAATCAAAAATCAAAAATCATAATGAAATATTACAGTTTAAACCATAACGCACCTAAAGTTTCTTTTCAAGAAGCCGTAATACAAGGATTAGCAACTGATAAAGGATTGTATTTTCCGGAAACAATTACCCCATTAACACCTGCTTTTTTTGAAACTATCGAAAATTTAAGCAATGAAGAAATTGCTTTTGAAGCCATCAAACAATTTGTGGGTGACGAAATCCCGGAAGCCACTTTAAAACAAATCATTGGCGAAACGTTGTGTTTTGATTTCCCAGTGGTTGAAGTGGAAAAAGGTATTTATTCCCTTGAATTATTTCATGGTCCAACGATGGCTTTTAAGGACGTAGGCGCGCGTTTCATGTCGCGTTGTTTGGGTTACTTTAATAAAGATAACAAAGACAGTAAAAACACCGTTCTTGTAGCTACTTCCGGTGATACTGGTGGTGCTGTAGCGAGTGGTTTCCTTGGCGTAACCGGTGTGGAAGTGATTATCCTGTATCCATCCGGAAAAGTGAGCGATATTCAGGAAAGACAATTGACAACTTTAGGTCAAAACATCAAAGCACTTGAAGTAGACGGCGTTTTTGATGATTGTCAGGATATGGTGAAGAAAGCTTTTCTTGACGAAAGTCTAAAACATAAAAACCTGACTTCGGCGAATTCGATTAATATTGCGCGCTGGTTGCCACAAATGTTCTATTTCTTCTTTGCGTATAAAGCATTAAAGCAACAAAACAAACCGTTAGTTTTCTCTTGCCCAAGTGGGAATTTTGGAAATATTTGCGCGGGTATCATTGCCAAAAAAATGGGCTTGCCTGTTGAACATTTTGTAGCGGCTACGAATGTGAATGATACAGTGCCACGATTTTTAGAAAACGGAATATACGATCCTAAACCTTCGATAGCGACGATTTCGAACGCGATGGATGTGGGGAATCCAAGTAATTTTATCCGAATTCAGGAAATGTACCACAATGATTTAGAGCAATTCAAAAAAGATTTTTCTTCGTTTACTTTCAATGATGAGGAAACCATTGCAGCGATGAAAACCATTTATAATACCGACGGTTACATTGCAGAACCGCACGGAGCAGTTGGTTATCTCGGATTGAAAAAAGAATTACAAAACCACCCAAATGCGATTGGTATTTTCTTGGAAACCGCCCACCCTATTAAGTTTTTGGACACGGTTGAACCAACATTAAACGTAAAACTGCCGATTCCTACTCAAATTGAAAGCGTTTTAGGAAAGGAAAAAGTAAGCGTAAAAATTAAAACGTATGAGGAATTGAAAGCGTTTTTGGCATAATATTTCAATAGTCAGACAAAATACAAACCGACTGAGAAGTGATTTTCAGTCGGTTTTTTTGTGGGAATTAGTTTTCTATAAGTAAAATCATTGGTTTTGTTAAACATAAAAAACAAATTATAACGCTTAGACCACAAATATGGACGTACTCGCTATTTTGTAGCGAGTATACACAAGTTAGTGGCAACCTTAAAAGAAATAAATCGTAAATAATTAATATTCAATAAAATATATTTAATTTTTAAAAATAATTTACTTTTAAAAAAATACCATATCTTTGCGACTGATTAGTCAATCTTTAACATGGATAAAAGAGAAATAATAATAATAGAAACTGCTTTAAATTTGTTTGTAGAAAATGGATTTCACGGAACTGCAACAAGCAAAATTGCACAACAATCTAATGTAGCAAACGGAACATTATTTAACCTTTTTAAAACAAAAGATGAACTTGTTATTTCGATATATATTGCATTAAAAGATGAATTGGCTAATTATATTACCAATAATTCTGAAGATTATACAGAAACAAAAGATATTATTAAAGCACAAATTTCCGCTTCACTTTTTTGGGGTTTAGACAATAATATCAAGTTTCGTTATATACAACAATTCCAAAACTCACCTTATATAAAATTTTTAAACCAAGACACAATTAACGAACAAGTAAATAAACATCTACAACTTATACAAAAAGGAATTGACGAGGGATTAATAAAACCATTACCTATTGATTTTATATTTTCGCTAATTAGTAGTCAAACATTTGGTTTATACCAATATATGATTTCAAAGAGGCTTTCAAAAAAAGAACAGCACGAAACAATTCAAATGACTTTTGAAATGTTGTGGAAAATGATAACTTAAAAAAATTTGCATAACAATATGACTGATTAGTCAATCTTATGAAAATAACTTAAAATTAGAAAAAATGAACAAAACAATTTTTATCACAGGAACAAACTCAGGTTTTGGAAAATCAATGGTCGAACTATTCGCAAGTAATGGTTGGAATGTTGCAGGAACAGTTCGGAACAAATCGGAACATCCAAACTTGTTTAAGGAATTATTAAACGTAAAACTTTACGAATTAGATGTTACTAATTACTTACAAGTTGAAGAAGTTGCGAAAGCGGTAATTGCAGATTTTAAAAAAATTGATGCAGTTGTAAACAATGCTGGTTATTGTTTAATTGGACCAACCGAAACCACTACAATGGAACAAATTGAACGGCAATATAATACTAATGTATTTGGTTTAATGGCAGTAACAAAAGCATTTATTCCGCATTTCAGAGAAAATAAAGACGGAATATTTATCAATTTAGCTTCTGCAAGTGCACGATTTAATTACCCATTTATTGCATCTTATGGTTCAAGTAAATGGGCTGTTCGTGGAATTTCAGAAAGTTTAGGAATTGAATTAAGTCCATTTGGAATTGAAGTAAAGACAATTTATCCTGGTGCGCACGCTACAAAAATTTTTACAAAATTAGATCAAGGCGCAATTGCAGATAATCCTGTTTATATAAAAAATTACAAACAATATTATGCTAACTTTTTAGGAGCTCAGGATGCAGTTGAAAATGTAACTTCTCCTAATAATATAGCCCAAGAAGTATTCAAAGCTGTTACCAATCCCAAAAGTGGAAAACTACATATTGTGTCGGGTAAAGATGCGAAATTTTTAGAATTATTGAAAAGAATTTTATCACAAAGAGCATTTCAAAAGCAACAAGCAGGTGCAATTTTAAAACCAATAAGTGCTAGTGGTGCAAAGTTTTTTAAATGGATTTTTGGCAGTAATGTAGAAAAGGTAGAAACAGTCATTCCAGAAAACTTAACAAAATAAAAATGGAATTCATACAACACACAATTAATTGGGTAAAAGGCGAAATCTTTGAAGCATATATTTTTGGTGCTTTTGGTCTATTATTAATGTTTTCAAGTTTAATGCTTTGGAAATTTGGTGACACGCCAAATTCCAAAGCATTAATTATTCCTTTAATAGTGGTTGGCATTTTCTTTTTTGGAACTGCCATTTCAGGAATTGATAGTAATAATAAAAGGTTACCAGACTATAAAGAAGCATTTAACACAAATAAAACTGAATTTATACAAAGTGAAAAAGCAAGAATTGAGGGTTTTCAGTATCTGTATAAAATGACAATTATTATAGCAAGTATTTGTTTTGTGTTAGCAATTTGCACATTCGTATTTACTCATAATCCAACATTGAGAGCCGTAGGAATTGCATTAGTCATTTTTGGAATTACGGGTTTGATAATTGATTATTTTTCCAAAGAAAGAGCTGATATTTACTACAAAATAATATCCGAAAAACACTGAAAGAAAAAAAGGCAGTCACTAACATCCGTTTTGAGCTAATGTGTGATTGAGTAGAATTACCGTTTCACATCATATTTTCTGCAAACCCGATTGCTCGGATATACACAATTTCTCTCGGTTTAATAGCGCGGAAATCTTTTCCGTGCCCACAACAATGAAACCTCCGCTAACGGACGCAATGTCATTAAGGAATAATCTCTATGATTTTGTCATTCCGACGAAGGAGGAATCTCAACAAACGTGAGCAACAAACAGAGATTCCTCCTTCGTCGGAATTACAAATAAACTTACATTTATAAAAAGAACGCTACATTTTATTAAACTTAAACTTCTGTCCACCAATCGAAGCATCGTACATGAGTCCACCTTTCTGCATTGTGAATATCCGATCGCTCGGATATACATGATTCTTTCTCAGTTGGATAGCGTGGAAACCCCGATCGCTCGGGTATACATGACTCTTTATCAGTTGGATATCGCGAAAATCTTTTCCGTGCCCACAACAATGAGACCTGCGCTAGCACGAGCGTAATGTTATTAAGTTAAGGAATAATCTCCATAATTTTGTCATTCCGACGAAGGAGGAATCTCAACAAACGTGAGCAACAAACAGAGATTCCTCCTTCGTCGGAATGACAAATAAACTTATATTTATAAAAAGAGTGTTACATTTTATTAAACTTAAACTTCTGACCTCCAATCGATGCTTCGTACATCAGTCCGCCTTTCTGCATTGTGAACACCATAACGCCGTTAGTATACTTTACATTTGCTGAGGCACCTTCAGTTACGGCCACTGCTGAAGCTTGTGCGGAAAACTCGAATCGGCTATCTTTAAACCGTTCCAATTCCTTTTTTGTCTCAAAAAATATTACTTCACGATACGCTTGACCACCTGCCTGAAATCCTATGCTCAATTGCGATAACTTGGCCATACCTACCATCTTGTTATGTTCATAGACAACCCCGTTGCCAGCCGCTCCACCAATGCCGATTCCTCCCTTGCCAACATTGGGAAAGATAACATAGCCAGATGCTTTTTCAAAAAGCCCTTTCATAAGCGGATCACTTTTAATGAACTCTGCTTTTGCTGTTTTACTGTCAGCAATAATTTTATTCTTTTTAGCGGTCGATTGTCCCAATATGGGTGTTATGTTTAGTACACAAGCCATCACTATTACCCAAATAATATTTAAATTTTTCATAATTATAGCTATTAAATTGTTGTGAAATTTCTTTATTCAAAGGTAAAAAAAAATCTTTATATTAAATATAAAATACTGATTATCAATAAAATAAATTTATTTCAGATGTAGTTGATGTACTTTTGAAAAGTGAATTATTTTTGGTTCTTAACCTCATTAAAACAGTAACAAGAACTGCAACGAAATACCATTTTGTTATCCTTTTTTCTACCTTTGAAAAACCAAAACAATAACCCAAGAATATATATTACGCATGATTACAAAAGCAACAGTAGCAGACGTTTTTGCATTAAGTAGATTAATCAATTCAGGGTATCGTGGGGAATCTTCTAAAAAAGGATGGACTACGGAAGCCAACTTATTAGAAGGACTCCGAACTACTGAACAGGAACTGACTGAAACCATTGAGAATACTAAAAATACCATTCTGAAATTTACGGAGAACAACCAGATTATAGGTTGTGTATTGCTAGTTGAAAAAGAGGATCAATTGTATTTAGGAATGCTAACGGTTTCGCCTGAGTTGCAAAACAGTGGTATTGGGAAAAAATTATTGCAACAGGCTGAAATTCATGCTTTGGAATTGGGTTTACCTAAAATCATAATGACCGTGATTTCCGTTCGGGAGGAATTGATAGCCTGGTACAAACGTAATGGTTATGCAGACACGGGAGCAAAAGAACCTTTTCCGGCAAGCGACGTTCATATTCCAATTGCTAATCAACATTTAGAGTTTATTGTAATGGAGAAAAAGATTGGATAAGCTTGAAATGATTTTTGAATGAAGAGTAACGATTCTTGATTTCAGATTTCTGAAAATCTTTAATATTACGTCGGATAATTTCTTTCGATTCCGAATTGCTCGCGTAAGGGATTGCGGCGGCATCCTTTATTTTTTTTCTTTAAAAAAATAAAGATAAAGCCAAAAGCCCGACCCCAAAGTTGCAGATATGTAAAATTGAAACGGGAATTTTCTGCCTTGGGGTTACGCCCAAACAATAGCTAATATAAAAACCCATATCTGGGTTAATCGGTAAAACAAACCGTATTTTTGTAGCGTGAAGAAATCAGTTTCAATTATTGGAGGAGGACCTGCAGCACTTTTGCTCGCTGCATTACTCGATTGCAAGAAATTTAAAGTTACCATCTACGAGAAAAACAAAACACTGGGGAGAAAATTTCTGGTGGCCGGAAAAGGAGGATTTAACCTCACCCATTCGGAACCTATTGATGAGCTCATAGCGCGGTATACACCTTCCCATTTCTTACAACAGGCGCTACTTGATTTTGACAATCACGATTTCCGAAATTGGATTGATAGCATTGGCATTCCAACCTACATCGGCAGCAGCAAACGCGTGTATCCTGAAAGCGGCATTAAACCTATAACAGTGCTCAACGCAATCCTAAAAGTTCTCGATAAACAAGGCGTTTCCATACAATACGAACACACTTGGGCAGGTTGGACTGACAACGGTACTCTTGTTTTTAATACCGATACCGAAATACAATCTGATTATACCATTTTTGCTTTGGGTGGAGGAAGTTGGAAAGTAACAGGATCCGATGGGACTTGGCTTGATTTATTCAAAACACAAGGAATTACTGTTGTTCCGTTTCAATCATCTAATTGTGCTTACGGTGTGAACTGGCCAGAAGATTTTATTATGGAACATGAAGGCAGTCCGCTTAAAAATATTTCTATTAGCTGTTCGAATAAAACTCAAAAAGGCGAAGCGGTAATCACGCGTTTCGGTTTAGAAGGCAATGCGATTTATGCGCTCAGTCCACAAATTCGGAAGCAGCTTGAAAGCCAACAAAAAGCCACTATTTTTCTGGACCTAAAACCAGCATTAAGTTATGATGATTTGCATCAAAAAATCAAAAAATCGACTTTAAAAAAGACGAGCGAAAAATTACAAAAAGAGGTTAAATTGAGCCTTGCACAGATTGGGCTTTTGAAAAAATACCTTTCAAAAGAAACCTACCTGAATCCAGAGCTATTGGCACAAAACATTAAAAAACTGAATTTAGAAATAACTGGTTCTTCGCTATTGAACGATGCAATATCCACAACTGGAGGTGTTCAATTGAATGCCGTGGATAAAAACTTCCAATTGAAAGAGATGAAACATCACTATTGTATTGGCGAAATGCTAGACTGGGATGCACCCACGGGTGGCTATCTTCTTCAAGCTTGCTTTAGCATGGGTATGCATCTTGCGCGCCATCTGAATAGTATTCCTTAATTTTTTTGAAACTTAATTAGCTGAATTCAAAAAAATATTTTTATCAAAGCACAATAAATTCACTACAATACCATTTCCTCAAACAAGCGTTGGGCGGTTTGTTCCAAATCATCACACAATCCCGGATGCGGTCTTGAGGTTTGAATCGCCGAACTGCGAAGAGCAGTCAACCAACGGAAACGGGATGGAATATCGAATTGCGCTATTGGTCCACCTGATTTTTCCCCATGCCCCACTTTCTCGAATGCCTGTAAATTTAAATGCAATTGTTCCAAATCTAAATCGGCTGAAAACAATTGAAGCTTCGCTTCGTTAAACGAACAGAGCACTTTTATAAACTTTGCTTTTTTACAAAAGAGAATAATACCCACATTGAGGAATTCTTCGCGTTCTACCCTTGGCACAACCCGGATTACGGCATACTCATATAAGTGTTTCTCGTGCATTTTGGGCTTCATTTATAAAAATTTCAGAATGGTTTAAGCGTATGGATAAAAACTGGAAATAGACTTCCCGAAGCGCTTCGGGAGTTTCATCCGTATCTTCCCATTGCAGCCACTCCGTTGGAATAAGATTAACAATAGATTGCAGCACTTCGTCAGTTAGTATTTTTTTGAATATTACATCGGTTTCTTTTAGCAATGAAGCTTGTGGCAACAATACATGATCTTTTATCAATGCAAAAGGGCTTTGTGCATGCGTTTTCCAATTGGTCCACGAATGGTGAAAATAAAGACTTGCACCGTGATCAATCAGCCATAATTCTTTGTGCCAAATCAGCATATTCGTATTTCTGAAGGTTCGGTCGACATTGGTAATAAAAGCGTCCAGCCAAACTATTTGGGAAGCTAATTTTGCATCAACCACCGTCACAACAGGATCAAAATTTATAGCTCCCGATAAATAATGCAAAGCCAAATTAAGTCCTTGACTGCCTTGAAGTAAATCTTGAATTTCTTCATCACCTTCTGAGCGTCCAAAAGCTTCGTCTAGATTAGCATAAACCAATTCCGGCATTTTTAGGTTTAAAGCACGGGCGATTTCTCCGCCAATTAATTCGGCGATTAAGGCCTTTACGCCATGTCCGGCACCCTTGAATTTCAATACATATTTAAAATCATCATCGGCTTCAGCGAGCGCAGGTAAAGAACCGCCCTCACGCAACGGAGTGATGTATCGCGTAACATTTACGGTTCTAAGATGGGGTATTTTTTCCATAATCGAATTGGATAAAGCTATTTTGCTTAGGTACAAACTTACAAATAACTGGGATAAAATTCATTTATAAGCTCTATTTACTCAAATTTTCTAAACTCAAAAAGGCTTTCCCAATATTCGAAATAACATCAGAAGCGATAAAAGACTGATAACCGGTTTCTGGTAGTGCAATATCAGCAGTTAGTCCGTGCAGATAAACCCCAAGTATAGCAGCACTAATTGGTTCATAGGATTGTGCCAATAAACTGGTTATCATTCCCGTCAAGACATCACCTGTTCCTGCGGTGGCCAAAGCGGCATTTCCGGTGGTGTTTTCGTAGCTTGTGTCTCCATCGATGATTCGGGTTGGTGCGCCTTTCATCACAATAATCAAGTTATACTGTTTAGAAAAAGTGATTGTTTTAGTTCTTTTTTCTTCTTCGGAATTCCATTTTCCTATTAATCTTTCCAGTTCTTTGGGATGGGGCGTGATGATGGTTTTGGGATGTAATAAAGGAAACCATTCTTTGTTTTTGGCTAGAATATTCAACGCATCGGCATCGATTACCAAAGGGATTTTATTCGTTTTTAGCAATTTATAAACGGCTTGTTGCGTTTCGATTTCCAGACCTAAACCCGGTCCTATTCCTATGGCTTGTGGTGTGATTTCGAAAGTAATATCCGAGATAAACTTTTCCTGATTATCCGTTACAACCATGACTTCTGGAATGGCAATTTGAAGTATATCGTAGCCACATTTTGGTATAAAAACAGTGACTAATCCACAACCGGTTTTTAAACAAGCTTTGGACGAAAGACAAACAGCTCCCATTTTACCATAACTTCCACCAATAATTAAGGCGTGTCCTTGAATGCCTTTGTGGGTAAATTTGTCTGGTTGTTTATAGCGTTTGAGAATTTCGTTTTGGTCGATATAAATTGGATTCATCATGGAATTTGTTTGTCTAAAAATACAAATTTAAAATGAAATAGATTCGTTAATTATAACCGAAATCCCTAGCCCTGATGGCAGTGGAAATCCTTTCTAGTCCTGAACTTGTTTCAGGATCCTGAAACAAGTTCAGGACTAGAAAGATTAAAACAAACAGCAGGACACGAGCGAAGCGAACTGACGAAGTAAATAGCTCCAAAAAACTACCCTTCTTTTTTAATTTTTAGTTTATTTACTGTTCCATTTAATTCGAAACCGAGCAGTAATATCATGCAGTTGATCCAGATGTAAAACATCATGATTAATAAGGTTCCTATAGAGCCGTATAATTCGTTGTATTTTGAGAATCGGATTACC
The DNA here is from genome assembly GCF_048158645.1 of Flavobacterium cryoconiti. NCBI lineage: Bacteria > Pseudomonadati > Bacteroidota > Flavobacteriia > Flavobacteriales > Flavobacteriaceae > Flavobacterium > Flavobacterium cryoconiti. The sequence continues at coordinate 42,400 of NZ_JBLNKW010000014.1, read as the reverse complement.
CAAATTCCAAAAACATAGGAGTCCAAAATAACTAATATCGTTGTAAATACTGAGCCTATCGAAATAAAAGCCCTGTTTTTATCATGCATGGTTCCAAATTTAAAAAGTATGGAAGTGGTGATTAAAATCATTACAATTACAAACGCATAGCGCCATAAAATAATCAATTCAACTTGGTCGCTCAGTATCGTTTTCTGAATAAAAACCTCAAAAACAACGATTGCTGATACGGTTACTATCAATAGTATTGACAATAATAATGACATGCCGAGAGCGACAATGTATTGGTGGACAAATCCTCTTTTGATGAGGACGTGACGCGAGGATTCGAAGCCACCCAAGATTCCATTTAAACCATTTGCCATCAAGAAAATAGACAATATAAATCCCGAAGACAGTAATCCGGAATGGCTATTGTGGAGAATATCATTGATGATTTTATAAATGGCATCATACGTATTTGGCGGAACTCCTTGCCTTACAAATTGAAGAAAATCTTCTTGAAAACCTTCGATTGGAATGTAGGGAATAAGGTTTAAAATGAACAGTGCAAAGGGAAATAATGCCATGAAGAAACTAAATGCAATGGCACTGGCATGATAGGTCAAGGCACTTTCGACAATTCCTAATCCGTACAATTCCAATAAATCATACAACGACAATCCCTGCAGCCATGGGAGTTTTATCTTTTTTAACCCTCGGGCAAGGTTCCGTATTACGGGAACTTTTTCTATTCGCTGTTCAATTTCTGCTGACATAATTTAAATTGCTTTTAAGCTTAAATCCATATTGTAAACAGAATGTGTTAAGGCTCCAGACGAAATATAATCGACGCCACATTCCGCATAATAACGAATGGTACTTTCATTGATATTACCTGAAGATTCAGTTTGGCATTTGTTACCTATCAAAGCTACTGCTTTTCGAGTATCTTCATAATTGAAATTGTCTATCAAAATTCTATAAACGCCTTCGCTTTCTAATATTTCTTTGATTTCATCTAAGTTTCTGGCTTCGACAATGATTTTTAAATCCAGATTATTGTCTTTGAGATACGCTTTGGTTTTGGCTATGGCCAAAGTAATTCCGCCTGCAAAATCATTGTGATTGTCCTTGAGCATAATCATGTCATACAAAGCAAAACGGTGGTTTTCGCCTCCGCCAATTTTCACTGCCCATTTCTCACAAGCTCTGAAACCTGGGGTTGTTTTGCGAGTATCAAGGATTTTAGTTTCTGTTCCTTCCAGAAGCTCAACATATTCTTTTGTTTTGGTAGCGATTGCCGACATTCTTTGCATCGAATTCAAAACTACCCGTTCCGATTTCAAGATGGATTGCGAACTTCCCGAAACATGAAAAACAACATCCCCTTTTTTTACTGGAGTTCCGTCCACTATGAATGTTTCTATTTGCAAGTTAGGATCTACATATTCGAAAACCATTTTGGCGAAAGCCACACCGGCAATAATACCATCTTCTTTTACAAGCAATTTCGCTTTTCCTGTTGCCGTTGCAGGAATACAAGCCAAAGAGCTGTAATCGCCAGGGCCAACATCTTCCCGAATGGCATTTTCAATTAATATATGTAACTCGTTTTTGAACTGTGCTTCGCTAATCATTTTATAGGAAATTTATGGAATGCTAAAGTAAGGTATATTTTGTGGATTTGAAAATATGTGCGCTTGGTTCTTAATAAAAATCTATTTTTTATAAAGTATTATCTAGTGTGAAAAATGAGGCTGTAATAGAATCTTGTGCCAAAAAAATTCTGAACAGTAACATTCAACTTTCAGTAAATCAAAACCATTTAAATCAGATATTTTATTTTGGACTATACTATTAAAACCCTATATTTGAGCTTAGTAACAACAAAAAAAACTGACTATGAAATCTTTTTTAAGCCTACTTTTTGTATCCTCACTACTATTGATTTCTTGCAAAAAGGAAATCGAACCCCAAAATAGTACTACTCCAGCAAATATAGTTCCCTTTACTGAAGTTGGTAAACAAATGCGTGATCAAGCTTCAATGTCATCTCAAGGACAGCAAAATGCTGCTATGGTCAATCAAAATCAAGCTTCCGCAACTCCAGTTCCTGTTGCTAAAGGAATGAATCCAGCACACGGTCAACCATTGCATCGTTGCGATATTCCTGTTGGCGCTCCACTAAATTCTCCTGTAGCTTCAGCTAAAAACACTACAGTAACACCGCAAATAACTTCCCCACAAAATCAATCGGTTTCAACTAGTCCAGCTGCTACAACAACTATAGTGACAACGCCTACTCCTGAGGGAATGAACCCACCACACGGTCAAACAAATCACAGATGCGATATTGCCGTTGGAGCACCGTTGCCAAAATCTTAATTTAAAATAACACAGGATACCCAAAAGTATCTTTGTAAAAAAACTTAAAAATGACTGAAGAAACGAAACACTATGCAAAAGCAGCAATGCTAATTAGAAAACCCATTGAAGACGTTTTTCAGGCATTTATAAATCCAGAAATTACTACTAAAATTTGGTTTACTAAAAGTTCCGGAAAACTTGAAGAAGGAAAAGAAACGCAATGGACTTGGGAAATGTACAATCACTCCATTTCGGTTAGGGCCAAAACGATAGAACTAAATAAAAAAATTGTACTTGAATGGGGAAGCCCTGATGAAATAACTACCGTGGAATGGACTTTTAAAAATCTAGGCGGAGCAGGAACTTTTGTAAGCATTGTCAATACAGGATTTCAAGGCGATACGGAAAAAATCATTTCACAAATACGCGATTCAACAGAAGGATTTACATTAGTTTTAGCAGGTTTAAAAGCCTATTTGGAATACAACATTGAGCTTAATTTAATTTCAGATCGATTCCCAAAAGAACTTAATACCTAAATAATAAACGTTACTTAGCAAGAGAAACTAATGCTGTTAGCTTTCATAAAACATTAAAAAAAAATCTTTGAAAAAGCTCCTCAAACATTCTGATAAACGGATGTTGAGCAGCTTTTTTTATTAACATATAATAATTAAATATTTGGTTTATAATTAATTAACACAAAAACACTTTTAGATTAACTTTTTGTTTTCAACTAATTTTGTACTTTTAATATCCCTAAATATTTGCTTCATTTCAAATGATTCAATCTCTTAATTTTTTACCGTTTTGTAATTTAAGTTCAATACACAAAAAATTGTTTTATGGAAAATAAAAAAATAATTACCCAAAAAATTACACCTTGTTTGTGGTTTAATGACAATGCAGAAGAAGCAGTGGTTTTTTACGCTTCTATTTTTAAAAACTCAAAAATTGGAAAAGCAACCCATTATGGTAAAAATGCACCCTTACCGGAAGGAACTGTTTTAACGATTCCATTTCAATTAGACGGCGAAGATTTTTTGGCCTTGAACGGAGGACCTGTATTTACGTTTTCGGAAGCTATTTCATTCATCGTTAATTGTGAAGATCAACAGGAAATTGATACATTTTGGGCAAAACTTTCTGAAGGAGGGCAAATTCAACAATGTGGATGGTTGAAAGACAAATTTGGTCTTTCCTGGCAAATTGCACCTGTTGTATTGGGTGAAATGATGTAAAGCGATGATAGTGAAAAATCAAACCGAGTGATGCAGGCAATCATGCAAATGATAAAAATTGATATTGAAAAGCTAGAAACAGCCTATAATGGCTAGAACATTAGAATAAAACCTTCATAAAAAGTAAAGAAATTATCATATAATTAAAAACAGATAAAATGGCACGAGTAAGCACGTATCTAAACTTTCCTCGCAATACTGAGGAAGCATTTAGTTTTTATAAATCCGTATTTGGAGGAGAATTTGGCGGTCACGGTCTAGTACGATTCAAAGATATTCCGCCAGCAGAAGGGATGCCTCCAATTGATGAAAAGGATAAAAATCTAATCATGCACGTCGAATTGCCCATTGTTGGCGGACATATTTTGATGGGAACTGATGCACCTGAATCAATGGGATTTAAAGTGAATTTCGGAAATAATGTTTATATCAATCTGGAACCAGACACAAAAGCCGAAACGAAAAAGTTATTTGTTGCATTAGCAGCTGAAGGAACAATAACTATGGAACTTCAAGTCATGTTTTGGGGTGCCTATTATGGAAGTTGCACCGATAAATTTGGCATTCAATGGATGTTTAACTGTGTTGAAATAACAAAATAATTTAAAATATGGACAAAAATGATAAAACATTGATAACAGTGGAAACTGTAATTAATGCACCAATAGAAACCGTTTGGAATAAGTGGACAAATCCTGACGATATTGTAAAATGGAATAATGCCTCTGATGACTGGCATACAACCAGAGCTGAAAATGATTTGAAAGTTGGAGGTAAATTTGTTTCAAGAATGGAAGCTAAAGATGGTAGTATGGGATTCGATTTTGGAGGTACTTATGACACTATAAAACGAAATCAACTTATTGAATATACCGCTGATGACAATAGAAAAGTAAAAATTAGTTTTTCTGATGCCGATAATAAGACTAAAATTATTGAAATCTTTGAAGCCGAAAACGAAAACCCAATAGCCATGCAACAATCAGGTTGGCAATCTATATTGAATAATTTCAAAGAATATACCGAATCTAAATTGTAAAAAAAATAAGAATTAATCTTAGAAAGTCCATTTATATGGGCTTTTTTTGTTCATAAAATACGATATCAATTTTCTATCTTTGCGCCTCTGAAATTCCACAAAATGAACATTAAACTTATTGCTATCGGTAAAACTGATAACAAAGCCTTACAATCTTTGATAGACGATTACACCAAGCGTTTGTCTTTTTATATCAAATTTGATCTGGATATTATCCCAGATATCAAGAACGTAAAAAACCTTTCGGAAAGTCAGCAGAAAGAAAAAGAAGGCGAATTGATTTTGGCAAAAATTACACCAACTGACCAACTTATATTATTAGATGAAAATGGAAAAAACTTTTCCAGTGTTGGTTTTTCAGAGGAATTACAAAAAAAAATGAACTCAGGTGTTAAGACTTTAGTTTTTGTAATTGGAGGTCCTTATGGATTTTCGGAAACAGTTTATGCCAAAGCACAAGGAAAAATATCGCTTTCACTAATGACTTTTTCGCACCAAATGGTCCGATTATTTTTTATAGAACAATTGTATCGCGGGTTTACAATTTTAAGAAACGAACCGTACCATCATCAGTAAAATTTAGTGTTCAGCAATCAGTTGCAGTTTTCAGTTGACTTGATTAATAAATAAACTCTTCATATTTTGTATAAAATTCTGACGATGGCTGATTTAAATTATTTATGAAAATTTTATCTTGGATAAAACTTCCAAAACTTAAATCTTTATCAAAGCAAAAGACATATTTATTAGGTTTATCACTAGATAATTTATTTAAATATACTTGTAATTCTTCTTGTTTTACCTTAATATTATCTACTAAAATTTCATTGTTTTTAGTAAAAAAGACAACAACTCCTAATTTCGGTTTTTCTAATTTGTAAAACACTTTTGTAAAAGGAATAAAGGCTAAGTTTTTGCCAATGGAATCGGCATACGAATAATAATTTTGTGCTAATTCGTTTTTATGAGCCTTTTCTTCACGCTTTTTTTGTTGTAATTTCATGACTTCAGGAATTACCAATCGCAAAGGCAAACGCTTGTCAATATTGAAAATCCAATTGGTAGAAATAATTTCGTTTTTTCTGTTTACTTCTGCCAAAGTATCTTTCTCTTTTGTCCTAAAAAAAATATAGATTGGCGAATGATCTTCTACATTTTTGACGATTGTTACATTGGCTTTTGGCAATAAAATGTCTTCTTTATTCCCGCAAGAAAACAACATAAAAAGGACAATCAGACTAAAATACTTCATGTTTATGGATTGATTTTATTAAATAAGGTAACACATTCCATTGCTTCTTTTACATCGTGAACACGAAGGATTTTTGCTCCTTTGGTCAAAGCTAAACTATTTAAAACAGTAGTTCCGTTTAAAGCTTGTTCTGCATTAGAATTCAGCGTTTTATAAATCATTGATTTTCTAGAGATTCCTATCAGCATTGGTAATTCTAATAGGTTAAACAATTCCATTTTTTGAAATACTTCGTAGTTTTGTTCCAGTGTTTTGGCAAAGCCAAAACCAGGATCTATAATTAAATCATTGATTCCAAAACTTCTCGCTTTGGCAATTCTTTCCGAAAAATAGAAAACCATTTCTTTTACAATATCGCCATAATTAGTAAGTGTTTGCATCGTTTGAGGATTCCCACGCATGTGCATCATAATATAGGGAACATTGTATTTTGCAATTATATCAAACATTTTTTCGTCCAGATTTCCTGCCGCAATATCGTTGATAATGGCAGCTCCGCTTTCAATGGATGCTTTTGCCACTTCAGCTCTAAAAGTGTCAATAGAGATAATCGTTTCAGGAAATTTTTTTAAAATCAAATCAATGGCAGGAACAATTCTTGAAATTTCTTCTTCTTCCGAAACAAATTCGGCGCTAGGCTTGCTGGAATAAGCGCCTAAATCAATAAAAGTTGCTCCGTCTATTAGTATTTTTTCAACCCGAGAAAGTATTTCGTTATCATTTTTATACTTTCCACCATCAAAAAAAGAGTTGGGTGTAACATTCAAAATCCCCATTACTTTGGGAGTTGACAAGTCGATGAGTTGCCCTTTGCAGTTAATAGTCATTTGTTTACAGTTTTAAAGACTTCAAAATTCTACATTCAAAAAAAATATGCTATTTTTGAAAAAATTTTAGACAAATATACACCAATAATGAAGAATACTTCAAAGGAATATGATACTGTGATTGCGATTTGTCGTTCGCTGTTTATCAACAAAATGAAAGATTACGGATGTGCATGGCGTATTTTAAGATTGCCATCGCTGACTGACCAAATTTACATTAAAGCTCAAAGAATACGAAGTTTACAAGAAAATGAAGTTCATAAAATTGACGAAGATGAAACAGGTGAATTTATCGGGATTATCAATTATTCCATCATGGCATTAATCCAATTGGAATTAGGCGTTGCTGACCAACCTGATTTAGAGGTTTCAAAAGCAACCGAATTATACGATGCCAAAGTTAAACTAACCAAAGATTTAATGGAAGCCAAAAATCATGATTATGGTGAAGCTTGGCGCGATATGCGTGTCAGTTCGCTTACGGATTTGATTTTACAAAAACTGCTTCGTGTCAAACAAATAGAAGATAATAAAGGAAAAACATTAGTTTCTGAAGGTATTGATGCCAATTATCAGGATATGATTAATTATTCGGTTTTTGCATTGATTTTAATGGGTTTCGGAAATAAAAATTAAAATAAAACTATGAAAAATATAATTACTCAATTCTCCCGAATTTTCGTTGGAATCTTATTTATTATTTCAGGATTAATAAAGCTGAATGACCCAATTGGTTTTTCTTATAAACTGGCGGAGTATTTTGGTGAGCCCGTTTTCAACATGCCTTTTTTAGTGCCATTTGCATTAGCGATTGCTTTGTTTTTGGTCATTCTTGAAGTTGTTCTGGGTGTTATGTTGCTCATTGGTTTCAAATCAAAATTTACGATTAAGAGTTTATTGCTATTGATTGTGTTTTTCACTTTCCTTACTTTTTATTCTGCTTATTTTGATGTGGTTAGGGACTGTGGTTGTTTTGGTGATGCATTGCACATTACGCCGTGGCAATCTTTCACTAAAGATGTCGTTTTATTATTTTTTATTCTGATTCTATTTTTTAATAGAAAATTGGTAAAACCTTTATTTGGGAATACAATTCAAAATATCTTAGCTTTTGCAAGTATTGCTGCCTGTGCTTTTATGGGCTATTGGGTTATCAATCATTTACCTATAATCGATTTTCGCCCGTATAAAGTAGGAACCAATATCCAAAAAGGAATGAGAATTCCTGATAATGCGCCAAAAAGTGTGGTCGAAATGATTTTCATTTATAAAGTAAATGGCGTTGACAAAGAATTTACTGAAAAGGATTTAATGGCCCTACCTGAAGGAGCCACATTTGTAGACAGAAAAGACAAAGTGATTACGGAAGGTTACGTCCCTCCTATTCATGATTTTGCAATGGAAAAAGACGGATCAGATTATAAAGATGAATTCTTAGACGAACCAAAATTAATCATGATAGTAGCTTATGATTTAGTTCATGCTGATAAAGAAGGTCTAATAAAATTAGAGAAATTGAATCAAGAAGCTAAAGCAAAAGGGTATAAAGTGATAGGAATGACGGCTTCATCACCGGAAGAAATTGCCAAATCGAAGAAAGAATTTGGGATGACATTCGATTTTTATTTCTGTGATGCCACTGCTTTAAAAACTATCGAAAGAGCCAACCCTAGTATTGTAGTTCTTGAAAAAGGGACCATTTTGCAAAAAGTACATTATAATGATATTAAAGATTTAAAGCTGTAAATAAAAGGTTTAAAGTTACTGAAACAGGTAATTTTAGACCTTTAATTATTTTATATACTCACATAAATTTTGTCCAATTTAGTAATGTATTTTAATGAAATATCACTTAAAAATGGATAAATTAGTTCACTTTGAAAGCCCTACTTTTAATTTATTTCAATAAACACTCCTTTTAACAGTTAACTATTACGATTTCACTACTTTTATCATTACAAAAAAATCATTTTTTGTGATATAATAGCAGAGAATTCAAAATTCGTCAATCTCTATTCCCCAATCAAATTGTTTGTTTAACTTTGTTCCAAATTATAAAAAATGAAAAAAATATTCGTTTTATTCATTGCTTTCGTTACATTTTCTTGTACACAAGCTCAAAAAACAGCATTTTCAAAAGAAGCGTTATCAGAAACATTATTGTCAACTGATGGAAGCCAAGTTGCTTTTAAGAATATTTTAAAAAAGCACAAAGGCAAAACTTTAGTAATTGAAGTTTGGGCATCTTGGTGCGGAGATTGTGTAAAAGCAATGCCCAAAATTAAAGAATTACAGGCTAATAATCCTGATGTAGACTATGTGTTTATTTCTATGGACAAAGCTGCAGATAAATGGAAAGTTGGTATTGAAAAACACGAATTAAAAGGAGAACATTTCATGGCAAATGACCAAATGAAAGGTGTTTTTGGAAAAGCAATTGATTTGGATTGGATTCCAAGATACATCATCATTGACAAAACAGGAAAAATAGTTTTATATCGTGCGATAGAAACTGATTTTGACTTAATAAATGAAACTTTAAAAAAATTGAAATAATAGCAGTATTCATTTCAAAAAAACTACCTAACTAAAATAAAAAACAACAAAATGAGAAAGAAGATTGTAGCAGGAAACTGGAAAATGCATAAAAACGCAGAACAGACTGAAGATTTATTGAATGAATTAATTGCAAAAATCCCAACAGAAACTAAAGCACAAGTAATTATAGCTCCAACTTTTGTTAACCTAGCTTCTGCTGTTGATCATTTAGAGTTTACAAATATTGATGTCGCTGCTCAAAATGTACATCAAGCTGAAAGTGGTGCTTTTACAGGCGAAATTTCTGCTGATATGCTTAAAAGTGTTGGTGTAAATATCGTAATTCTTGGACATTCAGAGCGTAGAGCAATTTTTAATGAAACAGATGCTTTAATTGCAAGTAAAGTAAATACAGCTTTAGAACATGACATGACTGTTATTTTCTGTTTTGGTGAAGAGTTGAAAGACCGTCAATCTAAAAACCATTTCAATATAGTTGAAAATCAATTGCGTGATGGTTTGTTTCAGATTGAAGCAAAAGACTGGGCAAATGTTGTTTTAGCATACGAGCCAGTTTGGGCAATTGGAACTGGAGAAACAGCTTCTCCGGAACAAGCACAAGAAATGCACGAATTCATCAGAGAAACTGTACGTAAAGCTTTTGGAAGCGACATCGCTGATGATGTTTCAATTCTTTACGGTGGAAGTGTGAAACCAGAAAATGCAAAAGAAATTTTCTCTAAACCAGATGTAGACGGAGGTCTTATTGGTGGAGCTGCACTAAAAGCAGATGATTTTGTTGCTATTGTGAGCGCAATATAATTTTTCACATACAATTTTAAAAAAGGTTTGATATTTTATCAAGCCTTTTTTTGTTTTAATTCTTCAATAAAAAGAGATAATACTACCTTTGCCAAAAAAAATAAACATGTCAAACATTTATATCGGATATCATTTTACCATAGAACCAAAAGAATTAGGTTCAGAAATATTAATTGCTCAATTAGGAGAAAAAGCTTTTGAAAGTTTTACCGAAACCGAAACGGGTGTTTCTGCTTTTGTGCAAAAGGATTTATGGGACGAAATGATTCTTGATGAAATTCAAATTTTGCAATCAGAGGAATTTAAAATTGACTATACTTTCGAAGAAATAGAGCAAGTGAACTGGAATGAGGAATGGGAAAAGAATTTTGAACCGATTGATGTAGACGGAAATTGTCACGTACGTGCTCCTTTTCATCCAAAAACGGATGCCGAATTTGATATTGTAATTGAACCAAAAATGAGTTTTGGAACCGGTCATCACGAAACCACTCACATGATGATTCAACATTTATTAGAAATAGATGTTACTGATTTAAAAACACTTGATATGGGTTGCGGGACAGCAATTTTGGCTATTCTAGCTGAAATGAAAGGTGCCCAACCAATTGATGCCATTGATATTGACAATTGGTGTTATTTGAATTCTATCGAAAATGCAGAACGCAATAATTGTGAACATATTACAGTTTATGAAGGTGATGCCGCTTTGTTGAAAGACAAAAAATATGATTTGATAATTGCGAATATCAATAGAAATATTTTGTTGAACGATATGCAAAGTTATGTAGATTGTTTAAATCCAAAAGGAACCTTACTATTAAGCGGTTTCTATGTAGAAGACATCCCATTTATTGATGCTTCCTGTACAGAAAAAGGTTTAACTTATGTTAAAAAATTCGAAAGAAACAACTGGGTTTCTTTAAAATACGTAAATTAGTATTGAAAATCAGATAGATGGAAATCAATAATAAAAGTCATTGGGAAACCGTTTATGAAACTAAACAACCCAGTGAAGTAAGTTGGACACAAGAAAATCCTAAAATCTCACTTGATTTTATTCGAGAAACCAATTTGGGTAAATCGGCAAAGATTATTGACATTGGTGGTGGCGACAGCAAACTTGTTGATTTTTTATTGGAAGACGGTTATGAAAATATAACCGTTTTAGATATTTCGGAAAATGCATTGGAACGGGCAAAAATTCGTCTGGGAAAAAAGGCTGAAAAAGTAACTTGGATTGTTTCGGATATAACAGAGTTCAAACCAGCAACTACTTATGATATCTGGCACGATCGAGCCACCTTTCATTTTTTGACTAGTGATGCCCCGATAAATAGTTACATTAAAATTGCTCAAAAATGGATTTCCAGTTTTTTGATTATTGGTACGTTTTCAGATAAAGGTCCTATGAAATGTAGCGGCCTAGAAATCAAACAATATACCGAAACAACTCTCGAAAATCAATTTCAAGCAACGTTTGAAAAATTAAAATGCATTAATGAAGATCACATTACCCCATTTGAAACAACACAAAATTTTATATTCTGTGTTTTTAGGAAAAGATAAATTAAGCTATATTTTTATTTAACCCCCAAAGTATCTAAAAATGAGTACTAAAGAAAAAGTTAGAGAAAGAGTCAGTGTAAAAGAGATTATATCAATTGATAACGAAATTATTGTTTATAATGATGATGTAAACACTTTTGACCATGTTATAGAAACTTTAATACGCGTTTGCAATCACACTGCAGAACAAGCGGAACAATGTTCATTGATTGTTCATTATAACGGAAAATGTACCGTAAAAACAGGTCCTTATGATAAGCTAAAGCCACAATGTACCCAACTATTGGAAGCTGGATTAAGTGCTGAAATTATATAGCCGTATTTAAATCCCATAGCCTGTTATAGAATTATTACAAATAATTCAAAAAATATATACTTTTATTATATATTTGAACAACACATCAGGCTTTTATGGAAGAATACGGAAAAATTTTAGTTTTTGTAATGCCCATTTTTTTACTATTAATCATAATAGAAAAAATATATGGTCATTATAAAGGAGAAGATACTTCTCCTAACATGGATTCAGTTTCGAGCGTAAGTTCAGGAATGGTCAACTCCTTAAAAGATGTTTTAGGACTTAGTATCACCCTTATTTCATACAATTGGATCGCATCAAAAATTGCAATTTTCCATTTAGAACCTACTGTTCTTGCTTATATCATTGGTTTCATAGCTATTGATTTTTATGGTTATTGGAGCCATCGATTTTCGCATCAAATCAATTTTTTATGGAATAAGCATGCCATTCATCACAGCAGTGAAGAGTTCAATTTAGCTTGTGCTTTACGCCAGCCCATATCCAGTTTTGTAAATTTATTTACTTTTCTTCTAATTCCTGCGGCTCTGTTAGGAGTTCCTTCAAAAGTGATTGCGATTACACTTCCCATTCATTTATTTCTTCAATTTTGGTATCATACCAAGCACATTAAAAAAATTGGCTTTCTGGAAAACATCTTGGTTTCGCCTTCTCATCATCGGGTACATCATGCTATTAATCCGGAATATATGGATAAAAATCATTCCCAAATATTTATAATTTGGGATAAGTTATTTGGTACATTTCAAGAAGAATTAGAAGCTGTCCCTCCCGTTTTTGGAATCACAAGACCTGCACAAACCTGGAATCCCATTCGCATTAATTTTCAACATCTTTGGCTACTGATAACCGATGCTTGGCGTGCTGAAAACTGGAAAGATAAATTCACTATTTGGTTTAAACCAACGGGGTGGCGTCCAGAAAATTTTGAAGAAAAATATCCTGTACACAAAATTAAAGATGTTTATGCTTTTGAAAAATATGGCACCCAACATTCGAAAAAACTGATGTTTTGGTCCATGATTCAAGCTGTAATTACTTTATTATTTATCAGCTATTTATACAACTCTATTGCAATAATTGGTTTACCCAATGTATTTGTATATGGCGTATTTATTTTTGTAACAGTTTATAGCTATACTGAATTAATGGATACCCGAAAAATTTCACTATTTTGGGAAATTCTCCGATTTGTTTTTGGAATAGCCATTATTGCTTATTTTGGGGACTGGTTTTCAATGAATCAGCTTTTCCCTTATGCAAATTATATCATTATTGGATATCTTACGTTATCCTTAATAGCCACAGTCTACTTTGTACGTGTAAATTTCGAAAAAGAAAAAGTAGTAGAGGCATAATCTTAAAAACAATTCATGAGAAGTACCTTATCATTCAAAGCCTATATTGGAATCAGTTTCGCTTATCTCTTATTTATTATTTTAGGAAGAGAAGATATTTCATGGTTTATAAAACCTTTTTTAATTCCTTTTCTTTTTCTTGCAGTTTATTCCTGCGGCAATTTTCCATCTAAAAAATTCCTTTTAGTAGCCTTAACTTTTTCTTGGATGGGAGATGTCGTTTTACTATTTGCCTACAAAGCAGAAATCTATTTCATCATTGGATTGGTAGCATTTCTAATTTCTCATATCGCTTATATCGTTTTATTCAGTAAACAATTAAGAATAAATTCGTCCAGAAACAAAGCTGTTTTCTGGGTGGGAATAACAGTTATTATAGTCTATTTAATACTAATGTTATCAATATTATTACCAACTTTAGGTGACTTAAAAATTCCGGTTTTTGTTTATGCCATCATACTGTCAACAATGCTTTTATTTGCATTTAAAGGGTATTTAAAATGGAGTAAACCTGCCGGGAGTTATATATTACTAGGCGCGGTTATTTTTGTATGTTCGGACAGTATTCTGGCTTTCAATAAATTTTATGAACCCATTCGATTTAGTTCTTTTCTGATAATGGCAACGTACCTGCTTGCTCAATACTTAATTATAGTTGGTATTTTGAAATTAAACAGAAAAAAATAGCATTTCCATTTTCAGAAAATGCTATAAAATTTAATTTTAATGGAATTAATGAGGCAATTTATCTTTTAATAATCCATAAATAAAGGTACCTAACAAAGCCCCAAAAAGCACTAAAAGCACGCTCCAGAAACCAGCACCAATTAGAATAAATATTGGACCTGGACAAGAACCTACAAGTGCCCAACCCAATCCAAAAAATAATCCACCAATCAAATAACGGGAAGAACCTTTTTCTTTATCCAAAATTTCTATTGGCTGACCTTTTACATCTTTTAGTTTATTTCTTTTTATGATTTGGATGCCAATTACTCCTGTCAAAATAGCCACAGCGATAATTCCGTACATGTGAAAGGATTGAAATTGAAACATTTCATAAATGCGATACCACGAAACTGCTTCCGATTTTGTAAGTACAATTCCGAAAACAAATCCAACTAATAAATATTTTAATATGTTCATATTCTAAAAATTAAGGGTAATAAAAAATGAGCCATAATTAATCCTCCAACAAAAAACCCTATAACAGCTTTCAAAGATGGAAGTTGCAAATTACTTAAACCTGATATCGCATGTCCTGAAGTACAACCTCCGGCATAACGAGAGCCAAAACCTATTAAAATCCCACCTATTATAAGAATAAAAATGCTTTTGGGAGATTGCCAAATTTGCGTACCAAAAAGTGCTTCTGGCATTAATTTTCCGTTTGGAGCATCGATTCCCAGTTGTGCTAATTGTGCAATGGTTTTTGGGTTTATAGCAACATTTGAAGCATCACTCATAAAATGCACCGCTACAAAACCGCCTAACATAGCTCCTATAACCACAACTAAATTCCAACGTTGTGCTTTCCAATCAAAATCAAAAAACGGTACTCGTTTCCCTAAACCAGCTATAGAACAAAGGGAGCGCAAATTAGAAGACATGCCAAAAGTCTTTCCAAAATAAATCAGGCAAAGCATAATCATGCCTATTAAAAACCCGGAAACATACCAAGGCCAAGTTTGATAAATAATATCCATATTTGTAAATTTTATGCAAATATATAAAGCAAATTATTGATTCTATGTGAGAAAAGTTACAATAGTAAAAAACTGCACCATAAATTAATATTTGTTATTGTAATAGGGTTTAAAGTTCTGTTTATATTTGTACCTCTTTAAGCTGGAAATGGTATTATAATTGCTATAAACATTACCAAAAAATCAATTAAAAATATGAAAAAGGCATTACTTTTTATCGCTTTATTGCTACTTAGTGTTTCTTGTGTAAGCACAAAATCTACTTTAAAAAACGTGGATGACAATGCACCCGCACTAACACTTACAAAAGAAAACACTTTTGTAATAACAGCCTACAGCAAAGACAAAAAATATGGTTACGATCAAGATTATCCAATCAACATTTTTTACAGAAACACAACAAACGAAACGATTAATCAGGAACGTTTTTTGAATGCATTGGCTGGACCAAAAGGAGAAAAAATCACTTACACAAAACTGGAAAGTTGCTGCCCGTTTCCAACAAAAAAGACAGATTTAGGCGCTGGTTTTCTGGATGTATATGAACTAAAATGGGATGGGCAAAAGAAATCTATAAAACTCTATTTGAATATTTACGAAAAAGGAATTTTAATGGTACCCGTTGGTCTTAGTTTAAAAAAGAATTAAATAAAACACGACTACCCTAGCCCTGATAACAGTGAAAATCCTTTTCTTTTTTCTTTCAAAAAAGAAAAGATTGTAACGGATAGCAGGAAATAGCTTCAAAAAAATACTAACTCATTATTTCTAATTATCTTTGCACTTTCAAAAAATAAATTTTTATGAACATACAACATATTCCACTGATCAAATATACTGATAGTGGCAACTTCTTTCTTCTTGCTGGTCCTTGTGCTATTGAAGGTGAAGAAATGGCAATGCGTATTGCCGAAAAGCTAGTTGGTATCACAGATAAACTAGAAATTCCATTTGTTTTTAAAGGCTCTTTCAAAAAAGCCAATCGTTCCAGAATTGACAGCTTTTCAGGAATTGGAGACGAAAAAGCATTAAAAATCCTTAGAAAAGTTTCGGAAACTTTTGGTGTTCCTACGGTAACAGATATTCATACCAATGAAGATGCAGAAATGGCTGCACAATATGTAGATGTGTTGCAAATACCTGCTTTTCTAGTCCGTCAAACTGATTTAGTCGTGGCTGCTGCCAATACCGGAAAGGTTGTAAACTTGAAAAAAGGACAATTTATGAGTCCTGAAAGCATGAAACATGCTGTGCAAAAGGTTTTGGATTGCAACAATCAAAACGTAATGGTTACGGATCGTGGAACTATGTTTGGCTATCAAGACATGATTGTGGATTTTAGAGGTATTCCTACAATGCAAAACTATGCAACCACAGTTCTTGATGTTACGCATTCGCTACAACAACCCAACCAAACGGCTGGAGTAACAGGCGGAAGACCTGATATGATTGAAACTGTTGCCAAAGCAGGAATTGCTGTAGGTGTAGATGGAATTTTCATAGAAACTCATTTTGATCCCGCTAATGCTAAAAGCGATGGGGCAAACATGTTGCATTTAGATTATTTTGAAGGTCTGATGACTAAATTAGTCGCAATCAGAAAAACAATAAATCAGTTTTAATTTCAATTCAAATTCATTGAAAAATATAATTTTATATTCCGCATTCTTAATTATGTGTTTTTCAAAAAACACTTTTGCGCAAGAGCAAATTAAAATACAAGATAAATATACGGCCCACAACAAAGGGAAGTTTTTTATTTCTTGGGGTGGAAACAGAGATAGTTACACCAAATCTGATGTTACCTTTAGAGGAAAAGATTATAATTTTACTCTTGATAATATGGTCGCTCATGACAAACCAAAAGGCTGGCATGTTGATTATATAAACCCCGCAAGAATGACTATTCCTCAAACTAATTTTAGAATGGGGTATTTCATAAATGACCATTACAGTATTGCTGTAGGATGGGATCACATGAAGTATGTTATGACGCAGGATCAAACCGTTAATATGACAGGGACAATCAACCTTCCTTTGACAGATTCCGGATCTGATTACAATGGGACTTACAACAATACTCCGAGTGTTATGACAGAAAAATTTCTGATGTATGAGCATACTGATGGATTAAACTATGTAAACACTGAATTTTCAAGACATGATGATATTTCATCTTTATTCAAAATTGGGAATACTGATAAAATTCAAATCAACTTAACTGAAGGTGTTGGAGTTGGATTATTATATCCAAAAACAAATACGACTCTTTTAGGTAAACCGCGTCACGATGATTTTCATGTATCTGGTTATGGAACTTCTTTGAAAGCAGGTTTAAATGTCACTTTCCTAAAACATTTTTATGTTCAAGGGGAATTAAAAGGAGGTTATATCAACATGCAGGATATTAGAACTACTCAAAGTACGGAAGATAGTGCTTTTCAAGATTTTTTCTTTTTCCAAAGAATAATTGCTTTTGGAGGAATATTCAAAATATAAATAGTACATAAATAATAATAATAATAAACGAGGCTGTCAGTAAAATGACAGCCTCGTTTTGTTTAACGCTTTTTTTATTTTAATGAAGTTAATATGTTTATTTTAATTACAAATTTGTTCCCACCATTGCTTTTATTATGATAATTATTAGCTAAATTTGGATATTATGTTTTCTTCTAAAATAACAGAATTAAACAATTCATAAAATTTGTATTTATCTAAAATCTGAATAAAAACAACTTTTACACCACATGACTATAAAAAAAAGAAATCCTGATTCAGGTGGGACCTATCACTTTGATAATTTTTTTAAAATCTCAGCTGATTTTATTTGTATTGCAGGATTTGATGGCTATTTCAAGCGAATAAATCCCGCTGTTTCAAAATTATTAGGTTATTCAGATGAGGAATTGTATGCTAACCCCATAAGTAGTTTTGTTTATGCTCCAGACCTTAAAATTACTATCGAAACAAGAGAACAAGTATATAAAAACAAGCCACTTTTAAATTTTGAAAATCGGTATTTAACTAAAAGTGGAGAAGTTGTATGGTTATCCTGGACATCAATGCCCGTTGAAGAGGAGAAGCTAGTTTATGCTATTGCTAAAAACATTACGCATAAAAAAAGAATTGAAGAAGAACGAAACTTACTTCTTGCAAATCTGACAAAAATTAATAAAGACCTTAAGCATTTATCGTATACAACTTCGCATGACTTAAAGTCACCTGTAAATAATTTGCTGTCTGTATTTGATCTCATAGACCTTTCAAAGATTAATGACGAGGAAACACTTGAATTTATAACTATTTTAAAAAACGCAACAGAGAGTTTAAGGCAAACTTTAAAAAAATCAGTAGATGAATTAATTCATAAAGATGAGTTAAATGCCCCCATTGAAGAATTAGGTTTGAATAAAAATTTAAATGAAGTGCTACTTTCTATAAAATCTTTAATAGAAAATTCAAAAATCATAATTCACATCGACTTTTCAGAGCTTGCTGAAATTAATTTTAATAAAGAATACCTGAAAAGTATATTTTTAAACTTAATTACCAATTCAATAAAATACACGAAACCAGACACCTTACCCTCAATTTCCATTGTTTCTAAAAAAATAAACGGAATCAGTCAATTAATTTATTCTGATAATGGATTGGGTTTTGATATGGAAAAAGTTAAAGATAAAATTTTTGGTCTCCATCAAAAATTCCACGATCATATTGATAGCAACGGCATAGGACTTTATCTAATTTATAATCACATCACTAATTTAGGTGGTCGTATTGAAGTAGAAAGTAAAATTAATGAAGGCGCAAAATTCACAATCTTTTTTAAAGATTGATCATTTTGCGCCTTCATAATTGATTAAATATTTTTTTAACCCTATTGCACTTCCTTATTTACTTCAATTCCATTCTGATCGATCAAATACATTAATGAAGCCATTGTTGCGGCCCCTAATTCTAGTTCTCTTTTATTGACGGCATCAAATGTATCATTTAATGCATGGTGATAATCAAAATAACGTTGTGAATCTGGCTTTAAACCTGCTTTTACAAGCGTTTTAGAAGTCAATGGTCCAATATCTGAACCAGCATGCCCTTTTACAAAACTATGAATCAAATAGGGCTCAAAAAGATCTTTCCATCCTAGAATTTTATTAAAATTAACATCATCACTTTCTAAAGAAAAACCTCTGGGACTGAATCCGCCTGAGTCACTTTCTAAAGCAAAAATGTGATTTTCTTTATTGGTTTGAGCCAATTCTTCATATTTTTTTCCACCTTTACCACCGTTTTCTTCATTCATAAAAAGTACAACACGAATGGTATTTTTTGGTTTATAACCCAAGTTCTTAAAGATATTTACCACTTCCATACTTTGAACCACCCCTGCTCCATCATCATGAGAACCATCGGCTAAATCCCAAGAATCAAGATGTCCGCCAACAACCATAATGTTTTCAGGATGCTCACTCCCTTTTATTTCTCCTATGACATTGTAGGATAAAACATCATCCATCTGCTTACAGGATTGTTTGAAATAGAATTTTAATTTTGGATTATTTTTTAATTTTTTGCTCAATAATTCAGCTCCATTTGTACTAATAGCAGCTGTTGGAATGTATTGTGATTTTGGAATGTCGCCATAGCTCTGTGCTCCTGTATGAGGAAAATCATCCAATCGAAGATTCATAGATCGTACAATGGTACCCAATGCTCCAAATTTTGAAGCTTCTTTGGCTCCTGCATATCTTTGATCTACACAACCACTATAAGCATTGAAAGCTTCTATTTGTTCATCCTCCATCGGTCGGTTGAAAAAAACTATTTTCCCTTTAATTTTATTTCCTAAAGCTTCTAATTCTTTGATGCTGTGCACTTCAATTACTTCAGCAGTAAGTCCATTTTTTGAGGTAGCAACAGAACCTCCCAATGCGCAAATAGGCACATTTATTTTAGTTTTATTGTCTTGAATGTAAGCAGTTTCTTTTTCGCCACGAACCCATTTTGGCACCATTACTTCTTGAAGATAAACACGATCCAACCCTAGAGTTTCTAATTGTGCTTTGGTATACTGAACTGCTTTTTCAGCACTGGCTGAACCTGATAAACGAGAACCTATTTTATTGGATAAATAATCCAACCAAGAATAACATTTTGAGTTGGTTAATGATGATTTGTAAATTTCTTTTAGCGTTTGTTCATCTTTAGTTTGTGCAAAAAGAACAATTCCGCTAAGGAATAGCATAACTGATAAAATTGATTTTTTCATAATTTAATATGGTGATTGTTTGAAATAGTACTTAATAATTTCGGTTTTAATATTAATGGCAATTTCGTAATTCTTAACGGATATTTGATGCCACATTCTAAAAAAAATCCTGCATATTACTTTTTTGAATTGATAAAATTAAATAAAATAGTCGTTCTTCATTGTGTCGATTTTAATATTCACACTTTTTTATAAAAAAACCCTTCGATATAAATACCGAAGGGTCGTCACTAAATAAACAAACCAAATTTATTTAATCAACTCCAAACTAACTTTCTTCTCTGCATTAGAATCAGTGCCAACAAAAATTTGAAACGCACCTGGCTCAGCAATAAACTGTAAATCAGAATTATAAAATTTCAACTCTTCAACGGAAATTTCAAAAGTTACCGTTTGTTTTTCTCCTTTTTTAACAGCGATTTTTTGAAATCCTTTCAACTCTTTTATAGGTCTTGTAACAGATCCCACTAAATCTCTTATGTACAATTGCACTACTTCTTTACCATCATAATTTCCGGTATTTGTCACATCAACAGTAACGTTTACTTTTTCGTTGAAATGCATTTTATCCGATGAAATTTTCAGGTTCGAATAGTCGAATGTGGTATAACTCAATCCAAAACCAAAAGGAAATAAAGGCTCATTTCTTTCGTCGATATAATTAGATCTGAATTTTTCAAACTTTCCTTCTTTGTTCCCTAACGGTCTTCCTGTATTTTTTTGGTTGTAATAAATAGGCACTTGCCCTACACTTCTAGGGAAAGTAGCAGTCAATTTTCCCGAAGGATTTTCATTTCCAAACAAAACGTCAGCAATTGCACTTCCTGCTTCACTTCCTGCAAACCATGTATTCAATATCGCTGGAACAGTTGCGTTTTCCTGAACTAAAACTAATGGACGCCCAGTAAATAAAACCAAAACCACTGGTTTTCCAGTTTTAAGTAATTCTTGTAATAAATCTTTTTGAGCTTGTGGAATTTCTAAATTGGTTCGGCTGCTGCTTTCTCCACTCATTTCCGCAGATTCACCAAGAGCTGCAATAATTACATCCGATTGATTGGCAATTTTCAAAGCTTCTACCAATAATTCTTCCTTTGTTCTGCTATCACGGTGTAAGGTTTTACCAAACATGGTCGCTTTGTCTTCGAAAGCTGCATCATAATCCAGATTACTTCCTTTGGCGTAAAGCACTTTAGTTGAATTTCCAACAACTTCATTGATTCCGGCTACTAGTGAAATAGACTTTTGCATATTTGTCGCAACACTCCAAGTACCCGCCATGTTTTCTTTGGCATCAGCCAATGGTCCAATCACGGCTACAGTTCCTGATTTTTTCAAAGGAAGTAATTGGTTTTTATTTTTAAGCAAAACCAAAGATTGAGCAGCAATTTTTCTGGCTTCAGCTCTGTTACTATTCGTGAAAATTTCCGTTTTTGCTCTTTTTTCATCACAATATTTATAAGGATCTTGAAACAATCCTAAATCATATTTGGCATTCAAAATAAGTCGAACTGCATTATCGATTTGCTCTATGCTTACCTTTTTTTCATCCAAGGATTTTTTCAAAGTTGTAAGAAAACCTTCGCCTACCATATCCATTTCAACTCCGGCATTTAGAGCCAACGCAGAAACGGTTTGCAAATCTCCCATACCGTGTTCTATCATTTCAGGAATTCCTGTAAAATCAGTAACCACAAAACCTTTAAAACCCCATTGTTTTCTCAACACATCAGTCATCAACCATTTGTTTCCAGTTGCCGGAATTCCGTCAATTTCGTTGAAAGATGCCATAACAGAACCTACACCAGCATCAACAGCCGCTTTGTATGGAGGAAAATAATCATTGTACATTTTTATTCTGCTCATGTCAACAGTATTGTAATCGCGTCCCGCTTCCGGCGCACCATACAAGGCAAAATGTTTCACACAAGATAAAATGGTATTATTCTTTGATAAATCATCTTGTTGGTATCCATGCACCATTGCTTTTGCAATTTGGCTTCCCAAAAATGGATCTTCACCCGAACCTTCAGAAACTCTACCCCATCTTGGATCACGAGAAATATCAACCATAGGAGAAAAAGTCCAGTTGATTCCATCAGCACTGGCTTCTTGAGCTGCTATTTGAGCACTTCTTTCAATCAGTTTCATATCCCAAGTACAAGACAATCCAAGTGGAATAGGAAAAGTCGTTTCATAACCATGAATGACATCCATTCCAAAAAGCAACGGGATTTTCAATCGGCTTTTTTCGACTGCAATCTTTTGTACTTCTTTAATTTTTTGAACTGATTTTATATTGAATAAACCACCTACTTTACCTTCTTCAATGTTTTTAGCTACATTAGAACTATTGGCTGCACCAGTTGTAATATCTCCCGAAGTAGGCAAATTCAATTGTCCTATTTTCTCCTCCAAAGTCATTTTCGACAATAATTCGGATACAAATTCGGTTTTGGGTTTAATTTTAACCGCCTTTTTAGCTGTCTTTTTTTGGCTGTAGCCAAAAAATGAAAAGCCTAAGAGAAGTATAATTAGTTTAATTTTCATTTTTTATTTTTTTATTTGTTTAAACATCCAATCATAAATTTCTTGGTTGTCATATACTCTTGACCAACTGTCGTGACCTGCATCATCAAAAATGGTTAGTTCGACATTGCCATTACACTTTTTTAGTTCTTTATAAATGGCGATTGCATAATCTGGATTCACAACATCATCCATCAAACCGTGAAAAACCCGAGTTGGAATTGCCGCAATTTTACACGCTTCTTCTAATTGAATCAAATCTACAAATCCCGAAATTGGAACTATTGCAGCAAACATATCAGGATGAGCAAAAGCCAGATTCCAAGTTCCCCAACCACCTAAACTCAATCCGGTAAGGTAAATTCGGTTTGAATCTATATTGTTTTCTTTTTGAATTTTTAAAATCAAACGGTACAATACTTCACTATTCCATTCTTCGTTTTCAGGACATTGTGGTGCTAAGATATATGCATCGAGTTCGTGGTTTTTGATGTATTTAAAAGGTCCATGAATTTTTACTTTTTCGATATCAGTTCCTTTTTCACCTGAACCATGAAGAAAAATGATTAACGGTTTTTTATCTTTAGTATTCGCCGGAATATGTAATGCATAACCAATTTCGTGTTTTTGCACGATTTCGGTTTTCATTTTTCCATTTACCTCCAATTGTGAAAAGGCATTCCATGAAAATAAAAAGGCAATTATTATAATTTTATACTTCATAATTCCTTAAAAATTATATTTCCCGGAATGAAAACCAAGTTTTACTAAACCTTGTTTTACCTCTGGCGAATTCATAAATAATTTCCATAATAAACCGGTACGATAATTTTCAACCATTGGGGCTATTGTACCTTGATCGATTGCCAAATATCGTGGCGTTATCCAATTATAATGCGGAGAAAAAGCGTCATAAGGTCCCGCAATTCCAACTAAAGAACTCTTTTTCTCATCATATAAATAATGGAGAAATTTCATTGATTCCGTTGGCGTATAAGGAAAAGAGGATAATGCTGCAGTTGGTGAAATTACTCCTAAATCGTTATTAGGCTGATGCGCTGAATATCCTGTAGATCCGTCACTATTACGAGAATAACTTGCCGTTAATCCCCAACATTTGTCCGAATACCCATTCCATTGATGTGGATTAGCAATACAATATTTGTTCATGATTTTAGCATGGTTTTGGGTCAGTGCCCAATAATCTGCATATTGATCCGTCAAGTTAGTAGGATCTAAACCTAAATAAGAATAATGTGCCCAAAACATAGGACCTACATTTCCTGTTGCTCCATTATAATTGAATATTACTGGAATTCCGTATTGTGAACTGCCATTTACTATTGCGCCATTTCTTGCCCAAGCCTCATGATATGCTGCAGCGGGAATAGGATGTGTAGGAGACGCAGCACCCATTATATAGGTAATCAAACATTCGTTGTATCCTTCCAGTTTAAAATTCATTTCCCAACCATAAGTAGGTGACCAATGCCAGTATAATGCATTTTCGCCTTTGGTATACCAATCCCACTCAACACCTTTCCATAAATTATCCGCTTTAATGGCCAAAGCTTTTTCTGCAGTAGTTCCGTTTTTGAAATATTCTCTAACGGTTAATAAACCCTGACATAAAAACGAGGTTTCTACTAAATCTCCTCCATTATCTTTAGTTCCAAAAGGAATTACTTTGCCAGTTGTTCCATTTATCCAATGTGACCACGCACCATGAAACCGATCTGCATTTTCGAGAAAAGTCAAAGCAGTTGTAAGTCTAGAAACAGCTTCGTTTCTATTAACAAATCCTCGCTCTACACCAACGACTATTGACATTAACCCAAAACCGGAACCTCCAGTAGTAACTATATTAGCTTCAAAACTTGGATCATCAGTTAGATAACGTTCTCTTGCTAATTTTGAATTGGTTTCAGCATAATCCCAAAAATATTTAATGGCATCTTTTTGAACTTGATCCATAGCTTCAGTATCTGTTAAAACAGGCACAGGAGTTGCAGGAGTTGTTGGTAATGGAGTACCACCACCACTATTTCCTCCAGGGGATGAAGACGAACAAGAATTTAAAAAAATTAAAAAAAACATTAAGTATAAACCGTTTTTCATCTTTATAAAAATAATAGGATTAATAACTAAAAAAATACACACCTAGTTTTATCCAAACTAGGTGTGTCAATAAATCTTTATCTGTTATCTTTTTCTAATTTATATAAAGCAACAACTTCATTGTCAGAAAGTGCTGCGTTATAAATTCTAAACTCATCCATTAGACCTGTATAATTCAACATCCAACCATCTGCAGCACCCCAAGGAGCACCTAAATGTTGTTGATATCCACCAATAATAAATTTAGAAACATTAGAATTAGCCAGTTCGCCATAACCAACTCCACCAGTAAGTGGATCACTAGCATATCGTTTTGCTATTGAAGCAGGCAAATCAAGCTTTTTTCCATCAATGTACATACTGTAAGTAGAACTCGTTCCACTATACGTCCATACTACATGTTTCCATGTTCCAAACATATTTGCTAAAACATTAGCACCACTATGCTCTATAAACTGACCTGACCAAGCAATACTGGGTGTCACATCTTTTTGAATATGATTTTTCATTAACATCGTTTCTGCTGGACCTGTACCTTCAATCAATGAAAAAATATTACCCCAAAAATCTGTAGTTTTTGGTAACATAAATAAAGATTGTGCTCCACCAGTGTGTGGATTGGTATTAATCCACATAGAAACTGTAATGCTTTTTACATCTACCAAAGAACTTGCTACTGTACTATAAGTGATAAAAGAATTTGAAGAGCCTTGATAAGCCTGCCCTTTTATTCCATTACCATACGTTACATTTGTTCCAACTCCACCTGTTATTGCATTTTTTGAATCTGAAATAGTATTCTCAAAACTGAATTTAGCAATCAAACTATTGGCAGCAACATCATCTGAGTTATCATACCCTCCAATTGACTCATAAGGAATCGGGCTGTTTACTTTATCTATACTATCCTCATTACAGCTCACAAAAAATTGAGAAGCCAGAACAGAAGCAAATAAGAAAATATATTTATTTTTTTTCATTTTTACTGTTTTTAAAAATTAATAACCAGGATTTTGTGCTGACAATCCGTTTGATTGCGTAATGAATGCTTGAGGCAATGGAAACAATTCATGTTTACCTGCAACAAATGTTTTTCCATCAATAGCAAATGCAGCAACCGCTTGACCTGTACGTACTAAATCAAAAAATCTATCGTGTTCGAATGCCATTTCAACTCTTCTTTCTTTCCAGATTGCTGTTCTAACATCTGCTTGAGATACAGCAGTTGTATTTCCTAATCCAGCTCTTGCTCTGATTTGATTCAACAAAGGAATAGCCGCTGTAGTTTGATTCAATTCGTTTAATGCTTCGGCTTTCATTAGTATTACTTCAGCATATCTCAAATATTTAATATTCACATCAGTTTCCCAAGCATCTGTAAAAGCAGAAGAATACGCTTTATAATTATATCTCGGATTTTCAACTGTTGTTGGTACTACTCTACCATCGTATAAAGTGGTACCAGCAAAAATGATAGTTGCATTTTTTCGAACATCACCAGTTTCATAAGCATTTACTAAACTTTGAGAAGGTGTATTGAAACCCCATCCCCATCCACCGGCACCACGAGCACCTTGTGTATTAGAATATCCTGAGATTCCTTTAGCAGGAACTGAACCTGTACCTTGAATTTCAAAAATAGATTCGGCATCATTCTCCCCTGCTAATCTAAACATAGAAGCATAATTTGGAACAATAGAATATCCGGTGATCAAATTACAATTGTCTACTACTTTCTGCCAGTTTTTTTGGTATAAATTTACTTTTGCCAATAATGCATAAGCAGCTCCTTTTGAAGCTCTACCTTTTTCAGCAGCAGCATATTCTGATTTGTTTGGTAATGCTGTAATAGCATCAGCCAAATCACTTTCGATAAAAGCATAAACTTCAGCACTTGTTTTGCGTGTTAATTGCATGATTCTATCTTCATCAGAAGATGGATTTGGCAAATGATCTACAATTGGTACACCTCCGTACGCTTTTACCAAAGTAAAATACATAAAAGCTCTTAAAAATTTAGCTTCTCCTAATAATCTGGCTCTTAAACTAGGATTAGCTTGGTCTAATTGCGGGATAATACTTAATGCTTGATTGCATCTGTTAATCCCTTCATAATTAGCCTCAAAAATTTCACTTGTTGATGGAGTTGAAGCATTATAGGTTAAAGCATCCATTAAATCTTTATCTGAACCCGTATCTCCAGGAGAAGATCCTTTGTCAGCATCATCAGAGGCAATGCTAGACAATCCAATCCAAGAAAATGAAGTCATATTCCAATCTAAAAATTTACTATAGATTGCTGTTACAAAAGTAGCCGCTCCTTCATCATTATTGAATAATGCAATATCTTTCGTAGAAATAGATTCTGTTTGATCTACATCTAAATAATCGCTTGAGCATCCTGAAACAAAGTATGCGGATAGCACAAACAGTGATATATATATCTTTTTCATTGTATTAAAATTTTAAATTAGCACCAATAACGAATGATCTTAATGTTGGGTATGCATCCAACTCAATACCTTGAGTTCCATAAGGATCGCCATTACCATTTAATTCTGGAGAAAAACCAGAGAATTTTTGAGTAATAAATGGATTTATTGCATTTACATATACTCTGCAAGAATTCAGGAATTCTCCTTTTAATGGAATTTTGTATCCAAGAGTAATATTATTGATTCTAAAGAAATCACCAGATTCTAAATAATAAGTAGAAGCTACCGGAACTAAATTAAATGGTCCAGGATTTGCAGCTGTAGTATTATTTGCAGTCCAGAAATTAGTAGCCAACGATTCTTCTATATTTTCTCCGCTAAAGCGTTGTGCTTTTTTACCATTGTACACTTTTGCTCCAGAAGTACCGTATCCATCTACAGATAAATCAAAGTTTTTATAGTTCAACCCTAAAGTAACACCGTAGGTAGAAGTTGGTAATATAGAACCTACATATTTTTTATCTTTATTTTCATCTAAAGCGTCTTGAGTTACTTTGGCTCCAGCTGCAGTATAATACAACATTTTACCATTTGCAGCATCAAAACCAGCATAATCATACATATAAAAACTACCTAATGGTCTCCCTATAGAAGTATTGTCTAATAATTTTGTCCACTGCCCGTTTCCTAAATCTCCTCCATGAATTGGAGCAAGCGTAGCATCTTTTAAACCTGTCAATTTATTTTTGTTGCTAGAAAAATTACCTCCTACCCAGTAACTCAAATTGTCAGTCAGTTTATCATCCCAACGTAAAGCAACTTCATATCCTTTATTGGATACTTTTCCAACATGGGCTGGTGAGGAATTACTTATTCCAGAAGTCATATAAGGTTTTGTATTTAAAATAACATTTGTTGTTGTTTTATCATACACATCAAATGATCCTTTTAATCTGTTGTTCAATAATTCAAAATCGATACCACCAGAGGTTTCTTCGGTAATTTCCCATGATAAACTTGGGTCAACCTGAGAATTAATAGTAGTTCCTTCATTCAATATAGAACCGCCTAAATAATAACTAAGACCCGAAGAATAAGCTTGATTATTAAGTGGTACATTTTGATTTCCTAGTCTACCCCATCCTCCTCTTAATTTCAATAAGTTGATTCCTTTCATGTTAGCCATGAAGTCCTCTTTAGTAACAATCCAACCTAAACCAAAAGCAGGAAACGTTCCCCAACGATAGTCTTTACCAAAATTAGAAGAACCATCACGTCTGATTGTACCTGTCAATAAATACCTGTCCATTAATTTATATTGGAAACGACCAAAATAAGACGCTATTTTATTTTCATTGAAAACTTCATCTTTATAATTAGTAACTGTTCCTACATAATCAACGCCAGCCAATGACCAATAATTAGCATTTGCATTTACATTTTTTCTGGCAATTGTTAGTTGCTCTCTGGCTCCTTTTACAGAAGTTTCAATACCTCCCGTTATTTCAATATCATGAATATCACCAAATACTTTATTATAAGTAATGTAATTTGATAAATTCCAATTAAAATATTGGTTTCTTCCTTTTGTCAATAAGTTATTATTCTTATCCGCAGGATAAATAATTGAAGCTAATTGACCTGGATTATTATTCGATTGCCAAATGGCTCTAGTATCTTCAAAATTGTAATTTTTCCAAGAATAATATTCACCGTTAAACTGAGAAGTGAATTTTAATGATTTTACAATTTCATAATCTAATTTCAAACCACCTTGTAGTGTTATACTTCTTTGTTGCTCATTAAAATAGTCTAATTGAGCAACTGGATTACCAACGTTGTTAAAAGAAGAACCTGTTGTTCCTGCAAAACCATCGTTTCCTACATAAGATATTCCATATTGACCATTAGAAAAACGAACTGGAACTATTGGCGATTGTTTGTAAGCATTAGTAAAAGCGCTCAAAGGTTTCGGGCTTGAATTAGTAGAACCGAAACTGAAGTTTTGATTCAAAGTCAATTTTTTAGAAATTTTGAACTCATTGTTATTTCTAAAAGTGGTACGACTATAATCTAAACCATTAAGAATTGCTTTTTCTTGGTAATTTCCTAAACTGAAAAAATATTTTATATTTTCTGTTGAACCAGAAACCGAGGCGTTATTTTGAACATACGATCCTGTTCTTGTAATAGCATCAAACCAATCCGTATTAACCGGTTGATCTTGTGAAAAAGTAGTGGTTTGCAAAGCTGCATTCGAATAATGAGAATATTTATTACTTCCCGCCATTTTTACTTTTTTCAAAGGCTCTCTAAAACCAGCATAGCTTTCGAACTCAACAGAAACCTTATCACCTTTTCCTTTTTTGGTTGTAATAATGATTACACCATTTGCAGCTCTAGTACCATATATAGCAAGAGAAGATGCATCTTTTAATATTTCATACGATGTAATATCGTTCGTATTGATATTATTGATGTTTTCTGTAGGCATTCCATCTACAATATACAAAGGAGTTCTTCCTCCCAAAGCTGTACCCAAACCTCTAATAACTACAGAAGGTGTACTTCCAGGCAAATCAGAAGAAATTACTTGAACCCCCGCAGCTTTACCTTGTATCGCTTGTGAAGCATTCAAAACTTTGGTTTTAGATATTTCCTCTGCTTTCAATGAAGTAATAGCAGTGGTATTATCAATCTTTTTTCTAGTTCCATATCCTATGACAACCACTTCTTTTAATTCGGTGTCTTTAGATTCTTTTAAAGTGATATTCATAGTTTCTGAAGTAACCTTTATAGATAAAGCATCAAAACCTACCATACTTATTTTTAATACCTCACCTATTTTGGCATTGATATTAAAATTACCGTCAAAATCAGTATCAGCTGAAGTTTTAGAATCGGCAGCAACAATCATTGCAGCAGGAATTCCAATTCCATTCTTATCCAATACTTTTCCCTTAATTACTTGACCAGACATATATGCCGGAAGCAGAATGAGTGCTAAAAAGCTAAAAATAAAATTTCTCATATATTAATAATTTGTTAAAGTTAGTGGGGCCAAATTAGATAATTACAACGTTATAGTACCCATAATGGAGTTACTACATGAATACATCAAAACATTGAAAAACGATAAAAAAACTATATTTTACAGTAGCTAAGAAGGGCAAAGAGAAACCACACTACATCCATATGATGTAGTAATGATGTATTGTAATTTCGTAAAAAAATGATTAAAATAATATAGTATCTATAATAATACAACTTATTTTATATGGTTAATAAAAATTTAGAAAGATTTTCTTCTTGAGTAAGATTTAATTTCTTTCTTAATCGATAACGATGCAGTTCAACTCCTCTGAAAGAAATGTTCATCATTGGAGCAATTTCTTTGGAGGAAAGATTCATTTTTAAGTAAATGCAAAGCTTAATATCCTTTGAAGTAAGGTTTGGATATTTTTTAGAAAGGTGAATTATAAACTCATTATGAATTTGATTCAAATTTGTTTCAAATGTTTCCCATTCATGCTTGTTAACCGCATTGATTTTTATAGCTTTTTTTATCTCACTTTTTAGTTTGTTGAAATCGGTTTCAGAGTCTAAAATTCCTTGGATATTCTCTATCATTTCACTTTGCTTGGCAATAGAAAGTGATTTACCCGCAACTTCTGATGATTTAGATTGCAATTCCAATTCAAGAATATGTTTTTCATATTCCTGAACATTCAACTCATTTTCGGCTTTTAATTCCATTTCCAGAATTTTCTTTTGATGCTTTAATTCTTCTTCCTGTAATTTCAGTTTCTGAATATATTTCATCTTATTCCATTTATAATAAAGGTATAATATCAACCCAATAACAATCAGGTAAACCAAAATCATCCAAAAAGAAAAATACCATGCCTTTGCTACGATAAATTGAAAACTGGAAACTTTATTATAATACAATCCATCGTTACCATAAATAGTCACCTCATGAGAACCACTAATGAGGTTATTCAAAATAATCAATCCTTCATTTATAGGAATGAATTCTTTGGTACCATTAATTTTATAAAACAAATCTGGTTTTGTGGCTCCATAAATTCCAGATATCACATGTATTCTAAGCTCTGAATTATGCTTAATTTTTGATGTATTTTCTACTAAAACACCATCATTGAAAGCTTCAATCTTTATATTAGTTGTTTGCTTGTTTTTGGATTTTAATTGAAGTGATATAAAACCATCATCTAGATTTAACAGATAACTGTCATTATTTTTAAATACTTTTAAATTATCATTAATGATTTTTCCTTTATAATATTTCTCCTGAATGCTATTTTTAATAAATTGATTATCATTAGCATAAACATGATATAAAAGTCCTCCTTGAAGTACCATAAAGTTATTTTCATCAATGGTAACAATATCTGAGACGTTTTTAAAATTGGTATTAAACAATTCATTTCCTTCTAACTGATTGGTGATTGAATTATAGGTGTACCAAGATTTATTGATTAAAAAAAGGATTTCGTTTCTGAACTCAAATATTTTCACACCAAAATCATTACTTATTTTACTGCGTTGTGTAACATTATCAACACTTATAGTTTCATATGCGTCATTATAAAGAATTCGATACAAACCTCTGTTATTATCAGCTGCCCATATTTCATTTTTCCTGTTTTGCGCAACATATTTTATGGGTTTCAGAATTTTTTTAATAACAATATTTTGCTTCAAATTAGTAACATCATTATAAATGATTACACCACTATATGTTGCTTGCAAATAGGAATTATTAATGCCGCTTTTTGCCAAATTCCAACCGCCATTAATAGTACTTAATTTATAGAATAATCCGTTGTCATAAATAAAAGTTCCTTCGTTGTGGCCTATAAGGTATTTATTATTTATTTTACTGATATTCCAAGCTTGGCCTTGTGTATTTGGAATCAATGAAAGTTGCTTGTCTTCATATTTAAATACACCATGATTGGAAGCCATTAAATAGCCTTTTGGAGTACTTGCAACAGAATAAACAGAGCCTAAAATTCCTGAACTGTCATAAAAAATAGAAATGGGTGAATTGACTTCAATATGAGCAATCCCGTTATCCAATCCTAACCATAAATCATTCTCTTTGTCCTGACCAATACTTAAAATAGAATTGTTCATCAAGACGTTATTTCTATTGATGTTTTTATAAGAACCATCATTCAAATCTAGAACATAAACCCCTTTATTTGCTGTACCTATTACCAGTTTATTGTTTTTTATAAACTGAGCAACATTGACGTTTGCAGTTTTCAAAATGTCATTTAATGGATTTCCCCAAGGAATCAAAGTACCTTTTTCTAGAACATAAACACCATTTTTTTTAGTAAAAAAATACGTTTTATCTTGGTATTTTTGAATGGCATGAATAACATTATTTTCTAAAACAGTCCATTCCTTTACTTTTTCTACATGCCCATTATTCATTTTATAAATTCCTTTCTCAACTGAAGCAACTAGCAATTCATTGTCAACTGGGAAGCAATAGGAAATCAAAAAATCAAATTTATTTTCTTTAATCACTTTTCCATCATACAGAAAAAGTCCATTAAAAGACTGAAAGTAAATTTTGTTATTAAACTTAAATATCTTCCAAATTTCTTCATTGTTCTTTTCATCAAAAACCTTATTGCCTTTGGAAATCGAAACATAATGCATCTTTCCTTCTTTTCGAAACCAATACCCAAATTCTTTATAAGAACCCGAATAAATTTTGTCTCCATCAACCATTATAGAGCGAATGATTGTTTTGTTAGGCAATGTATATTTCTCCCATTTTACACCATCATATCGCAACAAATAATAATTATTTGCAAAGTACATAGCATCATCATTTCCTTGTGCTACGTTCCAAATCTGGTTATCGCCCTGATAATTAGACTTGCTGTAATTTTCGACAAAAGGAAGTAACTCTTGAGAATAAAGTTGGAATGAAAAAAAATATAATAGGATTATGAATGTAATTCTTGCTTTCAAAATGTGGCGTTTTATGTCCAAATATAAACAGATTTCTTAAATAAAAAGTATAAAAAAAGCTTCCCTGATGAGAAGCTTTTATAGAAAAGGACGTTTTTTAGTTGGTCAATAATTCAAATACCTGATTTGCAATTTCAATTTCTTCATTAGTTGGAATAACCAATATTTTAGTTTTCGAATCAGGAGTACTAATTTCTCGAATTTCCTTCGAACGAATTTCATTTTTGGAATCGTCTAATTCAATTCCGAAATAATCCATATCCGTACAGACTAATTTTCGAATATAAGAAGAATTCTCTCCGATTCCTGCCGTAAAAACAATCGCGTCAAGTCCGTTTAAAACCGCAGTGTAAGAACCAATATATTTTTTAATTCGATAGGCATTCATAGCTAAAGCCAACTGACAATCAATATTTCCGTTCTCCGCATTTGCTTCAATATCTCTCAAATCACTATAACCGGTGAGACCTAGCATTCCGCTTTGTTTTTGTAGCATCGTATTCACAGCTTCAAGCGAATATCCTAATGAATTAACCAGATAAAAAATCACTGATTGATCCACGTCTCCGCTTCGGGTTCCCATAATCAAGCCATTCATTGGACCAAATCCTAATGTATGATCGATACTTTTTCCATCTTTTATAGCGGTCATACTACATCCATTTCCTAAATGTATCGTAATAATTTTCGAGCCTTTATTTATAGAATTTTGTTTCAAATAATGAATCGCATTCTCCGAAACGTATTTGTGACTCGTTCCATGGAAACCATATACCCGTATTTTATTTTCTGTCAAAAGGTAATTTGGCAACGCATATTTGTGTGCCACGACAGGAATCGTTTGATGAAAAGCCGTATCAAAAACAGCCACTTGTTTTGCCGAATTGAAAATTTCCTCGGCCACATTTATCCCTTCTAAATTCGCTGGATTATGCAAAGGTGCTAAATCAAAAAGCTGCCTGATTTTATCTTTTACCTCACTGGTAATGACTACTGTATTCGAAAAAGCACTGCCGCCATGCACCACACGATGCCCGACAGCTTCAATCTCATCTGTACTTTTAATCACGCCAACTGTCTCATTCATCAGTAATTTGGCAATTTTTTCCAAACCAATTTTATGGTTTGCAATAGGCAACGTTTCCTCTAATTTAGTGTTATTGGTTACATAACTTAGATTTGAAGTTTCCAATCCTATTCTGTCAATCATCCCCGAACAAATTACTTCATTAGCTGGCATATTGATTAATTGGTATTTTATGGATGAACTCCCCGAGTTTATAATTACTATTTTCATTTTATAATCCTTGTGCTTGAATCGCTGTAATCACGACTGTATTTATAATATCATCTACTGTACAACCTCGGCTTAAATCATTTACTGGTTTGTTTAATCCTTGTAACATCGGACCAATTGCCAATGCTCCAGTTTCTCTTTGCACCGCTTTATAGGTGTTATTCCCCGTGTTTAAATCCGGAAAAATCAAAACACTGGCTTGTCCTGCCACTTCTGAATTTGGCATTTTACTTTTCCCAACAGCCATATCGACTGCAGCATCATATTGAATAGGACCTTCAATTTTTAAATCGGGGCGTTTTTTCCTAACTATTTCAGTTGCAGTCCTTACTTTATCGACTTCATCTCCTTTTCCAGAAGAACCAGATGAATAGGAAAGCATAGCAATTTTTGGTTCAATACCAAAAGCTAAACTGGAATCAGCTGAGGAAATGGCTATTTCTGCCAATTGTTCCGCAGTAGGATTTGGATTGATGGCACAATCCCCAAAAATAGAAACCCGGTCTTCCAGACACATGAAAAATATTGAGGAAACCACCGATGAATTTGGTTTCGTTTTAATGAATTGCAAAGCCGGTAAAATGGTATGTTGTGTAGTATGTGCCGCTCCGGAAACCATTCCGTCTGCATCGCCTTTATACACCATCATTGTTCCAAAATACGAAACATCTTCCATTAAATCTTTCGCCATTCCTAAAGTTACGTTTTTTGCTTTTCGCAACTCATAATAGGTATTTACATAATCCTCATAATGTTCGGATTCTATTGGGTTAATAATTTTAATTTTAGAAAAATCAAAATCCAATCCCAGTTCCGAAACTTTACTTTCTATTTGCTTTTTGTTTCCAATAATCGAAATATCAACCACATCCATCGCTAATAATCGCGAAGCTGCAATAATAATTCTTTCATCATTTCCTTCGGGTAAAACAATGTGTTTTCTATGTTTTCGAGCTCTTTTTACCAAATTGTATTGGAACATTTTTGGTGTCATTCCTTCCGCTTCAAAAGTAATTAGCTTTTCAGCCAAATTATCCAAGTCCACATACTTTTCGAAAGTGTTTATGGAAGTTTCAATCTTCTGTTTATTATTCGCGTAAATTTTGGATTTAATGGAGCCTATTTTATTGGTAATATAATACGTCCCTTCCTCTACTGCAAAAATGGGAACAACGGGAGAAAGTCCT
This sequence comes from Flavobacterium cryoconiti, assembly GCF_048158645.1. NCBI lineage: Bacteria > Pseudomonadati > Bacteroidota > Flavobacteriia > Flavobacteriales > Flavobacteriaceae > Flavobacterium > Flavobacterium cryoconiti. The sequence continues at coordinate 6,521 of NZ_JBLNKW010000014.1, read as the reverse complement.
TCAATTAATTTTAGAATACTCTGTTCAGGCAATATATTTCCCGTAAGCAGTATTCCTGAAATTGTTGGATAATTCACTGATTCATTAGCCTGAAGCGCGCCAAGAATAATATCAGCTCTATCTCCTGGAGTTATCACGAGACTATTTTCTTTCAAATGCAATAAATAATTACAAAGTTGCATCGCTCCCACGCTAAAATTACCCGTTTGATTGTTTAAATAGGCGGCGCCAAATAGCACTTTAGCATCTAATTTGTTTACAATTTCCTGAATTGTGGGATTATTTAAATTAGAAATTAAAGGAATTGAATTAACCAATATGCTTTCTGGCAGGCTTTTTTTCAAACCAGTAGTTACCAATTCAATGTTTTCTGGTTGTACTTTATTGGCGATTACAGCCAAAACTTCCACTTCTTTTACTTTGAATGAATCATAAGCAAGATAAAGGCTATCAATTAATTCTTCTAATGTTTTCCCTACTCCGGAGCCCACAATAATAGTTGGAATCCCTAAATTTTTGGCAATCAAAACATTCATATCCAATTCGATAACAGTTCCTTCTCCCGTAAAACTGGTTCCTTCAACTAAAACAAAATCGAAACGTTCTTCTAATTTCTTATATTTTTCAATAATTAAATCGAGAACCTCCCCTATTTTTCCTTTGTTCTTCTTTTTGATTAATTTACTTTTTGTAATGGCAAAAGCATCCTCAAATTGAATATCCAGTCCAAAATGACCAATCACCGTTTCAATGTGATTGTCAAATCCACCTTCTTCAAAATCTTCTACAATGGGTCTAAAATAGCCAACTTTGGCAGTCTTGCCAATAAGCATACTCATCAACCCTAAAGTTATAATAGACTTGCCGCTATTTTGTTCGCTTGTTGCTATATATATGGCCTTATTCATCTTTTTATTTTTATATTTAATTCCAATATTAATTGGATCTACAGCATTTTAATTCTTAAAACCAACGGCGTTTTTTAAAGTAAAAAATCATTCCAATTACGATTAAAATCATAATTCCGATGATTGTATAGTACCCATTACGATAATGCAATTCAGGCATAAACTCAAAATTCATTCCGTAAACTCCAACAATAAATGTAAGTGGAATAAATATGGCTGATACAATGGTCAGGGTTTTCATAATCTCATTCATCTTGTGCGTTTGTGCCGAAAAAAAGAAATTAGAAGCGCTTTCCAGTGAACCCATATCGGATTCAATTTGTTCTAAAAGCTCTAAACTCTTTTGATGCAATCGTGCAAAAAAGCTAAAATTTTCCATTTCCATTGCATTAAATACATTATCGTCTTTGATGCTTTTTATATCATACAAAGAATCCCGCAGCGGAATAATGGAACGTTTCAGAAAATTGAAATTATCACGATGCTTTTCTATTCTTTCCAGAATTATTGGATCCGCACTTTTCTTAGAAAGGTTAATCAATTCTTCAACTTTATCTTCTTCATTTTCAATGGTAACATAAAAATTCTCCATGATAGCGTCCAAAAGTATGTACAACAAATAATCTACTTTTTTTGTTCTAACAATTCCCGAATGTGTACGAATTCGCTCCCGAATATGGGTGAAGAAATCACTACGTTTCTCCTGAAATGAAATCAAAATACCATCTTTTATCAGAAAACTAATTTGCTCTACGCTAATATTATCTGAATCGCCAGCTGGTAAAAGTGATTTTATATTAAAAAATAAAATCTCAGATAGCTCCTCCAGTTTTGTTCTCCTAGTCGTATTTAAAATATCGGCAAGCATGAAATTGTCTATTTCAAAATAATTCCCAATTGATTTTATTAATTCAATATTATTTAAACCATGAATATTCAGCCAATTCGTTTTTTGAGTATTGATGTATTTATCCAAATCCGAAACTTTAAAATCTTCAAATTCTATCAAATCAAAATTATCATACACAAACAACTGCATTTCTGACTCATGGCTTCTATGAATCCCTGTATATTCTAGATTATAAGGTTGTAGTTTCCTGCCTTTCTTATATTTAATTTTTCTCATTCCAACTCATTTATATAGTAATATTACGAAAAACTTTCACAAAAATATTGGTTCTCCTTGGTTTTAATATTTCTAAAAATAAAACTCTCTTTTTTATTTATTATTTTGAAAAAACAAAGATAAGCCGAAATAATAATCCTAATTATGAGATTAATCATGTTTCATTTATAAAATTCTACAAAAAAACCGAGCTATCACTAACTCGGTTTATTAATTTAAAAATTATATTTTTTATTTACCATCAACATAATCCTGTAAATAACTGAATCTTGGAGTCAATTTTCCTTTTTCGGTAATTTTGGCTCTTTGTAAAATCCCATCTTTATCTCCATTAAAGAATGCTGGAATTACATGCTCCATAAACATTTCGCCAAAGCCTTCACTGGCATCCTTTGGCAATTCACAAGGTAAATTATCCACAGCCATAACTACAATTGCTGCAGGATGAAAAACATCAACTTCTTTGTTTTCACTTGGCCAGTATCCGTATAAAGGCTCTGCAATTGTTGATGATTTCAAAGTACATGCTATTGGACCATTGACATCACAAGAAATATCTGCAACAACTTTTATTTTACAATCTTTCGACTGAAGCATTTCGGACGTAAGAATTACCGGAGCTTCATTGGCATGAAAATGTCCTGTAATATAGATGTCTGAAACTTTAGTAAACCGTTCAAAATTGGACACATACTCTTGTGGGTTTTTATAAAAATCAGTAAAATCCAGTACTTGTCCGTCTTTACGTTTATTATACTCTAAAACATCAATTTGAGTGTAAACGGGTTGTGCATAGTTCTTTGTCAAATAGTTTTCGACAGAAACTTCCTTTACTTTAATAGCATCCAAAATTTCTTTAGCGCCATTACCCACTTTACCGGTGCCAGTAATTACAAATTTTAAAGGAGGTAATACCAGTCTTTTTAAATGTGCAATCAAGGCTTCTTTTCCTGAAAGTGTTTCTGCTTTTGGTAATTTGAATAATTCGAATTTTATTCCAAAAGCACGGATACTATTATAAGTCCCTACAATTCCCGCATATTTCCCAAAACCAATTAATCTGCGATTATGAGAATCTACTATGGTTTCATGATCGTATAAATCAATATTTTTTTCTAAAATTGCTTGTAATAATTTTCTATTATAAGGCTGTTTTTTAATCGTATGCGAAAAAAAGAAATAGGCTTTATTAGGAATTAAATCTTCCACGGGAACTTCTTTCACACCAAATAAAACATCACAATCGCTAATGTCATTTGTAACTTCGATTCCTGAATTTTTATATTGTTCATCAGTAAAAACTCGAATATCGGAGCTTTCTACTTTTATAGAAGCACCTTGATACAATTGTTTTACTCTTGCTAATTCATCTGGAGAAAAAACAACTCTTCTATCTGGCGGGTTTTTTCTTTCTTTTATAATTCCGAACTTCATTTTTTATATTTTTATATCGATTTAATATAACTTTTTATGTATTATTTGTTACAAATATAACAATTTTAAACAAACTGACTTAATTTTTAAAATAAATTTACAAGTCTAAAACCAATTAAAAGCTGATGTCCAAAATGATACAAAACAGCAACTTCAAAACGTTGATAAAATAGTGTTAAGGTTTCGGAAAAAAGAGGAATCAAAAGAGATTGATTCTATATATTTGTCGTTCTAGTACAATGAAAATGATATTTATAAAAAAAGCAAATATACTACAATTACTCTTCCTACTATTCGTTTTGAGTTCTTGTACCAAAGAGAAAAAGAAAATAGAATTAAGTGATGCTCAACTCCCAAAGAGTACATTGCCTAAAATGAAACCTTTAACGAATGAAAGCCCTAAACTAACTGCTGCATATATTGATTCTAAAAGAAGATCAATCGAGGCTTTTTATAATAGAACTTGGCCCAATCATAGTGCAAATGGAAGTTTTCTTGTAGCCCAAAATGGACAAATTCTTTATGAAAATTATGAAGGTTATGCGAATTTCAGAGAGAAAAGATTAATAACAAGTACTACTCCACTCCATTTGGCCTCTGTGAGCAAAGTATTAACTGCAACTGCCGTGCTGAAGTTAATAAATGCAAAAAGAATAGATTTGGACCAAAAAGTTAATACCATTCTAAAAGAATTCCCTTTTCCTGATGTTACTATAAAAACGCTGCTAAACCATAGAAGTGGAATGCGTAATTATGCTTATTTTACAGATCGCGACAAAACGGTTTGGGACAGACATAACAGGTTAACCAATCAAGATATTTTAACTATTATGGCTACTAAAAATATTGGATTAGAATCTAAAACGGACACCCGATTTAGCTATTGCAATACTAACTATGCCATGTTGGCATTAATAATTGAAAAAATAACTAAGCTTTCTTATAAAGAAGCAATGAAGCAAATTATTTTCAAGCCACTGGGAATGAAAAATACTTTTGTTTTTGACTATGAAGAAGATAAAGATACCATTGCTCCATCTTATAAAGGGAATGGAGTTGAGATAGGCAAAGATTATTTGGATGCCGTTTATGGTGACAAAAATATTTATTCTACACCGCGAGATTTATTAAAATTTGACCGAGCTAGAAACTCTCCTGCTTTCTTATCCCCAAAACTGTTTAAACAAGTATTTACAGGTTATAGTAATGAACGCAAAGGAGAAAAAAATTATGGCCTTGGTATTCGAATGATCAATTGGGAAACCGGACAAAATTTCTATTTCCATAATGGTTGGTGGCATGGTAATACATCATCGTATGTCACTTTGCAAAAAGAAAAGGTCACTATAATTGCTTTGTCTAATAAATTTACAACAAGAACGTACAAAGTCAGAAAATTGGCTATGTTATTTGGGGATTATCCATTTCATCTGGACAAAGGTGAAAAAGAGGAATGATTTTTGTAATAGAGTTAAAAGTTTTGCAATAGTAATTCAGGTTTTAAATTGTATCTTTGCAAACTCAAAATAAAAGGGGTCGACTGGTTTTGACAGCAAGTCGAATTGAAAAGTAAGCACGTCGAGAACTGGGACAATTCTCGTTAATAAAAGGTTTCAAAACACATACACGGCGAAGGAAACTACGCTCTTGCTGCATAATCTGAATCATAGTAAGATTAGCCTCGTTCCTATCAGATAGGAAAGCAGGATTTACCTCGAAAGCTTTGGTTTATAGCGGTCGATAAAGGTGAATCGTAAATTTAAACCTAGATTTCCATGAGCTTCGGGTGGATTTCGAAATTAAGAAGATAAGTCTTGCGCGACTGTTTCTGGTCAAACGCAAGATCGAAAATCTAATCAGGAAATAAACGTGTAGAAAGCCTTTTAGTTGCTTGTTTGGACCCGGGTTCGATTCCCGGCGACTCCACTAATTCATTTTCAATTGAAACCAAAAGCCTGTAAATCTTATGATTTACAGGCTTTTTCGTTTTTATTAATTTCAAAAATCATCATTAAATCATAATCGGAAGGGTGCAAATTCGGGGACATAAATTAATTTGAAAAAATGTCCCCGATTTTCAGATTAGACCTTGTTTAATAAGGGGTTTGAATACTGAACATCTTGACAATAGAATATTTAAAGTCGAAATTTAATAACTTCAAAAGTCACCACATTATGAAAAACAAAATTGCAATACTTTTTTATACAAAAAGTTCTAGAGCATTAAAAAACGGTTTACTACCGATTTATTTAAGAATTACGATTGACGGAGTTCGAATTGAAATTAGTACATCAAAGTATGTTGAAAATTCAAAATGGTCAGTAGCAGCAGGCAAAATTAAAGGCAATTCAGAAGAAGCCCGTACAATTAATAGTTATCTAGATATTCTAAGAAACAAAGTTTATGAAACCGAAAAGTCAATGATTAACAACAATCAAGAAATTTTTGCCAGTAGTTTCAAAAACAAGTTTATGGGTGTTGAAGAAAAAAAAAGAATGTTGATTCCTATTTTTCAAGACCATAATAAAAGAATGGAGGCATTAATTGATAAAGAATATGCATCCAGTACCTCAAAACGATATGAAACTACACTAAAGCATATAGAAGATTTTATTAAACATACCTACTCACTTAAAGACATTCCTATAAAAGACATCAACTTAGCTTTTATCAATGATTTTGATTTTTACCTTCGAAGCGTAAGGAATTGCAATAATAACTCTACAATTAAGTATGTTAGAAATTTTGGAAAAATAATTAAGACGTGTTATGCAAATGAATGGATTGAAAGAAATCCTTTCCTTAATTTTAAAGGCAAAGTAAAAGAAGTGGAGAGAGGATTCCTCTCAAAAGAAGAAATCAATACAATTTACTTAAAAGAATTCTCTACTATTCGGTTAAATCAAGTTAAGGATGCTTTTATATTTTGCTGTTTCACTGCAAATTCCAGTGATATTGACCACCCAATTCCAATTTAAAGTGACCACCTGATTCCAATTCAAAATGACCACCTAATTCCGGAGCAAAATGACCACCTCCATTTTTCATTAAA
>NZ_JBLNKW010000013.1:0-97042 GCF_048158645.1 Flavobacterium cryoconiti | reverse complement strand
ACAGGAAAAGGATATGGAGAAACACAACTCGTAAATAAATGTGCCGATGGGGTAAAATGTACGGAGGAAGAACATCAACTGAACAGACGAAGTGAATTTATTATTACGGCGCTGTAAACTCCTCTAAAAAGAGAAGTAGCACTATATTCTTAAACTAAAATTAGTATAACCATAACCCTAAAAGTAAATACTTTTGGGGTTTTTAATTTTAAATATTAATAGCATATTTAAACTATCATTTTTTAAAATCCTTAGTTAAAAAACATATCAATAAATACTTTTTTTATTAATTAATTATAATTTTATTATAAATATAACTGCTAAAAATTTAAAATTATTTATTGACACTTTATTAAACTACAAAACAAACGTTAAAATTTCTGAACAAGAAAATTGTTTTTTTTATTAAGAATATACATTTAAACGAGTATTTAGGTTATTGGTAGAAAAATAAAATCAATATTACTAAATATTTATAACTTTGATATCATATAAAAGGCTTATAATTATTTGAGAACCTAAATCAAATAATTGTTTACGAGGAGAAGTTTCTTTTAACCCCAAAAAAAAGAGGACTTTCATCCCTGAAAAATTTAGAAATAATCTAAATTTTTAGACTGTTAATTTTTGAAATAATTTATTAATTCAAAAAGTATTGGACAATATTTCACAAATTGAACTTATTTAAATAAATTTAAAATATACCTTTTTAAATAATTTAAATACTTAAAAAATTCAAACAAGTATAATTGAATTAAAAATTCAATTGTTTGATAAATCATAATCATTTTATTTTTAATTAAACAGTTGAAATAATATGAAAAAAAACTTCAGCTACAGTAAAATTTAGGCCTTTTAATATGCTTATATTTTAATTTCTAATTAGAAAAAGATCCTCAATAATTATATACTATTTAGATAAACCTAAATATTTCTATATAATATAATTAAGCTTAAAAATAATACCACAAAATCAATTTTAAAAATGATAAATTAAAATTTGATTGTATGAATACAAAAATTACTTTCCATTTATTAGATTTCTTCAAGTTTATGAGTAATCTAAGTTCTCGATTTGATGGTCTGGTGTGTTGGAATAACCTTAGTAAAATTGAATCTTTTACATCTTTGATAGATATTTATTTTAATCAAATAATTAACTTTTTAAGTGCATTTACAATAAATATTTCTTCTAATCTTATTATGAATGAATGTTCGTTGAGAACGATTCATCCATCAATTTGCAAGCAACATTCTAAAATGAATTTTGCTATTTACAAACATTTCATTTTCTAACGATTTAAAACAAATCAATATGAAATCAACTTTTACTAATTCGACAAGAATATTAACTATTTTTTTATTAAGTTTTTTATGTTCTCCAACAGTAATACTTGCACAAATTGGTCCAGGTATTGCACCAGTTAATTCGCCAAGTGGAGGATTTAATATTGACGGAACACTTATTGCAAATTCAGCCACAGGAGATTGGACAGACGGAACAGGTACAGGTGGATTTGTACTTGCAAATTCAGGAGTACCTTTAAATTCTGGAACTACTTATCATTTATTTGACCCTTATAATATTTCATCAGATAATATTTTTGGAGGTGGTTTAAAAGTGGCCGATAATCCTAACGATTGGACTTGGGTTACAGGTACTGCAAACGATAAAACCGATATGAACAATGCTTTAATCCATTTAACTACTGATGCAAATGGTAATGTATGGGTTATTTTTGCTGCAGACCGATTAAGTAATAGTGGAAATGCTTATGTAGATTTTGAATTTCTTCAAACAGCTATGACCAAAACAACTACTGGTAAGTTTGCTACTACAGCTCCTGCTTCAACTGGGGGAAGAACTAAAGGTGATTTTTTATTGACAGTATACTTTGAAAGCGGTGTTGCCAAATTTGATATTCAAAGATGGGAACTTAATGGAAGTGTATGGGAATACAAAACATATTTATCTTCTTTACCTGCTAACGGCGTATTTGCTGCTGGAAATTCTACTACTGTTCCTGTACCTTTTCAGGCATTTGGAGTTAATAACTATCTTCAAAATACATTTATAGAATCTGCCGTAAATTTAACCGAAGTATTAGGGACAATTGATCCATGTACAAGTCTTAAAATAAAAACAGTTTTTGTTAAATCTAAAACTTCTACATCCTCATCTGCAGCCATTAAAGACTTTTTTGACCCACTTCCTATCGATAACCTCACCCTTGGAAGTTCTGACGCGGGAGATGACGATACTGTTTGTGCAGAGTCTTCATACATGCTTCAAGGATCAGCGGTTCCTAGTGATGGTTATACCGTTATATCTAAAACTTGGTCTGTAGTAAGTGGAACTGCAACTATAGCGGATCCTACAAATCTAAATTCAAATGTAAGTATAACCGGAAGTTCTGCAACATTTCGACTTACTGTAGTAACAGGGCCAATAGTGGGCTCAGGATCACAATGCACAGTATCTGATGATGTGGTTATATCAGTAAATCAACCTCTTACTTGTTCTATTACTGGTTCAAATGGTCCCTTATGTCCTTCTTCCTCTTCTAATATTTTTTCAGCCCCAGCCAGCGCAACTTACTCATGGAGTATTTCTGGAAATGGGTCAATAGCAGGAAGTACGAATTCTCAAACTGTTTCGGTAACTGCAGGCTCTGGTTGCAATACAACATTTACTTTATCCTCTACAATTACAGATTCACATGGCTGTATTTCAACTTGTACAAAAACAGTTTCAGTTGTAGACGATACATTACCGATAATCAGTACTTCAGCGGGCACGCTGAATCACACACTTCAATGCAATAATACTGCAGGAATAGCTTCTGCTCTGGCCGAATCACCTTCAGCTACAGATAATTGTACCATAAACCCAACTAAGAATTTAGTAAGTGATGTAACCACTGCTGATGCTAATTGTACCAATGCTTATGTGAGAGTACGTACTTGGAACTTTAGTGATGGCTGTGGAAATACCAGTGCCAACTTTGTACAAACTATAACCATTATTGACAATACAGTTCCGGTTATCAGCACTTCCGCAGGTTCACTCAATCATACTTTACAATGCAATAATACTGCAGCTATAGCTTCTGCACTGGCCGAATCTCCTTCAGCCACAGATAATTGTACGGTAAATCCAACTAAGAATTTAGTAAGTGATATAACCACTGCTGATGCGAATTGTGCCAATGCCTATGTGAGAGTACGTACTTGGAACTTTAGTGATGGCTGTGGAAATACCAGTGCCAACTTTGTACAAACTATCACCATTATTGATAATACAGTTCCGGTAATCAGCACTTCCGCAGGTTCACTCAATCATAACTTGCAATGTAATAATACTGCAGGAATAGCTTCTGCACTTGCCGAATCTCCTTCAGCCACAGATAATTGTACGGTAAATCCAACTAAGAATTTAGTAAGTGATATAACTACTGCTGATGCGAATTGTGCCAATGCCTATGTGAGAGTGCGTACTTGGAATTTCAGCGATGGTTGCGGAAATACCAGTGTCAACTTTGTACAAACTATCACCGTTATTGACAATACAGTTCCGGTAATCAGCACTTCCGCAGGTTCACTCAATCACACTTTACAATGTAATAATACTGCAGGAATAGCTTCTGCACTGGCCGAATCTCCTTCAGCTACAGATAATTGTACGGTAAATCCAACTAAGAATTTAGTAAGTGATATAACTACTGCTGATGCGAATTGTGCCAATGCTTATGTGAGAGTGCGTACCTGGAACTTCAGTGATGGTTGCGGAAATACCAGTGCAAACTTTGTGCAAACTATAAGCATTATTGACAATACAGTTCCGGTAATCAGTACTTCCACAGGTTCACTCAATCATACCTTGCAATGTAACAACACAGCAGGAATAGCTTCTGCACTGGCCGAATCACCTTCAGCTACAGATAATTGTACGGTAAATCTAACTAAGAATTTAGTAAGTGATGTAACCACTGCTGATGCTAATTGTGCCAATGCCTATGTGAAAGTGCGTACTTGGAATTTCAGTGATGGTTGTGGAAATACCAGTGCAAACTTTGTGCAAACTATCACGGTTATTGACAATACAGTTCCGGTAATCAGCACTACTACAGGTTCACTCAATCATACCTTGCAATGTAACAACACAGCAGAAATAGCTTCAGCATTGGCCGAATCTCCTTCAGCTACAGATAATTGTACGGTAAATCCAACTAAGAATTTAGTAAGTGATATAACTACTGCTGATGCTAATTGTGCCAATGCTTATGTGAGAGTGCGTACTTGGAATTTCAGCGATGGTTGCGGAAATACCAGTCCCAACTTTGTACAAACTATCACTATTATTGACAATACAGTTCCAGTAATCAGCACTTCCGCAGGTTCACTCAATCACACTTTACAATGTAATAATACTGCAGGAATAGCTTCTGCACTTGCCGAATCTCCTTCAGCCACAGATAATTGTACGGTAAATCCAACTAAGAATTTAGTAAGTGATATAACTACTGCTGATGCGAATTGTGCCAATGCCTATGTGAGAGTGCGTACTTGGAACTTTAGTGATGGCTGTGGAAATACCAGTGCCAACTTTGTACAAACTATAACCATTATTGACAATACAGTTCCAGTAATCAGCACTTCTGCAGGTTCACTCAATCACACTTTACAATGTAATAATACTGCAGGAATAGCTTCTGCACTTGCCGAATCTCCTTCAGCTACAGATAATTGTACCGTAAATCCAACTAAGAATTTAGTAAGTGATATAACTACTGTTGATGCGAATTGTACCAATGCCTATGTGAGAGTACGTACTTGGAACTTTAGTGATGGCTGTGGAAATACCAGTGCCAACTTTGTACAAACTATAACCATTATTGACAATACAGTTCCGGTAATCAGTACTTCCGTAGGTTCACTCAATCATACCTTGCAATGTAATAATACAGCAGGAATAGCTTCTGCACTGACCGAATCACCTTCAGCTACAGATAATTGTACGGTAAATCTAACTAAGAATTTAGTAAGTGATGTAACCACTGCTGATGCTAATTGTGCCAATGCCTATGTGAGAGTGCGTACTTGGAATTTCAGCGATGGTTGCGGAAATACAAGTGTAAACTTTGTACAAACTATCACCATTATTGACAATACTCCACCAACTTTTAATGAATCATTACCAGCTAACATAACGGTAGAATGTAATTCAATTCCTGTTGCTAAAATATTAACTGCTACTGATAATTGTGGTGTTGCAAAAGTTGAATTTTCAGAGACAGTATCTGCTGGAACTTGTGCAGGCTCTTCAACTATTTTAAGAACTTGGACCGCTACCGATACCTGTTTAAATAAAACTTCATATACCCAAACAATAAAAGTTCAAGATACAACTCCTCCAACTTTTACTCCACCAACTAATATAACACTTACTAGTGATGAAAATTGTTTTGCCGATATTAGTACAACTTCAACTGGAACAGTAACAAACATTCAAGATAACTGTGATCCAAATCCAACAGCTACATTTGTAGATCATGATTGTTTTGGAAACTCAGAAGATACATCCATAAATACCGGAAGTGGTAATTATTTCCCATTCACTGTTTCAGGTTTTGATGATATAACGGCCAGTAATATTGAAAAACTTGCTCTTGCATTTGAAGCAAATCAAGGAAAAGGTAGAGTTGAATTTACTTTAGTTTCGCCAAGTGGACAAGGAATTATTTTAGTTGCTCCATATTGTGCCGGAGGAAATTGCGATACCGCATCACCAAGTAATCCAGAATTATATTTACCCGTATTTTACCCTAATGGTTCTGCCAATCCGAAATGGGATAACAACAATTCTATACAAACTGATGTTATTCAAAACTTCACGCCATATGGAGCCCTTTCTTCTACAAATACCATCATCGGTTTAACTTCATATGTATCTAGTTTTGAAGAATTTACCGGTAGTATGAATGGAAATTGGTTTATTTATGCAAGAAAGGATGGAACTGCAATTGGTACTATTTATTTCAAAAGTGTTTGTTTAACTCCTGCCGGTTTATGTAAAAATAATAAAGTGATTGTTAGACATTGGTCAGTAAGCGACGCTTGTAAAAATACTGTAGGATTTGATCAAGTAATTAAAATAGTTGATACTACAGCTCCAACTTGGACTACTGAAGCAACTGCTTTAAACACAACTATCGAATGTAGTAATAGCGAAGCTTTGGCAGCTGCCCAATTATTATTCCCAATAGCTAAAGACAATTGTGATGCAGATGTTTCCAATATTACAAAAATAAGTGGTCAATTTGTAGCTTCTGAAGTTTGTGCCAATGCTGGAACTTATACCAATACTTGGACCGTAAAAGATGATTGTGGAAACACTTCTGAAGTATTTACTCAAGTAATCTCTATTGAAGATACCACTGCTCCAACTTGGTCTACCGAAGCTAACACTTTAAATAGAACCATTGAATGTAGCGATACAGAAGCTTTGGCTATAGCACAAGGATTGATTCCAACAGCTACTGATTTATGTGATGCGGATGTAACAAATATTACAAAAATAGCCGGTCAATTTGTAGCTTCTGAAGGATGTGCAAATGCTGGAACTTATACTAATACTTGGACCGTAAAAGATGGTTGTGGAAACACTTCTGAAGTATTTACTCAAGTAATCACTATTGAAGATACTACTGCGCCAACTATTGCAGTTACTGCTTCAAATATAATTGTTGAGTGTGATGGTCAAGGAAATCAAAATTCTATTGCTGATTGGTTAGCGAATAATGGAGGAGCAAGTGCTATTGATAATTGTTCTGCTGTAACTTGGTCTAACAACTTTAATGCACTTTTGAACGATTGCTCGGCTGCAGTAACAGTAATATTTACCGCAAAAGACGCATGTGGAAATAGCTCTTCAACATCTGCTACATTTAGTGTCAAAGATACTAGTGTTCCTATAGCTCCTTTGGCTCCAGAAAATCTAACAGTAGCTTGCGCAACTGATGTTCCTGCTATAACTTCACTTACAGCTATTGATAATTGCAATGGTGAAATCACTGTTCAAGGAATTGATACAACAGTTCAAGGTGACTGTCCCAATTCGTTTATTATTACTAGAACTTGGACATTTACTGATGCTTGTAGCAACTCATCTTATACTTCGCAAACCATTAATGTAATTGATACTTTAGCTCCTGTTATTGCCCCACTCCCTGAAACAACAACTATATCATGTTCCACAACACCTGAGTTTACTCAAGCTACTGCTACTGATAATTGTGGTTCAACTGTAACTTTGACATCTGAAGATGCAACAACTAATGGTCAATGTGCTGGTTCCTATTCTGTAACCAGAACTTGGACCGCTACTGATGTTTGTGGAAATACTGCAACAGCCTCACAAATTATTAATGTAGTCGATACTACTGCCCCTGTAATTGCTACTCTTCCTGAAGCTTCAACTATCTCTTGTCCTACAACACCTGAGTTTACTCAAGCTACTGCTACTGACGAATGTGGTTCTACTTTCACTTTAACTTCTGAAGATGTAACGACTAATGGTCAGTGTGCTGGTTCCTATTCTGTAACCAGAACTTGGACCGCAACTGATGCTTGTGGAAATACTGCAACAGCCTCACAAATTATTAATGTAGTCGATACTACTGCCCCAGTTATTGCAACATTACCTGAAGTTTCAACTATCTCTTGTTCTGCAACACCTGAGTTTACTCAAGCTACTGCTACTGACGAATGTGGTTCTACTTTCACTTTGACTTCTGAAGATGTAACAACTAATGGTCAGTGTGCTGGTTCCTATTCTGTAACGAGAACTTGGACTGCGACTGATGCTTGTGGAAACAGTTCTAGAGCTTCACAAACTATTAATGTAATCGATACTACTGCCCCAGTTATTGCAACATTACCTGAAGCTTCAACTATCTCTTGTCCTGCAACACCTGAGTTTACTCAAGCCACTGCAACTGACGAATGTGGTTCTACTTTCACTTTGACTTCTGAAGATGTAACAACTAATGGTCAGTGTGCCGGTTCCTATTCTGTAACGAGAACTTGGACAGCAACTGATGCTTGTGGAAATACTGCAATAGCCTCGCAAATTATTAATGTAGTCGATACTACTGCCCCTGTAATTGCTACTCTTCCTGAAGCTTCAACTATCTCTTGTCCTGCAACACCTGAGTTTACTCAAGCAACTGCTACTGACGAATGTGGTTCATCTGTAACTTTGACTTCTGAAGATACAACTACTAATGGTCAGTGCGCCGGTTCCTATTCTGTAACGAGAACTTGGACTGCGACTGATGCTTGTGGAAACAGTTCTAGAGCTTCACAAACTATTAATGTAATCGATACTACTGCCCCAGTTATTGCAACATTACCTGAAGTTTCAACTGTCACTTGTTCTACAACACCTGAATTTACTCAAGCAACTGCTACTGACGAATGTGGTTCATCTGTAACTTTGACTTTTGAAGATGTAACAACTAATGGTCAGTGTGCTGGTTCTTATTCTGTAACGAGAACTTGGACTGCTACCGATGCTTGTGGAAATGCTGCAACAGCTTCACAAACCATTAATATTCAAGATATCACTGGTCCTACCACAACTACTGAGTTTAGCACAATTATCGATGTCAATTGTGATGCGATACCTGTAAAACCTGAACTCGTATTTATTGACAATTGTTCTACAGCTACTTTAATAAAATATACTGAAGAAAAAATTAATGTGGTACAGAGCTCCTATTCTATCGTAAGAAAATGGTTTGTGGCTGATGGCTGTGGAAATGAATCTACGTTTACTCAAATCATTAACGTCAACATTACAAATAGTAGTCAAGCAATAACTGGTTCTGTTTGTAACGATGGAGAAATTACAACTGTCGATTTATCGAGCCTGTTACCTGCTGGAACTACTACAAACGGAACTTGGACAAACGTAAATAACACAAGTGGCTTACAAGGAACTGTCCTTAATGCTGCGGGTCTTGCAATTGGTGATTATGTATTTGAATATAAAATTGACGATGCAACTTGTCCCAGAACGATAAAAATTACAATAACTGTAACTACTGGTTGTGGTGGTATTGTATTGCCTTGTGGAACGATAATAGTTCATAATGCCTTCTCTCCAAATGGAGATGGAATTAATGAAGTATTTGTTATCGACAATATTGACGATACAAATTGTTATCCTGATAATACTGTTGAAATTTACAACCGATGGGGAGTTTTAGTTTTTGATGCTCAAGGCTATAATAACACAACCAAAGCATTCAAAGGCTTCTCTGAAGGCAGATCGACTATTAATCAATCGTCTGGATTACCTACTGGAACCTATTTTTATATCTTAAATTATACTTCTATAGACGGTAATGGTAAAGTTCAAACTAATAAAAAAGACGGATATTTGTACCTTAATAAGTAAAAAAAAAAATCCTGAGGACTATAAAGAGTTCTCAGGTCTAATGAAAATAACAGCAACAGCCCTATTCTTGAGTGATAAACTCTAATCAAATTTATCAACTGACCTGCCGAACTCTTTGGAGTGCGATAGATAATTAAAATAATAAATATCTACTATGAAAACAAAATTATTTTCTTTCGTTTTGATGTTTACAGCCATTGTAAGTTTTGCGCAACAAGATGCTCAATTTACTCAATACATGTACAACACAATTAATATTAATCCCGCTTATGCAGGATCTAGAGGTGCTCTGAGTATTTTTGCATTACATCGTACACAATGGGTGGGGCTTGACGGAGCACCGGTAACTAACGCTGTATCCATGAATACGCCACTCAACGGAAGTAATCTGGGATTGGGAGTATCAATTATAAATGATAAAATTGGTCCAACTCATGAGAATACCATTTCCGCTGATTTGTCCTATACCATTCCTACTTCGGAGACTTTTAAACTTTCTTTTGGAATTAAAGCAACAGCAAACATATTTGATTTGGATGTCTCTCGCTTAAATCCTGTTGATGATGATCCAAGTTTGCATGATTTCAGTAATAAATTCACTCCAAATATTGGTGCCGGCGTATATTTGCATTCTAATAACGCCTATGTAGGATTCTCAGTTCCTAATTTTATAGAAACCAATCGATATGATGATAATGAAGTAGCTATTTTTAAAGAAAAAATTAATTACTACTTAATTGCAGGTTATGTATTTGATATGAATGATTATATAAAATTCAAACCTGCGGTACTTACAAAAATGGTAGGAGGTGCTCCACTTCAAGTTGATGTATCAGGAAATTTCATGTTCAATGACAAGTTTGTGGTGGGAGTAGCTTATAGATGGAGTGCTGCGCTAAGTGCCATGGTTGGATTTCAGGTCTCTGAAGGTTTGTACGTTGGATACGGATATGATCATGAAACAACTAATTTAGATCACTATAATTCTGGTTCGCATGAGATTTTCTTGCGCTATGAATTATTCAAAAATAACAATAAAATTACAACCCCAAGATTCTTTTAAAAATAAGTTTTATGAAAAAAAACAGGTTTATTTACATAACAATTATAGCTATTTTTTCTTTTAAAGGGTATGCACAAAATTCAAAATTTTATGTAACTGATAAAATAAATGACAAGTATGCTTACGTAGATGTCATAAAAACCTATGAAAGAGTCGCAGAAAAAGGATATAAATCAGCAGATCTATTTAAAAAACTTGGAGATTCATATTATCAGAATGCAGAGTTAGAACAAGCCGCTAAATGGTATTGTGAATTATTTGCCATGAATAACACGGATTTAGAACCTAAATATTATTATCAATATGCTATGTCTTTGAAATTTATTGGTCAAATTGACAAAGCCAATGAAATGTTAGTGAAACTAAAACAAAAATCAGAAGCGATAGCAGAGAAAAAAAATCAAAAACAACGATAAAATCACAACTCCAAAATTCTTCTAAAAAATAATTATTATGAAAAATAATATACTCCTTTACTTAACAATAATAAGTATTTTTTCTTTTAATACTTATTCTCAAAAAGCAAAATTGGCTACAGCTGATAAAAAATATGACAACTATGCCTACGTAGATGCCATAAAAACCTATGAAAGGGTTGCCGAAAAAGGGTATAAATCAGCTGATATGTTTAAAAAATTAGGGAACGCTTATTACTTCAATGCCGAATTAGACAAAGCTGCAAAATGGTATGGAGAATTATTTGCCATGAATACCCCTGATTTAGAACCTGAATATTACTATCGTTATTCCCAGTCTTTGAGATCTATTGGTCAAAATGATAAAGCTAATGAAATGCTGGAATTATTCAATCAAAAACTAGGAAACGACAATAGAGGAAAACTTTTCAAAAAAAACACCAATTATTTAGAAGCGATTAAAGCCAATTCAGGAAGATATCAAGTGGAAGATGCGGGTATCAATTCTAAATACTCTGATTACGGAACAACGATCTATTTAAACAAAATAGTATTTACTTCAGCCAGAGATACCGGAAGTTTAGGACACAGAAAACACACATGGACCAATCAATATTTTACTAATTTATATTCTGCTGATTTAGCAGATAACATGACTCCAGGCTCCCCTCACAAGTTTGGTTCAACTATAAATTCTAAATTCCATGAATCAACCCCTGCCTTTACAAATGATGGAAAAACTATGTATTTTACCCGAAACAATTATCTAGATGGTAAAAAGGGAAAAGATGGAAATGAAATTACTCTAGTAAAAATATATAAAGCCAGTTTAGAAAATGATAAATGGTCAAATGTAACTGAACTGCCTTTTGACAGTAACAATTACAGCACAGCACATCCTGCCTTAAGTCCTGATGGAAAAACATTATATTTTGCTTCAGATATGCCAGGAACAATAGGACAATCTGATTTATATAAAGTAAAAATAAATGATGATGGCACTTTTGGTACTCCAGAAAACTTAGGGAGCACAATCAATACCGAAGGAAGAGAAACTTTTCCTTTTGTAAATGATGAAAATGAAATTTATTTTGCCTCAGACGGACATCCCGGTCTTGGAGGGTTAGATGTTTTTGTATCCAAAATAAATCCAGATGGAAGTTTCAGTGAGGTGCAAAATGTAGGAGAAAATGTTAATTCTCCTAAAGATGATTTTGCTTATTTAATAGATACAAAATCAAGAAGAGGCTTTTTTAGCTCCAATAGAGATGGTGGACAAGGATACGATGATATTTATAAATTCTTAGAAACAAAAAGACTTATCTGTGAGCAACTTTTATATGGTGAAATTACAGATTTAACAACTGCAGAATTACTTTCAGATGCTAAAATCACTCTATACGACAGTCAATTTAATTTGGTGAGTACCACTACTTCTGATGCAAAAGGAAATTATTCTTTTACTGTTGAATGTGGAAAAACATACAATGTAAGAGCTGAAAAACCAGAATATACCACAAAAGAGCAAAAAATCACTATTGCTAGCGATAAAGGAAAAACATACTTACCGATTGCATTGGAAAAAGAAAAATGTAAAGTAACAGTTGGTGATGATCTTGGTAAATGCTTTGGTATAAAAATGATTTACTTTGACTTTGATAAATCTAATATCAGAGTAGAAGCAGCTATCGATTTAGAAAAAATATTAGATGTAATGAGTCAATATCCAACTATGAAACTTGATATACGCTCCCATACTGATAGTCGTGGAACTTTTAAATACAATGAAGCTTTATCTGACAGAAGAGCTAAATCTACTATAAACTGGTTAATCAAAAACGGAATTGATTCAAGCAGATTGACTGGAAAAGGATTCGGTGAATCACAATTAGTGAATAAATGTAGTGACACTATTGAATGTACTGAAGAAGAACATCAACTTAACAGACGAAGCGAATTTATAATTACTGCTTTATAAAGTAATATATCTAAAGAAAGTTGCCTTTTGAGACAGCTTTCTTTTTTATAAAAAAGATAGACTTACATATGCAAAATGTTATTAAAAAACCAATAAATAAAATTCGCTTTAAATACACGTTTGCCATTACAGCTAATTAGAACTATACAATCTCAAAATAAAAAAAGTCTAATGAAATAATTTCCATTAGACTTTTTCCTAAATAGCAATATATTTTAAAGTTTACTCTTTTTCTCAATTAAAAAGAGGCTGCCTTTTGGGGGGAAGGCAGTCTCTAAATACCAAAAATAAACAAAAAATCAACTTATATTTTTGCAAAGATATTTGTATAATATTTTTTTCCTGTAACAGGGTTTTCTCTAATTGAGATACCAAAATGAGTAAAATCTCCTTCAATATTTTCTTTGTGTCCAGGACTTGCCAACCATGCATTTAAAGCAGCTTGCGGAGTGCTATAATTATAAGCTATATTTTCACTTACAGTTTTTGCTCCTAATACTTTAATTATGTTTTCAGAACGAGCAACAAAATCATTGTGATTAACAACATTATTGGTAATCATATAATTGTCATGCTCTTCTGATTTATAAGAAATGTGATTAATTTTTTCTAAAGAATTTAAACCAATACTTACTCTATATGCATTTATTAAATCCATAGTTTCAATTTCGGAAGTATTGTAAGAATAATTAACTACCTTCTGAGATGTAGTATCTACTGTTGTTGCTTCAGAAGCATCAGAGGAACAAGAATTCATAGTGCATATCACAGCCACGAGCAATAATGCGCGAAGTAATTTTAGTTTCATAATAGTAGTAGTTTAAGTTTAAAGTAGATTGTGGGGCAAACTTCTTTAATGTATTTACAAATATTGTGCTTTAATTATATTTTAAAACTACACATTTTATCGCTAAACTACCAAATAAAATCGATGAAATACACAATAAATATTTTTATATATGTATTTTTCTTACATTAAGGGGATAATCGATCGATTTTCCAAGAGAAATCTTCTTGACTTGTGTACCTAATTCTATCATGCAATCTATTGGGCCTTCCTTGCCAAAATTCAACCTCTAAAGGAGTAACCAAAAATCCTCCCCAATGCTTGGGTCTTGGAATAACCATACTATCAAAATCTTTTTCTAATTGTTTTAGATTTTCCTCTAAAAATTCTCGCGAAGGCACTACTTCGCTTTGATTTGATACTATCGCTCCTAATTTACTTCCATCAGGTCTGGATTCAAAATAATTATCTGAAATGGTTTCTGAAGTTTTCTGAGCAATCCCTTTTATAATAACTTGACGTTCCATTGTGTGCCAAAAAAAAGACAGACATACTTTAGGGTTTTCGATAATAGCTTTACCTTTTTCTGAATTGTAATTGGTATAAAAAATAAATCCTTCTTCATTGAATTTTTTTAACAAAACAACTCTGGACTTTGGAAAGCCATCCAAACCAATTGTAGAGACTGTCATGGCATTAACTTCTTCGTTAGCACCAAAATCTTCTGCTTCATGAAACCATCTATTAAATAGGTTTATTGGGTCTTCGGGGATATTGGATTCCAGTAATTCACTCTTTTCGTAGGATTTTCTGTAATTGCTTAAATCACTCATTTTTTTTTATTTTAAGATTGTTTGATTTTAAAATTATTCGAAATAGAATAATCTTAAAAATACAGTATCAATTTTATAGTGCAACAAATAAATTATCTTTATTTAAAACTCAAAAATTTTCCCATCATCGGCTAAAAGCACTTCCGGAAAAATTGTTTCGGCTTCTTCCTTAAATAGTTCGATGCTTTGATATCTTGTAGAATAATGTCCTAAAATTAATTGCTTCGTATTAGATTTCAAAGCAATCAATGCCGCTTCTTTTGCAGTAGAGTGCAATGTTTTTTTTGCCAGATTTTCTTCTGATTGCAAAAAAGTAGATTCATGGTATAATACATCTACATTTCCAATAATTGGAAGAATGGCTTCATGATAAGCAGTATCAGAACAAAAAGCATAACTTTTAGCAGGTATAGGATCGAATGTTAATTTATCGTTCTCAATGACTCTGCCATCTTCTAGAGTGATGTTTTTACCGTTTTTTATTTTCTGATAATAACAAGTATCAATTTCATAATTTTGAACGGCATCTAAATTTAGTTTCCGCTCCCCAATTTTTTCTTGGAATAAAAAACCATTGGTATAAACACGATGCTTTAACGGAATGGTTTTCACCAAAACCTTTTCATCTTCAAAGATTACTTCACTTTCAAGAGATTCCAATTCATGAAAAAACAATCCATAATTAGTCCAGGAATTAGACAATCGCAATTGTAACTTAATGATTTCTTGAATTCCTTTAGGTCCGTAAATATGTAATTCAGTGACTCTGTTAAGCAAGGTAAAAGTGGAAACCAAGCCCACTAATCCAAAAAAATGATCCCCATGCAAATGCGAAATAAAAATATGATTTATCTTAGAAAATCTGATTTTGTTTTTGCGTAATTGCACTTGGGTACCTTCACCACAATCAATCAGAAAAAGTCTGTTTTTTATTTCTAAAATCTGTGAGGTAGGATTGGTAAAAGTTCTAGGTGTTGCGGCATAGCAACCAAGTATTGTTAGTTTCAAGTTTTTGTGTATGGGTTATAGCATATTTGGTTAAATCAATTAAACGGTTAAACAAATAACCGAATACACTAATTTAAAAACCTAATTCTCTTTCAATCTCTTCCATCTCAATTATATCATGAGCTTCTAACAAGGAAGGAACTACAGTTAATTTAGCAGGAACTGCATTATAATCAAAATCTGAAGTAACAATAACAAATGATTTTTTACCTTTTTTATGTTGTTTTGATAATGGCAAAAATAACTTTATACTGTCTGTAGATAAATCTTTGTAAAGTAAAAGATCAATAATTAAGTTATGCTTTTCAAATGTTTTGTATTGATGCGTTACTTTCATTAAAAAAGAAGTAAAATCACCTTGTGTATCTTTAATTGTAATCGTGTGGCCTTTTTGATCTACTTTCATTTTTTTAAGTTTCAGAAGCTGCGTAACGGCAGACAGGTTACCAAGTAGCTAAGTTACTAAGTTTTTCTTTGAAATTACTGAATTTTTGAAGCCAAAAGATAAATAACAGCCATTCTAATCGCCACACCATTTTCTACTTGATTCAAAATAACTGATTGACTGGAATCAGCCACTTCGCTGGTAATTTCGACACCACGGTTGATAGGTCCCGGATGCATAATTATGATTTCTTTATTCAGTGAATCCAGCAATGTTTTATCAACTCCATATTGTTGAGCATATTCTCTTGTTGAAGGAAAATAATTAACATCCATTCTCTCATTTTGAACACGTAACATATTGGCTACATCACACCATTCAAGTGCTTTTCTCAAATTAGGTTCTACAGTTACACCAAGTGATTCAATATGTCTTGGAATAAGCGTTTTTGGTCCGCAAACTTTTACCTCTGCGCCTTGCATTTGTAAAGCATATATATTAGATAATGCTACTCTGGAATGCAATACATCACCTACAATGACTACTTTTTTACCAGCCACTTCACCTAATTTTTCTCTAATTGAATAACTGTCTAATAAAGCTTGCGTAGGATGTTCATGCGCTCCGTCACCTGCGTTTACGATACTGGCTTTTACGTTTTTGGATAAAAAATAAGCAGCACCAGGATTGGCATGTCGCATCACCACCATATCCACTTTCATCGAAAGTATATTATTTACTGTATCGATAAGTGTTTCTCCTTTTTTTACTGAAGATTGTGCCGCTGAGAAACTAATCACATCGGCAGATAAACGTTTTTGTGCTAATTCAAAAGAGAGTTTTGTTCGGGTACTGTTTTCGAAGAAAATATTGGCAATAGTAATATCTCGTAAAGAAGGTACTTTCTTAATTGGTCGGTTGATGACTTCTTTAAAATGATCGGCAGTTTCAAAAATTAAGTCAATATCATTCTTGTTGATGTATTTTATTCCTAATAAATGATTTACGCTTAATTCTTTCATTTCTTTTTTACGATTATTAGTTTTTTAATAGTTAGATTTCAAATATAATGTTATCTAACTTGTAATTAAATACACGCCATCTTCACCATCATTTTCTTTCCAACTCACTTTCACTTTTTCGTTATTTATGGCATCTACTTGTCTTCCTCTATAATCCGGTTGAATGGGTAAATTACGACTGAAACGTCTGTCAATTAAAACCAGTAATTCAATTTCAGAAGGTCTTCCAAAAGATTGAATAGCAGTCAAGGCAGAGCGTATACTTCTTCCAGTAAATAAAACATCATCAATGAAAATAACTTTCTTATTTTCTACAATAAAATTAATCTTGGTTTTATTTGCTTCTAATGGTTTATCCGTTCTGCGAAAATCATCTCTAAAAAATGTAATATCCAGATAACCAAGCTTGATTTCAGGAGTTTGGTATTCTTTTTCTAATATTTCTTTTAAACGTTCCGCTAAAAAAATGCCTCTTGGTTGAATCCCTACCAAAATAGTGTCTGAAAAATCTAAGTGTTTTTCAATTAACTGACAGGCCAAACGATGTAATATGATAGTAACTTCTTTTGCAGTAAGTAATACTTTTTGACTCATGTTAAAGTGTGTTGTTTGGTTTTGCAAATATACGAATTCCCCTTTATGATTTTATAATTATAAAGCGAGAAAATAGTTGCACTTATTTTTTACCGAATGAAATCCATGTTGCCTTATGCCAAATATATTCTAAAGGTCCTTGCTTATGGGTTTTAAGCCACCAAGTACAGAAAGATAATTGGATAATAAATAATACAATTCCTATCAATAAACAATATGTTGCTCCTGTATATTCAAAAAGACCGAGGCCATATCTATAATAAATAAAGGCCCCAATCATGGATTGCATGATATAATTCGTCAAACTCATTTTTCCAAAAGGAATCAATTTAACAAGGACTTTATTAACTGAATCCTTTTGATATAGTAAAACAAATGAAGAAACAAGCACTAACATAAACGCAATATTTGACCATGAAGCAAAGATTATAGTTAACTTATTGGATAAGGTTGCTCTGGTTACTATGTCTATCATATAGGTCTTTAAAAAATACAATGGAATAAAGAAAATAATTGCATATCGAAATACTTTGGTCCAAAATTGAATATTTTCAACGGTAGTCGTAAAAAGTTGTTTTCTCCCTAATAACATTCCAAACATAAATAAAGCTGGAGCTTGGAAAAACCTTCCATTTTCCCATGACCACAATAAAGAGGCGGTTTTCCCCAATGTTAAGTCTCCAATTACATAATCAATAAAAGAACCATTTTTCATATAATACCCAATGCTTTCATAATAGGCATTAGACAAATTAGAAGGAGCTACATAATTTGGATTTAAAATATAATAAATACATCTTCCCCATTCTAATGGTTGTAACATTAAAATAACTGCTGTTATAAAAACTGCTTTATTGCTCCAATTTACAACCGGTATCAATAAAAGTCCCAGAAAAGCATATAAAGTAAGAATATCACCTTGATAAAATGCCGTATTAATAAGTCCAAAAACCAATAATAACATCATTCTCCAAAAAAATCGTCCTCTGAAATCATTTCCTTTTTTAACTTGATTATCATTTTGAATATAAAAACTAAAACCAAAAAGAAGTGCGAAAATAGCATACGATTTACCTCCAAAAAGGAAAAATAAAGAATCCCAAACAATTTTATCTAAAGTCACTAACCAAGCTGGTAAATTTTCAGGTAAATAATAATATTCAAAATGTTCTACATTATGAAGAAACATAATTGACATAATTGCAAAACCACGTAAGGCATCAACTACATCTATTCGAGGAACTTTTAAATTAAAGTCAATGTTAGTCATTTTATAAATTGGGTTTAAATAGAAATAGTAAAACTCAAAAATATATTTTTTTTGGTATGAAAATTAGTTTTAAAAAAATAATTACTAATTATAAACTAACATTTTGTTATTTTTTTTCTATAATCATAAAAATTTTGCAAGAAACTACAGAAATTATATAACTAATAGCTATTCTATTTCTATACTTTTATAATAACCTAAAAATATAAAATCATGCAAAAAGAAATAACAAGAGTATTGGTACTTTTTATAATATTACTTTCATTTACAAGCTGTTCTGTAGTAGAGGGAATATTTAAAGCCGGAATGGGCGTAGGCATCTTTATAGTGATTGCTGTCATTGCAATCGTAGTATTTATTATCAGTAAAATCTTTGGTAAAAAGTAGATTATAATAATTTGCATTTAAATTATAAGAATATCAATTAGACAAAAAATCTCCCACAATGGTGGGAGATTTTTAAAATATTGAATGTTATTACTTTTATACGGTATACATTTTCGTTCTTAATTCCTGAACTTTTTCATCATCAAGATAGTCATCAAAAGTCATGTAACGGTCAATCGCACCATTTGGAGTCAATTCAATAACTCTATTGGCAACCGTTTGAGAAAATTCATGATCATGAGTAGTAAAAATTACAGATCCTTTGAAGTTTTTCAATGAATTATTGAAGGCTGTAATGGACTCTAAATCCAAGTGATTCGTCGGTTCATCAAGCATTAAAACATTAGCTCTTTCCATCATCATTCGAGACAACATACAACGTACTTTTTCTCCTCCTGATAATACTCTACAAGTTTTCAAAGCTTCCTCACCTGAGAAAATCATTTTCCCAAGGAAACTACGAATGTTAACCTCATCACGTTCTTCTTCAGTTTTTACCCATTGACGCAACCAATCTACAAGCGAATAATCACTCTCAAAAAAAGAATGATTTTCAACTGGTAAATACGCTTGGTTTGTAGTAACTCCCCAATCGTAAGTTCCTGAATCTGCTTTTTTATTTCCGTTTAAAATTTCGTAGAAAGCAGTTGTTGCACGGGAATCTTTTGAGAAAAGAACTATTTTATCGCCTTTGGCCATATTCAAATCTACTCCTTTAAATAAGACATCCCCATCTATTGAAGCACTTAAATTTTGTACGTTCAAGATTTGATCTCCAGCTTCACGCTCTTGGTCAAAAATAATTGCAGGATAACGACGACTTGAAGGTTTTATCTCAGAAATATTCAACTTACTAATCATTTTTTTACGAGAAGTAGCTTGTTTTGATTTGGCTACATTCGCACTAAAACGACGAATAAATTCTTCTAATTCCTGTTTCTTTTCTTCCGCTTTCTTATTCTGTTGTGCGCGTTGTTTTGCTGCTAATTGGCTTGATTCATACCAAAAAGTATAATTTCCTGAGTAATGATTTATTTTACTGAAATCAATATCCGATATGTGGGTACAAACTGAATCTAAAAAGTGTCTATCGTGAGAAACTACAATTACAGTATTCTCATAGTTGGCCAAGAAATTTTCTAACCAAGCGATGGTTTCAAAATCTAAATCATTGGTAGGCTCATCCATAATAAGCAAATCAGGATTTCCAAAAAGTGCTTGTGCCAAAAGGACACGAACTTTTATTTTCCCTTCCAAATCTCCCATTAAAGTATAATGATGCTCTTCAGTAATACCAAGATTGGATAACATTGATGCTGCATCAGAATCAGCATTCCAACCATTCATCTCTTCAAATTGCACTTGCAATTCCCCTATTCTATCTGCATTTGAATCATTGTAATCTAAATACAAAGCATCCATTTCTTTTTTGATGGCATACAACGTTTTATTACCCATCATTACGGTCTCAAGAACGGTACTCTCATCAAACATATTATGGTTTTGGTTTAAAACCGACATACGTTTTCCTGGTTCTAAATGAATATGTCCTGATGTAGGATCCATTTCTCCAGCAATTATTTTAAGAAAAGTAGATTTTCCAGCACCGTTGGCTCCAATAACTCCGTATATATTACCGTGTGTGAAGGTAGTATTTACTTCGTCAAACAAAATTCGTTTGCCAAACTGAACTGATAAATTATTTACTGTTAACATGAATATTATTTTTTATAAAATTTTTGCAAAAATACGAAAAAAATACTGATTTTTTTTATTCGGAAAATACATTTTTATGAATTGTAATTTGCTTAACATTAAAGTGCTAATCAAAAAAAATCCTGACAGAATCATACCTGTCAGGATTGCAATATTAATTTTCTTTAAAACAAACCATTAACCAAATAGAAAAGAAACTAATATTTTATATCGATTTAAAACTTAAAATAACTTTTTTAAACTATTGTAAACTGCTAATTCTACATCAGCATTCTTTTTAGAATTACATTGTACCAATAAATCATTCACTGTAGCTGGGTTTACAGTTTGCTTTTTATCGATAACTAATAAAAGCTGTTCTGAAATATCACTTAAACTTTTAGATAAAGGTAAAAGCGGTTGAATTAGTGGAGCATTAGCGCTTAAAGTAATTAAGTCAGCATTCATGGCAATCCATTTTTTAAAATAATTAGTCACTACAGTTTGATTTTCTAAGCTTTTATTCTCTAAATATTTGTTCACTGCTGTATCAAAATCAAAAACATCTAATGCATCTGCTGTACATGCATCAGCAAATAATGTGAAAGGAGAATACATGCGATATTTTATTCCATGACTATTACGAGTATAATTTTTCAACGGTTCACAAACATTCGAAAAATCATTCAATGCCGCAGTTTTTTGATTGTTACTAATGTTTCTTAAAATTACTTCCTTGTTTCTTAAATGTGTAATTCCAAGTTCTTCTAATCTAAAAGAAACCGTTTTTAGTCTTTTATGAAGGCTATTCATATCGGTAACATTTTCATTAGACCACAATCGTTCCGCAATAGCAGCTGTTCTTGGCCAAATTCTTGAATCTATGTTTAATGGCGTTGCGAGTTCGCTCCACATAGCCGCTTCTCCACCCAGAATCCTTGCTTTTTCTTCAGGAGTAAGAATACTGTTTTTGGGGATTGGATCATTTAGATAATGACTTTCTACACCTAACATCAAATCAATATAATAGCCATTTGACAAAACTGTTTTATAACCATTTTTTGCTGCTTTGATTAATGATCCACCCGCAGAAAGCCCTTCATTCGTTCCTCTCCAGGCATGGATAATGGCATCTTTAGACATATTTTCAGTCATTATTTCTTCCCATCCCATTAATTTTTTGTTATGCTTTTTTAACATTGGAACCAACTGCATGGTGAAATACGTTTGCAAATCATGATTGTTTGCTAATTTATTTTTCTTCTTGAATTCTTGTATTTTAGGATTTGCATCCCATTCTTTTCCATTGTTTTCATCTCCACCAATATGAAAATAATCACCAGGAAATAAAGGGCAAACTTCATCAAAAATTTCACTCAACAATTGATATGTTTTGGGATTTATTGGATCTAATGTTGCGTCAAAAATTCCTGATCTTCTTTCGATTGCATAATTTCCAATTGCAGCACTTTGTTTTTTACTTTCAACTGAATTAGATTTTAAATCCACCACTTTGCTTCCTAATTCTGGATAAGCGGTCAATATTGCAGATGCATGCCCTGGAACATCAATTTCAGGAACTACCATAATTCCTCTATCTCCGGCATATTTTACAATATTCTTGATTTCTTCTTGAGTGTAGAACTCTCCGTCTGAAGCCATTTGTGTAAACTTTGGATGGTTTTTCATTTCTATTCGCCATCCTTGATCATCTACTAAATGCCAATGAAAAACGTTCATTTTCATTGAAGCCATAGCATCCAGATTTCTTTTAATCACAGCTACAGGCTGAAAATGCCTTGCTGCATCTATCATCAATCCTCTCCATGTAAACCGTGGTAAATCTGTAATTTCAACTGTTGGAAAATTATATGATTTACTATTATTTTGCAATAATTGCAATAATGTTTCCAAACCATGTAGAGCTCCTAAATCAGTTGTAGCATTAATTTTTATTTTATTGGACTCAATACTAAGCTGATAACTTTCATCTTCATACAATCCTATTTTTCCGTTGCGAACACAATTAATTTGCAATTCAGCTTCTGGATTTTCGTTAATTTTTGTTGAAAAACCTTGCTCAAAAAACAAACCTGTTCTACCGTCTAATCTTCGCAAAAAGTTAGTTGCTCCTACAAATATTCGAGGATTTGGATTACCGGTAATATTTACTTTAAATCCTTTGCTTAAAGCAAAAGTACCGGCAGTCAAATTTATATTTTGTGGCCACGGCATAAGATCTAATTGTTCCTTTTGTATTTGAGCATTAGAAACAAAACCACTGAATAATAGGATTAGAATGAATTTCATATTTTTTATCCGTTTTTTAAAAGTATTTTTTAATAGTCAAAACGCTTAAAAGCTTCAATAGCTTCGTATTCGGCAAGACCCAAATCATCGTATAGTTTTGCCGTACTCTTATTACGGTCTTCGGCTCTTACCCAAAATTCTCTAGAGTCGTTCCCTTGAAACATCACTCTGTCTTTTTGAGATTGGTGGTATAAAATAGCATGTCTTTTGAGTAAAACCTCATCCGGACTTAATGGCACAGCCATATCAATTTCGTGAATATCCCATTCATGCCAAGCACCGCGGTATAGCCATAACCAACAGTCATTCATGTATGGCTGCGGTTTTAATGCGGCCATAGCGGCAAAAATAGCGTTCAGACAAACTTCATGGGTACCATGTGGATCAGCAAGATCACCAGCGGCAAAAACTTGATGTGGTTTAATTTTAGCAATTATATCTTGAACAATAGCAATATCTTCTGGACCTAGAGGGTTTTTCTTTACTTGCCCTGTTTCATAAAATGGTAAATCTAAAAAATGAGTGTTTTCATCTTTTAATCCAATATATCTTGTAGCAGCATAAGACTCTCTGCGTCTAATCAATCCTTTCAATTTTCTAACCTCAACCGAGTCAACTTCATTTTCAGATTTATTATTTAAAAAATCTATAACTGCTTGAAAATTAATTTTAGTTTTATCATCTCCAACAAAATCGTTACAAACTTCGGCAAATTTGAGTGCTTCATCATCTGTTACAGCAATGTTTCCAGAGGTTTGATAAACCACATGAACATCATGCCCTTGTTTTATTAATTTTGAAAAAGTTCCTCCCATAGAAATCACATCGTCATCAGGATGCGGACTAAAAAGAATTACTCTTTTCTTAGCAGGATTAGCCCTTTCCGGTCTATGAGAATCGTCAGTATTAGGTTTCCCACCTGGCCATCCGGTTATGGTGTGTTGCAATACATTGAACATATTTATATTCAAGTCGTAAGCAGATCCTTCTAATGCTAAAAGATCAGACATTCCGTTATTATTGTAATCTCTGTCGGTCAATTTCAAAATCGATTGATTAGTACTTTGACACAGCCAAACAATCGCTTTGCTTTTTAACTCTTGAGTCCAAATACATTCACCAACTAACCAAGGTGTTTTGAAACGGGTTAATTCTGAAGCTGCCGATTGGTCTAAAACGAAAGTGGCATTAGTATGATTTTGTAAAAATGTAGCAGGAACTTCAGAGCTAATATCCCCTTGAATCGTTCTCTTTATTATATCGGCTTTATTTTGCCCCCAAGCCATTAATACAATTCTTTTAGACCTAAGAATCGTAGAAACTCCCATGGTAACAGCTCTTTTAGGAACATTATCAATCCCATTAAAATCTGATGAAGCATCGACTCTTGTAATGTGATCCAAAGTAATTATTCGAGTACCTGAGTTGATATGGGATCCAGGTTCATTGAACCCAACGTGACCCGTACGACCAATACCTAATAATTGAAAATCAAGTCCGCCAGCATTTTTAATATTCATTTCATAATCAATGCAATATTGATTCAGCTCTTCAATAGCTACAGTTCCGTCTGGAATATGTATATTTTCAGGCTTAATATCAATATGATTAAAAAGATGCTGATGCATAAAATAATGATAGCTCTGATTATTCTCTTTAGTCATTGGATAATATTCATCCAGATTAAATGTGATTACATTACTAAAACTAAGTCCTTCTTCTTTATGCATTCTAACTAGTTCTTCATACACTTTTATAGGTGAAGACCCCGTAGCTAAACCAAGAACACAAGATTTATTTTTCTCTTGTTTGGATCTAATTAATTCAGCAATTTCTTGAGCTACAATTATAGAAGCTTCTTTTGAGTTTTTGAAAATTTCGTTGTGAATTTTTTCAAATCTAGTTTCTTCAAATTTACCGGCACTTTTATAGCTAATGTCTGGTTTAATTTCTAAAGCACTTTTCATTTTTATTTTATTTATTCGATTTACTTACTTCGTTGATATTAATTAAATTACAAATATAAACTGTTGATTTATTCTTCTTACAAAAACTTATTCAAATTATTCCTAATATGTTTTTATAAACTAAAAAAAGATATTTTTTTGACAGAATCTATTGATTTTGGTTCTATTTGCTTAATCATGGTATAAAGCTAACTAAAACGTTTTTCCTAAAAAAATAAAATATACCAACAGTCAAAAAATTTAAACAAACGACATGATTTATTCAATAATGCGTTTTAAAAAAATATACCTTATTTTTATAACGCCAATTTTAAATTCTTTTATAGAGACTCATTCTTTAAAAAAAAATCTGATATAAAAAATGGCGTAAATAATAGGAATTACTTACACCATTTCTATTTTCAATCTATACTTATCTTTTAGAAGTTAGGTCCGGTAGTATCCCACCAAAGTCTAGTTCCTCCAGTATCAGCTCCACCAAGTTTTGTTAATCCAGTGGCTACCCCACCAGCATTTCCATCTTTTTCAGACTGTACAAAGTTTACCCTTCTTACCCCTAAATTAGAATCAATTTTTCCTCCACTTGTGTTTTTAAGAACCGGTAATAATTTTGGATATCCTGTTCTTCTGTATTCAGACCAAGCTTCTTGCCCTTCCGGAAAACCAGCAATCCATTTTTGAGTAATGATTTTTTGCAACTTCACTTCATTTGTGGCAGCAACATCCCAAGCAACAGTCACATTATTTAATGCTGCACCATTATTTGCCGGAAAATTAGGATCTACATACGCTTTTGCAGTTTTCACATTATCAGCAATATAAGCCGTAGCGCCTGAAACTCCATGTTGATCAAAAGAAGCAGTTATACCCATTTCATACAAACTTTGAGCAGTTCCACCCATATTCCAACCTCTTAAAGCTCCTTCAGCTCTTAATAGATATACTTCGGCTGTATTCATCAAAACAATCTCTTTAGAATTGACAATTGGACCAATCGCTGAAAAATCAACATGATCAGCTTTAGCAGCAATTTCTATTCCAGTACGAACTCCTTTGAACTGACCAGGAAATTGAACTGATGTATTAAAGAAAATTGGCAACCTTGGATCAGCATAACCACCCATTATTGATTCCATATCTGCCGACATACGAATATCTCCCCAAGCTGTGCTAATTGTAGCTATTGGATTGTTGTATGTAGGAGATACCACTTTGAAAGTATCAGTATTTACAGTCATCACTCCGTATTTTTGGGTAATGGCTTTTTCTGCTTCCGCTTTCGCCAAAGTTGGATTCTTTTTAACGATACGTATGGCTAATCTTAGACGTAATGAATTGGCAAATTTAACCCATTGTTTATAATCCCCTTTGTAAGATGAAAGATCAGTAGTTACAAATGTAGAAGCTTCATTTGCATCTACTCTTTTTGTTAATTCAGCAACTGCAATATCTAATTCTTTGAACATTTGATTGTAAACTTCGTCTTGAGAATCATAAGCAATTACTGGATCAGTAGTTCCAAATTTTGAATATACAATAGGACCATAAGTATCTGTTATCCTATGCATTCCTTCAACTTTCAAAATCAAAGACAGCGCATAAAATTGATCGTATTTTCCTTTTGCTTTTTGTTCTACATTGTAAGCATTAAACATTACATCTCCATAAGCGGATCCCCAAGCAAAGCCATTCCAACCGTCTACAAGATCATAAGTAGTGTTGTTTGTTCCTCCTCTAAATGCAGTTCCTGTAGCCATATAACCAGACCAAATATCTCCTTGTAATCCTTGTTGGACTTGGTATTTCCATTCTGGTGTAAGAACTATTATATTATTGAACATTGGTCCAAATGAACCTTTAATATGATTAAAATCTTGTTCTAATAATTCTTGGGTAATACCGTTTGGATTAGTATTTATTTCTTCAAAATTATCTGTACAACTCACTGCAGCAAGCAAGGAAATACAAATAGCTGTTCTTTTTATAGTATTTAATTTCATGATTTTTTGATTAGAAAGTTACGTTTAAATTAAGACCGATACTTCTTGTAGATGGCATTCCGTAAACATCAATACCTTGCAAACCTTCCCCTGTGCTTAATGAAATATTAGGATCAAATGGAGCATCTTTGTAAATAAAACCTAAATTTCTGGCAATTAATGACAAACTGGCTGTTTGTAAGAAAGGTAATCTTTTAGTATTAAAAGTGTACCCTATTGAAACTTCTCTTAAACTTACATTGGTAGCACTATAAACATATTCTCCTGTTGCTCCTGCTCTACCGCCTGTTTGTTTGTAATAACTTTCTGCTGGATATTTTCCTGCATAAGCAGAACCATCAGGATAAACTGCATTAATAACAACTCCACCAGCATTTCTGGCATCTCCTGTAGCTTTTGAAACTCCAAATTCGTCATTTATAGCTTCAGTTAAACTCATTACGTTCCCACCAAATCTTCCGTCAATAAGTACATTTGCAAAGAAAGAACCAAATTTAAATGAGTTAGAAAAACCTAACATAAAGTCTGGATTAGAATTTCCTACTTCTTCAAAACCTGTTTTTTGAATGGTACCGTCAGCATTTAATAGCACTCTGCCTTGAGCATCTCTTTTGATATTTACACCTTCAATAACACCATAGGGTTTTCCTTGTTCTAAAACGTAACGGTAGTTATTCACTCCAGCTTCAGTCAAAATTACTTTTCCTCCTAATTCAGCTGGAATTTCCTTAACTGTATTTTTATTTTGAGAATAATTTACCGTTGCATCCCAAGAGAACTTATCGGTTTTAACAATTTTTCCGGTAACTACAGCTTCAAAACCTACGTTTTTAATACTACCTGCATTAATACCGTAGTATTTTACACCAAGCGGATTCGTTAGTGGAGCAAGAATTTGTAAATATTGATGTTTAGTTTCTGAGTTATAATAAGACAATTCGAATCCAAGTCTGTTATTAAACATTCTCCATTCTGTACCAATTTCAACTTCTGATTTTAATTCTGGACGCAATGAAGTTCCAGGTTTTGGAGCTGCAATAGCAGGCTTATTACCTTCTGAAGTAAAACCATTAGTTGGAGAGGTAACAAAAGGAAAAATATCATTCCCTACTTGTGCATAAGTGGCACGAACTTTTCCGAAATTAATAAAATCTGGTAAAGTTGTCATTTCGCTAATAATAGCAGTTACACCCACAGATGGATAAAAGAACCCTTTATTATTTGTATTTACTAATGTAGAAGACCAGTCGTTTCTTGCTGCAAGATCTAAAAACAACATGTCTTTATATCCAAAAGTAGTAGCTGCAAAAACAGATTGTACCTCTTTCGAAGAATCTAACGTTTGTAAATTTCCAGCATTGTTCACAAAATTACCCAATGTAAACCAGTTTGCAATTTGTAAACCTCCACCAATACCAGAATCCAAAGTTGTTCTTTGATTTCCAATTGTATTAGTAATACTTGTTCCTACGTTAGCATTAAAACTAAAATCTTCATTGAATTTAGTATTAATTGTAGCAATCAAATCACCGTAGCGTTGCGTGCTTAAAGTATTCACATTTATGTATCTTCCGTTTGTGTGAGATAAAGTACCTTGTGTAGTGGCATATATCTTTTTATCAAAACCACTTTCAACACGATTGTAACTGTATCTTGAAGCAACACTTAACCAGTTATTTACTTTATAATCTAAAGCAATCGATCCGTTAAAAAATTGATTGGTATCTTCTGACTTATTTCTATTGATTCCCCAATATGGATTTTGAAGAATGTCTCTGTTAGTCATCCAGTTTTGAACCATCATATTTCTTGAAGGATCAAAAACTTCGAAGTTCTCTTTGTAGGCATTAAAATCATTTCCTCTTGGCATCAAATAAACTCCGGTCAAGGGATTAAAATACAGTCCGTTTACAGGTCTATTGATGACTTTTTGAGTAGTATAATTTGCATTAGCGGCAACATTCAATTTATCATTGAAAAATTTTGCTGTTTGACGAATCCCAAAATTATTTTTCTTTAAACCACTTCCCGGTATAATTCCAGATCCACTAGTATTAGCATAAGATAAAGTAGTAGATGATATTGCCGAAGCCGAAGAAAAAGCCAATGAAGTAATTTGTGTGTTTCCGGTATCAAAGAAATCTTTTACATGGTCATTAGAAGCTCCTTTTGCTCCCCAAGTTTCTTCACCTCCTGCTACAGCAACATATTCATTTTGAAATTTTGGCAAATATGCCGCCGACTCAAAAGTAGTTACTGACGAAGCTTTAAGATTTGATTTTCCTTCTTTTGCTTTTTTAGAAGAAAGCAAAATTACTCCATTTGCACCTTGACTTCCGTACAATACAGATGCAGCAGCTCCTTTAAGAACTGTCATACCTTCATAATCATCAGGATTGATAAGAGACACAACGTCTCCTCCATCACGGTTTCCTCCTGCAGTATCTCCAAAAGCACTATTAGGTTGTCCTGAAGTTCCATTAAACAAAGGAATACCATCAATTACATAAAGCGGTTGGTTGTTACTCACAGAAGAATTTCCTCTAATAACCACTTTTGTAGAACCACCCGTACCACCGGCACTTTTTGTTACAGCAACACCAGCAATTTTACCAGCAATTGTATTAATGATATTTGCATCTTTAACACGAGTTAATTCTTCTCCTTTTAATTCTTGAGCGGAATACGTTAATGATTTTCTGGTTTTCTTGATACCAAGAGAGGTTACAACTACTTCAGTAAGTGCTGTAGAAGCAGCTTCTTTTAATTGTACTTTAATAACGTTATCATCGCCCACTACTACTTTTTGAGTTTCTGAGCCTAGATAAGAAATCACCAAGGTCTTTCCTTTTTGCACTTCAATAGAGAAATTACCGTCAAAATCGGTAATAGTTCCTTTTGATTCTCCTTGTACTGTAATAGATGCCCCAGGCAATGGTGAACCGACAGCATCGGTCACTGAACCTTTGACAGTTTTTACTTGTGCAAGCATAACTTGCGAAGTAAAAATAATCATAAAGATTAAGATAATTTGTTTCATTTTGAAAGGTTTTTGTTAGTTATGGGGTAAATTTATCTTTAAGGGTATTCTAAAAAAAATAATTTATACCAACTGTACTTTATTTTAAACCAACGACATAATTTTGTCAACAATACGTTTTTCAAGTACACTTTTTATGTTTTTTTTTTACCTGTTTTCTGTTTTTTGATATTTTTATTTAAAAAAAGGTGTTTTTTATTGTCAAATTGATTAAAGTTGTAAAAAAATTAAGAACCCCTATTTTAATGCATAAAGCATTAATTATTAAGTAAAAAAGTGCGTAAAAAAAAAGAAATAAAATTCGATATCAGACTTCAAAACCATTTTTGGTTTTGGGGATTGTTTTTTTTAATGAACTTTCTTCGTTGGGGCGCTTATTTTAATGACTATGGATATTCATTAAAATCTAATATTTTAGAATTTTCACTTCACATCCCATTAGTATATTTCAATTTATATTTCCTTATACCTCGCTATGTATTAACTTCAAAATATTTTAAATATAGTTTAGGCTTATTATTGAGTTTAATGGTAGTTTATTTATTAAAAACGGAATTAACTTATTATATCATTTCCGAAGATATTTGGCCAGAAGCCAACAGAGAATACAAACCTTTTGAATTGAATCATATAGTAGCTGTATGTATTGGTGAAATTTATGTGCTTGCTATAGCATCTTCGGTATATTTAACTTTAATCTGGCTTAAGGAAAGAGATCGTAATAGAGCTATAAAAGAGAATCAATCTAAAATTGAATTGAAATATTTGAAAAATCAAATTCAGCCTCATTTCTTCTTTAATACTTTAAATAATCTGTACGCTTTATCACTTGAATCCTCTAATAAAGTTCCAGATGTAATTATAAAGCTTTCAAAATTAATGGAATATGTTTTATACGATATTGAAGGGACTAAATTTGTTCCTTTGATAAATGAAATTAATTATATTCAAAATTATATTGAAATCGAAAAACTTCGTTTTGAAAACGTAGAAGTAGCCATAAATATAGACTCTAATATTGACGCCGTTAAAGTTCCTCCTTTACTTTTTATATCTCTTGTAGAAAATGCCTTTAAACATGGTGGCATAAATAATGACGACCTTAAAATAAAGATTAATTGTAAAGTCATTAATGGAACTACCTTGAGTTTTGAAATTCTGAATAATTTTGTACTTTCACAGCATCCAAAAACAAAAAAAGGTATTGGTCTAATAAATACTAAGAAGCGGTTGAAATTAATTTTCAAAAACCAATACACTTTCGAACATAAAGTAAAGTTCAATTATTATATCATCTGTTTGCAAATACCTATTCATAATGAAGATTAAATGTGTTTTAGTAGATGATGAACCATTAGCGATAAAAGTCCTTCAGAATTATTTTACCAATTTTGCGGATTTTGAAATTATTGGCACGTTTAGCAATGCACTGGAAGCACTGGAGTTTATCAATAACAATAGTGTAGATGCTGTATTCCTCGACATCAATATGCCTATGATGACAGGTTTTGAATTGATCCGATTAATTGAATACAAAACTAAAATTGTAATCACCACAGCCTTTAGGGAATTTGCTGCCGAAAGCTATGAATTAGACGTTTTAGACTATTTAGTAAAGCCAATCCCATTACCTCGATTTATTAAATGCATCAATAGGATTTCAACCGAAATCAATTTAAAGAATAATATTAAAACTGAGATGCATCGAATCGAACCCCATATTTTTATCAAAGTAGATAAAAAAATGGTAAAAATAACAATAGATGAAATTCTGTTTATCGAAGGAATGAAAGAATACATAAAGGTTGTGACTATTGACAAAACCTATATTACACACAAATCATTAACTTCTTTATCAGAGGAATTACCATTGGATCGATTTGTAAGAATTCATAAATCATACACCATTGCCATTGACAAAATAAAATCTATTGAGGGAAACCGAATCCAAATACTTTCTTACACTTTACCTATAGGGCGAAATTACAGTAAAGATGTAAAAAGTAAAATTTTAGAATAAAAGTGATTTCAATATTTTATTTGAAATTGCAAAAAATATAAAAAAAAAGCATCATTTTTTAATAAAACGTGATTATTCTATAATTTTAAGAATATTTATTCTAAATAATTTTTTTTTAATTTACTTAACAAATATATTTACCAACTTACTGCAAAAAAAGAAATAATTAAACTAAAAAACCAAAAAAAAATTATGAATTCAGAACAGACGAAGTCGAATAATTCGGCTCTTTATACCTTAATTACAGTATTCTTCTTTTGGGGATTTATTGGAGCATCAAATGGTGTTTTTATCCCTTTTTGTAAAGCCAAATTTGGCTTGGACCAATTTCAAAGCCAACTTATCGATTTCGCTTTTTATGGTGCTTATTATATTGGAGCTTTACTCCTTTTCATTTTTAGTAGTTTAGCCAAAAATGATATTCTAAATGCTTGGGGATTCAAAAAAGGAATTATATACGGATTATTGATTAGTACTTTTGGAGCTGCTTTAATGATATTAGCTGTTACACAAGGAAGTTATTTATTCATTCTAGGTGCTTTATTCATAGTTGCGTTAGGTTTTTCTTTACAACAAACTTCTGCACAACCTTTTGCTGCTTCGTTAGGTGAGCCACACAGTGCATCAAGCAGATTGAATCTTGCCGGAGGAATCAATTCTTTTGGAACTACAATAGGACCAATCGTTGTTTCTTTCGCTTTATTTGGTGTTTTTTCTGGAGTAAGTATTGAAGAATTCGCTCAAAAAGCAAATTCATTGGATTCCATGAGAATTCTATATGTATTTGTTGGCGGACTTTTTTTATTGGCTGCAGCATTATTCCATTTTTCTAAAAAATTACCGTCAGGAAAAAGTGATTCTTCTTTCGAAACAGCTCGTAATGCAATGAAAACACTTATTGCCATTACAGTAATATTAGTAGTTATTTTTGCTTATATCTTCTCCCGTTATGAAGATCCTGAATTTATAACTCGTTTTATCGATAATAAAGAAAAAGATTATTTAGGTTTAGGTCTATCTGTAGCAACATTATTAGTTGTTGTTATTGGATTATTATTCTCTAATGTAACTGCACAAAAAAATGCTGAAGGCTGGGGTGCTATGAGATATCCTCAATTAGTTTTAGGAATGTTAGCACTATTCACTTATGTAGGTGTAGAAGTAACTATTGGTAGTAATCTTGGTTCATTATTAGAAACAGATGTTTTTGGTAAAATTACAGGACCAGCTTTAGCTCCTTATATGTCTATGTATTGGGGAAGTTTAATGATTGGTCGTTGGGCAGGTGCAATTTCTGTTTTTAACCCATCATCACAACTTAAAAAAATATTATTAATCGTTATACCTTATGTAGCTTTTGGTGTGGTTTTGGCCGCTAATGCTATTTCAGGACAGGATGTAACACCATTATATGGTTACGCATTCGTAATTGTATTCCAAATTGCTGGTTTCTTTTTAGGTAAAGATCAACCTTCAAGAACCTTAATGATTTTTGGCTTAATGGGAATGATTGCCATGTTAATTGGTTTATTCACTACGGGAACAATCGCTATTTTTGCTTTTATGAGTGGTGGTTTATTTTTAAGTATCATGTGGCCATGTATTTTCTCACTAGCAATTGCAGGTTTAGGAAAATATACATCTCAAGGATCTGGATTCTTAGTAATGATGATTTTAGGTGGTGGAATTATTCCTCCATTACAAGGAAAACTTGCTGATATCATTGGAATTCACGCATCCTATGCAATCCCAGTACTATGTTTTGCTTTTATAGCATTCTACGGTTGGAAAGTAATTGGAATACTTGAAAAACAAGGAATCGGACACGAAATAGAAGTTGGTGGGGGACACTAATTTTAATACAAGATAATACCAACCAAAAAACAAACCAAATAAAAAATCCCATTCGCCGCGGCGAATGGGATTTTTTTATAATTCACTGAGACTGATACTGATGCTCACCGAAAACTTTTTTATTTATTTCCTTTCTCGAAATCAGCAACAAACTGTGCCAATCCAATATCAGTCAATGGGTGTTTCAATAAACCATAAATTGCAGATAATGGTCCAGTCATAACATCAGCACCAATTTTTGCACAGTTTACAATATGCATTGTATGACGAACTGAAGCAGCAAGAATTTGAGTTTCATAACCGTAGTTATCATAAATCAATCTAATTTCTTCAATCAAAGCTAGACCGTCTGTAGATACATCATCTAAACGACCAATGAACGGAGAAACATAAGTAGCTCCAGCTTTTGCAGCCAATAAAGCCTGACCAGCCGAGAATACTAAAGTTACATTCGTTTTAATACCTTTATCCGAAAAGTATTTAGCAGCCATAACTCCTTCTTTAGTCATAGGCAATTTCACAACAATTTGATCGTGCAAATCAGCTAATTCTTCCCCTTCTTTAATCATTCCATCGTAATCCAAAGCATTTACTTCGGCACTTACATCACCATCAACAAGATTACAAATATCAACGTAATGTTTCAAAATGCTATTTTTCCCTGTGATTCCTTCTTTTGCCATCAATGATGGATTAGTTGTAACACCATCCAAAACGCCTAATGCTTGTGCTTCCTTAATTTGAGCTAAATTAGCCGTGTCAATAAAAAACTTCATAATATATCTATTTAATTGTGTGTTTTATAATTTAGGCATGCCCCTTAGTGAAAAACTTCGGGTCGGGCTTTCCGCTATATCTTTTTTGTTCCGCTTTTGCTTTGCACAGCGCTACAAAAAAGGATGCCGCTACAATCCCTCATGCATACGTAAAATCAAATACCTAACAGCCATTGGCTGTTCTCCTCTTAATCTCACCCGAGCGAGAGCGAACAGGAAAAGCAAATCTCACGCTCCTAAAATTCGGTGCAAAATTACAACTTATAACGTATCGTTTCAATGTTTACAAGTCTTTACAACAACCTTGTGTACATACTTGTATTTTTTTTAATCTGAATTTAGGGCAAAAGTAGTTAAAATGGAACTACAATACAAAAAAACCGATACAAGTTAAATTGCATCGGTTTTAGTTAAATACACGTAACAGATAACCACGAAGTTTCTAATGTTGTGCAGTAATAAAGAATTATTTTCCCTTAAAGAAATATCTTCGCCTTCCTAACCTTCTAAAATAACTTTCCATTTCAAATCTTTCGGCATTCTCCTTGTCGCTATCTCAAACAATTTAGAATTACCATTCTCGGCTCCATAAAATACTTGACTAAACTCTACTGATTTAGTACGCTCTATCCAGACACCATCTATAGAACGCTTTAAATATCCTGTATCCTCTTTTGCTGTATCTTTTGCCTCACGAACCACTTCCCTTATAAACTGTCTTATTTGACCGATACTATATTCTACTTCAGAAAGTTCTTTAT
The DNA here is from genome assembly GCF_048158645.1 of Flavobacterium cryoconiti. Classification (NCBI taxonomy): domain Bacteria; kingdom Pseudomonadati; phylum Bacteroidota; class Flavobacteriia; order Flavobacteriales; family Flavobacteriaceae; genus Flavobacterium; species Flavobacterium cryoconiti. Next base: position 61,413 of record NZ_JBLNKW010000013.1, on the reverse strand, counting down.
CTTCGATTATCAAATTAGTATCAGAAAAGGAACTTGATTTTTTGATGTTATCAACTTTCAATTCTTTAACATTTGAACTCATTTTCTTTTTAATTCTATCAATTCTTCCTTGATAACCCCCTTTAGTTCCGTCATCTAATCCAAAGGAAATAGCCATTTCACAAGTTTTTATTGCTTTTTCATATTCTTCTAATTCTGTAAGCAATGTTGAATATTGTTGAAACGTTGTAATACGAGGAATACTACCGTCAAATTCGTCTTTTAATGATTGAGTGAAAAGTTGAAATTCTTCCAAATGTTTTTCAGAAAACTTTAGGCATAAATTTTTATACTTTTCTTCTTTTCTTAATCTGTATGTTTCACCAACAATAGCTTGCAGTAAAAAATGTCTATTACCAAGGGTTGTTTCCATTTCAGTAGCTTTTAACATTTTTTCTAAATCATTAGATTGCCTAGCCAAATAAACTTCATCATAGTCATCTTCTTCATCTTCATCTTCTTCTTCTTCTTCTTCATTCTCATAAGCTATTTTCACATCTTCTATAGTTTGCTTTGTTTTTTGCAAATCTGAAGAAAACAAAACACTTTTAATCTTTAATAAAATTTTTTTCATTTTTATACTTATTCGTTAACTGCTTGACTACCTGTAAAAATATAATCTTTATCCATTGTAACAATATCATTAAGTAATTCTTTTGCACCAAAAACCTAATCCTTGAGGCAACGAACAGAGAAGCCATTATACTTATCAAAATCGTGAGAGCTGTAACTATTTGAGAGATATTGACCTAGGTAGCGAGGCATAGCTAGAGTTGCATTGTACTCTGATGATGTCCACCAGTAACCGTAGTTGCCAATGGCTCTGAATACACCAGAACCATTATAGAAATAGCGAAGACCTCCTGGAAGACCTGTAAAATTACTGCTATTAGTAGCATCTATATTGGGGCTTGCCCAATGGGCGGTGCCAGCTTCTTTCATCTTACCTGCTACTGCACCTTGTAAACAATTCCCTAAGGTAGTCCATTCTGCATCAGTTGACACGTGCCAACCATTTGGGGCTAGACCTCTTGAATCGTTTACTGCATACCAATTGTAGAGCTTGCCATAAGTAGTACCGTTGGCTGTTTCATTGTTATAATAACACCAAGCCCCTGTCGTTAAATTTACCCATTCAGTTGGGTCGGTAACTTGTGGTATCACATCTCCGTTTCTATAATGAGAGACGTTGAGGTTGGTTTTTGTCCAAACTTGATTGCAAATAGTTACAGTTTGATAGATATTGCCATCGGTATCTGTAACCGTTATACTCGTTTCATTTGGTGCATTTGGTGTTGGAGGCTTTTCATTAGAATCGTTACTTGTTGAGCAACCTACTATAAGGAATAATGCGAATAGTACTATTAAAATTGATTTGGGATTTTTCATAAAGTTCATTTTTCATCAAATATAAAGAAATCGAGGACATTTACGTCCTCTTGTGAAAAATAATTTTTGGGACTTTTGATTATGGAGATTTCAAAAGAACTTTTTATTATAAATTTTGGCGTTCACCTTAGAAAATTGCGTGAAAAGAATAATATGTCTCAACAAGATTTAGCAAATGACTGTAATATCTCTAAGCGACAAATAGGAAGAATTGAAAGAGGAGAAATTAACACAACTTTAGGAACAATAATAAACATCGCAAATGCTTTAGAAATTGAACCTAAAGAATTGTTGAATATCAATTTCAAAGATTAATTATTTTACTAAACAAAAACCCCGATAACATTTTACTGCATCAGGGTATAAATTATTCCTTTCGTCTATTTACTTTTATTAAAATTTTTCGAGGCGTCTCAGGTTCGATTATTGAAACTTCACTTGTTTTTGGCACTATGTAAGGTAATAGCTTTATTACTGCATCGATACGTTCTTTTGGGGTCAATTCTGCGAGCAAATCCTCAATCCATGTCAACTCATTATTAACTATATTTTGGATAAATTCCCTTGTTTCTGTTGTGTTGCGGTTCGGTGTTCCTTTGGTTCGCCCGCCTGTTTTTATTCCTGTTGCCATTTGTCTAAACTTGTCTATTATAGATAAAACAAATGTAATAATTTTTTTTGATAGTTAATTATTATAATTACATTTGTTGAGGTTTACCGCTTGCCTGTGGTTTGACTATTTGAACAAAAAAAGACGTTCCTTAATTGGTTCGCCTTTGTTGTTTATTAGATTTTACCAATCACTTTTTTTACTTGGAATAGTATCACTTTTTAAGAAGTCGTTTAATGATATATTCAATGAATTAAATTCCGTTTCTATTGCTGTTGGATATAATTTATAAAGGCTTTTCAAATCCCCACTATCTTTATAACAATAACTTGTGTTTGCTAATCCTACTTCAAACCAACCACTAGTAACCGAATATTTTGATGGTGCAATATACTGTTCAAGTTTTATCAAATCAAATTTATATTTTCCGTCTTTAAATGATATTTCTATCTGGTATCTAGCATCATTACAATTTAATAAACCTAAAGTTCTCATACATAACATACTAGATTTTGAACCTTCAATTCTTATGTAATCATTTTCAATTTGTGCTTTGATTACTTCTTTTGGATTTTTATAAGTAACATTAATCCAATCAATTGTTTTTTTATACAATTCTTGTGTTGTTTTACCTTCAACATTTCCCACTACATAGTCAGTAAATCCTTCTTTAACAAACTTAAATTGTGCTTCTTGAGCATTTAAATAAAAACTCACTGCCATCAATAATCCTAATAATATTTTTTTCATTTTTTCTAAATTTTAAATTAATAATTCTCAAATGTAATCTATTAAAAAATTCTATTTTACGGTTTCCCGTAAACGGGTTAATTTATTTTAAATAAAATTCATTCGTCCAGCATTAGAAACAAAATGAATATCAAAATAAGATATTTTCTTTTTGCCGTCAATGGTTTCGACTTGCATTTTATACTCTTTGTTGTTGCTTGTGATTATGTGATAATCTTTTACAATATTTCCGTTTTTCTTATACGTACCCATTAGGCTTTTGCTCCTTATTTTCATCCTTTTTAGTTTTATGTGTGTTAATACACAGATACCACACAGTTAAAAACACAGATAACTAATTGATAATCAATAACAACACGGATAACACAGATAATAAGCAAGTGATACTATACAAGAAAATGAACACTATTTTAATACTCACTTTTTTACTCACACACGTACTTTGTTTTAAAGTGTGTTATCTGTGTTATTGTAGTATTGACGGGGGTTACAACTGTGTTTTTATGTGTGTTTCATCTGTGTAACTACACAGATAAATATTTTTTAATCCATTTTCGTCTATTGGTGTATTCAAACCAAAATTCTTGTCTTTCGGCATTAAATTTACCCATCCACGCATCTATTAACTTTTTTGTATTCTTGTTATTAAACATTTTTTCAAATCTCAAAGGGTTTGAAATATCGTTATACACGCTTAAAAATTCCGATACATTAAAATCGTCATTCATTGTCAAAATTGATATGATTCTCTCAAATTCTGTATAAATCACATCGTTATTAAAATACGCCTTATAATTATCGCCCGTCTTATTGTATTCGGTCTTTATGATTCCCTTTTGTAAAAACAGTTTGACACATCGAAAAACAAAAGAATAAAATCGATTCCATTCGTCGGCGTTCCAGTCTTGAAAAAATGCACATCCAAATTCGTCTTTCGGTGTGTGGCTTGTTGAATAGTAGTTTGTAAACTTGTATTCAATAAACCGCCCATTTGTCGAAGCGTTTTTCTCATCATAAGGAACAACCCAATTTGAAGTAATAGCAAACTTTGGCGCATCTTTAAATTTGATTAATTCGGCTTTCAATCCTTTTCTTTGGCAAGATATGTCGCCCAAAATATTGGTGTATAAATCATCATATTTAAATCCTGCTGGTACGTCGTCAATGATATAAACATTATGCTTTTTGTCGAGGTCTGCAAACACAAAAGTATAACCGCTGTCAAATTCTTTGCCTCCCTTAATAATTGATTCCTGTATTTCTTGTATTGCTTTTGATATTAATGTTTTTCCTCGCCGTCCGTTTCTTGTTTCGTCGTCCGCATCCATATCAGTAAGAACAATACAGGGGTTTTTTGTCATATCCTTGTAGTTGTGACACAAATAACCAAACATAGTCTTAAAGCTCTCTACAATGTTTTTGGTATCTTGTGTATTGGCTTCTTTACGTCCTATTGAGGCTCTAATTAAAAACTGCTCAAACATTCCAACCTCATCGGTATATTTAAACTCTCGGCTTTGTATTTCGTGAGGTGCAAAAAAACCTTTTACATCGGAATATTCTTTGCAGACAATTTCAGTACCGTTAAACTCAAAGAACCCATTTTTAAAAGGCAGTCCAAAAGTATTTTTTGTATCGGAATAGTAATTTAATTCAATCGGAGGAATTAATAAAAAACCCTGTTTTACGGTGCTAAAATTTTCCCTTGCAATGGTGTCGGCTACTGCATCAAATGAATGTCCCCACTCGTTTACATTTTCTTTGAGAAACGAAACTACATCAGTATTGTGATTGAAAAAATCAACCACGTTATTTGTATCTCTCAACAAAAATATTTTGTCGTCGGGTGTCGAAATTCTTAAAAATTTTTCTTGAATAAAGAAGTTTGCGTACATCGTTGGCGAAGTATAAATCTTATCGCTTTCATCAATGGTGTAAAAGTTTACTATTTCATTTTCAATGGTTGGCTTAATACATTCTTTAATCGAAAATTCTACTTTATCAAACTTGGTGTTTTTACATTCAGTTTCTTGTAATACAAAAACGCCGTCGTGTAATCTCACGTAATCAACTAAATTATTTTCGCTTGCAAACCTTTCGATATATCCCTTTTCGTATTTACAAAAGTCCATAAATGCACCTCCTTTGGTGTCGAACCTATCGACGGTACAAACTTTGTCCGCATCGTTGTCGTAAACCTTTGATAACTCTTTTAAAATTGCGTTCCTGTCTGCTCCTTTGTTGGTAACGTTTGAATTAAGCAAATAAGCAAATGTTTTTTTGTCGAGTATATCGTAAATAGTCGCTCGGTGGTTCGTGTTCAGTTCAATATCGATAAACGTCGGGAATGCTCTTTTAATGTCATACTCTTTTACTACAAAAGGTAATTCCCCACGCAATACGGACGGTATATTTGTTAAGGGGTTGTATTCCCTATGTCCAACGGTTTGCACCCCAAAAGCCTCATTTAAATCGCTTGTATATTCCCCGCTAAACTTCAAAACCATAAACAAAACATATCTTTTATACGCTTTAATACTAAACGGGTTGAACGTTTCGTCTTTTGCTTTTGCCTCATCAACTTTTTTATAATATTCGTTTAGCTTGTTGAGGTTGTTTCTAAAGTATTTCGTATCGAGTTTTTTGCCTGTGGTAATGTAACAGGAAACAAATTTCACATAATCGTTATCTCTTAACGGTTCACTTCTTAAAAAGGAAATAACCGACAAAAACACTTTATCCCGCTTGGTGTGGTATTTCGGTTTTTGGCACGCATCATTAAAATAAAATGATTCTTTACGGCTTTTGCTTTCGGCTTGGATTCTCTTTGTAAATTCCTCTTTCCAGTCGCTCATTACGTCAGCTTTGGTTTTTTCAATTATGTTATCCATTACCTAATCTATTTTTAAGGTTAGACTTTGGGAACAAATCGGGGTTGGTGGTTAAGTACCATGCTTTGAAGCCTGTTAATTTGCAACGCTTTTTTATAACTTCATAAAGTAAGCCTCTTTTTTCGAGGTCTTTTTTAAAGCGACAAATATTTTTCTGTGGAACGCCTGTTACTTTTGATACCATCGAAGCTGTGGCAATATGATTTGTCAAATAGAGAAATATGGTTTTTTCTTGGGTTCTAAAAAGGTGTTTTAGTTTATCTTTATCCTGTAGAGTTGATAAAGAATTTGCGGGGCTATGGGTTTCTTTACTCATAGCCTTATTTGTTTATCCTAATTAACGATTGTAATACTTCGGAACGTTTATACATCACACGTGAACCAAGTCCATACGCTGGTATAGTTCCGTTTTTAGTGTATTTGTCCAAAGTATTCAAAGTTATTCCTAAAAGTTCGGTTACTTCTTTTTTAGAAAGAAGTATTTCAGGGGGTGTGGTTTCTTTGTGTTTTATATCCAGTAATAAGGATTCAACACTACTTAACCTTGTTTCTAAAATTTCAAATGGATTGCTCATTTTTCTTTGTTTTAAAGTTTAACAAAGATTGCAACCACTTGAGAGTACGTAACCAGTTATAACCAGTTTTTGATTTACAATAACCTAATATTCAACAAGATAGCTTTTTAGTATTTTAAGTTCATCTTGTGCTTTTGGTTTAAATTTGTCGTCAAGTAAATCGATAACAATTTCAAATAATTTTATCTTATGTTCTAATTTAACTTTGCTTTGTGGGTTTGCTTTTCTGTCGGTCGTACTTCTATAAAACGTAAATTCATTATAAAGTTTATCGCCTGAATTAAGGTTTGTGTTTATAAGGAAGTCTTTAGAATTATTACGTGTTACATCTTTACCCTCATAAACTAATTTTAAGGCTAATTGCTTTAAAGTTAATTTGTCAGCAAGTTTTTCATCAGTGGTTATATCTTCACAACATCCTTTGTCCAGTTTTTGAAACAATTCAAAATAACTATCTACCATTTTATCTACTTCGCTAACTATTCCAGCATAATACCCAAATTCGTTAATAATTTCGTGCGATAAAGTTACAGGATAGTGATTTTTAATATGATTCCATCCTTCAACTCCATTGCCGTGGTCGGTGTGAAAATAATTATTGTGAATATCCTTGACATACAGCTCCGCATTTGCCCCATAAAGAATATTAACGTTCGGTAAAAAATTATCCTGAAAAAACTTAATCCCTTTGTTGTATGATTCTGTATAACTTTTAATGTAATCAAAAGTGTTAATTCCGTGTTGGGGTATTTCGCCAGTCATTAAAAGCAAACCTAGTTCAGTAGTGTATATTTTTACAGGTGGATTCGGCTTTATACTTATGCCAAAATAACCGTTATCGTCAATATTCCTTTTGATAGCGTTGTAAGTATGTGTTTTATTGTCCTTTTGATTTTGGATAAAATCCCCAATCCATAAACCTTTATTTGTTTGTGCTTTCATCATTACACTATTTTATTAATTGCTTTTTCGTACTCGTCTGCTATTTCGTCATCAGTCAAACCGATATATTTTAGTAGCTGGGATTCAGTAGCGTGTTTTGTAACTGACATTATAAGTGCGGTGGGTATAATGCTATATTGATTACTCGCATAGCTTCTACGCATCGTGTGAGTTGATACGGCTTTGTGTTTTGGAACTTCTTTTAATACATCATTTACTTTTTTCAGTACGGGTGTATCAATTTTAGCAAGTTCGCACAAAGTCTTTATATTGCGATTTAAGGTAATAATATCAATTTTTCGAGGGAATTTATCCAATAACATTAAAGTATCAGGAAACAACGGCACTACAACGTCTTTGCCTGTTTTCTGCTGTCTTAATCTCAATCTATTGTTAGATATGTTTGAGGGTGTAATATTCAAAAGGTCGCCTGAACGTTGTCCTACTTCACATCCAATCAAAAACCAAGTACGGGAATTTTCTAAATGCTCGGGCAAATCTTTCAAATCCTTTATTTTTTGAAGTTCCAGCCTGTCCAGTCTTACAATTTCTCTCTTATCTCTTTTAGTTGGCTTTTCTTTATAATTCCTTAGACTTGAAACATCTAAACCTTTCTCATTACTACAATAATTCAGAATAATTATTATAAATCTTGTATGTTGTATAGCTGTATTAATTGAGGTTTCTTTTACAGTCTTTAACCACTTTTCAAAACCCAACATAAAAACTTTATCAATATCTTTTATTTGAGGTCTTTTCGCTCCTATAAATTCAGTAAGTAAGGTAAAGACTCTATTGTATGAGTCTAATGTGTTTTTTGCAAGTTTACCCTCTTTAGATTGGATATATTCCGTACACGCATTAAGAAACAAAAGTTTGTCGTCTGCTTTGATTTTTCCGTTTACAACGTCAATAATATTTTTTAACCATTCAGTTGTTAAAACCGTAGTTTCAGTATCATTATTAATTAACTTCTCGATTTCATTTAGTTTCGAGATATTTTTTTTATCAATAGCATCCTTTGGAAAAGGGCGTTCTTTTACGACATCCCAATTATTAATATTAACTTTTATTCCTGTAGAACATCGAACACGGTTTATACGCCCACTTTCAACTCTACATTGGATTGTTTTTACATCTGTATTCCCTCTTAACTCTAAAGTGATTGTTCTCATACTTCAAAGATAGTAAATTAACAAACTTGTGGACAAACTTGTGGACATTTATTTGCATAGCATTGCGTTTTATTGTGTTTTAGGCTATTTTTTAAAAATAAAAAACCCCAATAAATAAAGAGCTAATGTCTTTTGTTTATTGGGAATAGTACGCAATAGTATTTTAATGTGGCGTTACAACTTATAATGGTTCATAAGCATTTTTTCATATACTTTATCCGGTAAAATTCTCTTCAAGACAATCGATATTTTTTGCATGAAAACACCCACCTTATAATGAATTTTAGGCTCAGGAGTTTGAATAATTTTATACACTGCTTCTGCCATTTCATTTGGATTACTGCCGCTATCCACATGTTCATCCATAGTTTTTAATGTATTTCCATACGGACTTTCATAAGCAGAACCTTTAATAACCGGAGCATGAAAACGTCCCGAAGCAATATTTGTGGCAAAATCACCAGGTGCAACGTTCGTAATATGAACGCCAAAGGACTTCACTTCCATACGTAACCCTTCAGTGATGAGTTCAAGAGCACCTTTAGAAGCCGAATAAACACTTCGGTATGGCAAACCCATATAAGCAGCAATAGAAGTAATATTGATAATTAATCCTGATTTTTGCACACGCATTTGTGGCAACACCGCTTTCATCACTTCAATTGGTCCAAAGAAATTAGTTTCAAAATTATTCTTAATCTCATGCATTGGAATTTCTTCCAGCGGTCCAGTAATTCCAACACCAGCATTGTTGATTACAACATCTAGTCTTCCGGATAGGGCAATAACTTTGGCAACAGCCGCATGAATCGAATCCGTATCCCGAACATCTAAAGCGACCAAAGGAAAAACCGAATTTAAAATTCGTTCCGGATTTCTACTGGTTCCGTAAACGACAAAACCTTTTTGATGCAAAAACTCGCCAATAGATTTTCCTATTCCTGAGGAACCTCCGGTAATTAAAACTACTTTATCCATTTTATTGATGTTTATTATACGAAAGGTCCAAAAATAAAAAAATCCTCCCGAAGGAAGACTACTTATTTCTGTGTATTTTGAAAAGAATCTGAAATAAATTCAGATTTAAAAATGGCAAGCGACCTACATCGCACCGCTCAACCACGTACCCTTGCTATGTTCCCATCCTGGGGGAGTCTGCAGGAGCTGGTCGTGTAGGACTTGCCGGTGCAAATATACAAACTTTTTATATTTTTGCAAGTGCTTTGTACCTATAAAAATAACGTTGTATATTGGTGCATCAAAAAATCAAACTATGAAAAATTATAACTTCCTATCTTTCATTTTATTAGGAATCACTTTAGCAAGTTGCAACGATACAAAAAAAGGTGAAAATACAGTATTTACCTTCGATATTTCTAAATTTAAGGAACAATATCAGCCACAAGAAGCTATAGAACTAGGGATTTCGAACCCAAATTCGAAAGCAGTTGACAGTATTATCTACTACGTAAATGATAAAAAAATAGCTTCTAAAAAAGGACTTGACAAACTAACATTTGAATTGAAAGACCAAAAATTAGGGTACCAAAACCTTAAAGCTTTAGTTTACTACGAAGGAGAAAACTCAGAAGCTACTGCAAGAGTGGAACTAGTTTCGAATGTGCAACCAAAATTATTGAAATACAAGATTGTGAATACATTTCCTCACGACACAACTTCTTTCACCGAAGGATTAGAGTTTTACAAAGACACTTTATACGAAAGTACAGGATTAAAAGGCAATTCATACTTTAGAAAATACGACTATAAAACAGGAAAAGTTTTTAAACAAATTAATCTTGATGCAAAATATTTTGGAGAAGGAATCACTTTCCTGAACAATAAAATGTATCAATTGACTTGGCAAGAAAAAACCGGTTTTATCTACAATGCAACAACATTAAAACTTGAAAAAACGTTCGCTTACGATAAAGATATCGAGGGTTGGGGAATGACAAATGACGGAAAATACATTTATCAAACAGACAAAACGGAAAAAATTTGGAAAATGGATCCGAACACCCAAAAAATGATAGGCTACATCAATGTTTATTCTGGAGAATCAAAAATTCCTAGTATTAACGAATTAGAATGGATTAATGGAAAAATTTACACGAATGTGTGGCAAAAAGATGCTATCGCTGTAGTAGATCCTATAAATGGAGCTGTTGAAGGTATTTTGGACATGTCAGGTTTGAGAAAATTTGTAAAAAATAAAACAGCCGAAGTCTTGAACGGTATCGCTTACAACCCAAAAACTAAAACCATATTTGTTACTGGTAAAAACTGGGATAAAATATTTGAAATAACGGTTTCAGAATAATTTTGTATATGACAACACTCATCATCAATATTAAGGAATTACTTCAGGTTCGGGAAACAGCTATTGCTAAGGTTTCCGGTGCTGAAATGGCTATTCTCCCAACAATCAAAAATGCTTTTTTAATAATTAAAGATAACTTAATTGCTGATTTTGGCTCGATGGATAATTTGCCTAAAATAAATGCTGATAAAACTATTGATGTAACAGGGAAAATGGTTTTACCATCTTGGTGTGACAGTCATACTCATATTGTTTATGCTGGCAATAGGGAACTGGAATTCGTCGATAGAATAAATGGTTTGACTTATGAAGAAATTGCCAATCGTGGTGGTGGAATCTTAAATTCGGCAAAAAAACTCAATGGATCTACTGAAGAAGAAATCTACGATCAATCAAAAGATCGACTGGAAGAAGTCATGCGTTTAGGAACTGGAGCAGTCGAAATCAAATCAGGATATGGATTGACAGTTGATGGAGAGCTAAAAATGCTTCGTGTTATTCAACGTCTAGCTCAAAACTACCCAATAACCATAAAAGCAACTTTTTTAGGTGCTCACGCATTCCCATTAGAATATAAAGGAAACCATCAAGGATATATAGATGTAATCATTAACGAAATGCTTCCTGAAATTGCCAAAAATAAACTGGCCGATTTTATAGATGCATTTTGTGAAACTGGTTATTTTACTGTTGATGAAACCAAACAAATCATGGAAGCCGGAATTCGTTTTGGCTTAAAGCCAAAAATCCATGTCAACCAGTTTAATTCTATTGGAGGAATTCAGGCTGGAATAAAATACAAAGCGCTTTCTGTAGATCATCTTGAAGTTATGACAACGGAAGATATTAATGCTTTAAAGAATACAGAAACAATGCCTGTTGCTCTACCATCCTGTTCTTATTTCTTGAGTATTCCTTATACTCCAGCTAGAGAAATGATTACTGCAGGACTTCCATTAGCATTAGCAACGGATTATAATCCTGGTTCTACTCCATCTGGAAATATGAACTTTGTTGTTGCTACTGCTTGTATCAAAATGAAAATGACTCCTGAAGAAGCCATAAATGCTGCTACAATAAACGGAGCATATGCAATGGGAATTTCAGAAACCCACGGAAGTATTACGATTGGTAAAAAAGCAAATCTTATCATCACGAAACCTATTCCCTCCTACTATCAATTGCCTTATGCATTTGGCAGTAATCTTATTGACGCTGTACTAATAGAAGGTAAAAATTTTGAATAAAAAAAGAGGAACATAATGTTCCTCTTTTTTTTATTTTATGCTTGAAAATATTATTTCAAAGTAAAACTTGTTTTAGAAACTAATTCACCTTTATCAAAAACATTTACAAAATAATTTCCTTTTTCGAAATTTTTCCCTTTTAAATCTTGTGAAACATTAACCGTTTTATTTTCATATTTAACATTAGTTGCAAAACTGTATGTTAAAGTATTATCTCCAAAAGTCTCCGTTTTTTTATCTCCTACAACATTATTTTTACTATCAATTACTTGAACGTAATACGTTTTATCACCTGATTGAGCAATTTGATTTTCAGCAATTGTAAAACTAACTTTAAGAGCATCTGCTCTACTTGCTTTATCAGTTTCTATTTGTTTACCAGAGCTTCTCAATTTGAATGCAGAACCTTTTGTGTTTAAAACAGTCAATTTTGACCCTTTTTCAACAGCTTTTGCTAATTCTTCGTTTTGTCCTGTTAATGCTTCAACATTTTTCTTAGTTTCCCCTAATACTACTACTGTACTATCGCGTTGCGTAGTTAAAGTCGTATTTTGTTTTTTCAAACCTTCATTCTCTGCCATTAAAGTCTTCATATTCCCTTGTAAAGCTATAAATTGTGTTTTATACTTTGACATAGAAGCTACATCTCCTTTGGATTTACTTAAATCAGACATTAAGTTTACCACTTTATCTCTTTCTTGAATTAACTCATCAGACATTGATGTATTTTCTGCAATTGCAGCATCATAAGTAGATTTTAATTCTTGTAAATCTTTCATAACCGATTCTTTTTCGGTCATTGTAGTTTTCAATTCTGTTTTTACGATTTCAGTATCAGAAGTCATTTTAAAAATATACACTAAACTTCCCACTAGTAAAACGGCTAAAACTGCTATAACTGCTTTTAGACCTGAACTGCTTTTTTGATTTTCCATATTCAATTTAATTTAATTTAACTTTTACAAATTTAACAATATATAACTATGTTATAACGTAAGTTAGCACAATTATATTATTTTTGGGAAAAATATTTTTTTTAATGGAAAAAATTATCCCGTTTACAATCAATGATCTTGCAAAAATTACTAATCACAGAAGTGGTGAAATAAAATTTGGAGAGAAAATGATAACCGTACCAAAAGGGACGGATCCTATTGCATTTCTAAAAACTTGTGAAGCTAAATATGTGCTGTTTGGAATACCTGAAGATATTGGCATAAGAGCAAATTTTGGAAGACCTGGGGCCGCATCGGCTTGGGATAGCGCAATAAAAAGTATTGCGAACATTCAACATAATCGTTTTTGTAAAGGAAGTCAATTGGCCATCTTAGGGCAATTAAACGTTAGCGAGGAAATGAAAGAAGTGGAACATCTAGACTTTAATGATATTGATGATCGATCAAAATTGAGTCAATTAGTAGAAAAAATTGATAAAGATGTTTCTCATATCATTTTCAATATAGTGAAATTAGGAAAAATACCTATAGTCATTGGTGGTGGACATAATAACGCCTATGGAAATATAAAAGGTTCTGCTTTAGCTAAAGGTAAACCAATAAATGCAATAAATTTTGATGCTCATTCTGATTTTAGAATTTTAGAAGGACGACACAGTGGTAACGGTTTTTCGTACGCTTATGAAGAAGGATTTCTTAAAAAATATTTCATTTTTGGCCTGCATGAAAATTATACTTCTAAAAGTGTTTTGGATATCATAAAAAAAATAGAAGACCGTGTACGCTATAATACGTATGACAACGTAAATATTCGAAAAGAAAAAGAGTTTAATCAAGAAATGACTCAAGCTTTAGAATTCATAAATGATGATTTTTATGGTGTTGAAATCGACTTGGATGCAATTCCAAATATTGCATGCAGCGCTATGACTTTAAGCGGTTTTTCAGTAGAACAACTTCGTCAATTTGTTTCGTTTTTTGCAAAAAATAAAAATGCTACTTATTTACATATTTGCGAAGGTGCTCCTGATTTAGGAGAAGAAAAAAACAATCACCTAATAGGTAAACTCATAGGGTATCTTGTAACTGATTTTATAAAAGCATATCAACAAATTGTTTAACTGTTTAATCGATAAATCGGTTAAACGGATAACCGATTAACCTAATCGATAAATAACACTACCTTTGCAGCACTATCTATGTACTTAATACAAGATATTTAATATCAAAAATATGTTATTCGAAGATTTATCACTTTCAAAAAGTATACAAAAAGCCGTATTTGAACAAGGCTACACAAACCCAACTCCCATTCAAGAACAATCAATTCCACTAGTATTAGCTGGACGCGATTTAATAGGTTGTGCACAAACGGGAACAGGAAAAACTGCGGCATTTGCTATTCCAATTATACATCAATTGCACCGAATTGTAGGTTCTTCAAAAAAAGCCAAACAAATTCGTGCTTTGGTAGTTACTCCAACGAGAGAATTAGCGGTTCAAATTGGGCAAAGCTTTGATTTGTATGGTAAGTATACCAACTTAACGCAACTGACTATTTTTGGTGGAGTTTCACAAAATCCGCAAGTTGAAACACTAAAAAATGGTGTCGATATTTTGATAGCAACACCAGGAAGATTACTTGATTTACACAAACAAGGTTTTATCGATTTAGATCATTTACATACTTTAGTCCTTGATGAAGCAGATCAAATGCTTGATATGGGATTTGTAAATGATGTAAAGAAAATTGTAAAGCTTACGCCAAAAAACAGACAAACATTATTTTTCTCTGCTACAATGCCAATTGCCATTAGAGAATTAGCCGAAATGTTTTTGACCGATCCTGCAACTGTAACCATTTCTCCAGTATCCTCAACAGCCGAAAATGTTGAACAAAGAGTTTATTTTGTTGAAAAAACGGAAAAAAGAAACCTGTTATATCATTTGATTAAAAATGAAAATTTATCGGATGTATTGGTTTTTTCCAGAACTAAACATGGTGCAGACAATGTTGTTAAAGCACTACGAAAAAATAACATCGCAGCTGAAGCTATTCATGGTGATAAATCACAAAATGCAAGACAACGCGTTTTGGATACTTTCAAAAACAAAGAAGTGGGCGTTTTAGTAGCCACTGATATAGCAGCCAGAGGAATTGATATTGATCAATTACCATTTGTAATCAATTTTGATTTACCAAATATTCCAGAAACTTACGTCCACAGGATTGGTAGAACGGGTCGTGCCGGAAATGGAGGTATTGCAATTTCTTTTTGTAGTAAAGATGAACATGCGTATTGGAAAGACATACAAAAACTAATAAAAGTGGATGTAAAAACCGTAAATGACCATCCTTATCCTTGGCATTCAGGAAGCCCGGAAACAGCTCCTGCTGCTGCACAAAAAAACTCAAATCGTAGCGGCGGAGCGCATAAATCAAGAAAATCAGAAGTTTCGAAACAAAACAAAAAACGCTGGTATTAATACTTTATCCACACTAAATTTCACACTGTAAGAAATGCCTTTTTAACTTTAGTTAAAAAGGCATTTTGCTGTTAATACATTATTATTCAACGTTTTATAAGTTAAAATATCTTTTTCAAGTAAATAATTTCATTAAATTTGATTCAACTTATTTTAAACAACTTAAAAATACAAACATATGGAAACTCTAGTTAAAAGAAACAGTTCATTACCAACATTGAATACTTTTTTTGATGATTTTTTCACAAAGGATGTATTCGATTGGAGTGATAAAAATTTTGCTACAATAGGCAGTAATTTACCCTCAGTTAATTTAAAAGAATCAGAAGATAAATTAGAAGTTGATTTGGCAGCTCCTGGTATGAAAAAAGAAGATTTTAAAGTTGAAATTGATAATAATATGCTAATGATTTCTTCTGAAAAAGAAGAATCCAAAGAAGAATCTAGAAAAAAAGACAATTACCTCCGAAAAGAGTTTAGTTATCAATCTTTCTACAGATCTTTCTATTTACCGGAATATATAGATGAAAACAAAGTAGAAGCAAGTTATAAAGATGGAATTCTGCATGTTGCCATTGCTAAAAAAGAAAATGGTAAGAAAAAAATACATAAAACTATTGCCATTAAATAAAAACTTGTCCGATCTGTTTTTTATTAAACAATAATTTAAAATCGTTAAACCATTTCCTTAAAATAGTTTAACGATTTTAGCTTTGAATTATTACTTACCTCCCTAATCAACTTTTATTGAAAGACAATTATAAATAACATCAAAAGTGATATTATGAAGACGTCAAAACATTTTTAAAAAAAAAATCAATCCTTAATAGATTCCAAAAACATAGAAAATAAAGAGTACCAGTTGACTCATCCAAAACTTGAAATTGCAATCATTTTTGATGCTTTGGGGAATAAAAAAATACCACACCCATTATTAATGATAATGTATTCTAAAGAAAACGAAGTGCTTTTTATTTAAAAAATACTTCAAAAAAATAAAAAATGAAGTTTTAAAAAACTTCATTTTTTATTTTCCTCTACATCTGAAATACTATCAATATTAAAAGTAAAAAACTACTTTTAAACTGCTATTTTAGTTTTCGAAATTAAAACATTGATAACTTTAAATAACTTGACCGAATCAAAAGGTTTTACTATAATATCATTTATTCCTGCCGAAATTGCTTCCTCGGTAATTTCTTCTTTATCAAATGCTGTTAATGCAACTATAGGGATTTTTATCCCTTTATGGCGAATTCTTCTTGACGTTTCAAAACCATTGATTAAAGGCATGTTAATATCCATTAAAACAATATCAAAGTTCTCTTCTTCTAATATTTTAATAGCCTGAAATCCATCATCAACAAGAGTACAGGTATAATTATTTTTTTTGAGGATTTTTTCAGTAACAATTTGATTAATCTTATTGTCTTCAACGACCAGTACTTTTAATAGCTTATTTGTAGATAAATCTACTGGAATATTATTTATTATCTCATTCGTTTTTTCAGGATCATATTCAAATGCAATTGTAAAAGTAAATTCTGTTCCTACTCCAATTGTGCTTTTAAGTGAAATATCACTATCAAACAACCCTAATAAACGTTTCACAATCGATAAGCCAAGACCTGTTCCTTGATAATCTACTTCTTTTCTTCCAACCTGAACAAATTTCTCAAAAATCTTTTCTTGGTCTTCAACTGCTATTCCTACACCAGTATCTTTAATTTTAAATTCAATAAAATGCATTTTATCAGTAACTTTAGATAAATTCACATCAATGAATACTTCTCCATTCTTTGTAAACTTTAGTGCATTACTCACCAGATTTATAATTATTTGGGAAAGTCTTAATTTATCTCCAATTAAATATTCTGGAATTGCTGGGTCAATATTGACAAATATGAAATTATTATTATTCTTTGCAATAAAAGACAAAGAGTTCTTTATCATATTTATTTCATCAGAAATATTGAAAGTCAAATTCTCAAGAACAATTCTATTCTCTTCAATTTTATTAATTTGTAATACATCATTGACTAGTGACAATAGATATCTGGCTGAGAATTTAAGAGAACTTAAATGAGGACTGTTTGCAAGTTCTTTATGTTCATCTAATAGCATGTTAGTGATGCCAACTACTCCATATAAAGGCGTTCTTAGTTCATGGCTAATAGTAGAAACAAATTGTGATTTTAGTATAGATGCTTCCTCCGCTTTTTCTTTTGCAATAAAAAGTTTTTCATTAGCAAGAGACAAGTCTTTATTCGTTTTTTTCTTAAAAATATTGTTTTTATAAAGCGTATAAACAAGAAGTAATAAGACAAATAATACAATCACAAATAACAAAACAATTACTCGTGATTTTTTTAAACTTTGATATTGTAAATCTTTCTCTGTTTCAATTTTATCTATCTCACGTTTATATTCGTCAAGTTCTAGATTAATACCAGCCATATTGGCCTTTTTAATCATTTCTTTATTATTGAGTTCTTCTGTGATTTTATCATAAAGCACCAGATTTTCATATGCCTTTTTATAATCTCCGTTTTTTAATAAATATTTAGAATACTCTTGATGTGTATATGACAAATCCGATTTTTCTTTTCCTTCGTTTCCTAATTTTATGCCGTTTAAAAAAGAGGCTGTTGCTTTTTCACGCTCCTCTTTAAAACCATAATACATTCCATTAAGCATATTTAAGGCAACTACTGTAGTCTCATTACCATATTTCTTTTGAAATTTATTGATAAATTCTAAATAAGGAAAACCTTCATCAAATTGACCATTATCAAAAAAAGCCCAAGTGATATTCAATTTTGTAAAATAAATTTCTGTTGGGTCAGCAATTTTTTCACCAAACTTTAATGCATTTTTGTAATAGTTTATTCCTTCTTTATATTGCTTTTTTTGAAAGCAATATATGTTTCCTAAATTATTATTTATCCAATCTTTAATGGTATCATTATTAGTTCTATTGGCATAAATTAATCCTTTTTTATAAAAAAAGATAGCTTTATCATACTCTGATAAATTATCATAATTTCTACCAATTATATTATAGGATATGGCTACAAGATTATCATTTTTAGCGTCAATGGCATAATGCAATGCAAGCCTTGAAGCTATTAAAGATTTTTCATAATTTAATTCATGAATAAATTTAGAAGCTTGCTCTGTTAACTTTACAATTTGCTTTTTTGAAGGAGTTGGAGTTAAAGAATAACAATTAATATTAAAAATGTTAAGTGCTAATATTAATAAACCGATTCTGATTTGGGACATATCTTGCTATTCTTAAGCCAAATATACAAATATATTAATAAAAACATGGCTGTATCTATTAATATATTACGATAGCAGAAAAACTCTAAATTTCAAAACTAAAAAATAACAAACATTAACTAGACTATTTGTTAAATAATTACAACTATCTGTTAGTTGTAGCAAGCTACATTTTATAAATAAAATTTAGCTGTTTTGTCATTTCGACGAAGGAGAAATCATATAACACGAGCACTAATAAGACTTCTCCTTCGTCGAAATGACAAAATTAAATATATTGGTATTAGTAACGGACAGTCGCATAATTTAGACAAAAAAAGCCTATTTGAAAAATCAAATAGGCTTTTTTAATATTAAAAAAAATAATTATTCTACTGGTACAGTCTCATTTTCGTTCTCAGCTTCCCATTGACCTACAACTGATGTAGCTAATGCATTTCCTAAAACATTTGTTGCACTACGAAACATATCACAAAAATGATCAATCGGTAAAATTAAAGCAATTCCTTCAATAGGGATTTTAAACATTCCACAAGTTGCCGCAACAACTACTAAACTCGCTCTTGGCACTCCTGCAATTCCTTTACTGGTAAGCATCAATACTAAAAGCATTGTCATTTGTGTGCCTAAATCTAAATGAACTCCATAAGCTTGTGCTATAAATATACTGGCAAATGTCATGTACATCATACTTCCATCCAAATTAAAGGAATAGCCTAATGGCAACATGAAAGAAACAATTTTATCTTTGACACCAAAACGTTCTAATTCTTCCGTAAGTTTAGGAAAAACAGCTTCGCTACTTGTTGTTCCAAAAGCAATAATTAAAGGTCCTACAATTCTTTTAAGCAAAACAGTCATTCTGCTTTTAAGGAAAATATACCCTACAAGTATTAATACAACCCAAAGCGATGAAATTCCAATTAGGAAAGAACCAAAGAATTTGAAATACGTGATTGCTAATTCCTGAAAATCTCTTACAGCAAATACACCTGCAATGGCACCAAAAACACCTATTGGAGCAAACTTCATTACGTAGTTTACCATTTTCAAAACAATATGAGATGTTTTGTCTAAAGCGTTTATAACTGGTTTTACGTGGCTTCCCAAAGATGCTGCCGCTAAACCAAAGAAAATAGAAAAAATAACAATTTGCAAAATCTCATTAGTTGCCATCGCTTCAAAAATACTTTTAGGAACAATATGCTCTATAAAATTTTCAAAGGATAAACTCTGTGTTTTTGCAGTTACTTCTGAGGCTGAGGCCAAATCAACATTTGATAAATTAAGTCCAACTCCCGGTTCAAGAATATTTACAAAAAACATTCCTAACAATAAAGACATGAATGAGGCCGTAAAAAACCAACCTAAAGCTTTACCTCCAATTCTCCCTACCGCTTTTATATCTCCTAATTTAGCAATTCCAACAACAAGTGTAGTAAACACTAATGGAGAAATTATCATTTGAACCAATCGAATAAAAACCGTTGCCAGCATTTTTATTTTACCACTAAAGGATTGGGCAGCTTCTGCTGAAATTGAATTATGAATAATAATTCCTAAAACAGCACCTAAAAACATTGCTATTAAAATTTGGCCGGTTAAGCCTGAAAAAAATGATGGTTTCTTGGTTGTAGTTGTGTTCATTAAATTAACAAATTGATTTCAAAGTTATGGCTCAGGATTTAGCTCGTCAAAATACTGAGTATGCAATTCTATTTTAAATAGGTTTTATTAATCAAATAAAAATCAGCTAAAACTATAGCTGCCATAGCTTCTACAATAGGAACTGCTCGGGGAACCACACAAGGATCATGACGACCTTTACCTGTCATTTCAGTAATATTTCCTTTATTGTCCAGTGATTCTTGTTTTTGCATAATGGTTGCAACAGGTTTGAAAGCCACACGGAAATAAATGTCCATTCCGTTGCTTATTCCGCCTTGAATTCCGCCTGAAAGATTAGTTTTAGTTGTTCCATCAGGATTGTATAAATCATTATGTTCGCTTCCTTTCATTTTAACACCTTCAAAACCGCTTCCAAATTCAAATCCTTTTACGGCATTTATAGAAAGCATTGCTTTACCAAGTTCAGCATGGAGTTTGTCAAAAACAGGCTCTCCTAAACCAATAGGCACATTTTGAATCACACAGCTTACAGTTCCACCTACGGTATCCCCTTCTTTGCGAATTTCACGAATGTACTCTTCCATTGTAACTGCCATTTCTTCGTCTGGACAGCGTACTGGGTTATTTTCGGTTTTTGAAAAATCTAATTCTTGGTATGGTTTTTCTAAAAAAATAGGACCTACAGAAGAAACGTAAGCATTAATCTTGATTTCGGGTAACATTTGTTTTGCAATGGCTCCAGCTACTACTCTACTGGCAGTTTCACGAGCAGAACTGCGTCCACCACCGCGATAATCACGTACTCCGTATTTTTTTTCGTACACATAATCAGCATGACTAGGTCTGTAATTATCTTTTATATGAGAGTAATCATCTGATTTTTGATTGGTATTGGGAATGATGAAACCAATTGGAGTTCCTGTAGTTTTTCCTTCAAAAATTCCAGAAAGAAATTGTACATCATCTGGTTCTTTTCTTTGAGTAACAATAGCCGATTGACCTGGCTTTCTTCTTGACATTTCAAATTGAATTGCTTCTAGATCTATTGCTATTCCAGATGGACAACCATCGATTATTCCGCCTAAAGCTTCTCCGTGTGATTCTCCAAAAGTTGTTATTCTAAATAGTGTTCCGTAGCTATTTCCTGCCATTATATTAAGTTTTGAACAAAAGTACTATTTTAGTTTAAAGTTTAAAAGCTTATACGGAGATTTCAGGATAAACTTTTAAAAAACTATGCCTATTTATTGACTTTAAATTCATACTAAAAACTATTTCTTAACCTTAAGTTGTATTTCATTTAATAGTAATTACATTAATTTGTTAAACTTCAAATTATAATACATTGAAAAAAAGAAAAGTCGAATTAGTTGTTATATCAGATGTACATCTAGGAACTTATGGAAGTCATGCTAAAGAACTTTACAATTATCTATCGGCTATTAAGCCCAAAACATTAATCTTAAATGGCGACATCATTGACATTTGGCAGTTTAGAAAATCTTACTTCCCAAAAACACATTTAAAAGTTATACAAAAAATTATAAGTTTTGCTTCCAAAGGGACTAAGGTCTATTACATAACAGGAAATCATGATGAAATGCTCCGAAAATTCAGCGACATGAACATGGGTAATTTTGCTTTGGTTGATAAATTAGTATTAGACCTAGATGATAAAAAAGCTTGGATATTTCATGGCGATGTTTTTGATGCTTCGGTACAACATTCAAAATGGATTGCAAAACTGGGTGGTCTGGGTTATGATTATTTAATCCTTTTGAATCGTTTTGTAAATTGGTGCTTGTTACGATTAGGAAAAGAACCGTATTCTTTTTCGAAAAAAATAAAGGCAAGCGTAAAAAAAGCGGTGAAACACATTTCGGATTTTGAAGAAACAGCAACCGAATTGGCTATTGAAAAAAAATATGATTTTGTTATTTGTGGTCATATCCATGAACCAAAAATGGTTTTGAAAGAAAATAAAAATGGCGCTACTATGTATTTGAATTCAGGAGATTGGGTTGAAAATTTAACAGCATTGGAATACAATAAAAAACGATGGAAGCTATTTCGTTACTCAGAAGCAAACTATAATGAAGAAGAAAATCTTTTCGAAATGGAGGATGTTATTAGTAATCAACTTGTTGCTTCAATATTATTTTCTAAACAAAATATTTTACTTTAATTTTTGTTATTAAAATCATAAATAATCTAAAAGTGGGAATTATATAACATTTCATTAAAATTTTATAAATCCATTTATGGACTTTAACAATACCTTTGTAAGAACAAAAATTTACTTATGAAAAAAATTATTTTATCGGCTATCATGTTAATGGGATTAACATTTGCCGCACAAGCACAAGATATTTCAAAAAACGCTTTAGGTTTACGTTTAGGAGGTAATAATGGTTTTGGTGGAGAGATTTCTTACCAAAGAAAATTAGCTACTGATAATCGTTTAGAATTAGATTTAGGTTGGAGAAACAGAAGTAATTATAACAATAATGGTTATGATGACAGAGCAATAAAATTAACAGGTTTGTACCAATGGGTATGGAACATTGATGGTGGTTTCAACTGGTATGCTGGTGTAGGTGGTGGTGTAGGAAGCTACAGTTATGATGATAATAATAACAATTCATACAATGATACTTTTGCATTTGCAGCTGGAGATATTGGTCTTGAATATAACTTTGATTTTCCTTTGTTAATTTCATTGGATTTCAGACCTGAATTTGGTGGAAATGGGTATTACAAAAACAATTATGGTTCTGATGTAGCTTTAGGTCTTAGATACCAATTCTAATATTTAACAAATAAATATATTTAAAATGCCACTAGAAATAGTGGCATTTTTTTATTTAATAATGATTTCTTTTTTAGAATTTATTCTGACTACACAAAAGGGATTTGTTATTGCTTGAGTTGTCATTTCATTAGGTCCGGGAATAGTTTCTTTTATTGTGACGATTATATTTTTATCTGTTTCAACAGCATTTTCAACACCAATCTTATATCCTCCGGAGTTTTTATTACCCATATTCAAAATGATGAAGTTTGAAGTTTGAATATCATTTGAGCTAATTTTCTTTTTTAAGTTCTCATCATTCTGCAGCATTTTAATTTCATTAGGCTCCGTAAGAATCTCAAAAAAACGAATACTTGCTCCTCCATCATTTTGCTGCGTCAAGACTTCAAATAATGGTCTTTTGGCTGAACTTTTAGTAGAAGAAGCTCCACAAGAAACTAATAGTAAAACCAAAAACAAAGAAGATAATTTTTTCATTTTTTATTGATTTTTTAAATATTAAAATTAATTTGAAAAAGTGTTCCCTATAGGTATTTATTTATAGCCTTTTGGTATAAATTTTCATATAAAGGTAAGATGTTTTTAATATCAAATTTTTTAGCAATCGAAAGGGCATTCTCTTTAAATTTATTCAGAGTTGCATCATCTTTTAAAATTTTCAAAGCATTCACAGCCATTTCATAAGTATTCCCCACATCACTCAAATAACCAGAAATGCCATCAAAATTAACTTCTGACAATCCTCCTGAATTACTGGAAATTACAGGAACTCTCCAAGCCATTGCTTCAAGAGCAGCAAGACCAAAACTTTCGGTTTCAGATGGAAGCAAGAATAAATCTGTATAACTTAATATTTTATCGATTTCATTACTATTCCCAAAAAAGATCACTTTGTCTATAATTCCTAATTCCTGACATAGATATTCGGCTTTTTCTTTTTCAGGACCATCCCCTACCATCATCAATTTAGCCGGAATTTCTTTTTGAATATTATAGAATATTTTAATGACATCCGGAATTCGTTTTACTTTTCTGAAATTACTGATATGAGTTATTATTCGTTCATTCTCTTTTGCCATTACGGAGCGATGGCAAGCAATACTGGGATCATTAACGTTTTTATCCAATTCAATAAAATTAGGTATTACCTCAATTTCATTTTTTATATTAAATAATTTAAGGGTATCATCTTTCAAACTTTGGGACACCGAAGTAACAAAATCAGATTTATTAATACTGAAGGTTACTGCAGGTTTATAAAAGGGATGATTTCCAACTAAAGTAATATCAGTACCATGAAGAGTTGTCACCATTGGAATATTAATGCCTTCATCTTTCAGCATTTGTTTTGCCATATACCCCGCATAAGCATGAGGAATGGCATAATGCACATGCATTAATTCTATTTTATATAGCTTTACCATGTCGACCAATTTGCTCGACAAAGCCAATTCATAAGGCTGATAATGAAACAATGGATATTCAGGAACATTCACTTCGTGGTAATGTACATTTGGATTTAAAAGCGCCAAACGTACTGGCTGACTGTAGGTTATAAAATGTATTTCGTGACCACGTCTTGCCAATTCAAGACCTAATTCTGTAGCGACTACACCACTTCCTCCAAAGGTAGGATAACAAACTATTGCAATTTTCATGTATGTATTTTAATGAAACGAAATTAATAAAAATAGGAATGGGTTTTATGGAAATTTAAGTTAAATACTATCAAACTTAAAATTTCATTCGTTGAATTCTTACGGCATTTAAAATTGCCAATAATGCTACACCAACATCTGCAAAAACTGCTTCCCACATGGTGGCAATACCTCCAGCTCCCATAACAAGAACGATAAACTTAACTGTAAATGCCAAGCCAATATTTTGCCAAACAATCTGTTTTGTTTTTTTTCCAATATTGATTGCTGTAAAAATCTTAGTGGGTTGGTCGTTTTGAATTACTACATCTGCAGTTTCAATGGTAGCATCACTTCCTAAACCGCCCATTGCAATTCCTACATCGGCCAAGGCAATAACCGGAGCATCATTGACTCCGTCACCAACAAATATTATTTTTAAATGCTGCGCTTTTAGTTCTGATACTTTTTGAACTTTATTCTCCGGTAATAAATCTCCAAAAGCCTGATCAATATTTAACTCTTTGGCGACAAGCGAAACTATTGCTTGATTGTCACCTGAAAGCATAATCGTTTTTACATTTGATTTATGTAAGCTTTGGATAGTTTCTTTGGCATCTTCTTTGATTTCATCAGCAATAAGAAAATAGCCAGCATATTTTTGATTGATGGCTACAACAATAATTGTAAATGGAATCGTATCAATTTCAGTATTATAACTGATGTCAAATTTTTTCATCAATTTAGCACTCCCTACTAAAATTTCTTTTCCATCAACGAGTCCTTTTATTCCATGACCAGCAATTTCATGCGCTTCAGTAACAGTTGTATCTTTCACAATATCCTTAGCATATTCAATTATAGCTGAACCAACAGGATGTGTCGATTTCGTTTCAATTGCTGCAGTATATTTTACTAAATCAGTTTCTGAAATTCCAACGGCTACTACTTTTTGAACTTTAAAAACGCCCTTGGTTAATGTTCCTGTTTTATCCATAACCACAACTTGAATCGTTGCCAAAATATCAAGAAAGGTAGACCCTTTAATTAAAATTCCATTTTTACTTGCTGCTCCAATTCCTCCAAAATAACCCAATGGAATCGAGATTACTAATGCACATGGGCATGAAATTACCAAGAAGATTAATGCTCTGTACAACCAATCTTTAAAAACATAATCAGTCACAAAAAGTATCGGTAGAAAACAAATCCCGATTGCCAGATAAACAACTATTGGTGTATAAATTTTGGCAAATTTTCGAATAAATAATTCGGTTGGTGCTTTTTTAGCTGAAGCTTCCTGAACCATTTCAAGAATCCTGGATAATTTGCTATCGTTGAAAGCTGTGGTAACTTCAACTTGTGCAACAGCATTAAGATTAATCATTCCTGCGAGAACAGCTTCTCCTTTTGATTTGGTATCTGGTTTACTTTCCCCTGTCAATGCAGCAGTGTTGAAAGTGGCATGCCCTGAAAGTAGTTTCCCATCCAAAGCCAATTTTTCTCCTTGTTTTAATTGAATGATTTCTCCAATCGTAATATCCGAGGCTTTTTTAGAAACAGTCGCAAATCCTTCAATAACGTTTGCAGTATCCGGTCTTTGGTCCAATAACGATTTGATATTGGATTTGGCTCTTTTTACAGCTAACATTTGGAATAATTCCCCAATAGAATAAAATAACATCACGGCAACGCCTTCAGCATATTGACCAATTCCAAAAGCGCCAAGTGTAGCAATACACATTAGAAAAAATTCAGAAAAAACTGCACCTTTGCGAATGCTTTCAAAAGCTTCTTTCAATACAGGCAAGCCTACAGGAATATACGCTACACAAAACCATACAATTCTAACCCAGCCTACAAACCAGGTTTGAGGGGAAAAATTATCAAATAAAATAGCTATTAACAGTAATCCTAAACTTATTATTGAAGGCAAAAACATTTTAAAAACACTATCACTTCCATTTGAATGATCGTGATCATCTTCATGTGAATGATTTTCTGAATCATCGTGAGAACAACATCCAGAATCATGAGATTTTTTTTTAACTGTTTTTTTTTCTAAAGTACAACAAGATTCTTTGTCGTTATGTTTGTGTGTCATTTTTAATAATTTTATCCTTAATAAAAAAAGAGAAATAAATAATAACTAAAACTGTCATTATTCCTGTAATCATAAATGTTGCATTGGCTCCAAATTGATACCAAATTAGTCCTGCCAGAGAACTAGCAATTAAAGTACACATACTTTGAAATCCAGAATAGGTTCCTATTGCAGTGGCAGTATCTTTTTTATCGGAAATATTGCTAATCCAAGCTTTTGATATTCCTTCGGTAGCAGCTACATAAACGCCATAAATAAAAAAGAGAAGCGCAATCGTGTAACTATTTTTGCTGAAAGCCATTCCAAAATAGACAATTGAAAATAATAAAATTCCAAATAGGAACATTTTCTTTAAACCAATTTTATCTGCTAAAATCCCTATTGGAAATGAGCAAAGAGCATAAACCAAATTATAAAAAATATAAATTCCAATTACATTAGTATCATTAAGACCTGCTTGCTTCGCTTTTAATAATAAAAAAACATCAGAGCTATTAAATAATGCAAATACCAATAATCCAATTACCACTTTTCGATATTGTGCCGGACTTGTTTTCCAATAGTTTAGAAAAGAGAAAAAAGGTGTCAGCTTTTTTTCAGCTAAATGTTTTTTAGTTTTGTCATTGAGCAAAAAAGAGGCAAATACTGCCAATAATCCCGGGATAAAAGCAATATAAAAAAGTGTTTTATACTGTTGCGGATAAAAATAAAGATAAATTAAAGCGATTACTGGTCCTAACACAGCACCTAAAGTATCCATTGACCTATGAAATCCAAAAATTTTTCCTTTAGTTTCAGGTGTTGCCTCATCAGATAATATTGCATCTCTTGCCCCAGTACGAATTCCTTTTCCAAATCGATCAATTGATCGTGCAAAGAAAATCCACATTGGAAATATAAAAACTGCCATCATTGGTTTTGAAATAGCACTTAAAGTATATCCCAATCGAACAAAAGGAACTCGTTTACCGGAATTATCGGATAATTTACCAAAATATCCTTTGCTTAATCCCGCTAACGCTTCGGCAAAACCCTCTAAAACACCAATTAATACAATTGAAAACCCAATTGATTTAAGATAAATAGGCATTATTGGGTAAAGCATCTCGCTAGCTGTGTCTGTAAACAAACTAACTACGGATAAAACCCAGACTGTTTTGGAAATATAATTTAATATTTTCACCTTAAATTTTCTTCTTTTTTAAATGATCATTTCATAAATACAAACAGCTATTTTTCCTTTTTAGATCGTTTTTTATTAATCCATTTATTAGCTTTATAGGTAAGATATGCAGAGCCACTTCCTAAGATAGCACCCGCAAAAACATCCGAAGGATAATGAACCCCTAAATGCATGCGTGAATATCCTACTGCACTCGCCCAAACAAATGAGGGCGCAATTACATACCATTTAGGATATGCCATACTCAATGATGTCGCTGTTGCAAAAGCTACAGATGTATGGCCTGAAGGAAATGAATAACCACCTGCAGAAATTGCTTGATCAATATCGGCATAAGTATCAAAAGGTCTATTTCTTTTTACAACTTGTTTTAATGCGGTTGTGATAAAAGCGTTTACTAAGAATGTTTCACCAATAAAAATTGCCTGTTTTTTTATTGTACTATCTTTCTTTATCAAACCAACTGAATAGATAATAATAGGAGCCGCAATACTTATAGGAAGGGCACTTTTACTAACTAACTTAAAAGTGGGATCTAAGTTCTTGTTTCTATTAACATTAATATCTCTTAAAATATTTATATCAATATTTTGAGCATTTACAATACTTACACAAAAAAGGAATATAGTTAAACAACTAGTTTTAAATACTTTAATTTTATTTTTCATAGTATTGATTTACATATCAAATATACTATAATACAACCTGTTATTTGTACTGAAGTATTGAAAATAAAAAGCCAAAATAAAATTATTAAAATTTCATTTTGGCCTATAAATAAATTTACTTAAATATTTTATTTTATAATTGCATTATAAATTACTTCTTGAATATCCTCTCTAATATTTTCTTTTGATAATTTGTTTTCAGTAGCCAATGGAAAAGTTCTATTGGATAAAAACACATACACGATTTGTGTTTCAGGATCAGCCCAAGCCATAGTTCCCGTAAAACCAGTATGACCAAAACTTGTCATTGATGCACAACCACATGTAGGTCCTTCTGTGCCTAATTGTGGTTTATCAAAACCAACACCTCTCCTATTCCCTGCTGCACAAAAATAGCAGGTATTGAAATCATTAAATGTTTTCTCTGAAAAATACTGGTGATTTCCATAATTTCCTTTTTGCAAATAGAGTTCCATCATTTTAGCTACATCCATTGCATTAGAAAAAATACCGGCATGACCTGAAACACCGCCTTCTAAAGCTGCCGAAAGGTCATTTACATACCCTTGCAAAATTTGATGACGAAAATAAGTGTCTATTTCCGTTGGAGGAATTCTGTTTTTATCAAACTTTCTCAATGGATTAAAAGTTGAATTATTCATTCCCAGTGAATGATAAAAATTCTCTTGAATTAAATCATCCAGTTTTTTACCTGTTGTATTTTCTAAATAATCTTTAAGAATCATGAAAGTCAAATCACTGTACTTATATTCTTTTTTTAATGATAATTTACTTTTAATTATCATTTTCATTATTGTATCATGAAAATCATTTCTTATGAAAAGACTATCGCCCAATTGTTTAGAAAACTGTTCCTCAGAAACTCTTCTAAAATATTTTTCAGAAGGAAATTTAGATTTGTCCATGGTAGCTTTATAAAATGGGATTCCTGCAACAAGTCCAGCATAATGAGACAATAATTCTTTAAAATGAATATCTTGTTTATTCGTATTTTTAAAAATTGGAGACATGGACCCTAATGTAGTTTCCAAATTAATTTTTTGTTGGTCGTACTGTAGCATAACATTAGGCAATGTGGCAAGAATTTTAGTCAATGAAGCTACATCATAAATATCCGAATCTTTAACTTTTAAAGTGGAATCATACGTATGATAACCGAATGATTTCTGATAAATAACTTTTCCATTTCTTGCAACAAGAACCTGAATTCCCGGTGTCATTTTAGCACTGATGGCTTTTTTTGCTAGTGCATCAATTTGTGATAAAACGGCTGAATTCATTCCAACATTTTCCGGAGTTGTGAATCCTAATCGGTTTAATTTTTCAGTTGTTAAACCATCATTTACTTTGAAATTTGTATTTATGGATACTGGTAATTTCCCTTTGGCTTCAATAGCCCCAAAAATTAATTCTGCAGAAACTATTTGTGCAATATCACTATTCTGATAAGAAACTACTAATCCTTCAATATCATCAAAATTTGTAATGGGTAATAATGAATACGGTTTAGCAAAAATATCCAGAATGACATTATTGTTTTTAGCTAAATAATTTATCTTAAATAATTCATCTGATTTTAAATCGCTATTTTTAAAAGCTACATCTGATTTGTGATACCCAACAATTACTGTTGTGAATGGTTTCAATTTCATTTGCAAACTATCCAGATTAGTATCTGAAATTACAGTTATATCAGCATATTTCTTTAAGGTTGAAACAAAAGAGTCATTAGTATCATCCCCTATTTTTACATAAGCAATTTTTTGACTTTCTAAATTTTTAATAGGTAAAACCGAAGCAGTATTTTTCAAAACAGTAATTGCATTTTCATACAATTCATAGTTTAGCGTTTCGTTTTCAGGAGAATTTAATTCATTATATAAATTATTGGTTACAATAGGTTTAAAGGAATTCAAACCTGCTTTATATTTAAATTTCAATATTTTTTTAACCGAAAAAGCCAAACGTTCTTCTGTTATTAAATTAGTCGAATAAGCCAGTTTAAATTTTTCAATTGCTAATGGCACATTTTCGGGAAATAACAAAACATCATTTCCGGCCATAAAAGCTTCAAAATTTATTTCACTAGGTATATTAAAACTGCTTATCCCTTTCATATTCAAAGCATCAGTAAATATAAGTCCTTTGAAACCTAATTCTTTTTGGAGAATATTGGTTACCACATTATAAGAAATCGATGACGGGAAATTAGGCCTTGATTCTAAACTGGGCACATTTAAATGTCCCACCATTACAGAAGAAAGTCCTTCATGAAACATCTTTTTGTAGGGATAAAACTCTACTTTATCTAATCTTTCTTTCGAAAAATTTATTGTTGGCAATCCTTTATGAGAATCTGTTTCAGTATCGCCATGACCAGGAAAATGCTTTCCCGTTGAAAATACACCTTGGCTCTGAACTCCTTTCATTAATGCGATGGCTCTTTCAGTAACCTTATATTTATCTTCTCCAAAAGAGCGAAATCCTATAATGGGATTTCTTGGATTAGTATTAATATCAAGAACTGGGGCAAAGTTAAATTGGATTCCTAATCGCTTGCTTTGTTCTCCCATCTGAACGCCCACTTTTTCTATTAGTTTCATGTCTTGGATGGCTCCAAGTGTCATATTCCAAGGATAACGATACGTAGAATCTAGTCGCATATTTAATCCCCACTCTGCATCATTACCAATAAATAAAGGAATTTTTGATTTCGATTGAAAACGGTTAGTGAGATTCGCTTGACGAACAGGACCACCTTGAAAGAAAATTAATCCTCCAATTTTGTTTTCCTTAATCAGTTTGTCAATTACGTTGAAGTGCACAGTGTCTTTATTAGAATAAGCGGCAACCATAAATAATTGCCCTAATCTTTCATCAAGATTCATTCCATTGTAAACGCTATCTACCCATTTGTTGCCTTGGGTAGATAATTCAAAAAGCGTGGGAACATTACTTGATTTTTCACTATCAAGATTCTCTATTTCAGACGGAACGTCAGTTAAAATTATTTTTGGCTTATTAATTTTTGTTCCGACACAACTAGTGGCAACAAAGAAAAATAAGACATAAAAAAAAACAATTTTGATGCCTATTTTTTTCATTGTACTATTTTATTAAAAAAAGCGACTATGCCAGCTGTCAATGGCTGGAACTTCCCAAGACTCATTATATTCTTCTATATTATTAACCAAATTATTGAAAACGATTGTGTTTTCAGTAACGGCTTTATCTTTAACCATTTTCTTAAAATCAATTAAAGGCTTGTGTGCAATATGCTCGCCTAATTTAAAAGTCACATTCATTTTATCCAGTAAATCAACATTATATTTTTGTTCTAAACTTTGGATAAATTCTACAGAGGAATCTATAGAGCAACCCGTGGCAGCTTGAACATCTTGATTTACGGCAATAATAATAAACCTATTGTATTTTAATTGGTAAGATGATTCTAAACTTGTACCATGCGCAGCCCAACTTTCAAGAAAAGATTGCAAAGCTGTTTCAATTTCAGAAAACTCTTCATCCGAAAATTTTCTGTTCGATTGATAAATCCATATCTTGGATTCTTCTGGTAAATTTTCAAATGGAATATACATACTATTTTTTTATAATTAATTCTACTATTCTTATGATTAAAAAACAGTTACAAGGCCAAATCCTACTTGCTTTCCATCATAATAAGGAATAAATGTTGATTTTTTATTTGTGTTCTTTTTAGATGATAATAATTTATTTATGGTAGGATACAACCAATAGCCTGCTTTTGCACTCAATATCCCAATTCCAGCTCCTGCAACTACATCAGTAAACCAATGACGGTTATTATACATTCTAAAGACTCCCGTCCCTGTAGCAACAACATACCCAGAAATTCCATACCAAATAGAAACATCTTTATATTCTTGATATAATAATTCTGCTCCCATAAAAGCTGTTGCAGTATGCCCTGAAGGAAAAGAGTTTAAACCGGAACCGTCAGGCCGTTCCACTTTAGTTATTTTTTTTAGACTATTCACAGTTAATCCCATAATTAAATAGGAAGTTGCAACAATAATAGTTTTATCTCGAATATTATTTTTTCCTTTAATTCCTAAAACACCCAAAGCATATACTGAGGCAACAGGAGCGTATTGAGAAAAGTCATCAATTGACAATTTTCTATCTATATTTTCTTTTACCTCTTCTCTAATTTCAAAATTAAATGCTTCTAATTGATCACTACCAATTCCGATTATTCCATACCCAATTAAAGCTACAGGAATAATCAATTGTTTTGCCTTAAACTGTATTTGATAATTATTTTTAACTTTTAAACTAGCTATCGAATCTGTTTTATCTATGGTTTGAGCCATTGAAACAAAACTCGTAACCATTATTATGAAAAATATAAAATTTTTGTAAATCATAATAAAATAGGTAAACGTTAAATAATATAACCCTACAAATCTTGAGCGTTTGCGATTAATTCCGCAATGTCCATCACTTTCACATCTGCTTCTCTTTCCTTATTTTTAATACCATCAGTCATCATAGTATTACAAAAAGGACAACCCGCAGCAATAATTTCTGGTTTTGTTTCTAATGCATCTTCCGTTCTCTCAACGTTGATTTCCTTATTACCAGGTTCAGCGTCTTTAAACATTTGCGCACCGCCAGCACCACAACATAATCCGTTTGCTTTAGAACGTTTCATTTCTACTAATTCGGCATCTAATTTAAGGATTAGATCTCTTGGCGCTTCATATACATTATTCGCTCTTCCTAAATAGCATGGATCATGAAAAGTAATTCTTTTCCCTTTGAATTGACCTCCTTCAATAGTTAATCTTCCATCATCTAATAAGGATTTTAAAAACTCCGTATGATGAACTACTTCATATTTCCCACCTAATTCAGGATATTCATTTTTTAACGTATTAAAACAATGCGGACAAGCAGTAACAATTTTCTTAGCTTCATACCCATTGAGAACCTCAATATTCATCATGGCTTGCATTTGAAACAAAAATTCATTCCCCGCTCTTTTAGCTGGATCTCCAGTACAACTTTCTTCTGTACCAAGTACTGCAAAAGAAACATTTGCACGATTTAGAATTCGTACAAATGCTTTAGTTATTTTTTTTGCTCTATCGTCAAAACTTCCTGCACAGCCTACCCAAAATAAAACTTCAGGTTGTTTTCCTTGAGCTAGCATTTCGGCCATGGTTGGCACTATTAAACTTTCTGACATAATATTTTATTGATGCGGTTATTTGCTTATTTGGTTAATGGAAAATTGTTAGTGTTTAAATCAGTTATTCAGTAAAAAAAATAACCAATTAAACAATAAAACGACTATTCATTTTTCCAATTCAAACGATCTTGCTGATTGTATTGCCATGGTGCCCCATTATTTTCTATATTGGTCATCATAGCATTTATTGGCATTGGTGCGGCACTTTGTTCCATTACTAAATAACGTCTCATATCAATAATAATAGATAAAGGACTTATACTTACTGGACATTCCTCAACACATGCATTACATGAAGTACATGCCCAAAGTTCTTCAGGTGTTATATAATCGTTTAATAATGATTTATTATCTGGAACGAAAACTCCTTTATTAGCATCTATATTTCTTCCTACTTCTTCCAGCCTATCTCTTGTATCCATCATGATTTTTCGAGGAGACAATTTTTTTCCTGTAATATTGGCAGGACAAGAAGAGGTACAACGACCACATTCAGTACACGTATAAGCATTCAATAATTGTACCCAATTTAAATCCTGAACATCGCTTGCACCAAACTTAGCTGGTGCTTCACTTTCGTTAACTGGCGCTGCTGCAAATGGATCAGCGCTAGGATCCATCATCATTTTCACTTCTTTAGTAACTGATTCTAAATTATCAAATTGACCTTGTGGATTTAAATTTGCAAAAAAGGTATTTGGAAATGCTAATATTATATGCAAATGTTTTGAAAAATAGAGATAGTTCATAAAAATCAAAATCCCGGTAATATGCAACCACCAAAATATTTCTGTAAGAAGCATTACCAATTCATTTGACATTCCATTAAACAATGGCTCAATAAATTGGCTTACTGGAAATGAACCTGCCTTAATAAAATGAGAAAAACCTCCTGGTATATTTTGCAAATGCAAATCAGAAGCATTCATTAATAAAAACAATGTCATCAAAACAACTTCAAAATACAAAATATAATTGGCGTCTTTTTTAGGAGAGCCATTCAAATCAGCACTTGAAAATCGTTTCAACTTAATTATGTTTCTTCTTATCCAAAAAGCAAAAACAGCAACTAAAACTAAAAGAGCCAAAATTTCAAATGAAGCAATCAATATATTATAAGCAGTTCCTAAAAAAGCAAAAATTCTATGAGTACCAAAAAGACCATCAATAATTATTTCCAATAACTCAATATTGATAATTATAAATCCTAGGTAAACGACAATATGAAGTGACCCTGCAACAGGCCTTTTCACCATTTTAGATTGTCCAAGAGCAATCATAGCCATATTTTTCCAACGCTCTTTAGCATTGTCTTTACGGTCTATTGCTCCACCAAGGTTTATATTTCTAATGATTTTTTTTACATTACCATAAAAATAACCAAAACCAATACCTAATAATATAGCAAATAATATATTGTCTAAATAGCTCATATCACTAGTTTTTTACTTTTATTAAAGTATCATTTTTTGGAGCAACATAAGGTTTATTTTTCTTTCCAAACAAAGAAATATTAACATATCTTGTAGGAGACAATCTTACATCTTGAAGTAATAATTCCAATTCTTTTGTTGTTGCTTTTATATTTTCGTAAAAAGCCTCGTCTTTTAATAATTTCCCCATAGAGCCTTTTCCTGATTCCAAATCAATCATAATACCATCAACACGTGCTAAGGTTTTATTTAGATTTTTGACAGTTTTACCTATATCCGCTTTATTCAATGAATCCGATATTTTAGAAAAATTACCAGATATTTTATTAAAGTTGGTTACCGCTCCTTTTATTTGAGCTTTATTATCATCCAATAAAGCATTAACACCTACAGTAGCTTTATGAAATTGCTCCATAGTTTTACTTAATTCTGCTAAACTAACCTTTAAATTTTCTTGTCCGTTTTTATCTAAAACATTGTTAATCCCTGATATTAATTTATCAGTGTTAACCATTATTTTTTCTAGCTTTTCCTGAAGAGGAGCTAATTTATCACCTACTTTATCGGTAAGTCCTAATTTAGTTTCTCCTTGCAATTTCTGTCCATCAACAGCTAGCGTTTTATCATTAAAATTTGGGTAAATTGCAATTTGCTTTCCTCCAATGAATCCTGGTTCGTAAATAGAAGCAGTGCTGGATTTAGAAATAGGAAAATCAGTTTTCAATTGTAATTCAACCAATAACTTCCCTGTATTTTCATTTAATGCAATACTATTTACTTTTCCTATAATCAAACCGTTTAGAGTTACAGGCGCCGATGTGGCTAATCCTTCTACACTCTCATATTCTACATAAAATGTTTTGTAATTTGTAAAAAGGTCTCTTCCTTTTAAAAAACTATAGCCCCAAATGAATAATAAAATTGATGCAATGACTAATATGGCAGTTTTGATTTCTCTAGTTATTTTCAAAATATAATTTTTTTTCAAAATTAATATAAAATATTCAACTTGTTATTATTATTTGAGTGCTTCTTGAACACTAATTTTTTCTCCATTTCTAAATGCAATTAAAAATGCAGAATTATAGCCTTTATCTTTTGCTTCTTGTAATTGTTTTTTTGCCTCATCATAATCTGAAGTTTCTCCATACATATATTTATAAACTCTATTGTCATATGAAATAGATATATTTTTCAACCCTTTAAAATTTTTAGGGGCTAACTCCACTTTTTTTACACTGGCAGAAAGTTGCACCTTAAATAGAGGTTGGGAACTATCCGCATTTTTTATTGATTTTTTGAGTTCAGAAGAATTTAAAATTACTTTTGGTTTGACAGGAGATGAAGTGTCTTTTATTGGCTTGTCAAAAATTTTCTGTGACGGTTTTACATCAATAATTTCAGTTTCACCATTCCCATAATAATCTCTTTTATAACTTACAATAGCCTCTGCTATAGCTTTAGCAATTTCATTTTGACCATCTTCTGAGTCTAAAAGGTTTCCTTCCGTAAAATTAGAAATAAAACCCATTTCAATAAGAACTCTGGGCATATATGCTTTATGAAGTACCATATAAGGCGCTTGTTTAACTCCTCCTCCTCTTATTTTTTTACCCAATAACTCAAATGCATCTTCAACTTTACTTGCCAGTGAAATACTATTATCTAAATATTCCTCTTGCATCAAGGTCATGCCTATCATTGTTTCAGGAGAATTAGGATCAAATCCCTCATATTTTTGTTTATAATCTTTTTCTAAGGTTATAACGGAGTTCTCTTTTTTAGCCGCTTCTAAATTTGAAGCAACTTTTGTCATACCCATTACATAGGTTTCCGTCCCATATCCCTCAGTATTTCTATTTGCATTACAATGTATCGATACAAAAATATTAGCATCAGCCCTATTCGCAATATTGGCTCTTTCTACTAAGTCAATAAAAACATCCGTTTTTCGGGTATATATCACATCCATTTTTGGCATGGATTCTAAAATTTTCCCTACTTTCAGTACTACTGCAAGCGCAATATTTTTCTCTACATGTCCATTGTAAACTGCACCAAAATCATGAGCTCCATGACCTGCGTCCAATGTTACTTTAAAAATATTTGATTGAGCATAAATACTAAATGAACCAACTGTAAAAAGAAGGGTAAATATTATTTTAATTTTATATGAAATATGCATAAATTTAAAAGTTAATTTTAATTAAAACACTAAGGTTATAAATTCTTTATTTGATTATTTTTGACAAAAAATAATATGTAAGTTTGACATGTCAAAAAACAAGCCATAATTTTACAAAAATAGCATTTAAACCTTTGCATACAAACTTATTTAATATCGTTTTATTATCAATTTTCCTAACAATAGGAGCTGGTAAATTATATTCTCAAGATACAACAAAAAAAGCAACAGCTATAGCTACTAAAAAACAAACAGATAGCTCCAAAACCTTTGTTAATAATACTGGAAAATCGACTACAACTATAAAAAAGGAAACTGATTCGATAAAAAAAGATACTGTCAAACCCCAAAAAGCATTTCTAGACGGCAAAGTAAAATACAAGGCTGAGAAATATGTGAAAATTGATCAAAAGAAAAAATTGATCACTTTATATGATAAAGCAGAGCTATATTATCAGGATGTCGAATTAAAATCTGGACTTATCGTCATGGATTATGAAAAGAACGAAGTTTATGCAGGCCGGATAAAGGATTCGACAGGAGCTTACAAACAATATCCAAACTTCAAGCAAGGGACTAATGTTGTCGAACCTGATTCAATTCGTTTTAATTTTAAAACAAAAAAAGCATTGATATGGAATTCCAGATCAGATCAAGGGGAATTTAAAATAAAAGCGGCTATTACTAAAAAAGAAAATGATTCTGTATATTTCTTAAAAGGCGCTCGCTTTACCACATCCAAAGATGTTGATAATCCAGAATATTATTTCCAAACGAACAAAGTAAAATTTATTCCAGGTAAAAAAGTGGTCACTGGTTTGACCAATATGGTTATTGCCGATGTACCTACACCTATAGCTTTACCATTCGCATTTTTCCCAATGAGTAAAGAG
Organism: Flavobacterium cryoconiti; assembly: GCF_048158645.1. NCBI lineage: Bacteria > Pseudomonadati > Bacteroidota > Flavobacteriia > Flavobacteriales > Flavobacteriaceae > Flavobacterium > Flavobacterium cryoconiti. The sequence continues at coordinate 22,943 of NZ_JBLNKW010000013.1, read as the reverse complement.
ACCAGCATTTCTGGATTGATTTTACCAAGTTATAATGATTCTAACACAAGAGGATTTTCTTTACAAAATGGAGGGTATTATTTTGCACTTAGTAATAATTATGATTTAACTGTTTTAGGAGATTATTATACCAATGGTAGTTATGGAATGCGTTTTGAGTCTAGTTACGCCGAACGGTATAAATATCGAGGAAATTTAAATGTACGATTTGAAAATTTAATTACAAGCGAAAGAGGTTATCCTGATTATTTAAAGCAGAAAATTTATAATATTCAATGGTCTCATTCTAAAGATTCTAAATCAAACCCTAACTCAAGTTTTTCTGCTTCCGTAAATCTTGGAAGTAGTAAATATTTTAGACAATCCATAAATCAGGCAAACATTGGATCTAATCTTAATAATACATTAAGCTCTTCGGTTTCTTACAGTAAAACCTTCAATTCAGTACCACAAGTCAGAATGTCATTGACAGCAACACATTCTCAAAACACACAAACTGAAGAAATTAATATGACTTTACCAACACTCCAAGTAAGTGTTGATCGTTTATATCCTTTTGTAGGTAAAGATGGCGTAAAAAAGGGGTTCTTTAAGAACATCAATCTACAATATAACCTGAGCGGTAAAAATAGCATTGTAACAACCGATTCTTTATTCTTTAAGCCTCAAATGTTTAGAAATGCAAAAACTGGTATTGAACATACTATTCCAATCAGTACCAATTTTAAATTATTCAAATATTTCAGTGCTTCTTCTTCTTTTAACTATCGAGAAGTTTGGTATACAAAGACGATTAATAGAAGTTATGATGACGAACAAAGTAAAGTAGTCGATAATATTGTAAATGGATTTGATGCCTATAGAACCTACTCTTTTTCATCAAGTTTAGGAACGACTATTTATGGAACATTTAATTTTGGAGCAGACAAAAAAATAAAATCAATTCGTCACGTCATGCGTCCTTCAGTTTCGTATGGTTATACACCCAGTTTTGAAAAATATTACGATACCTATGCTTCAGATGCAACCGGGACTATGACAAAGCAATATTCTCGATTTGAAGCTGGAATTTTTGGAGCGCCAGGTATTTCAAACTCTAATACGTTAGGATTTGACTTGAGTAATACTTTTGAAGCTAAAGTTACTGATAAGGATAGTACTAAGGTGGAACCTAAAAAGGTAATGCTGCTTAATAATTTAAATTTTTCAACCAGCTATAATCTTAATGCTGATGGTAAAACATCCCTAGCATGGTCACCAGTTAGAGTTAGCGGTGGAACACAACTTTTTGCCAACAAAATGAATGTTAATTTTGGAGCTACTTTAGATCCTTATGCAATTGACAATTCAGGCACTAGAATTAATGTTTATAATATTGACAATGGTGGAAGTTTGTTTAGAATGACCAGTGCTAATATGACTTTGAATTATGCTATTTCAAGTAAAGAAAAAGATAAAACTAAGAAAGATAAAAACGTTCAAAGCGAAAGAAATGGAGGTCGTGAAGATGATTTATTTGGAACAAATACTGATTTAAACGACAGTAGAAAAAGTCAATTTAGCGAAAGTGAAAAAGAAGAAGATAAAATTTCTGAATTCTTCAATGCAAAACTACCATGGGACATGACTTTTGCTTACTCTTTGACTTACGGAAACAACAATAGAGAAAAGAAAATCATAGGGAATTCTATAATGATATCAGCCAATGCAGACATAAGTCCAAAATGGAAAGCTGGTGTATCAACAGGTTATGATTTTGTACAAAAAGGGGTTACTTTTACCCAACTACGTTTTGAAAGAGATTTATTAAGTTGGAGAATGGATTTCAACTGGACACCTTTTGGAACAAATGCTAATTGGGGCTTTTTTATCGGAATAAAATCCGGGGTATTGAGCGATATAAAATTCGATAAAAGAAGTAGAACGAACAGATAGTTTAGCTCAATATCCATCCATTTTGAACTAATACTCAAGCCTAGATTCCTTAAGAAATAATTCTCTATACAAATAAGCTATAATTCTAAATTATAGTTTTCGACTTAAATAATTAAACGCTAAAATATTATGAAACAGATAATCTTTACTGAAAATGCTCCTGCTCCTATTGGTCCATACAATCAAGCTGTTCTTAAGGGAAATACACTGTATACTTCTGGCCAAATTGCAATAGACCCAGCAACTGGAGAATTAATTACCGAAACAATTGAAGCCGAAACTGAACAAGTTATGCAAAACATGAAAGCAGTTTTAGAGGCTGCCGGAATGACGTTTGAAAACGTAGTAAAAACTACAATTTTCATAATGGATATGAATGACTTTGGAAAAATAAATACTATTTATGGTTCTTATTTTAACGAAAAAACCGCTCCAGCTCGTGAAACGGTTCAAGTGGCTTGTTTGCCAAAAAATGTAAATGTGGAAATTTCTATGATTGCAGTGCAATAGCATTTAATAGTAATTGTGCCGTTGCCTCATTTGTAGCCAATGGCACATTATGTACATCACAAACACGAATAAGCATATTAATATCAGCTTCGTGAGGATGACTTGATAATGGATCTTTAAAAAAGAAAACCATTTGAGTTTTACCCTCAGCAACTCTGGCTGCAATTTGAGCATCACCTCCTAAAGGACCTGAAAGCATTTTTGTCACTTTGAATCCTGAATTTTCGGCTTTGCCTCCTGTTGTCCCAGTTGCAATTAAATGTATTTTTTCTTCTTGTAAAATAGCTTTGTTTTTTTCTAAAAACTGAACTAAATCTGCTTTTTTACCATCATGTGCAATTATTGCAATCTCCATAAAAATTATTTATTAGCAATATGATACGCAATAAGTCCATCAATTGGTCTTCTTAGTACGTTACCTAATTTTAATTCATATTTATCAAAAGTCTCTTGAAGTTCCTCTTTTAAATAAAATGCTATAGAACCTACAAAATGTACAGGCACCTCTTTACAGTTATCATATTGTTTAATATAATTCTTCACAAAAGATTTCATTCCTTTGAAAATAATTTTTCTACAAAATTCAGTTTCTTTATGTTGAATTAAGAACTTGGCAAATGTCGCTAAATAAGCATTTGGATTTGGTTCTTTATATAATTTACTTTTAATAGCATCAGGATCTAAATCGTACTCTTTTTCAAATTCTACTGCCAATTCTTTCGGCATTTTATTGAAATAATACTTTCTGATTAATTCTTTTCCAAAAACATTACCACTACAATCATCCATAGCGATATAACCTAATGATTGTACTTTTTGATGTAATTCTTTACCATCAAAATAACTACAGTTAGATCCTGTACCTAAAATACTAACAATAGCTTTTTCACCTTTAGGTGTTGTAGCATATACAGCAGCATAAGTATCCTCTTCAACAACTATAATTGCATTTGGAAAATAGTTTTGAAAAATTTGTGAAAGTGCAACTTTCATTCTTTCGGTTCCACAACCTGCTCCGTAGAAGAACAAATGGGTCGCTTCCTTTTTATTTTGTAAAATATCAAAACGGTCATTTAAACGTTCCACTATTTCATCTCCCTCCAAAATTTCTGGATTTAATCCTAAAGTTTGCGTTGTAAACAATACTTTTCCATCATCATCTATCGCAATCCAATCAGCTTTGGTAGAACCACTATCAACTAATAATCTCATTTTTTTTGGTTTTTTTGGTTTTTTTGTATTTCGTTTTACTTATTTAAAATGCATGAAGTATAAAATTTACATTTTAAAAAGTGCACAAAAAATAAAAAATCCCGTTAAATATAATATAACGGGACTTTGTAAATATAAAGAATTATTTTAAACCTGCAATATGTACAGATAAATCAATTAATTTGCTAGAATAACCATATTCATTATCATACCAAGAGATGATTTTGAAAAAAGTAGAGTTCAATCCAATTCCAGCATTAGCATCAATGATAGATGTTCTTGAATCAGAAACGAAATCTTGAGAAACAACTAAATCTTCAGTATACCCTAAGATACCTTTCATTGTAGTTTCAGAAGCATTTTTCAATACAGCCATAATTTCTTCGTAAGTAGTTTCTTTTTCAACTTTTACAGTTAAATCAACTACAGAAACATCAGTTGTAGGAACACGCATTGACATACCTGTTAATTTTCCGTTCAATGAAGGAATAACTTTCCCTACTGCTTTAGCAGCACCTGTAGAAGATGGGATGATGTTACATGAAGCAGCACGTCCACCTCTCCAGTCTTTTCTAGAAGGACCATCAGTAGTCATTTGAGTAGAAGTTGTTGCGTGAACGGTAGTCATTAAAGCTTCAACAATTCCAAAGTTATCATTGATAACTTTAGCTAATGGAGCTAAACAGTTAGTAGTACAAGATGCATTAGAAACAACCATATCAGTTGCTAAAGCTTCCTCATGGTTTACTCCCATTACAAACATTGGGGCATCAGCAGAAGGAGCAGAAATAATTACTTTTTTAGCACCACCTTTAATGTGCTCGTTTGCAGTTTCAATAGTAGTAAAGAAACCGGTACATTCAGCAACTACATCAACATCAACTTCATTCCATTTTAAATCTGCAGGATTTCTTTCAGCAGTAATACGAATGTTTTTTCCGTTTACAAAAAGTTTTCCATCTATAACTTCAACAGTTCCATTGAAACGACCGTGAACTGAATCATATTTTAATAAGTAAGCTAAGTGATCTACATCTAATAAATCGTTGATAGCTACAACTTCTACATTATCTCTGTTGAAAGACTCTCTGAAAACAATTCTTCCTATTCTTCCAAAACCGTTTATTCCTAATTTTACTTTTGACATTTTACTTTAATTTTTGTTTGTTTTTATTTAACTTATATAAAGTCTAATTTCCTCACAATAAACTTTAACCACTTCTATGTTGACATTATATCAGAAACTCTTAATAACTCTCTATCAATTTCTGTTTTACCTTTTATAGCTTGTTCTAATGGTGTCAGGGCAACTTTGTCGCTTTGTAAACCAACCATATAATTTGATTTGCCTTCCAATAATGATTCAACAGCTTTCACTCCTAATCTACTAGCCAAAACTCTGTCGAAACATGATGGTGAACCACCACGTTGCATATGACCCAGAACAGAAACTCTCACATCATACTCCGGTAAATTAGCTTCAACGTAATCTTTTAATTCGAATACGTTTTTACCAATTTTATCCCCTTCAGCAATAACTACGATACTGGATGATTTTCCTGAAGCTTTACTTTTTTGTAATGATTCTAATAATCTTTCCAATCCTAAATCTTCTTCCGGAATCAAAATTTCTTCAGCTCCTGCTCCAATACCAGCATTCAATGCTATATGACCAGCATCTCTTCCCATTACCTCTACAAAGAATAAACGGTTATGAGAACTTGCAGTATCCCTAATTTTATCGATTACATCTACTACTGTATTCAAGGCTGTATCATACCCTAAAGTATGGCTTGTTCCGAAAATATCATTGTCGATAGTACCTGGAATTCCCATAACTGGGAAATTAAATTCGGTATTAAATATCAAACCTCCAGTAAAAGTACCATCACCTCCTATTACAACTAAAGCATCAATTCCTGCTTTTAAAAGATGTTCATGGGCTTTTTTTCTTCCTTCTGGAGTCCTGAATTCTGTAGATCGAGCCGATTTTAAAATCGTTCCTCCTTTATTTACAATGTTGTTTACACTTCGAGGTCCCATTTCTTTGAAGTCACCTTCAATCATTCCTTGGTATCCTCTGTATATTCCTATGCATTCTATATTATGATAAGCACATGTTCGAACAACTGACCGAATTGCTGCATTCATTCCTGGTGAATCTCCACCCGAGGTTAGAACACCAACCTTTTTTATTGTTTTTGGCATTATTTAAGTATTAAAGTGTAAAATTAGCAAACATTCAGCACTTTTAAAGCTGCATTTTTTATAAATTAGTAAACAGCTCTAAATTCAAACGTTTTCGTTAATAAGTTTTTAAAAAACCAAAATAAAACCCATTTTATTTAACAAAATTAAAAAAAAATCAATTATTATTTGATAATTAACAATTAATAGGATTTTTATCGTTGAAATTTAGAAAAAGTCAGCGCTCATTTTAAACGACGAAAAATAACAATTTTTGAACAAAAATTATCACAATTTATTTATAAATATTTTAAACGCAATTACAAAACATCTTTATAAACTACTAGTCTTTAATATTTTATATTTTATACAAAATATAAACGGACTAATCTTCTTTAGGAATAACAGCTTCCTGGTTGGTTTTTTGCTTTTCTGTAGTCGGTTTTTTAGGTTTCGAAAAGTTAATATAATCTGGAGATAAACTAGAATCTTGGTCCTCACTAGTAGGCTTAATTTCTCTATCCAGTTTATGTTTTTTAAATATTTTATTAACTAATTCTTTAAAAGTGTCAAAATCCACCTCATAAGAAACCCCTAAACCTTGTGTGTAACCTATTCCTTGACCTATATAATTAATATCGTTTTCTTTATTGAAAAGGCGTAAATTCATAGTACCATCTTCGTTAACCCTGTAAAGCACTTCTAAATCACCTACAATTGCTGATTCATTTATTCCGCCAAATGGCACCCCAACTTTTCCATTAATAGTAATCCTTTCATTAATTTTTGATGAAATCGTAGCAACAAATCTTCCATCCGTTTCTCTACCGATTCTTTTATCAGCACCAATAAAATTAATTCCAACTTTAAATTTTTCGTTATCAGATTGTATGATACCACCTAATAAACTAGTTGCTGTTTCAAATAAACTACCTGAAAAATCAGATTGATTTACTCCTTCAGGGCTTAAAAAACCACCTGATGACAATAAATATAATGCCTGCGTTTGTCTGACATCCTTATCATTTAATTTATACTGAATTTCTGATTTCAAGACATTACTTACCGTTGGAAATTCAATATTAAAATCTGGCTCCGGACTTGTTAAATCCCCTCTAAGACCTATCACAACTTCAACAGGAACTTTAGTATTGAAAGAAGAATTTTCTAATAATACAGCAGGATTTGCCGTTGTTTTGTAAACTGCCTCCAAATTTAATTGTGCTTTCATGGGATTCCCTTCCCAAGAAATTGAACCTCCTTTTTTTACAGCAAACTTTTTATCAATCAATCCGCCATATTTAAAATTATAAGTCCCTTCGTATGCCTGGAAATCTCCCCACATATTAAATTTCCCTAAAGTGTTTATCTTAAATAATAAGGATCCAAAACCTTTTCCTTTCATTCCGTGTCCCGTATTTCTATCTAAAATAACTTCTACTTCAGCATTTGGAGTTATATCAAAATCAAACTCTAATTCTAAACCATTATAATTTCTGGTATTCTCGTAAATCCCTTTTTGAATATTATATTTTTCTTTAGCCGTAACAAAATGAATGAAATTATTATCACTAACACTTTCAGCATTATTAATAGGTATTTTTATTGCAGTTCCTTTTTCAGATTTCGCATCAACTTTTATAAATAAGGAATTCGTTGGTCCCTTAATCGTTGCAGTACCATCTATAAAAGCGGTACCGTAATAAGCTGCGTCTTCGCTGTCTTTTGTATCTAAAGCCAATAGATTTTTTGAATTAATAGCCAAATCTAATTTCCAATCACCAAAATTATGATGACTAATACTTCCATTTAAAGTTCCTTTAGTTCCATACTTAGTATCCGTTAGTGTATTATTTCTAAACAAAAACTTCTCATCAGCCAAATCAACAATTGTCTTGTCTTTTAATTCATAATCTACATTCAAATACGGAATGGTCATTCCTGCATTATCTACATAGAGGCGACCGTTTATTTCTGGTTTATTAAGATTTCCTTGAATCGTCGAATTACCAGACACAGAACCTCTAATATTTGACAAAACCTCACCTCCCAAAGAACTTAACACTCCTAAATTAAATTTCTCGAATTTCAGTTTTAAATCTAGAATTGTTTCTTTATCTACAATTTCAAAATTCCCATCAGCATTAAAAGATTGGAAATTTTCATTTTCGAGATTCGAATTTATAGTAAATTTTTTAAAACTCTCATCCCCTTGAATATCAAAATTCAAAATACCTAAATCCGTTTTATTCAAATTCAGATGATCAATTATTATGGATGCTGTAGGTTGAAAAACATTTTTATCTTGTTTATAATTTACTTCTCCATTGATATTACCATTAAAGACAAATTTGTTATTATCCGGTGTAATTTTATTTAAATCAACATTTTTAAAACTCAGTTTCAAATCTTTATAGGACGTGTCTTTTAAATCTCCTTTCAATGAAATTTCTTGATTTTCATGAGACAAAATGATATTATCAATATTGAAATTTTTAAAAGCCTTATCAAAAACTATTTGATTATCAGGCGTTTCTTTGGCATTCAAAAACCACAGATAATCTTTAAATTTAACTTCAGATTTACTAATACCCACAACATTTTTATTGGCTGCATTTATAGTATGATATAAATTTAAATTATAATAATCTTCCCCTTTTGCACCTCCTTTAAATTCAGAACGAAAGTATAAAGTATCTTTCATTGTGACATTTATCAAACTAAAGTCACGAATTTTATAGTATTTATTTTTAATACTATCTAATTCTATATAAGCATTGTAAAGCGGGTTTTTATTATCTACAGCTATTCTAATATTATCAAAAGTATTGTTTGAAGCTACAATTTGCGGCGAATTGAAATTAAGCTTAAATTCCTGATTGTCCGAGTTTATATTTCCTTTCAGGATGGTATTTGCGCCAATTGAAATATCAGGATAAAAAATTTCAATAATTTTATTATAAATTGTAAAATCAAATTTCAGGAACTGTCCTTTTTTTACCTTATTTGGCTTGTAATTTGTGTAAAGACTACCCAACGAATTTGTCACCATATTTTTCAATTGACTAAATTCGTATTTACCCACAATCTGGCCTTGGATAATATCAGGGGAATTTACAGTTATTGTTCTAACTTTATTTTGATCAAAAACTGAACTTACGGCAAAATCATTAAAACTGTAGATTCCTTTTACATTTTGATATGAGGTCGCATTAATAAATAAATTCCCTTGCAGATTTTCTATGGTGTTCCCAGAAGCTTGAACAACAACATCGCCTTTAAATATCGAAACGGAATCTTTTACAAAATTCAATTTATGTAAATCAGCATTTTCAACATTAATATGAAAATCATAACGGCTATCTTTTTTACTTAAATCTAATAATCCATCAAATGTCATACTCAAATTAGGATCATTTACAGAAATCTGACCTTTATAATTAGGCATTTTAAATTTACCGTTGACCACAACATTATTATAAGTATAATTGTTATAATCAATTTTAGTAACATCTCCTTTTATCGATGTATCTAAATATTTTTCTTTAAAACCTTTCCCATCAACATCTATATTCATACTGACTTTCCCAAAGTCTTTCCTTTCGAATAATCTACCAATATCAAAATCTTCTAAAACAACTTTACCTACATATGATGCTTTGTCAATGAAATCTAAGTTTTTCATTTTCAAATCAGACTGCACTTTTCCTAAAGCGGTAGCCATAGAAAAACTAGCTTCAATAGCAGTAGTTGTAATCTGGGTAATACCTACTGCAGTAAATTTTCCTAATTTTTTTAATGTAGTTGGTAATTTCTTTCCAAGAATATCCGGAAGTATAACTATAAGATTATCATAACTCGACGAAAGCTTTTTGAACTTACCGTACATATAAAACTTTTGATCTTTTTTAGCAAAAAGATTCTTGAAGTTAACATTTCCTATAATCTGTGTATTCTTAGAATCTATTAAATTAAGATTTGTAATTTTTAAATCATTAAGAGTACCTTTAATAGTTGCATTAGTATAAAAATGCTGATTTTTACCTAATTCTTTATAAAAAAAGCGAATATCATTTGAAGCTATCGAAGTCGATTTCAGTTTTATATCAAATTGAACTTTATCAGTAAAATTAGAGAAATCCTCAATCTTATAATTTAGATAAACATCTCCCTTCAACTTCGAATCTTTCGTTACTAAATCAAGGTTTTCTAATTTTATACTCTTTTTAGAATAGCTAAATTTCGAACTTAAATTTTCAACATACAAACCTCGGTGATCCAGAAAGGACATTTTAGTAATAATAGTAGTTACTTCTGGTCCGTATATCTGAAAATTATTTACAGAAGCATTTAAATGAGTAAAATCAACTGATTTTGGAGTTTCCCGATTTTCATCTGTTAAAATAAAATGGCCGTTATAAATATGCAACTTACTGGATTTAAGCAAAAAATGCTTTTGAGATGGCTTTCCAGTTCCAAAAGCAGCAATGAATATATCTATATTCGACTCTTTTTCATTCTTATATGTTTTTAGATTGAAAACTAATCCGTCTAAACGCAAATCTCCAAAAATCAAGTCACCATCCAATAATTTTTTTCCTTCTAGAATGGTAGTTTTTATTCTATCAGCATAAATAAGAGTATCTTTATGATGATCAATAATTAGTACTTTTTTAAATTTCACACCTCCAAAAGCAGATACTGCAACTCCGTCAATAGAGATATTAATTCCGAAATCTTTATTTATACTTCGAACAAAATATTGAGCAATTTTTGTTTGAACATAAGGTGTCGAAAGGGCTATTCCAAGCACCAATAAAAGTAGGATTAGTCCAAGTAGAGAACGAAATACTATTTTTTTAAATTTTTTGATACTTATATAGTGTTTTAATTTTTTATAAAATTTTATTTTGCTTTTGGAAACAGCAACAGCTTTAATAAAAATTCTTTAATTTTGCCTTTTTATGTAAAAAAACATTTTTTACATAGGATTGTCAAATATAATTCAAAATTTGTGCCTTTTTATGCAAAATCCCGAGGTTTTTATTCTTGCTATTGAAAGTTCTTGCGATGATACGGCAGCAGCTGTTTTACAAAAAGACAAAGTACTATCAAATATTGTTGCTAATCAATTGATTCACAATCAATATGGCGGTGTAGTTCCTGAATTAGCTTCACGTGCGCATCAACAAAATATAGTGCCGGTTATTGATGCCGCACTTAAAAAAGCAAATATACAAAAAGAACAGTTGTCCGCAATTGCTTTTACTCAAGGACCTGGGTTAATGGGTTCCCTTTTAGTAGGAAGTTCATTTGCCAAATCATTGGCATTGGCCTTAAAGATTCCTTTAATTGCCGTAAATCATATGCATGCCCATATTTTGGCACATTTTATACATGAAGAAGGATTTGAAAAACCTACCTTTCCCTTTTTGGCCTTGACCATAAGTGGCGGACATACCCAGATTGTGAGAGTAGATGATTTCTTTGATATGACAATTATAGGAGAAACCACTGATGATGCTGTTGGAGAAGCTTTTGATAAAAGTGCAAAAATACTTGGACTCCCATATCCAGGCGGACCTTTAATAGATAAATATGCGCAATTAGGGAATCCTAAAGCTTTTGCTTTTACAAAACCAAAAGTTCTAGGATTAGATTTTAGTTTCTCAGGTTTAAAAACCGCAATTTTATATTTTATTCAAAAGAAAAAACTAGAGAATCCTAATTTTATTGATGAAAATCTAAATGACATTTGTGCCTCAATTCAATATACAATTATTGAAATTCTGATGGATAAATTAAAATTAGCCGTAAAGGAAACGGGAATAAAACAAATAGCAATTGGCGGAGGAGTTTCGGCCAATTCAGGAATAAGAAACACTTTGGCGGAAGCCGAAAATAAATACGGATGGAAAACATTTATTCCTAAATTTGAGTACACCACGGATAATGCTGCAATGATTGGAATTGTAGGTTACCAAAAATTTTTAAATGAAAAATTTGAAGCTTCATCTGTCGTTTCTAAAGCAAGAATACAATTCTAAATTATGCAATTATTTTATAATCCAAATATAAACGAGACCACTGAAAGCTTTTCTTTTGACAAAGAAGAAAGTAAGCATATAATTAAAGTATTACGCAAAAAAGACAGTGATATTTTATTTGTAACCAATGGCTTAGGATATTTATTTAAAACCGAAATTACCTTAGCATCCGACAATAAATGCACAGTAAAAATTATTTCTTTTGAAAAATCAGCAACTCCTAAATTTCATTTGCATTTAGTAGTAGCTCCAACCAAAATGAATGATCGTTTCGAATGGTTTTTAGAAAAAGCTACCGAAATTGGTATTCATGAAATCACCCCTATTATTTGCGATCGTTCCGAACGAAAAGTAATCAATACCGAAAGATTTGATAAAATTTTATTGACTGCCATGAAGCAATCTAATGTATTATTTCTTCCTAAATTAAATAATGCTATATCGTTCAAAGAATTTTTGAAACAAAAACAAGAAGGATTAAATTTTATAGCTCATTGCGAGGAAACCGATAAAAAAACTTTAAAAACAGCCTTAAAACCGAATGAAAATGTTACAATACTCATAGGTCCAGAAGGAGATTTTACAGAAAAAGAAATCGAATTAGCACTTGATTCAAATTATATTCCGGTTTCTTTAGGAAATACCCGATTAAGAACAGAAACTGCAGCAATTGTTGCTTGTCATAGCGTAGTTTTTGTTAATGAAAATTAAGAATTAATGATTCCGAATTTATAGTTATGAAAAAAATATATTATTTATTACTATTAATTTCTGTTACTTCATTTTCACAGGAAATTGCATTATTAAAATATAGTGGCGGTGGTGATTGGTATGCTAATCCCACTTCATTGCCTAATTTGATAAAATATTGCAATGCCAATATCAATACCAAAATAAAACCTAAACCAGGAACCGTTGAGCCGGGAAGTCCGGATTTACTTTCCTATCCATTTGTTCACATGACTGGACACGGAAATGTTGTTTTTAGCGATACTGAAGTCATTAATCTTAGGAATTATTTGCTTGCAGGAGGTTTTCTTCACATTGATGATAATTACGGTATGGATCAATACATTAGAAAAGAAATAAAGAAACTATTTCCAAACAATGATCTAGTCGAAATTCCTGCAAATCATGCTATTTTTCAAAAACCATATCTTTTCCCTAATGGATTACCAAAAATTCACGAACATGATGGAAAACGACCACAAGCTTTTGGAATATTTATAGAAAGTAAATTGGTACTTCTTTATACATACGAATGCGATTTAGGCGATGGATGGGAAGATCCTGAAGTGCATAACGATCCCGCAGATGTTCGCGAAAAAGCATTAAAAATGGGCGCAAACATTATTAATTATATCTTTAATAATTAATCTCTAAAACTAGAGCATAAAGATATCAATTCGAAAGAAAACATTTCCTATCATTTTCAGCATACATTATATTTATTTCCAAAACAAAATGGGCTCACTTTTTAGAATTAGTGAAGCTTTTAGTGTTGAAAAAATCATCTTTTAAGAAAAGAATATTCCCTCAATTCATAAAACAGCCCAAAGTACCTTTCTTTACGTACCATTCTCTATAATTAATGAAACCAATAATTTACTGGAGTATTACTCGGAATTATTTCCTTAGAAATTACCGATACAAATAAACCTTTTAAAAGATTTTTTTAAGTTTCATTAAAAATAGACAACAAAATGGATGTGTTTTTAATGAACTTTTAACAATTTTAAATCAAATCGCATACATCAATATATTTGACGAGAACAGCAGTATCAATGTCGCACAAGTTACTACTATATCGATATAGTTGATTTTTTATTTTTTTTTACAAAAATTTGTTTTATCGAATAATTTGTTATAAAATTGCATTATTATTAACCCAAATCAATTTTTTATAACAAAAAACCAGTATTATTATGAAAAAAATTCTTTTAACTGCAACAGCGTTTTTAATGCTATTTTCATGTCAAAATGACCAAACTGAATCAACAGTTTCAGCAACAAATGCTACTGCACGCCGCTCATGCGCTTCACAAGATGTATTAGCGGAACAATTAAAAGCTGACCCTACATTAGCTTTAAGAATGAACCAAATTGAAGCTTTTACACAAAAATCAATGTTGACTAACCGTTTAGTAAATGGTAAAGTGGTAATTCCAGTAGTAGTAAATGTATTGTACAGAACTGCAGCTGAAAATATCTCTGATGCACAAATACAATCACAAATTGATGTATTAAACAAAGATTATACTGCTACAAATCCTGATTTCAGCAGTACTCCTGCTGAGTTTGCTGGAGTTGCTGCAAATATTGGTATCACTTTCGAATTAGTGAAAATCAATAGAAAATCGACTACTAAAACTTCATGGGGAACTAGAGATGCCATGAAAAAGACTAAACAAGGAGGATTAGATCCAACTTCACCAAGTACAAACCTTAACTTATGGGCATGTACAATTGGAGGAGGAATCTTAGGATACGCTCAATTTCCTGGTGGTTCATTAGCAACTGACGGAGTAGTAATTGATTCTAATTACTTTGGATTATCAAGCGCTGCTAGCTATCCTTACAATTTAGGAAGAACTGCATCTCATGAAGTTGGTCACTGGATGAACCTTAGACATATTTGGGGTGATGCATCTTGTGGAGACGATTTAGTTTCTGATACTCCTGTTGCTAAAACTTCAAACTTTGGTGTACCAACATACCCTTACGTAAGTACATGTTTACCTGCTCATAATGAAATGACTATGAATTACATGGATTATACTGACGATAGAGGAATGTTTATGTTTACTAATGGACAAAAAGCGAGAATGACTGCTTTATTCGTTTCTGGCGGAGCTAGAGCAGGTTTCGGAATATAATTTTTTTTTTAGTTTTTAGATTTTTAAACTCGCTACTTGTTAGCGAGTTTTTTTTGAATAGCTCTGATGAATCTTTTAGAAAATCATTTTCCTTTAATGGTAATGGTCCAATATAATTTAAAGCTTATAAATTTATTTTTAATAAATAATAATCGTAAATTGCTTATTATTTATTTGATAAACAGTATTTTATAATCTTAAAAAATTACTATTATGAAAAAAATTATTTTAACTGCAACAGCATTTTTGATGCTGTTTTCTTGTCAAAATGACCAAACAGATTTAACGCCCAATACGACAAACTCTATTGCCCGACGAACATGTGCTTCACAAGATGTTTTAGCGGAACAATTGAAAGCTGATCCTACATTAGCTTTAAGAATGAATCAAATTGAAGCTTTTACACAAAAAGCAATGTTAACGAACCGTTTAGTTAATGGTAAAATAGTAATTCCTGTTGTTGTAAATGTATTGTACAGAACAGCCGCAGAAAACATCTCTAATGCTCAGATACAATCCCAAATTGATGTATTGAACAAAGATTACACTGCGACCAATACTGATTTTAAGAATATCCCAAGTGAGTTTTCAGGTGTAGCAGCAAATATCGGTATCACCTTTGAATTAGCAAATACGATTCGAAAATCTACTACAAAAACATCTTGGGGAACAAGAGATGCAATGAAGAGTTCAAAAAAAGGAGGTATTGATCCAACTTCACCATCCACAACATTAAATATATGGGCTTGTACTATAGGAGGTGGAATTTTAGGATATGCACAATTTCCCGGAGGTTCTTCAGTAACTGACGGAGTCGTTATCGATTCTTTCTATTTTGGTTTATCAAGTGCTGCAAGTTCCCCCTATAACTTAGGAAGAACTGCATCTCACGAAGTTGGCCATTGGATGAACCTTCGTCACATTTGGGGTGATGCCTCTTGTGGAAACGATTTAGTTTCTGATACGCCTGTTCATAAAACTGCAAACTTTGGTGACCCTGTATATCCTTATTTAAGTCCATGTTTGCCAGCTCACAACGAAATGACTATGAATTATATGGATTATACTGATGACAAAGGAATGTACATGTTTACCAATGGTCAAAAAGCAAGAATGTCTGCTTTATTTGTTTCTGGTGGAGCCAGAGCAGGTTTCGGTATATAATTTTTCGGATTTTAGAATTTAAAACTCGCTACTTGTTAGCGAGTTTTTTTTTATCTTTATATCCTAAAAAATATAAATGATTACATCAAAAATTATAGCTAATGGAATTTTAAGAGCAATAAGTACTATCGTTTTAGTCGCATTATCTCTTTATTTTCTATATCAAATTCAATCGGTACTGATTTATCTAATAGTTGCATTAATTCTTACATTAATTGGAAATCCAATTTTAGATTTTTTTAAAAGAAGATTAAAATTCAAACATATATTTGCTACAATTGCAACATTATTAATTTTTGTTCTTATAATAGTTGGATTTATAATGATGTTTATTCCTTTAATTTCATCACAAGGTCAAAATTTATCGCTTTTAAATACCACAGAAATAGAAAAAAATACGCTTCAATTAATTAACCAAATATCTTCATTTTTAGAAAGTCATAATATTGATTCCACAAAAATGCTAAAGGAATCTAACATCAGTTCTAAAATAAATTTTAATTTTATTCCAAATTTTCTAAATGCCGTTTTAGGTACGATTAGTAGTTTTGGAATGGGATTAGCTTCAGTACTTTTCATTACTTTTTTCTTTTTAAAAGACAGATTATTATTTAAAGATGGTGCCAAAAAATTAATTCCTGACAGCCATGAAGATCAAATTTTAAATTCTTTAGACAAAATAAATCACTTATTATCCCGCTATTTTATTGGATTACTACTCCAATTATTTATTGTGTTTATTTTATACTTTATCGTTTTACTTGTTTTTGATGTGTCAAATGCAATTGTCATCGCCTTTTTATGTGCCGTTTTAAACATTATTCCTTACGTAGGTCCATTAATTGCCTCAATTTTAGCTGCAATTTTGACTATGATTGGTAATTTAGGTAGTGATTTTCAAACGCAAATTTTGCCAACAACCATTTATGTTTTGATAGGTTTTTGGATTGTACAAATTATTGATAATAATGTGTCTCAACCTATTATTTTTTCAAAAAGTGTGAGCTCACATCCATTAGAAATATTTCTTGTCATATTAATTGCGGGCTTTCTTTTTGGAATACTAGGAATGATTATAGCTGTTCCATTATTTACCATATTGAAAGTAATTGGTAAAGAATTTTTTCCTGAGAATAAGATTATACAACTATTAACAAAAAATATTTAATCTTGGATTTAAAAATTCTAAATCCCGAAATTCAAGAATTTATAGGGGAAAATATCGGAATTTCTATTTCGAAATTAGCGCTTCAAAAAAATCCCTTTCCAGATGTGGATTGGATTTCTATTTTAAATCAAATCGAAGCTAAAGCAAAAGCAAAGGACAAACTGCCTAATTGGTTTAGCACCAAAAATATTATTTATCCAAGTAAAATCTCAATAGAACAAACTTCGTCTGAAAAAACAGCTTCTTATAAAGCTTCAATCGTTTCAGGAGAACGTTTAATTGATTTAACAGGGGGGTTTGGTGTAGATGATTACCATTTTGCAAAAAAAATAGAAACTGTCGTTCATTGCGAAATCAATTCAGAACTATCAGACCTTGTAAAACATAATTTTGAGCAATTAAATGTTTCGAATATCATTTGCTATAGTGGAGATAGTTTAACTACATTAAATACTTTAAATACAAAATGGGATTGGATTTATATCGATCCTTCACGTCGAAATGATGTTAAGGGGAAAGTATTTATGCTTAAAGATTGCTTGCCCAATGTTCCAGAAAATCTAGATTTTTATTTTAAGAATTCGAATGCCATTTTAATAAAGACAGCGCCGTTACTTGATATCTCCGCTGGATTATTAGAATTACAAAATGTTAAAACGATTCATATAATAGCGCTAGAAAATGAAGTAAAAGAATTATTATGGGAATTGCACAAGGATTATTCTGGAAATGTAAATATTAAAACAGTTAATCTTTTAAAAGACAAGAACGAAACATTCGACTTTGTTTTGGGCGAACAGACTAAATTAGCTGATTTTAGTTTTCCTCAGAAGTATTTATATGAACCAAATAGTGCCATAATGAAATCTGGTGGATTTGATGAAGTAAGTTCATTTTACAACCTAAACAAGCTACACAAACACTCTCATTTATACACTTCACTTGACTTAATATCCTTTCCTGGACGAGTTTTTGAAATTCAAAATACATTTGCTTATAGCAAGACAGAAATGAAAATGTATTTAGAAAATACAAAAGCCAATATTACAACCCGAAACTTTCCTGACACTGTAGATACTATTCGAAAAAAATGGAAAATAAAAGATGGTGGAAATGTATATTGTTTTTTTACAACTGATGAAAATAACCATAAAATAGTTTTAATTTGCACCAAAATATCATAGAAATGAAACAAGCAATTACCGCAATACTATTATTCTTAAGCTTTAACCTATTTGCACAAAAAACATGTGAATATAGCGTAAATGTTACTGATTCTTTGGGAACTTATAAATCAACAAAGGAATACATGATTAGTGAGAAAAATTTTGCCGGAAATTCCAGTTATATCTTTTATTCATTGGCTTTAACGGATGGTTTACCAACATTGAACGTGCAATTGATTCAAAAGAGTAAAGACTTCATGAAAGCGAATTGCTTTGACAAAAATTCAAAATTGTTTTTGCAGTTAAATAATGGAAAAATAATAACACTACTGCATATCGATCAAGAGAATTGTGGAACTATGATTCGTGATGACAAAGGCTATGACAATAGGGTGATTTCAGGTCAATTTATGTTTATGAAAGATAGTTTTGAAGAATTAAAAAATTCTCCTGTATCAATGATGAGAATTAAATATTTGACAGACACTGAAGATTATATTCTTAGAAAAGAATTTAAATCGGAATTAAACAATGAGGTTTATCAACCAGAAACTTATTTCATTAATAACATCCATTGTATAGAATAAGTTAATTACAATCCCATTTGAAATTAGAAACTTTCTCTTTTAAAACAGATCTTAGGTTATAATGCCACCATTCTGAATCAAAAGAATTGAAGCCGTTTTTATTCATTATCCTTTTTAATAATTCCCTGTTTGCTTTAACATCTTCTGATACATTTAGGTAATTGTGACTGGCTTCAACACCAAAATAATCAAAAGAAGTTCCCATATCTAATTCCTTTCCATTACTGTCGACTAAAGTAATATCTACGGCTCCTCCTCTATTATGGATGGAGCCTTTAGCAGGATTAGCTACATATTCTGGGTTAGGAACAATTTCCCACATTTTTTTCTGGATATCTAAAGGGCGATAACAATCAAAAATTTTGATTTTATAGCCTTTCTTTATGAATTTCTTATTGGCTTCCAGCAATGCTTCAACAGTTTTTAATCTTAAAAAACATGCTGCACAGTCATATACTTTTGCCTTTAGGAAATTATCCATTGTTGCGTATTTCATATCATACACAAAATCCTGACTATAGTCTTTTAAGTTGACGAAGGTCGTGTCATTGATAATTGGACTATTTTTTTCTTCATTAGCAGAAATAGTCAATTGCGATTTACAAGAAATAATCCAAAAAAGAGAACAAAGGATTATAAATGGTTTGAAACAAAAAATCATGAATGCTATTTTTTTATAAAAATAAGATAATAAAAAGAGTTTTCAATACATCTAAAAACAAAAAAACCGATACTAATTAAAGTATCGGTTTAAGTGAACATTATGGTACAAAATCCGAACCTTTTTACTCGAAGATTTGAAACTCTTAGCCGACTGTTTTTGAAAGATAAAATTACTAAAAAATTCAGCAGGATTTTTTTATATTATTGAATGCAGTTTAATTCAGGATTTATTTAACCAAAATAAGAAATATTTAAATTTTAAATATTTTCAGATATAATTATCACTAAAGGTTTCAGGCATGTGCTTTTGCAACTAGTTTTTGGCGATATTTTTTTCTGTTTCTATTTATTTGTTTGAACTTGTGTATACTCTTCATCCGTTACAGCTTCTAACCAAACAGGCACCCCGTTTTGGGTATTTGTTATTGCTACTTGAACAAAATATCTATCAACACTAGCACCGTGCCAATGCTGAATATTTGGTGGACATTTGATTACATCTCCTTTGCGAAGTATTTTTTTAGGTTGCCCTTTTTCCTGATAATATCCAACTCCATCGGTGGCCAACAAAATTTGTCCGCCCGGATGAAGATGCCATTTTGTTCTTGCTCCAGGTTCAAAGGTTACATTTCCTACTGAGGTTGGATTAAGACTGTCAGCAGCTATCAGCATTTGTAAATAAGCTTTACCAGTAAAATTATAATTGGTAATTTTTTCTCCTTTTGGGAAAATGATTGATTTTTGCGATTCCATTTTTGTTGAAAGTGTTGATTTATTTTGTGCATTGCAAGTAAAAGCAGACACTCCAATAAGAAATATTCCTGCAATATATTTAAGTTTCATCATTTTAAACTTTAAAGATTGATTTGATAAAAATTTACCAATTTATTTACCGCTTGTAATACATATTCAGGCTTCCAATAGGTTTGTATGTGTGTAGCTCCATTAATAAGAAATAATTCCTTATTTTTTGCATTGGTTGCTTTGTTGAATGCATCATCTGTCATATAAAAAGTATCGGCTTTGCTTCCTGCAATCATCAATAAAGGATGGTTTATCAAGTCCATATTACTACTGGCATCAAATGTCATTAAATCCATAAGACTACTCATAGTATACCTGAATGTGGAATTTGGATGAGCATGTGTTTTGCCGTAATACTCAAATCCCTCACGATATAAATCAAACGGTAGTGCTGCTATTTGTTTATCTGTGAGTTGAGTATCGCCTACATACATAATTTTACCACCTGCTGCTTCTTGGGCACGGGCATCTGAAGCTTGTTTTAATCGTTCCTGGATCGTTGAAAATTGTGAGTTCATAAAACCGTTACGTCTTACTACACCTGAATTGAACATGCTTAATGTTGCTATTGCTTTAAATCGTTTGTCAGATTGGGCAGCCTTTAAAGAATAACCACCCCCGCCGCAAATTCCAAGTAATCCAAGTCTTGCTGTGTCAACACCTTTATATTGAGAAATAAAGTCGGCCATTGCGTGTATATCTTCAATTCGGTTTGCCGGTTTATCCACATTACGTGGCTCTCCGCCGCTACCTCCTTGATATGCTGCATCTGCCGTGATAGTAATATAACCCTGTTCTGCTAAACGTTGAGCACATAACCCAGCCACCTGTTCTTTTACACCACCATTAGGATGAGCAATAACTAATGTTGGATATTTTTTTGATGATTCAAAGTTAGCAGGTGTGTAAACATTAGCAACTATTGTAATATCTTTAATTTTATAGCTGACAGGATGGATGTTTACTTTCCCTTTAACATTTTCAGTTATTGCTCCCTCATACACTAAGGTATATGGATTTTGTTGATGTGTCTTTTGAGTAGTTTGAGCATTTGACATATCTATAGCTGCTATTGACATTACTAATGCGATTATTAATGATGATTTTTTCATTTCTTTTATTTTAAAATTATTGAGATTTTTTGCTTTTCAGCACTTCGTTTACAACTTCTTTTGTAGCTTTAGTTTTCTTTCTTCCTATGATTGGTTGGATTACACCTATAAATTCTTTCAATTGATCAGGCGATAAACCGAGATTGAGAGCAATTGACAAATGACTTTTTAGCATTGGCTCAGCATCCCCAATCGCACTGATAACGGAAAGCGTAACCAATTCTCTTTGAGTGTAGGTTAAAACATCTCTTTCAAAAATTGCTGCGAACAAATGTTCTTTTAAAAAGATATCTATTACCGGTGCAAAAGCTGAATATCCAGTAAGGCTATCCGATTGTTGCGTTTTGGTAAGTTGTTCCAAAATCTTTTTGCCTCTTTCATATTTATTGACCTCTTCTTTGATTGGAGAAGCATCCTTACCTGCTGCATCAATAATACCTTTTATTTTTCGTTCGTTAAGCACTTCCATAAAAGTTTGCAATCCTCTTATACTCCTTGGAAAACCGCAATAGGCATAGGTATGAACCAATACTTCTTTTACTTCATTCACGGTAAGTCCCGCTTCAAGACCTATGTTTAACTCTGATTTTAGTTTGACTAAATCGCCTTTTGCTGTAAGTGATGCAATGTTAATAATGCTTTTTTCCTTTGCACTTAAATTGCAGTCGTTAGTTGCCATCTGATGTGCTTTAGCGTAATTAGGAAACAATGTAATGCTTACTATCATCACTACAAAAGTGAAAATTTTAAAATCCTTCATACTTATTTTTTTTACAGTTCTTTCAAATATTTCAATTCTTCAGAATCCCTATTTCCTTTAACCATTTTTGTATTTCTTTTTCGGCTTCGATTTTCTTTTCACCTTCCATCACAAATAAAATTCCGTCTCTTTCTTTACCTCCTTTAATGGAAAATCCTTCCAATATTTTACATTCAATGCATAGTTCTTTAATCTTATCAAAACTACTCCCAATACCATAACCAGCATTGGTGTTAAATGGAATAATAGTTTTACCTTTTAAATTGTATTGACTTAAAAAACTTTTTATTGGAGGGGGTAATTGCATTCCCCAAGTTGGAAAACCTATAAAGACAGTATCATATTTTTCAATGCTGTCAATTTTGGTTTTGAGTGGTGGTAAAAACCCTGTTTCGTTTTCCTTGGCGACCTGATCAACAATTGCTTTGTAATTTTCAGGGTAAGGATTTTGAAGCTCTAATTCAACTAATTTGCCACCAATATGGTTATGAATGATTTGCGCAACTGCTTTAGTGTTCTTTGTACGAGTTAAATAGACAATAAGAATCCTATTTGGGTTCAAATTATCTTTTTCTTGCTTAACAGTATTTTGTGCTTTGGAACAACTCGAAAATAAACAAGCTGTTATAATCATCATTGGAAAAACCGGTCAAATTGACCACCACTTTCCAGTGTAAATTGACCACCAGTTCCGGAGCAAATTGACCACCACTTTCCAATCCAAATTGACCACCTAATTTCGGGGTAAATTG
>NZ_JBLNKW010000012.1:0-135394 GCF_048158645.1 Flavobacterium cryoconiti | reverse complement strand
AAATAAAAGCATTCAGATCAAGATTTAGAGGCGTTAGAAATGTAGAATTCTTCCTTTTCAGGCTAACCAATATTTATGCTTAATTTTTGCTTCTCCACAGGTTTTAGGATTGATCCCTTTTAATTTATAGAACTGTTTACTTTCTTTGAGTACACGCACAAAAAAAACCCTAACATATTGATGTTAGGGTTTTTACTTTTGTAGCGAGACCGAGATTTGAACTCGGGACCTCAGGGTTATGAATCCTGCGCTCTAACCGACTGAGCTATCTCGCCATGATTGAGGGTGGATAACCAGCCCTGAATGCGGGTGCAAATATAAAAATAATATTACAGGTTGCAAGTGTTTTTTCAAGAAAAAAAAATATTTTTAAAAATCCTTTTTTTTCGGACTTATATTCTTATATTTCACAAAAATTAAATGTAGCTCATGGATCAAAAAGTACGTTACGAAATCGAGTTTCCTATAAATTCTTCGCCTCAATTATTATATCAATATATATCGACTCCATCCGGTTTATCGGAGTGGTTTGCCGACAACGTAAATTCTCGTGGAGAATTTTTCACTTTCATTTGGAATGATTCCGAAGAAAAAGCAAGACTTGCTTCTAAGAAGTCTGGTGAAAAAGTAAAATTCAAGTGGGTTGATGAAAACAGTAAAGACACAGAATATTTTTTTGAATTACATATTTTAGTTGATGAACTAACTAAAGATGTCTCATTAATGGTTGTTGATTTTGCATCCAAAGATGAAGTTGATGAAGCAACTCAGCTATGGGAAAATCAAATTTCAGATTTGAAACATCTAATTGGTTCTGTATAGTAAAATCATATTTTATGACTTATATTTGCCCTAAACAAAATTTAGGGCTTTTTTTATGATTAATTTTAATGGAATTATAGTGTCTCAAGATGCTAATATATTGACACAGAACCGCGCTTTTTTATATGGTGATGCCGTTTTCGAAACAGTTAAAATAATAAATAATAAAATTCTTTTTTTAGAAGATCATTATTTTAGATTAATGGCATCTATGCGTGTGGTTCGAATGGAAATCCCAATGAATTTTACCATGGAATATTTTGAAGAGCAAATCCTGTCAGTAGTTAAAGTTAATCAACTAGAGCGTTCTTCAAGGGCCAGAATCACTATTTATAGAAATGACGGAGGCTATTATTTGCCTTTGAACAATACAATCTCTTTTTTGATTCATACAATAGCACTAGAAAACACTTTGTATTCAATTGACCAAAAGGAATATGAAGTCGATTTGTATAAAGACTTTTATGTGACAAAACAATTGCTGTCTTCTATAAAAACAACAAATAAAATTATAAACATAACGGGTAGTATTTATGCTAACGAAAATGGATTAGACAATTGTATTTTGTTAAATGACAGTAAGAATGTCGTTGAAGTTTTGCAAGGAAATATTTTTATGCTTTTAGGGAATAAACTGATTACGCCTCCTGTTTCCGAAGGATGTTTGAATGGTGTGATGAGAAAACAAATATTGGGTTTGGCAAAAAAGATAGAAAATCTTGAGGTTGTTGAAGAAGTAATTTCTCCATTTGATATTCAAAAAGCTGACGAATTGTTTGTCACAAATGTTATAAAAGGAATCCAGCCTATAACCAAATACCGTAAAAAAGAGTTTACAGCTAAATTGGCTAATGAACTAGTTGGAAAATTGAACGAGGCTGTAAATAGTATTTAATTTAAATAAGGATTTTCTGGAGCATTTGACCAAATAAGGTATTCTCCTCCTAATTCCATGATTTGTTCTTTCCAGAAATGAGCAGGTGATTTTCCTATGATTTTATTTTCATAATTATTTTCAGTAATAATCCAAGAATTACATTCCATTTCGGTTTCTAGTTGGTCTTCTTCCCAGCCGGTGTACCCTAAAAAGAAGCGAATGTTATTTTTTCTTATTTTACCGGAATTGATAAGCTCTTTAGCGGATTCGAAATCACCACCCCAATAGATACCATTTGAAATTTCTACGCTGTTAGGAATCAGTTCTGGAATATCATGGATAAAATAAAGATTGTCTTGTTCCACTGGACCACCATTGTAGATTTTAAATCGAGCGTCTACATCCGGTATTAAGTCGTGGATGGTATATTTCAAAGGTTTGTTTATAATAAAACCAACAGAACCTTCCTTATTGTGGTCTGCTAATAATATTACTGATCGGCTAAATGATAAATCTCCAAATATAGAAGGCTCTGCTATAAGTAGATGTCCTTTTTTTAATTTTTCTGAAATCATAACGGCTACTTTTTTTATTAAATTTAAGAATAAAATTTCAAAAAAACCAAAGAAAGTCGTTCAAATGCATAAAAAAACCTTCCATGTGGAAGGTTTTGATTATATTGGAAAACTCAAATTAGTTTACCGCTCCTTCTAATTCTGCACCAGCTTTAAATTTCACAACATTTTTAGCTGCGATTTGAATAGTATTTCCTGTTTGAGGATTTCTTCCGTCTCTAGCTGCTCTAGCTGAAACAGACCAAGATCCGAAACCTACTAAAGATACTCTTCCACCTTTTTTCAAAGTACCGCCTACATTTCCTAAAAATGACTCTAAAGCTAATTTAGCTGCAGCTTTTGTAATTCCTGCATCTGCAGCGATAGCATCGATTAATTCTGATTTGTTCATAATAAATAGTTATTAATTGTTGGTTAAAAAAATTGTTAATACACAAATTTAGTAGGAAATCCGTTCCTTGCAAGCGTTTTGTGTTATTTTAGTTTGTTTTGTTAATAACTTATTTTTTTTGTTCATAAAACAAGGCTTATTTCTTGTTAAAATCATTGAAACACCCGTTTTTACTGATGTTAATAGACTTTTGCATTTTCAGAAAAAGACATTCCATTTAACAATTCCGCAGTACTTATTCTCTTTTTTCCCGGAAACTGTAAACTGAGTACTTGGATAAATCCATCTTTTACAGGAATTTTCATCTCTTTCTTGTTACAAATCAAACTACCAACAGGATAATTGTGATGTTCCGAGATGATTTTTGCTTCATATATTTTGACATTCCACTCTTCATTTTTGTCTCCAAAGAGACACCAAGAAGCTGGATAAGGACTCAAACCTCGAATCAAATTATTTATTTCTGAAGTTGATTTTGTCCAATCTATTTTGCAATTCTCTTTATTTAGCTTGTATGCTGTTTTAATATCAGCATCATCTTTTTGAATAATGGTCGTTACATTTCCTTTTTCAATCATTTCCAAAGTTTCAATTACGGTCGTACTTCCCAAATCCATTAATCGATCGTGCAATTGTCCTGCATTTTCAGTCGCCGAGATTGGTGTTTCCGAACTTAAAATCATTGCTCCAGTATCAATTTTATCATCGATAAAAAATGTAGTCACACCCGTTTTTGTTTCTCCATTTATGATTGCCCAATTTATTGGAGCTGCTCCACGATAATTGGGTAGTAGCGAAGCGTGAAGATTGAATGTTCCTAATGAAGGCATTTCCCAAACTACTTTTGGTAACATTCTAAAAGCAACTACAATTTGTAAATTGGCATTCAAAGATTTTAATTCCAATAAAAAAGCTTCGTCTTTTAGGTTTGCAGGTTGTAATAAAGTAAGGTTATTGGCAAGCGCATATTCTTTTACCGCCGAATATTTTAATTTTTGTCCGCGACCGGCAGGTTTATCTGCTGCTGTGATAACACCCACAACTTCATAGTTGTTTTTTACTATAGTATCTAAAATCCCAACGGCAAATTCTGGGGTTCCCATAAAAACAATTCGTAATTTTTCCATTATGATCTTAAAGTATATTTATTATTTGGTTTAACCAAAATAGTGTTGTTTTCTAATAAATGTTGCAGCACAAAGATAATGTCATCTGGGCTATTTTTAGTGCGATTTTGAATGTCTCTCGAATTTAAATCTTCTGTTTGTAGCAAGGTAATAATGGCTTCCGAAAGTGAAGTTATGTCTACTTTCCTATTTTTTTTAGTAATGCAATAGGAGCAAATTCCACAATCAACGTTTGTCTTCTCACCAAAATAATCCAAAATCAATTTACTCTTGCAAACTTTTTTTTCATTAACATAAAAAAGTACTGCTTTAAGCTGTTCTTTTTTTAATTCATTTTGCTTTTCTAAATATTTAGAAACTCGACTAATTGTTCTTTCATCTTCCCGAACTTCGTTGAAAATTAAAGTCGCATCATTATTTTTCGAATGATATTCAAGAATGTCTTTTTCTTTCAATTTATGTAAAACTGCTTGTATTTCATTTGTGGCATGATTTGATTTTTTTGCAATCAATTCTATATTGAAAGAAGTTTGCATTTCATAGATTCCAGGATAGGTTCGCAATATCGCTAAAATTATTTCTTCATCATTAGGATTCAAACTCATATAACGAATCACTTCTTTGGATGGAATAAGAAATTGCAGTGTGATTTTCTCAGAAAATTCTTGAGATAAACTAATAATCCCTTGCCTGTCCAGAAACTGCATAGCATTGTAGGTTTTCAATGTTGGAAACTCATACTTTAGACAAAAATGATGCAAATTGAAATTAAATTGTTCGTTAATCCCTTCTCCGTATGCAATCTGAAAATAATTACAAAGTTTGACATACATTAGATTCAAAAACTTTTTATCAGGAAGGACATTGATGAACTGATTTTCAGTTTGGAGAATATCCGATGGACTAGTCAATAGGACTGCATATGCTTTTTCGCCATTTCTCCCCGCCCGTCCTGCTTCTTGGTAATAATTTTCTAAATTTTCAGGAAGCTGAATATGAATGACTGTTTTTACATTGGCTTTATCAATTCCCATCCCAAACGCATTGGTAGCAACTATAACTTGCGCTCCTTCATTCATCCACGATTGCATATTTTTATCTTTTTCTTTGGACGTAAGTCCGCCGTGATAATACGTTGCTTTAAATCCTAAAGATTGTAATTGTGAAGAAATGTCTAAACACGATTTCCTGTTTCTTACATAGATTATGGATGGTTGAGGGTTTTTCTTAAGTATTTGCTCTATTCTAAAAAGTTTGTCTTCAACTTCAAAAACCATGTAGGCTATATTTTCTCTGGCAAATGACTTTTCGAAAATTTTTGGATTATGCAATCCTAAATCAGTGATGATGTTTTCTTTAACTTTAGGCGTTGCAGTTGCGGTCAAAGCTAAGAAAGGGGTTTTTGGGAAATGCTTTTTTAATTCAGAGATTTTCAAATAAGCAGGTCTAAAGTCGTGTCCCCATTGTGAAACACAATGTGCTTCGTCAATGGTAATCAGGTTGATAGGTAGGTTTTTTATTCTTTCGAGAATCCAATCTGACTGCAAACGTTCCGGGGATAAATACAAAAATTTATAATTTCCAAATTGGCAATTGTCCAATAAGTCAATCATTTCATCGGACTTTATTCCGCCAGTCAATGCAATCGCTTTAATATTTCGTTTTTGTAAATTGGCGACTTGGTCCTTCATTAATGCAACTAAAGGAGAAACTACTAGGCAAATTCCTTCTTTCATCATGGCAGGAACCTGAAAACAGATTGATTTTCCGCCACCGGTAGGCATTAGAGCAAAAGTATCTTCACCACTTAAAACAGAATTTATAATTTCGTTTTGCAGCGATCTAAATTTGTCATGTTTCCAATACTTTTGAAGAATTTGTAATGCTTCTGGCATAGATTTCGTTCCCAAAGCTTCGGGATTAGATTTTAATTTATACTTGATGAAAAAATCGTAAATCCCAATTTGTAATCCTTAAATTATTTAGAAATTTTATCTAAGATAAAAAGAATTCTGTTATCAACACTATCTTTAGGTACTTCTATAAGTTCGTAACCATAATTTTGATAAGTTGCCACAAGGTGTGTGTCGATATTTTTTGCCTGTTCGAAGTTTTCATATCGTTCAGTATCACTCGTGTAGATTTCTTCCCATGGTGGAAGAATAAAGATTTTTGTGTATTTGTATTCTTTGCAGGCTGTATCAAAAAAGGATGGATAACTGTCACCGATATAATCCATATAGGCTACAACATCTGGAATACCACGGTCTATAAAGACAATTTTATGCGGTTCTTCAAGTGCGCTTTGAAACTGTTTTTTTCTACCTTCCAAAAGTAATTCGCTAAACAGTAAAGGATTTGTTAAGAATAATTGTTCGATACCTTGTTTTTGAGCTTCTAAAGTTACTTGTCTGGAAATTTCGGGATAACAGCAATATCCATTTGCCACTAATCCATCTATGATTGTACTTTTTCCAGTTCCGGGACCGCCAATGATAACTATGATTTCTTTCTGCACTTTTTACAAATAAGGCGCGAAATTACTCAAACTTATTGGAATTTGAAAAAATGATTGCCGTAAAAACATAATTTGACAAAAAATCATATTTCAAATATTCAAAATTTACATTTGAAACCGTATATTTGCTCTTATTTTTAAATTGAAAATGGATAACGATAAAGAAAAAGAGACTGCAGAATTTTACGAAAGATTAAAAGTAGAGCTGGATATGAGTAATACATGGCCAGCAGAATACTTATTTAAGTTTATTGTGCCAACAGAAAATGATAATGTAGAGCGTGTTGAGTTGGCTTTTGACTGTATGGGAGCGGTTATAAAAACGACAAAATCCAAAACGGGTAAATTTACAAGTATATCTGTAGACGTTACAGTAAAAGATTCGCAAGAAATAGTAGATAAATACCTAGAAGTTTCTACAATTAAAGGTATAGTTTCCCTGTAATATAAAATAAATTTTGATACATTTCGAATGATTTAAATCTTCGGAAATGTGGCATATAAGATCAAAAAAATATACATTCGAATATGAATTCAAAATATATAAAAGAAAACGCGAACGATACTGTCCATCATTTGGAATATAATGCGGAGCGATCCCATTTAATTATTCCGGAATATGGTCGTCATTTGCAAAAATTGATTGATCAGGCTACAAAAATTGAAGATGATGTGGAGCGCAATAAAGCAGCAAAATATATCATTCAGGTGATGGGGAGTTTGAATCCTCACTTACGAGATGTTCCTGATTTTCAACATAAATTATGGGATCAGATTTTTATCATGTCTGATTTTAAATTAGTGGCTGATTCACCCTATCCAATTCCATCTCGTGAAGTCTTGCAATTAAAACCAGATGTTTTAAAATACCCGCAAAATTTTCCAAAATACAGGTATTATGGCAACAACATAAAATATATGATTGATGTCGCTAATAAATGGGAAGATGGCGAAATGAAAAATGCATTGGTAAAAGTAATTGCCAATCACATGAAAAAATCCTATTTGAGTTGGAATAAAGATACCGTAAAGGATGATGTTATTTTTGAACACTTATATGAATTATCCGATGGTAAGTTGAATTTGCTTCAAAGTACCGAAGAGCTTCTAAATACTACCGATTTATTGCGAACTAATAAACGAGTTTCCAATAAAATCACTCCTGTTGGGCAACCTAAAATTCTTAGCAATAAGAATTTAAAAACAGGTAAACCAAAACCTTTCATAAAAAACAATAATCCAAAATAAAACAGGTATTAAGTTGGTTAGATTTTGAATTACTGCTTTTAATAAATCGGTAAAACTTCAGAACCTTTGTAACCTAGAACCTCAGAACCTTAAAAAAAGAATATGGGAATTTTCAAAATAGAAGGTGGCATTCGTCTAAAAGGAGAAATCACGCCACAAGGAGCTAAAAATGAAGCATTGCAAATTTTGTGTGCAGTTCTTTTGACTCCTGAAAAAGTTACAATTAATAATATTCCTGATATTATTGATATCAATAAGCTAATTACTCTTTTAGGAAATTTAGGAGTTAAAATCCAAAAAAATGGATCCGGCTCTTATACTTTTCAAGCAGATGATGTTAATATACAATATTTAGAAACAGAAGCATTTAAGCAAGAAGGGGGTTCACTTCGTGGTTCTATTATGATTGTGGGACCATTATTGGCTCGTTTTGGCCGAGGATATATTCCAAAACCAGGAGGGGATAAAATAGGTCGTAGAAGATTGGATACTCACTTTGAAGGATTTATCAATCTGGGTGCAAAATTTCGTTACAATAGAGAAGACCATTTTTATGGTGTAGAAGCTCCAGATGGATTAACCGGAGCGAATATGTTACTAGATGAAGCTTCTGTTACCGGGACTGCAAATATTGTTATGGCTGCTGTTTTGGCAAAAGGAAAAACTACAGTTTATAACGCAGCATGTGAGCCTTATTTGCAACAACTTTGTAAAATGTTGAACTCCATGGGGGCAAACATCACTGGTGTTGGATCTAATTTATTAACCATTGAAGGAGTTGAAAATCTAGGGGGTTGTGAGCATAGAATTCTTCCGGATATGATTGAAATTGGTTCATGGATTGGATTGGCAGCCATGACTAGAAGTGAAATTACAATTAAAGATGTAAGTTGGGACAATCTTGGGGTTATTCCAAATACTTTTAGAAAATTAGGAATCACATTGGAACGAAGAGGAGATGATATTTATATTCCTGCTCACGAAGATGGATATGAAGTGAAAACGGATATCGATGGTTCTATTCTTACCATTGCTGATGCGCCTTGGCCAGGATTTACACCTGATTTATTGAGTATTGTTTTAGTAGTGGCAACACAAGCAAGAGGAGATGTATTGATACACCAAAAGATGTTTGAAAGCCGATTGTTTTTTGTAGATAAATTAATCGACATGGGAGCAAAAATTATGTTATGTGACCCGCATAGAGCAGTGGTTATGGGACATGATTTTAAATCACAATTGAAAGCAACAACGATGTCTTCACCAGATATTCGCGCTGGAATCTCCTTATTGATTGCTGCCCTTTCAGCTAAAGGAACAAGTACCATTCAAAATATAGAACAAATTGATAGAGGTTATGAGCGAATAGACGAACGTTTAAGAGCGATTGGAGCTAATATTATTCGAGCATAAGTTTCTAATTATTAAAAATAATCGTTTAAGGATTCCTTTTTGAATATGTAAATTCAGATTTAAAAAAGGGATTTTTAAACGATTTTTAATTTCATTATTACACAATACAATGTCAAAAGAACAGACAGCAATTAAGGCTACATATTTTAGTATAGTAGGAAACATTTGTTTGGCAATTATAAAAGGCTTGGCAGGTTTTTTTGGTAATTCGTATGCTTTAGTGGCCGATGCAATAGAATCTACCACCGATATTTTTTCCTCTTTTTTAGTTTTGTTCGGAATCAAATATTCTAATAAACCAGCAGATGAAAATCATCCTTACGGACATGGTCGTGCAGAACCATTAATAACTTTTTTAGTTGTTGGGTTTTTGATAACATCAGCAACTATTATTGCATATGAAAGTATTGATAATATTGGGACACCCCATGAATTGCCTGAATCTTGGACGCTTTATGTTCTTGGTGCCATAATTATTTGGAAAGAGTATTCGTTCCGTATAGTGATGAAACGCAGTAAAGAAACGAATAGCTCTTCATTACGTGCCGATGCCTGGCACCATAGAAGTGATGCCATAACATCGGTAGCGGCATTTGTTGGAATCTCTATTGCATTAATTTTAGGAAAAGGATATGAATCAGCCGATGATTGGGCAGCACTTTTTGCTTCTGGTTTTATATTGTATAACAGTTATCTTATTTTTAGACCCGCACTTGGAGAAATCATGGACGAGCATCTGAACGATGATTTAGTTGATGAAATTAGAAAGGTTTCGTTTCAAGTCGAGGGAATTATTGATACTGAAAAATGTTTCATTCGCAAAGCAGGAATGCAATATCATGTTGATCTTCATGCTATAGTAGATGCTAACATTTCAGTAAGAGAAGGACATGATTTAGCCCATAAACTAAAAGATACTTTAAGGCAAGAAATTCCTGAATTAGGCCACGTTTTGATTCATGTGGAACCAAATTCATGAATTTGACAATAGACAAAAGGCACAAATTTTTTGTGCCTTTTGTTTATAATATATTGTTTGATTATTCTTTTAAACTACAAAAAAGACTGTACTGCTAATTCATAACTTTTTAATCCAAATCCAAGAATAACACCTTTAGCATTTCCTGAAATATACGATTGATGACGGAAACTTTCACGTGAAAAAGTATTCGAAATATGTACCTCAATTACTGGAGTCGTAATCGCTTTTATTGCATCTCCAATTCCTATAGAAGTATGGGTGTAAGCTCCGGCATTTAAAATTATGCCATCATAAGAAAAACCAAATTCCTGAATTTTATCAATTAATTCACCTTCAATGTTACTTTGATAATAAGTGAATTCTATTGCAGGAAATTTTATTTGTAAAGTAGTAAAATACTCTTCGAAAGTTAGGCTGCCGTAAACTTCTGGCTCACGTTTCCCAAGAAGATTAAGATTTGGTCCGTTGATGATACTTATTTTCATAATTGTTATTTTGGTAAAAATAAAAAAACCGTTCCAATTTATGGAACGGTTCTACTAAATTTATTTTAATTTTCTTAGAATTTAAAACCTGCTGAAACTTGGACAACAGAGTTTTTAACTTCTGCATCCTTTGAGGCATCTGTTAATCCTAAACCATAACGTCCTTGTATGAAAAAATGGTTTGTAATGTTTAGACCTAAACCTCCAACAACTGCAAAATCAAAAGTATTTGCATCTTTGACATCAAAATTATTCCTTTCACTCAATAAAAAGGAAGCCTGTGGACCTAGTTCAAGGCTAACTACTTTATTCAAATTGATTTTTGCCAAAACAGGGATTGATAAATAGCCCAATTCATTTTTAAATTCTTCAAAGGCATTTTTGTAAGTTGCTCCTTGGGTTGAGTATAGTAATTCGGGCTGTATGGAAAAACTATCGATAATTTTAATTTCTGCGATTAAACCGGCATGATAACTCGTAATAGCTGAAGTGCTATAATTAGAATTGTTAATCGTGATATCTGACCCAGTTTGATTTGCATAATTTAAACCAGCTTTTATTCCAAACTTAACTAATTGAGCTTGCATATTACTTGAAATAGCTAGAAGTAAAACGGTAACTAAGATTGTCTTTTTCATAATATTGATATTTAATTATTGTCCTTAATTTGAATGTACAAAGTAAAACTCTTAAAGTAAAGAAATATTACACTTTTATGTTTATTACTTATAATATTTACTTAGTTTTTGATTCAAGAGAAAGGTGTTTTTAAGTTTTTAATAAGTATCGACTAGTTTATAATTAATTAAAAATCAATGAGTTAAATCTTATTTTGTTGTTTTTAAACGGATTAATTTGGCAATCAACGAGTTTTTTGGCGTAAAATCTGATGCGATTGTTGATTTTTCTAACTTTGGGTATATAAATTTTAAATGATAAATCATGAAAAAAATTATTTTATCAGTAGTGATGGTATTCGCATTTGGATTTGTGAATGCTCAAGACAAAAAAATGAGTAATGGCGGTGGTCAAACTGCAGAAGGAAAATGGTTAATTGAAGCTAATACTGGTTCATGGGCTACCGGAAATACTTCGTTTTCCTTACTATCTGTTGATGGAGGAAACACCGCTTGGTCAGTTGGTTTAGAAGGAGGATATTTTGTTATAAAAGATTTAGCAATAAAAGCAGGTTTAGGTTACTCAGACGATGGTGATGGTTATAATCCTTTTAGTTATAAAATAGGAGTTAAGTATTACATCGTAAGTCAGTTTCCTGTAGGTATTGATTTTACTGGTACTTCAGGAAGCGGAAATAATGCCAACTGGATTGGTTTTCAAGGGGGGTATGCTTTATTTATTGGAGACAATGTTTCAATTGAGCCTGCAATTCGTTATAATGCGACCCTTGACAATAACAAAGCTGATAATGCTTTTCAAGGGTTAATTGGTTTTGTATTACACTTCTAATATTTTAAAATTACAATATCAGAAACCTCCCAATTGGGAGGTTTTTTATGTCAAAAAAATGCTTTACTTTGGGATATGAATTGGAATACCTATATAAAAAGCTATCAGTCTTATTTGAAAATTGAACGGGGTTTGTCAAAGAATACTATTGAAAATTATTCTTTCGATATAGAACGTTTGTGTCTTTTTCTGGAAAATAATGGAATTGTTATATCTCCAATACATATTGATGACGAAACCATTCAGCAGTTTATTTATGATGTTTCAAAACAAGTTAATCCGCGTTCACAAGCCAGAATCATTTCGGGGCTTAAAAGTTTTTTTGGTTATTTAATATTTGAAGACTTTCGGGATACTAATCCTTTAGAATTAATTGAAACACCTAAAACGGGCCGAAAACTTCCAGATACGTTATCTGTTGCTGAAATTGATAATCTTATTTCAGCAATTGATTTAACCACTAATGAAGGAGAACGCAATCGCGCCATGCTTGAAACCCTTTATGGTTGTGGATTGCGAGTTTCTGAATTGACAGCTTTAAAAATTTCCGATTTGTTTTTTGAGGAGGGTTTTATTAAAATCACAGGAAAAGGGAATAAGCAACGGTTTGTGCCTATTGGAAATTTAACTCAAAAATACATTCAAATTTATAAAAATACGATGAGAATCCATTTGAATATTAAAAAGGGATTTGAAGATACGTTGTTCTTAAATCGAAGAGGAAATCAATTGACACGAGCCATGATTTTTACGATTATTAAAGATTTAGCCACTAAAATAGATTTAAATAAAAATATCAGTCCGCATACCTTGCGACATTCTTTTGCTACGCATCTTCTGGAAAACGGAGCCGATTTACGCTCCATTCAATTAATGCTGGGACATGAATCGATAACTACAACAGAGATTTATGTTCATCTTGATCGAAAGTTTTTGACCGAAGTAATTAACACTTTTCATCCCAGAAAAAAATCCCCTCCCAGCCTCCCCGAAGGGGAGGGGTAAAACAAAAAAAATGATTAGCTTGAGGCTAATCATTTTTTTTAAGTATAAAGGCTTCTACCCTTTGGGGAGGTCGGGAGGGGACTATTTCGCAATATTCACTGCTCTTGTTTCTCTGATCACAGTTACTTTAACTTGACCAGGATAAGTCATTTCTGTTTGAATTTTTTGTGATATTTCAAAAGATAAATTTGCTGCATTTTCATCAGAAACTTTTTCGCTTTCTACAATAACACGAAGTTCTCTACCGGCTTGAATAGCATAAGCATTTTTTACACCGCTAAATCCGTAAGCTACTTCTTCTAAGTCTTTTAAACGTTGGATGTAAGAATCTAATACTTGTCTTCTCGCACCTGGTCTTGCCCCTGAAATAGCATCACAAACCTGAATAATCGGTGATAACAATGATTTCATTTCTATCTCATCGTGGTGTGCTCCAATGGCGTTACAAACTTCTTCTTTTTCACCGTATTTTTCAGCCCATTGCATTCCTAATAAAGCGTGAGGTAAATCACTTTCTGCATCTGGAACTTTACCAATATCGTGTAATAAACCTGCTCTTTTAGCCAGTTTAACATTTAAACCAAGTTCAGCTGCCATGATTCCACAAAGCTTAGAAACTTCGCGAGAGTGTTGCAGTAAATTTTGTCCATAAGAAGAACGGTATTTCATACGTCCCACAACTTTAATCAATTCAGGGTGTAATCCATGAATTCCTAAATCAATAACGGTACGTTTACCAACTTCTATGATTTCATCATCAATTTGTTTTGCTGTTTTAGCAACAACTTCTTCAATACGTGCTGGGTGAATTCTTCCGTCAGTTACCAGTTTGTGTAATGCCAAACGTGCGATTTCTCTACGTACAGGATCAAAACAAGAAAGAATTATAGCCTCAGGTGTATCATCTACAATGATTTCAACTCCGGTTGCAGCTTCAAGGGCACGAATATTTCTACCTTCACGACCAATGATTCTACCTTTTACGTCATCAGATTCAATATTGAAAACAGATACACAGTTTTCTACTGCTTCTTCTGTTCCAACTCTTTGAATCGTGTTGATGATAATTTTCTTTGCTTCTTGTTGAGCTGTCAATTTAGCTTCTTCAATCGTGTCTTGTATATGAGACATTGCTTTGCTTTTAGCTTCAGCTTTTAATCCTTCTACCAATTGATTTTTAGCTTCCTCAGCTGATAGGCCAGAGATGACTTCCAATTGTTGCAATTGGCTTTTATGTAATTTATCTACTTCAGCTTGTCTTTTATCTAAAACTTCTATTTTAGTAGTGTACTCTAAAGTTTTTGATTCAAAATCATCA
Source organism: Flavobacterium cryoconiti (assembly GCF_048158645.1). Taxonomy (NCBI): domain Bacteria; kingdom Pseudomonadati; phylum Bacteroidota; class Flavobacteriia; order Flavobacteriales; family Flavobacteriaceae; genus Flavobacterium; species Flavobacterium cryoconiti. Next base: position 121,166 of record NZ_JBLNKW010000012.1, on the reverse strand, counting down.
TTAACTTTTTTCGCTTTAGACAATTCATTAGAAATTTGAGATTCTTTGTCACGAACTCTTTTTTCTATTTCTGCTACTTTTTTGTCACGAGAAAGAATTACTTGCTCATGCTCCGATTTCAATTCGATAAATTTTTCTTTAGCTTGAAGAATTTTATCTTTTTTTATGTTTTCGGCTTCAAGGTTAGCATCTTTTAAAATTGATGACGCTTCTTTTTTTGCATTTTTAATTAAGTTAGAAATATTGCTTTTTTCTATTATTTTGGCTATCCCAAAACCTCCTGCAATACCTATAAAACCAGTAATAATGATCGTTAATATGTTGTCCATGTTTGTTAAAATTTATATATAAAAAAGCCTACATTAGGTTGCTTGAATAAACTCGGAAAGACAAGTTTTGAGCTAACTCACTGTTCAAGTTTCCTCGCCGGAGCGTGGCATGCTTTAGTAGTGATGATTTGCTCATTCTAAATTGTTAGTGTTGAGTTTACCAAATATGAACTAATGTAGGCAGTATCTTAGTCTTTGTAAAGAACGTTTAATTATCGAGATATTGATCTAAAACCGCATTGATTTTTTTTAATCTTTCAATGGTCGCTTCACCATCAATTGCATTATCAATTTGTTTTTGTTCTACTTGAGAAGCAAATTGTAAAGCGCACATGGCTAAAACATCTTGCTTGTCACGAACAGCATAATTTTCTTCAAATTGCTTTATCATCACATCAATTTTCTTTGAGGCGCTTCTAAGTCCTTCTTCCTGAGACAATTCTACCGTTAACGGGTAAACTCTGTCTGCGATTGATATTTTAATTTTAAGCTTATCGTCCATATCTTTTATTAATCTGATAGTTGTGCTATACAGTAATCAATTTCGCGAATTAATGAATTTATTTTAAGCTTTGTATCTCTTTTATTATCGTCACTGCCTAATAATGTATTAGCAATTTTGAGTGTTTCATATTGCGTTTTTAGCGCTTCAATCTCTTGATGTTGAGTTTGTATGATTTGTGCAGATTTTGTTAATTCAACCTTTAAATCTTGATTGATTTTCTCCAAACTCTTTAATTTAATAAAAAGTTTTTCAACCTTATTTTCAAGAGTATCAATTATTTCTGCAATTACACTCATTATTAATTCTAATTCATTACTTAATCTTACAAAGTTAGTATTCCTTTTTATTATTACAATATTTTATTGATTTTTTTACATTAAAAAAATCAATTATATGTAATTCAATACGTTGTGATTTGATTTCTTTTATGAATTTTTTATTAACTACTTTTTTTTATCTTAGCAAAAATGAAACCCATGAAAATTTTTATATTTCTTATATTTTTTTGCAGTCCTCTTTTTGCTCAGGTCGAATATCCCAAAGATTATTTCAGCTCTCCACTTGATATCCCAATGCAACTTTCAGGGAATTTCGGAGAATTAAGACCCAATCATTTTCATGCTGGCTTTGATTTAAAAACATTGCAGAAAGAAGGATTGAAAGTTTACGCTGTTGCCGATGGGTATATATCAAGAATCAAAATTTCTACTTTTGGTAACGGAAAGGCTATTTATATTACCCATCCTAATGGATATACTTCCGTATATGGGCATTTACAAATAGCAAATGGACTTATTGAAGAGTATATTAAAAAAGCTCATTATGCCTTAAAATCTTTTGAAATAGAGTTGTTTCCTAAATCAGATGAACTGATTGTTAAAAAAGGGCAAATAATTGCTTTTTCAGGAAATACAGGCGGTTCTGAGGGGCCACACTTGCATTTTGAAATTAGAGATACTAAAACAGAAAAAATTATTAATCCTATGTTTTTCGGATTTGATAAAAGCATTAAGGATACTAAAAAGCCTACCATTTCAGGCGTTTATGTATATCCATTGGAGACTAAAACATCCGTGAATCATTCCAAGCGTCCCTTATTACTTAATTTGTCATTGCAGAAAGATGGTACTTATTTATCTGAAAAGGTTGTTGCCAATGGAAAAATTGGATTTGGTATTAACACATTTGATTACGATGATGTTTCCTTTAATAAAAACGGCGTTTTCAAAGTACAATCTTTTTCTAATGGAAAACCAACTTTTGGGTATCAATTCGACACGTATTCTTTTGATGAAATGCGCTATGTAAATGCACTTATCGATTATTCAAAATATAAGAAAACGCAACAAAGAGTTCAGAAGTTATTTATGAAAAACAAATACGGATTAAGTATTATTCAGTCTGATGATAATAACGGAGTTGTTACTGTAACTCCTAATTTATCCTCAGTTTATCGTGTTGAAGTTTCAGATTTTAATGGCAATAAAAGCACTGTTTCTATTCCAATACAATATGATTTATTATCCACTATTATAGAGAAGGAACCCGTTGTTTCTAACTATTTTGTAAGGGCAAACAAAGACAGTAATTTTGCTAAAGAAAATATGTCTGTTTTCTTTCCTGCAGGAACTTTTTATGAGGATTTTGATATGAATTTTGATGTAAAAAATGATACTTTATATCTTCATGATGATACAGTTCCAGCGCATACTAATTTTACAATTTCCATAGAAGACAATAAATATACAGAAACGCAAAGAGAAAAAATATTTATAGGTTTAATCGAAGGTCAAAAAGTAACTTACAATTCAACCTATAAGAAAGAGAATGTTTTTAATACAAAAGTGAAAACTTTAGGGAAATATGCATTGATTATGGACACTATAGCTCCTAAAATTGCTATAGCGAAACCTATTGAAGGAAAATGGCTGAGTGATCAAAAGACGATTCAACTTACTATAAATGATAGTTTGTCAGGTATAAAATCGTATAATGGTTATTTGAATGGAAACTGGATTTTATTCGAATATGACAATAAAACTAAAAAAATAATTCACAATTTCAATGATGGAATTGTAGCCGAAGGTGCCAATGATTTAAAAGTGGTTGTGATTGATAATGTAGGAAATTCGACTATCTTTGAAACTCGTTTTTTTAGAAGCCAAAAAAAATAAAAAACAAACCATTTGAGTACTAATAAATTATTACTTGTTTTCTTTTGTTTCTGTGTTGGACTTGTTGCATCAGCCCAATCAGCCAGAATCAAAGGAATTATTCTTGATAAAAATAACCAACCCGTAGATAACGTAAATGTTTTCTGTCTTGGTAAAACAACTCAATCTAATACAAATGGTTTTTTTGATTTGGCTGTTCCTGCTAATCAAAAACTAGTGGTTGTTTTTACGCATGTTTCTTTAAAAAAGACAACTGTTTCGATTGTTTTAAAATCAAATGAAGACTATGAATTCAATTTGGTAATGAATGACCATGAGGAACAGATGGGCGAAGTTATCGTTATTGCAAAAAACAAAAAGCGAGTACAAGGAATTACCACAATTGAACCTGAAGTGATTCGAAAAATTCCCGGGGCCAATGCAGGTATCGAAAATATATTGAAAACTTTACCAGGAGTAAATTCTAATAATGAGCTCAGCACACAATACGCTGTTCGTGGCGGGAATTATGATGAAAATTTAGTTTATGTCAATGAAATCGAAGTATATCGTCCATTTCTAATTCGTTCAGGGCAGCAAGAAGGATTGAGTTTTACGAATACTGATTTGGTTCAAAATATTGATTTTTCTGCTGGAGGTTTTCAGGCGAAATTCGGAGATAAATTATCTTCGGTGTTGGATATTACCTATAGAAAACCTGTGAAATTTGGTGCCAATCTTGAAGCGAGTTTTCTTGGTGGAAGCCTGTCCGTAGATGCCGTTTCCAAGAATAAAAAATGGTCGGCAGTAACGGGAGTTCGGTATCGTAACAATAGTCTTTTGGTGAAAAGCCAAGAAACACAAACGAATTTCACACCAACATTTGCTGATATTCAAACAAATATTAATTATCAGGCTTCGGCCAAATGGCAATGGAGTTTTTTAGGAAACATTTCTCAAAATAAATACCAATATCAGCCATTGACACGCCAAACTAATTTTGGAACTATTGATAATCCTATGGCACTTTCAATTTATTATGAAGGTCAGGAAAAAGATAAATACAATACTTATTTTGGAGCAATAAAAACAACTTTTAAGGCTTCGAGTAATTTTACATTGAAATTTATCGGATCCGTTTTTCATACTTTGGAACAGGAACATTTTGATGTTTTTGCGCAATATCGCTTGGGTGAAGTCGATGCCAATATCGGTTCAGATACGTATGGCGATGTTTCTTTTACAAGAGGAATTGGTTCACAGCTTAATCACGCACGAAATGATTTAGATGCACTAATTATCAATACGGAAGTAAAAGGATTCCACGATTGGAAAGAAAACCAATTCGAATGGGGAGTAAAATACACTCGAGAATCCATTCGGGATAGAATAGTGGAGTGGGAAGTAATTGATTCGGCAGGATTTTCTATAAATCCACCAATCGTCATTTTGCCTAAAAATGATCAACCGTACATTTCTTACACAGGGCCTTTAGTGCCTTATCAAAACGTGAGAGCCACTAATTTCAATACGATTAATAGATTTTCTGGGTATGCACAATGGAGTAGAAAAGGGAATTTAGGTTCAAGTGAAGTTTGGTATAATGCGGGAGTGCGAATGCATAACTGGGAAGTTTCAGGAGATAATGTAATGGGTAAATCTCAAGTTACTTTTAGTCCAAGAGCGCAATTTGCCATAAAACCAAATTGGGAAAAGGATATGGTTTTCAGGATTTCGGGAGGTTTGTACCACCAACCGCCATTTTATAGAGAGCTTAGAGATGCTGATGGAGTAGTGCAACCAAATGTTAAAGCGCAACAATCCATTCATTTCGTTTTGAGTAATGATTACAGTTTCAAGATGTGGAATCGTCCTTTTAAACTGGTTTCAGAATTGTATTATAAATCATTGGCGGATGTAAATACCTATACCATTGATAATGTTCGCATACGTTATGCGGCTAATAATAATGCTAAAGGATATGCACAAGGACTGGACGTTCGTTTAAATGGCGAATTTGTTCCCGGAACAGAATCGTGGTTTAGTTTTGGATATTTGAAGACGGAAGAAAACAGCAATAACAAAGGATACATAGCAAGGCCTACCGACCAAAGATTGAAATTTGGGCTTTTGTTTCAGGATTTCATGCCTAATATTCCAAGTGTAAAAATATACCTGAATTTAGTTTACAATACAGGTTTGCCAGGAGGTTCGCCTTCGTATGCAGATCCTTATTTGTATCAAAACAGATTAAGGGATTATCGCCGAGCGGATGTTGGTTTTTCTAAAGTACTTATAGATAATGGTACAGGAAATAGCAATTGGTTTAAAAGCTTCAAGGAGCTGGCTATAGGATTAGAAATTTTTAATCTTTTTGACAATCAAAATGCGATTACCAATACTTGGGTTCGGGATGTGTATTCAAAAAATCAATATGCCATTCCTAATTATATGACCACAAGGGTTTTTAATATAAAATTGAGCGCAAAATTATAATAGAAAAGAATTAGAAACGTTTTTTATAAAAGATAGAAAGATTTCTAAATCATAAATCATTTGCAGAATGCCACGAGCATTTTTAAAAATGATTACATTTGAATTTATTTTTTAATAAGACATCATCATGAAAAAATTACATATAGCATTATTAGGACTTTCAGTTCTACTTTTAACCAGTTGCAAAGAAGACGCCGAAAAACCAAAAGTAATTTACGGTGGCGCAAATAAAGGAAAAGAAATTGCCAAAATTGATTCTACTGATATAGAAATAGCTGATTTGCCTATTCATATGGAAGGAACTAATTATTTGATTCATCCCGTAGGCGATTTGAGCATTCGTGAAAGAGGAATAAAAACAAGATACGGATCTTCCAGTGTGAATGATTTGAGTTTTACTATATCTAATTATGGAGAAAATGAAATCACTGGTTTTTTACAAAACATAAAGTTTCAAAAAATAGGTTCAGATTCTATAAAAGCATTGACAGATGAGCCTGTTTTGATTCAAACTGCAACGTATTTAAAATCAGTTGCTGATAAAACTAAAAATCAAATCATGGTTTATACGATGGTTGATATGGATACCAATAAAGATGGGAAACTTGATACGAGTGATATTAAGGCTTTGTATCTTAGTGAAATTAGCGGAGATAAATTGACTAAATTATCGGATAGTTATCAAGAATTAATCGATTGGAATTTGATAGAATCTACTAACCGGTTGTATTTTAGAACCGTTGAAGATACCAATAAAAATGGGCAATTTGATAAAATGGATGTAGTGCATTATAACTATGTTGATTTGTCAAATAAACAATGGAAAATCGTTAGTTACAAACCGGTTTAAAACCTAAATTAAAATATCACTTTCTAAATCAGATTTTTCAATTGTAAAATCGAACCCTAATTGTTTTACTAATTGAATAACGAGGTTTTTGTACCAGTTTTCGGATTTTGGATGAATGTATATCTTTTCAATGAGTTCGTTGATGTCAACATTGATTTTAAGTCCATCGTTGATTTTAATAGTATTGTCAGCAACATCCGAAATGATACGTACTTCCCGTTCGTATTGAAAACTCTTTCTTTTGAATAAAAAAGGAAAGAACATATCATCAAAGGGGATGTACTCCTTTTTGTAGTCGATATAATTTACTTCTCCAATGTATTGATTGAAATTAACCTCAGGATGAAGTGCATTTTGTAATCTCCCAATCGTGGATTGAATTGCCAATCCTTCGCTGTTTTGCGTGAAAATTTGCCACATCGCAAAGGATTCGTATTCGTTGATATGCCAACTGCTAATGGCTACTTTTTCCCGATGTGTTTTGTAAAAATTGAGAAATTCAGGATTATCAATCGATAGTTTTTTTATTTCTTCAAATGTGGGTTCGCTAAAAGTACCTTCATATTGATCCTCAAATTTATCAGACCGTGACATAAAAAGCTTTTGAGACATTAACAAGTCAAGAAACTTAGACAAGTCAAGGTATTTCCAAACAATAGTATTTGGATCTTCTGGAAGTTTTATGTTTGTGTTATTAAGATACATTTTTTAGCTTTAAGATTTTACGCACATTAAAACATAAAAGTACCATTCTTTAACCACTATTCGAATGATTGCATGGTTACTAATTTGTTATAAGTTCCATTTAACGCAATTAGCTCTTCGTGTTTGCCTTGTTCCACAATTTTTCCTTTTTGCATCACTACAATCAAATCTGCTTTTTGAATGGTAGAAAGACGGTGAGCAATAACAATGGAAGTTCGGTTTTGCATCATGTTTTCCAGAGCCACCTGTACAAACTTCTCGCTTTCAGTATCTAATGCTGAAGTTGCTTCATCCAGAATCATAATTGGAGGGTTTTTCAAAACGGCTCTTGCAATTGATAAACGTTGTTTTTGTCCACCGGAAAGTTTGTTTCCGCTGTCGCCAATGTTAGTGTGAATTCCTAACGGTAGCTCGTTCACAAATTCATATGCATTGGCAATTTTCAGTGCTTCAATGATTTCATCGTCTGTTGCGCTATGTTTGCCAAGGGAAATATTTGCTTTTATGGTATCGTTAAATAAAATGCTGTCTTGGGTAACCAATCCCATTAAGTCACGCAGCGAATGGATATTCATCTCCTTTATATCAACTCCATCAATAGAAATTGTCCCTTCATTTACGTCATAAAAACGAGTTAATAAATTAGCAATGGTACTTTTTCCACTTCCTGATTGACCAACTAATGCTACAGTTTGTCCTTTTTTTACTTCCAATGAAAAATGCTTTAAAACATTCTCGTCTTCGTATTTAAAGTTAATGTCTTTAATAACTATGTTAGTGTCAAACGAATCCTTCTTGATAGCATTTACCTTGCTTTTAATGGTGTTTTCCTGGTCCAGAATTTCCAAAACGCGTTCTGCAGCAGCATTTCCTCTTTTTACAGCATACGAGGCTTTCGATATTGATTTTGCGGGTGTAAGAATGTTATACGCTAATCCCATATAAGCAATAAACGATGCTCCGTTCAAAGTTTTTTCAATCAAAACCATGTGTCCGCCATACCAAAGTAAAATAGCAATTACCATAATTCCCATAAACTCACTGGCTGGAGAAGCTAGATTTTGGCGATTGCCAATGCTATTAGATAATGTAAAAAAGCGTTGCGTCGATTCTTGAAAAATGCGATTGAAATAACGCTCAGAATTGTATCCTTTTACCACTTTCAATCCGCCTAAAGTTTCTTCAATAGTAGATAAAAAGATACCTTGTTCTTGTTGTGCTTTGGTTGATTTCTTTTTCAATTGCTTTCCTATCAATGAAATCACATAACCCGAAACCGGAATGAAAATAAACACAAAAAGTGTCAGTTTCATACTTATGGTAAACATGGTGGTAATGGTAAAAATAATGGTTAGCGGTTCTTTTACAATAAGTTCCAAAATAGAAAGAAAAGAAGTTTGTACCTCATTTACATCTGCTGAAATCCGGGCAATTACGTCTCCTTTTCTTTTCTCTGAAAAAAAGGCTAACGGTAAATCAATGGTTTTTTTGTACATCGCATTTCGCATGTCTCTCAAGACACCATTTCTTAAAAAGGTGATGAAAAACATGGCCATGTAATCACTGAGATTTTTTAGTAAGAAGATTACAATAATCACAGCAACCATAATAGATAGGGTATGGCCTACTCCAAAAGTATCAGTTGTATTGGTAATATAATAGCTTAGATAATCTTCGCCATATTTTTTAAGTTCCCAAATTCCTTTGTAAGTTGGAATTACTGTATTTCTTTTGGTTTGGTCGAATAAAACCTGCATCATAGGAATTAGAGATACAAAAGAAAGTGTACTGAAAAGAGCATATAAAACATTGAAAAATATGTTTAGATACGCATACTTTTTATACGGAATTATAAAAGGGAATATTTTTTTAAAATTGATCATTTATGTTGTTTTTTACCATTAAGACCCGACAAGATTTTTAAAGCCTGTCGGGTCTGTCAGAAAAATTTATTTGCATTCAATTAATTCAATTGCATGGCAGCGATAATGTTTTTTATTTTTTCATTTAAAACAGCTTCCACCTTAGAGAAATTTTCAACAGCATCCAATGCTGTATTTACACTGATATAGAATTTTATTTTAGGTTCAGTTCCACTAGGTCTGGCGCAAATTTTTGACCCGTCTTCCGTATAATAAATCAAAACATCTGCTTTTGGCATATCCATGATTTCTTCTTCGCCGGTTAGTAAGTTTTTGGCAACAGATGATTTGTAATCTTCTAACATGATTACTCTTTGTCCGTTAATTTCTTTTACAGGATTTTCACGTAAAGAAATCATCATCTGATTGATTTCGGCTAAGCCTTCCATTCCTTTTTTAGTGATAGAAATCAAATGTTCCTTGTAAAAACCATGTGCTACATAAAGTTTTAATAATTCTTTATAAACAGTACTTCCTTTGGCTTTGGCCTGAGCCGCAACTTCGCAAATTAATAAAGTTGCTGCTACGGCATCTTTATCACGAACCGCATCGCCAACCATATATCCAAAACTTTCTTCACCACCACCGATGAATTTTAGTTCCGGGAAATCTTTTATCATTTTGGCAATCCATTTAAAACCGGTCAAACCCACTTTAAATTGTACCCCATAAGCCGATGCCAATTCCATAATCATAGGTGTTGAAACGATAGTCGAACCTACAAATTGTTTCCCATTGATTTTTCCTGCTTTTTTCCATTCTTCCAATAAAAAAGCGGTCATCAAAATCATGGTCTGATTTCCGTTCAACAAAGTCATTTGTCCTTCATTATTTCGAACAGCAACACCTAATCGATCGCAATCTGGATCAGTACCAATTACAATATCAGAATTTGTTTTATCCGCTAATGCCAATGCCATTGCCAGTGCTTCCGGTTCTTCTGGATTAGGAGATTTTACTGTTGGAAAATCACCATTTGGAACCCTTTGTTCTTCAACAATATGCACGTTAGGATAACCAGCTTGCGCAAAAGTATCTGGAACAAGTGTAATTGATGTACCGTGCAAAGAAGTAAAAACAATATTTAAGTTTTCTTTGGCTTCAGCTGGAGTGCCAAAACTGGCATTTTCGATAGTTGATTTAATAAAAGCTTCGTCAACTTCGGTATCTATGTATTCTATCAAATCTTCATTTGCAGTAAATTTGATTTGATCGTAATTTAAATTTTCAATAACATTAATGATTCCTTCATCTTCTGGCGGAACAATTTGGCCACCATCTTCCCAGTACACTTTGTAACCATTATATTCCGGTGGGTTGTGAGAAGCAGTAAGAACAATTCCGCATTGGCAGCCTAAATATTTTAGGGCAAATGACAATTCTGGTGTTGGTCTCAAACTAGAAAATAAATAAACATGAATGCCATTTGCAGAGAAAACATCTGCAACTAATTTAGCTAAAGTGTCACTATTATGACGACAATCATAAGCAATAACAGCTTTTATGGGTTGATTAGGAAATGATGTATGCAAATAATCCGAAAGACCTTGTGTGCTTTTTCCTAAGGTGTATTTATTGATGCGATTGTTTCCTACGCCCATTATACCGCGCATTCCACCAGTTCCAAATTCAAGATTTTTATAAAAACTTTCTTCCAGTTCTTTTGGTGAAGTAGTCATTAATTCTTTGATTGCTTCCTGTGTTGCTGTGTCAAATGTTGGAGTAAGCCATTCATTTACTGCATCCAAAATGTTTTGTTTGATATCCATTTTTGTATGTTTTTAGGTTTTAAATTCTTAGTTTAAAATTTTAATATAGTTGCTTCGGTAAATTAAATTAATTTTTTTAGGAGCTATTCCTGCTATCCGCTGTATCTTTTTCTTGAAAAAAGAAAAAGGATGTCGCTGCTATCAGGGCTAGTTTGTGTCCTGATGAGAAATAGTTCACGTAAATTTCAGTAATTCTCCGGATATGCAATTTGCAAAATCAAACAATACAATTTACATTAAATTCGTGTTTTTTTTAATCTTGAGTGAAAATTATAAAAAATTAACTTCAGTTGAAACTTTATAACGCTCTTCATTGTTTTTTGTTCGCAAAATTATTTCGCCAAGAAATCCGGCCAAAAATAATTGGGTACCTAATACCATGGTTGTTAAAGCAATATAGAACCAAGGATTACTGGTTACTAAATTATAGGTCATGCCATTATACATATGGTACAGTTTTGAAACACCAATATAACCCGCCAATAAAAAACCAATTATAAACATTAATGAGCCCATGGCTCCGAATAAGTGCATTGGTCTTTTCCCAAAACGAGAAAGAAACCAAATGGTAATCAAATCGAGAAAACCATTAATGAAACGTTCCATTCCAAATTTAGTTTCACCATATTTTCTGGCTTGATGTTGTACTACTTTTTCGCCAATTTTGCCAAAACCGGCATTTTTTGCCAAAACCGGAATGTATCGGTGCATTTCACCCGAAACTTCAATGTTTTTCACCACTACATTTTTGTAAGCTTTCAGTCCGCAATTAAAATCATTCAATTCAACCCCTGAAGTTTTTCTGGCTGCCCAATTAAATAATTTTGAAGGTAAGTTTTTAGCAACTACGGAGTCGTAACGTTTCTTTTTCCAACCGGAAACCAAATCAAATTTACCATTGACAATCATTTCATACAATCCGGGAATTTCTTCTGGACTGTCTTGTAAGTCGGCATCCATAGTGATGATGACATCGCCTTTGGCTTTTGCAAAACCAGCATGTAGGGCTTGTGATTTTCCAAAATTTTTCATGAAACGAACGCCTTTCACATGAGGGTTTTCATTTGCAAATTGTTCAATAATAGCCCAGGAATCATCCGTACTTCCGTCGTCCAGAAAAATGATTTCATAGGTGTAATTATTCACTTGCATCACTTTAATGATCCAAGTGTAAAGTTCCTTAAGTGATTCCTCTTCGTTAAGAAGTGGTATGAGTATAGATAAATTCATTCCTGTTTATTCTTGTGATGAAGATTTACTTTTAAAAAATGCGGCCATAATCAATCCTAATATAGCGCAAAAAAAGAGGTTGAAAATAGACCCTTTTAATTGTTCAACGATGGAATAAGGATCTGTTTCTTTTAGTTTTAAAATGGTTTCATTTAAAGAAGATGCAGCTACTCCAAATTTTTCAGAAGTGCTAATCAAATATTTTATGGTTAAATCCAGTAAAGCAGTTTTTACTGATGGATCTATGAAATTGAATAAAATGATTTTAAAAGCGAGAGAAATAAGTACCCCAATAGCAGCTGTAATAAAATAGGTAGTAAAAGCTTCTTTAAAAGGGAATATGCCGTTTAATTCTTTTTTTGTTTTAGAAAGCGATAGAATTGGAACAATGATAAAAACAGAAAAGCTTAAAAGGGTAGTCCACCAAGCAATGAATAATTCTATGTCTACTGCATACATTAAAGCAGTAATTAACGATAATATTACTCCTGTAATTATCCCAAATGTAATTCCGTTTCTTTTTATAATTTCATTAACCATTAGTAGCTGTTTATTTATTAATCCACAAATATAGCAATTCCCAATATATTCGAGGATAAAAATCGCTTTTTACGATTATATAAAAAAAGTGATGCAAAGATTTGATTATTGGAAAAAAATTGTAAATTTGCAAACTCAAAATAATAATGTAAAACAAAAAGTTATAATGAGTTTATACCTTTTCTGTTAGAAGAAAAGCTTCAAAACAAGTTGTAATTAACAAATAAAAAAGATTAACAAGATGAAAAAAGGAATTCACCCAGAAAATTACAGATTAGTTGCATTTAAAGACATGTCAAATGACGAAGTTTTTATTACTAAATCTACTGCAGATACAAGAGAAACATTAACAGTTGATGGTGTTGAATACCCAGTTGTAAAAATGGAGATCTCTAGAACTTCACACCCTTTTTACACAGGTAAATCTAAACTTATTGATACTGCAGGACGTATCGATAAATTCAAAACTAAATACGCTAAACACGTTAAATAATTTTAACTTGTTTTCAAATACAGTAAAGCCTTCCATTTGGGAGGCTTTTTTTATTTTTATCTATTTGAAAACTTTGTAACTTTGGTGTCAATATTATTAAAACGGTAGATTGATAAAATTAATTTTCGAATCAACAAATAACCGAATCAACAAATAAACAATTTTATGAATTACATACTTTTTGACGGTCCTGCTCGAAATGCATTATTGCCTTTTACTTTCACGCGTCCCGTTGCGGATATCCTTATTGGAATTATGACTATTCGTCAAAAATGGGAAATGCGTTTGGGTTCTACCACAACTACATTGACAGAGGAATATCTGTCCGAAAAATTTCCAATGGTAGAGTTAGAAGAAAATGTAATGATAAATGCTTCCTTTCTTCCTAACGATGTTTTGGCTGAAATGGTTAGTAATTTAGAATCAAATCAGGCTATTTTCAAAGGTGACGAAGTAATTGCTTTTCATACTAATGAAGATCAGGAAGAAGTAGATTTTGATACGTATGAAATAATAGAATATCAAGATGATTGCTTAACTGTGGAACATACTTGGGATATTTTTTCCAAAAATGATGCAGCAATACGAGAGGATTTTGAATTCTTAACCGAAGATAGAAAATCGCAACCCATTCCAAAAAGCGTTAATGTAATTGCACCGGAAAATATATTTATAGAAGAAGGAGCTAAGTTAGCGTTTGTTACTTTGAATGCTTCTACGGGTCCAATTTATATTGGCAAAGATGCTGAAATTATGGAAGGCACCGTAATTAGAGGTCCATTTGCCTTGTGCGAAAATGCAACAGTAAAAATGGCAGCTAAGATATATGGAGCAACAACTGTAGGTCCGTATTCCAGAATTGGCGGAGAAGTAAATAACGCTGTTTTATTTAGTTATTCGAATAAAGGACACGATGGGTTTTTAGGAAATTCTGTTCTTGGCGAATGGTGTAATATTGGTGCGGACAGTAATAATTCGAACCTGAAAAACAATTACGAAGAAGTGAAATTGTGGAGTTATGAAACCGAAGGTTTTGCTAAAACAGGACTTCAGTTTTGTGGATTGATGATGGGGGATCATAGCAAGTGCGGAATTAATACCATGTTCAATACAGGAACGGTAATAGGGGTAAGCGCCAATATTTTTGGAAGCGGATTTCCTCGTAATTTTGTGCCGAGTTTTTCTTGGGGTGGCGCTTCGGGTTTTACTACTTACATAACCAAAAAAGCTTTTGAAACGGCTCGATTAGTAATGGCTCGAAGAAATGTTGACTTTGATGAAAGAGAAGCAGCTATTTTAGAACATGTTTTTGAGGAATCAAAAAAATGGAGAAAAGACTAATTTTCACATCAGATAAAAATGTAACAAGCCTCAATCTAGAGGCTTTTTTTATTGATAGGCATAAAGGAGTGAACCATTTTTTATCAGGTCAATTAGTTTATTTGCATTACAGTCCGGAACGGAAAAGCATCCCCAACTGAATTTACTGTACATCCTTTTTGATGAATGAACCACAATATTTCTTTTCAAAGCATTGGAGTTCTTGTCGTTTTCTAAACCATCTAGCTTCAAAGAATAGCCCCACATACCATTATAGGTTTGTAAAGTAACGTAACAGCCTAATGAAGTCGCATTGCTTCCAATAGCATTGCTAAATAAATTAGGAGTTAATCCTGTACCTGAGCCAGAACCATGATCAACATTACTGGTCAGCAGTATTTTGCTATTTTTCAAATCAATGACATACAGTCTTGCTTCCTCTATTGATTTTGAAAAATCGATTAGGGTTATAATATCTTTATTTTTGGCTTTAAAACCCCATTTTGTTTCTATTTCTTTTGCCTTCTTTACAATTTCTTCGTTGTTTTGAGCTACAATGAAATTAATCGTGCATAAAAGAATTATTGTTAGTGTTTTTTTCATGAACTAGTTTTTAAAATATTTTTCCGAGCCTAAATAATTCGGGTTTGTAGTTTCATCATCAGTATTATTCTCTAAACTATTCTCGCTTTTTACACTATTTAAGCGATAATTAACATCTTCGGTATTATTTATCTTTTATTGTTGTTAAGATTTTATTCGGTTTAATTACAGTGTCTTTTGTGTATTTAAGCATCTGGATATCAAATACAAAACTATAAAAAAATACTATTATTGTTCTCTGTTTGAATTTTATATTTCATGGATTAAAAACTTAAATTGTTATAAATTATTTCAATTGTCCAATTCTTTAATTAACCTATATTTGCACTTTCAAAAAAATGTTCAATAGCGTATGAAACTTTAAATAGTTGAACATTAAACTTTAAACAAAAACAATGATTACAGTTAATGATATTTCTGTGCAATTTGGTGGTACTACACTTTTTAGTGATGTCTCTTTTGCTATAAATGAAAATGATAAAATAGCCCTTATGGGTAAAAATGGAGCTGGAAAATCGACGCTTCTTAAAATTATTGCGGGTCAAAGTAAGCCTTCAACCGGTAATATTTCGGCGCCAAAAGATGCTGTTGTGGCTTATCTGCCTCAGCATTTATTGACTACGGATGGCGCGACAGTGATGGAAGAAACTTCTAAAGCTTTTGGTGAAGTTTTTGGAATGAAAGCAGAAATAGATGAAATCAATGAGCAATTGACGATTCGTACGGATTATGAAAGCGATGCGTATATGAAATTGATTGAAAGGGTTTCGGACTTAAGCGAGAAATTTTATGCAATCGAAGAAATAAATTATGAAGCTGAAGTAGAGAAGATACTAATTGGTTTGGGTTTTGTTCGAGAAGATTTTAGCCGACAAACTTCTGAATTTTCAGGAGGATGGAGAATGAGAATAGAGTTAGCCAAAATCCTTTTGCAAAAACCAGACTTAATTTTACTGGATGAGCCTACCAATCACATGGATATTGAAAGTATTCAATGGCTGGAAGATTTCTTGATTAATTCAGCCAAAGCGGTTGTGGTAATTTCTCACGATAGAGCTTTTGTAGATAATATTACGAATCGTACTATCGAAGTTACCATGGGACGTATTTATGATTACAAAGCAAAATACTCCCATTATCTTGAATTAAGAAAGGACAGACGTATGCATCAACAAAAAGCATACGATGAGCAACAACGAATGATTGCTGATAATAGGACTTTTATTGACCGTTTTAAAGGGACATTTTCTAAAACTGATGCGGTTCAATCCCGCGTTAAGATGTTAGAGAAATTAGTTATTGTTCAGGTTGATGAGGTTGATACTTCGGCATTAAAATTAAAGTTTCCTCCCGCAGTACGCTCTGGACAATATCCTGTGATTGTGAAAGACTTGTCTAAATCGTATGGAGCTCATGTAGTTTTTAAAGATGCTAATGTTGTTATTGAAAGAGGAGAGAAAGTTGCTTTTGTAGGGAAAAATGGAGAAGGAAAATCGACGATGATTAAAGCAATCATGAAGCAAATTGAGATTGATGGCGGAAGTTTAGAGATCGGTCACAATGCGCAAATTGGTTATTTTGCGCAAAACCAAGCTTCTTTGTTAAATGAAAACGCAACTATTTTTGAAACTATTGATGATATTGCTGTGGGAGACGTCCGTACAAAAATCAAAGATATTTTAGGGGCTTTCATGTTTCATGGAGATGATGTAACCAAGAAAGTGAAAGTACTTTCCGGTGGTGAGAAAACCCGTTTGGCAATGATAAAACTATTATTGGAGCCAGTAAATTTATTGATTCTGGATGAGCCTTCGAATCACTTGGATATGAAAACCAAAGATATTATCAAAGAGGCGTTACGCGATTTTGACGGAACATTGATTTTAGTTTCTCACGATAGGGATTTCTTGGATGGATTAGTAACTAAGGTTTTCGAATTTGGAAACAAGAGAGTAGTGGAACATTTTGAAGATATTGCTGGTTTCTTAGCACATAAGAAAATGGATAGTATGCGAGAGATAGAGAAATAATGTTGAGATAACAAATTTCTATAGAATAAAAAGGTATGCAAATTATTGTATGCCTTTTTTTTTATTCAATTAATTTATAAAAATTATTATTTTTTTCGAAGTAAATAAGTGGTTTGTCTATTTTTTATATTTTTTAAAAAATAGTTAAAGTATTTATAATGAGGTTTTTAGTTTTATTTTTTTGTACCTTGTAGTATGTTTTAGTATCAATGTATAAAATTTAAAACCATGAAAAAATTAATTTTATCATTTGTGTTCTTAATGACATGTACATTAAGTTTGCCTGTGTTTTCTCAAATAGAAAATGAACCTATAGCTTTAGGTTTGCCGGGTGATAACCTAAATTTGTATGCTGTATTAGACATTTTTCAAAGATCAAAAACATTAGAGGAATTTGAAAGAGCGCTTAACAGCAAAGATACAAATATCAATAATCTGGATTTGAACAATGATAATTTTATAGATTATATTCGGGTAGTTAGTTACAGAGATGGTGACTCTTATTCTATTGTGCTTCGTGTGGCGATAAATAATTCTCAATATCAGGATGTTGCTGTTATAGAAGTTAATAAAGACAGATTTGGAAAGGTTCTTATTCAAATTATTGGTGATGAAGAGCTGTATGGCAAAAATTATATTGTAGAACCTGGTTCAGGAAATACTTCAACTCCAAATCCGGGTTATGCGGGTAATAGAAGAGTTATAGTTGATAATTATGGAAATGATATTTTTTATGTTAATGATTGGCCAATCATTATTCATTTATTTTCTCCATCATTTGTGATTTACATTTCTCCATGGCGTTGGGGATTTTATCCATCTTATTGGCGTCCTTGGACTCCAGTTTTTTATTATAATTATTGGGGGTATCACCGTCATTATTATGATGATTATTCTTATCGCAGAGTAACATCTGTAAGATATCCTGTTCCTTATTCTTATTATTATTCCAGAAGAAATAGCTCTCCAATAGTAAGAAGTAATAGGAATAATGATACGTATAGACGGACTTATGAAGGAAGAACTTTTAGAAGACCAGATGTACCTGTACTTCCAAGAACTCGTCAAGCAATGCCAAGAACTCGCCAAGAAAATCTTCCGGCAACGCACCCAGTTCAACCAAATCAACAACGGAATGAACGACCTACTGCACCAAGAACTCACCAAGAAAATCTTCCGGAAACGCGCCCTGTTCAGCCAAATCAACAACGGAATGAACGGTCCAATGCGCCAAGAACTCGACAAGAAAGTCTTCCGACAACACGTCCGGTTCAACCTAATCCACAACGGAATGAACAACCTAATGTGCCAAGAACTCGCCAAGAAAATCTTCCGGCAACGCGCCCAGTTCAGCCTAACCCGCAACGCAATGAACGGCCTAATGCGCCAAGAAACCACCAAGAAAGTCCTTCGGCTCGTCCAGCTCAGCCTGCAACGCCAACGAATCGTCAGCAAATGCCAGGAAACCGTCCCGTTCATCCTACGGTTCCTATGAATCGTCAACCTATACCAGGAAATAATAATCCAGGGCATGGTAGAGAAAGAGAGAGAAATTAATTTAAGAAATGCTTTATTTTGATTTTAAATATAAAAAAACGAGGCACTGTTTATTGACGATGCCTCGTTTTTTATAATCGTATTCCGGGAGGGAGTAATTCTTTATAAACAGGATTTTTTTTGAAAAACACCACTATTTTAGGAAGGATAGGAACAACTTTTAATTTTCGTTCAATGGCAATTTCCATGATGTTTTTTAGAAAATTAGAAATGAATTCTTCATCATCGAATGATTCGGGAGTATTGATTTTTGTCAAAAATATTTTTTTCTCCTGGAACGAATATTCAACAGAAACCAACCCTTCTTTCACTTCGGTTTCAAATTGTCTTGCAAAAGTATTGTCTTTGATTTCCATAGTGATTGCTGCCTTCATACTAATTTAACTGTGATTCATTGGTACTTCTACCAAAAGTATTTTTGATTGGGTTATAATCTTGATTTCAAATTGATCGAAATCAGTTATTCCCATGGCATCTCTTGCCTTCAAAATTTGGTTGTTGACTTCTATTTCGCCTTCAATTAAAAATAAATAAACTCCGTTTTGAGGAATTTTAACTTCGTATGTCGTAGTGGTGTTGTTAGCGAAAATACCTAAATAAAAGAAGGTTTTCTGGTAAACCCAAAGCGCATTTCCGTCATTACTGTCTTTTGGCGAAACAATATTTACAAAGGTATTGATTTGATTCTCAATATCAAATGATTTCTGGTCGTATCTTGGTGTAACTTCTTCTTTGTCAGGGAATACCCATAACTGTAATGTTTTGGCATTATCTTTTTGACTGGCATTCATTTCAGAATGTTCCACTCCGGTACCGGCACTCATTACTTGTACTTCTCCAAAACGAATTACGCCTTCATTTCCCATACTATCCTTATGCATCAGTCCGCCTTCAAGTGGGATGGTAATGATTTCCATATTGGCATGTCCGTGTGTACCAAAGCCTGTTCCTCCTGCAATGGTATCGTCATTTAAAACGCGTAACATTCCAAATTGCACCCGTTCCGGATTGTGATAATTTCCAAACGAAAAGGAGAAATTGGCTTTAAGCCAACCAAAATCTGCTTTGCCTCTTGTGTCCGATTTAAATAGTTGTGTAGTCATAAATTATTGATAATATAAAGTGGTAATTCGGGTAGTTTCCGATAAAAAAATTATTTTTATACAAAATTCGCCATAAAAAACGGAATGCTGTTATAAAATCGTTAAAACAATTATGAGTAAAATACCAGTTTATTTAATGCCGGGATTAGCGGCCAGTACTGCAATTTTTGAACGGATTGCACTTCCGTCAGATACCTTTGAGATACATTTATTAGAATGGGAAATCCCAATGGATAATGAATCTTTAACGGATTATGCAAAACGAATTGCCGAGAAAATCCAACATAAGAACCCTGTTTTGATTGGAGTTTCCTTTGGTGGTATTTTAGTTCAGGAAATGGCAAAATATATTGATGCTCGGAAAGTAATTATCATTTCGAGTGTGAGAAGTAATTTGGAATTTCCTCGCAGATTAAAAATTGCCAAAACCACTAAAGCCTATAAACTGATTCCGATGAATCTGATTTTAAATATGGAAAGTTTGGCTAAATTTTCCTTTGGAGAAAAAGTAAATCAAAGATTGAAATTGTATGAAAAATTTCTTTCCGTTCGTGATATTCGTTATTTGAATTGGGCAGTAGAACAAGTTATTCTTTGGGACAGAACAGCTGTTGATGAAAACGTGATTCATATTCATGGCGATATGGATGATGTTTTTCCAATAAAAAATATCAAGAATTGTGTTGTTGTTAAAGGAGGAACGCACATTATGATTTTGAATAAATACAAATGGTTGAATGAAAATTTGCCTTCCATTATATTGGAAACAAAAAAAGAAGCAAACGTACTTTTGTAATTACTCAAAAGACATAAAAAAAGAAAATATGAAATTGATAAATAAGTTTACGCTACTCTTTACCGTAATTTTTGCGAGTGGAATATTTATTTTTGCCACTGCAAATCCGGACGAAGTTAAAGATTTAAAAAGAGAATCAGTGTCAGTTTTTCCAGTAAAATTGGATTTTGCAGGAGAAGAAACACCATTGAAAATATCGGATGTTAAGGAACGTTTGGACAGAGAATTGTTGGTAAATGTAAATCTGCATGCGTCAACCATTTTGGCTATAAAAAGAGCCAATCGTGCTTTCTCTGTAATTGAACCTATTTTGAAAAAAAACGGAATTCCAGATGATTTTAAATATCTGGCGGTTATAGAAAGTGGTTTAGTAAATGTGGTTTCACCAGCAGGAGCTAGAGGCGTTTGGCAATTCATGCCGGACACTGCCAAAGAAAGAAAAATGGAAGTCAATGATAATGTTGATGAACGCTATGATTTAGAAAAATCTACAGAAGCGGCTTGTGGTTATTTTTTGAGTGCCAAAGGTAAATTTGGTAGTTGGACTTTGGCGGCAGCTTCCTATAATGGAGGAATGACAGGTGTAAATAAGCAAATAGACATTCAAAAAGTGTCTAATTATTATGATTTGTTGCTTACGGAAGAAACGTCTCGTTATGTTTTCAGGATTTTAGCGTTGAAAGAGATCATGAAGAATCCGGTAAAATATGGTTTTTCCATTGCTTCGGAAGATTTATATGCAACTTTACCAACTAAGAAAATTGAAATTGACAGTTCGATTACTGATTTGGCCAGTTTTGCAAAAAGTCAGGGGATTAACTACAAGATTTTGAAAATACACAATCCTTGGCTCAGGGAAACGAAATTAATAAATGATACTGGTAAAAAATACCAAATCGAAATTCCTTTAAAGGGATATTAATTTGAAGACAAAAAAAAGGGTCAAATGTGTATCATTTGACCCTTTTTCGATAATTGTAAAAATTATATTTTCTTCATTTGTTCTTTCATCATCGTAATCTGATCTTTCAACATATTCTGTTTGTCTAATTTTTTAGCTTCATTCAATAGGGAGGTAGCTTCTAATTTTCGGCGACGGGTCATGGCAACTCCGGCTAAATTCAATTTGGCTACCGCCAAATCCATATCCATTGATAATCCTAACTCGATTGCTTTCTTGAAATATTTCTCTGCTTGATTGATATTCGTTTGCGAAAGCATGATTCCGTGTAAGTAATTGAAATATCCTTGTTGTTTTTGTACTAAAGCAGTTTCTGGGTTTTTGATGTAAGCCAACCATTTTTTAGCCCCTTCAAAATCCTGTTTTCTTAGTTTTAAGAAGGCAAGTAAGATGAATTCGTTTTTGAAGTAAAGAAAAATAGGAATTGCACTCAATAAAATAAGGAATATTCCGTTGCCGATATTTCCTTCTGTAAATTGCCAAATGCCAGTAGCTATAATAAGTCCGGCGATAATAAGTTTAATATTTCTGTGAAACATAGTGTGTTTATTTTAAGATCACAAATATAGTAAAAGGAATTGAAAATATTTTTACAAAACTGCTTGTGAGAAAAAAAAGTCTTTGTATATTTGCACTCGGTTTTAGAATAACGGTTATTCGAAAATAGGAAGACATATAAATAAGATTTTAAAGATACAAAGCAATGAGCAAAAGAACGTTTCAACCATCGAAAAGAAAAAGAAGAAATAAGCACGGATTTATGGACAGAATGGCTTCTGCTAATGGAAGAAAAGTTCTTGCGCGTAGAAGAGCTAAAGGAAGACATAAATTGACTGTTTCTTGTGAACCAAGACACAAAAAATAATGTTTTTATAAACATACATAAGGCGTTACTTTTTTTAGTATCGCCTTTTTTTATACCTTATCGTTAAAAATGTTAAGTTTTAATGCTAAGGACTTAAAGTTGAGTAACTTTAATCTTTGAAAAAAATAACTACACAACACAATACTACCATACAATGCCAAAAGACACATCCATAAAATCAGTTTTAATAATAGGTTCAGGCCCAATTGTTATTGGTCAAGCATGCGAATTTGATTATGCAGGATCACAATCTGCACGTTCTATTCGTGAAGAAGGAATTGAAGTGATTCTAATCAACTCCAATCCGGCTACGATTATGACCGACCCAAGTATGGCCGATCACGTATATTTGAAACCATTAACGACCAAATCCATTATTGAAATCCTTAAAGCACATCCTCAAATCGATGCCGTTTTGCCTACTATGGGAGGACAAACCGCTTTGAACTTGTGTCTGGAAGCTGATGAAAAAGGAATTTGGGCTGATTTTGGAGTAAGATTAATCGGGGTTGATGTCAATGCCATTAATATTACCGAAGACAGAGAGCAGTTCAAACAATTGCTTGAAAGAATTGGAATTCCTGCCGCACCGGCAAAAACAGCGACTTCTTACCTTGAAGGAAAAGAAATTGCACAAGAATTTGGTTTTCCATTAGTAATCCGTCCTTCCTTTACTTTAGGTGGAACTGGAGCTGCTATTGTTTATAAAAAAGAAGATTTTGATGAGCTTTTAACCAGAGGTTTAGAAGCTTCACCAATTCACGAAGTTTTAATTGATAAAGCTTTAATGGGTTGGAAAGAATACGAATTGGAACTTTTGAGAGATAAAAACGATAATGTTGTGATTATCTGTTCTATCGAAAATATGGATCCAATGGGAATTCATACCGGAGATTCCATCACGGTTGCACCAGCAATGACATTATCTGACACGACTTTCCAAAAAATGCGTGATATGGCAATCTTGATGATGCGTAGCATCGGGAACTTTGCTGGAGGTTGTAACGTGCAGTTTGCCGTTTCACCTGACGATAAAGAAGACATCGTAGCGATTGAAATCAACCCTCGTGTGTCTCGTTCATCTGCTTTGGCATCAAAAGCAACAGGTTATCCTATTGCAAAGATTGCTTCCAAACTGGCTTTGGGCTACAACTTAGATGAATTGCAAAATCAAATTACCAAATCAACTTCGGCTTTGTTCGAACCCACTTTAGATTATGTGATTGTGAAAATTCCACGTTGGAACTTTGATAAATTTGAAGGAGCTGACAGAACTTTGGGGCTTCAAATGAAATCCGTTGGTGAAGTAATGGGAATTGGACGTTCGTTCCAAGAAGCATTGCACAAAGCGACTCAATCATTGGAAATCAAAAGAAATGGTCTAGGAGCTGACGGAAAAGGATATAAAAACTACGAACAAATTATCGAGAAACTGACTTTTGCGAGTTGGGATCGTGTTTTTGTGATTTATGATGCTATCGCGATGGGAATTCCATTGAGCCGCATTCATGAAATTACTAAAATCGATATGTGGTTCTTGAAACAATATGAAGAACTTTATACATTAGAAAAAGAAATTTCTAACTATAAAGTAGAATCTTTACCAAGAGAATTGTTGCTTGAAGCGAAACAAAAAGGTTTTGCCGACAGACAAATCGCACACATGGTAGGTTGCCTAGAAAGCCAAGTTCACAATTTACGTTCAGAAATGAACATCAACCGTGTATTCAAACTGGTTGATACTTGTGCTGCGGAATTCAAAGCAAAAACACCTTACTATTACTCGACTTTTGAAGCCGAAATAGAAAAAGCAAACGGAGAACGTTACGTTGACAACGAAAGTATTGTTACGGATAAAAAGAAAATAATTGTTCTTGGGTCAGGCCCAAATAGAATTGGACAAGGAATCGAATTTGATTATTCTTGCGTTCACGGGGTGCTTGCAGCCAAAGAATGTGGGTACGAAACGATCATGATCAACTGTAATCCAGAAACAGTTTCGACTGATTTTGATACAGCGGATAAATTGTATTTCGAACCAGTTTTCTGGGAACATATCTACGATATTATCCAACATGAAAAACCAGAAGGTGTAATCGTACAATTAGGTGGGCAAACTGCCTTGAAATTGGCCGAAAAACTGTCTAAATACGGAATAAAAATCTTGGGAACCAGTTTTGATGCTTTGGATTTAGCCGAAGACAGAGGACGTTTCTCAGAACTTTTAACCGATTTAAAAATTCCTTTCCCACAGTTTGGAATTGCAGAAACTGCAGATGAAGCTTCTGCTTTGGCTGATACTTTAGACTTTCCATTATTGATTCGTCCTTCTTATGTGTTGGGTGGTCAGGGAATGAAAATTGTAATCAACAAACAAGAATTAGAAGAACACGTAATCAATTTATTGAAAACGATTCCAGGAAATAAATTGCTTTTAGATCATTATTTAGCAGGTGCAATTGAAGCCGAAGCTGATGCGATTTGCGATGGTGAGAATGTGTACATCATAGGAATTATGGAGCACATTGAACCTTGCGGAGTACACTCAGGAGATAGTAACGCGACTTTGCCACCATTTAACTTAGGGGAGTTTGTGATGCAACAGATAAAAGACCATACGAAAAATATTGCGTTGGCTTTGAGAACCGTTGGTTTAATCAACATTCAGTTTGCGATAAAAGACGATCTTGTTTACATCATTGAAGCAAATCCTAGAGCATCTCGTACGGTTCCATTTATTGCGAAAGCTTACGGAGAACCTTATGTGAACTATGCTACCAAAGTAATGTTGGGTCATAATAAAGTAACCGACTTTAATTTCAACCCACAGTTGAAAGGATTTGCCATCAAGCAACCGGTTTTCTCTTTCAGCAAATTCCATAATGTGAACAAAGCATTAGGACCAGAAATGAAATCAACAGGGGAAAGCATCCTGTTTATTGATGACTTGAAAGACGATCAATTCTACGAATTGTACTCTAGAAGAAAAATGTATTTGAGTAAATAAAAACTTGAGTTTGTTATATTTAAAAAGCCCCGTTTGGGGCTTTTTTTGTTTTTAGGGTTTTCGAAGTTGGAAGGTTTTGAGAAATTAAAGTTCTCGAACAGAAGATATAAGTCTGCAATTAATAATTTATAGAAGAAGTAAGTGTTTCAAATTTTTGAGGATTTAAGGATAAACTTCCGGATGCGAGAATATCACAAGGATTGCAATATGGAGGATATCCCGTTTTATATACTACCCAATCAATTTTATTTGTTTCATTACCAAATAACCTGAAATCTATAATTGAATCTTTTGGCGCTTTAAAACTTTTGAAACTTTCAATATTTAATTCTCCCGTAGTTTTTAAGACAAAAAGACTTGTGCTAGGAAAAGTTGTATTTGTTTTGAGTGAAATTTTTGCCCAAGCTTCCGGTTCCATCGCTATTTCTTTTATCCTTATGTTCCTATCCCAGTATTGCGTTTTTTTTGAAATAAATCCTTTGTCAGCTTTTATATATACTTCTTTAGGAATTCTGGTTTCCCCTTTTTCATCAGTGGTAAAAACAGATAAAAATCGTGTTAAACATCCAAACTCAATATCATATTCGCAATAATACAAATTGATTTGTACTCCTTCTAAAGGCAGATTCGTTTTGTATTCTTTTACTTTTATGGTATAAATAGTGTTGTCTTCAGTGTTGTTTTCATGGGAATAGTCAGATGATGAACAAGAAGCAAGTAAAGTAAAAGTGCAAATTAATAGATATAAAGATTGTTTTTTCATAGCAAAATTTTTAAGATTGTGATAAAATGAGGCTATCAAACTACTATTAAAATTACGAAATTATATTGAATTATTAATTTAATTATCTTAAAATCAATGTTTTAGTATGGAGTAAATAAAATGGTTTTGTTTATTGATGACTTGAAAGACAATCAATTCTACGAATTGTACTCTAGAAGAAAAATGTATTTGAGTAAATAAAAACTTGAATTTGTTATATTTAAAAAGCCCCGTTTGGGGCTTTTTTTGTGGGATAGTTTTTTGTGTTAGTGGCTCATTGCTGTGGGTACAGTTTGCAAAACTGCGCTAACGATTGTGTTATATAAACGCTATCGGGCGATTGCCCAAATCCGTTGTAGTAGCTGTTACAAGCAGTAGGTTTTTTACCGCTTTGTGCCGTTTGAATGTCAACTTGGAATTTTAAATTCAATACCAATTTTTGCCCAAAAGTCAATTTTTGTTTTCAAAGGCAATGATTGGGCATCATAAATTTCTTCAAATTGTTTATATTTGTTTTTGAGATTTAAAATCAAAATTGCTTCATAAATTATTGTACAATTTAATGTATGATAAACGTTGTCGTTGATTTTTTGTGGACTTTGGAATAACTCTTTCAGTTGCATTGCTTCAATTTGTTCGCAATGGGCGTAGTTAGAATAAAACTCCCAATTAGAAAAATGAGAATTTTGTTCGAGTCCACTTTCTGAAACAATTTCTTTCCAACTAATTTCTTTAGCCCGACCACTATTGATTATGTTTTTTCTTTTATAATCTGGTAGCGATAGGAAGTATGTGTTTAGTTTTATTCCATTTTCAAGATCGTCAATAGTAGTTTTTTCAGATGCTTTTTTTGCAATGCTGTCAGGATGCGTTGCAATATAATTTTGTCTAGTTTTTAGTCCGCTCCATTCGTATAAAAAATATCGAAAAATTCCTTGTGATTCATCCTTGTAGTTAAAATACAAATAATTTAACAATAAAAATGTTTCAATGGTCGCTCTACTAAGTAAATAAAGAGCAGATACATTATATGTTTTATGTTCGCCATTGTTGTCAGGTCTATTAAAACTTATACCTTCAAATTCTTTTATTAAAGAAGAATTAAGTAATGAGAATTTAAAAAGATGGGTTGCCAAATAGGGTTGCCAAATGGGACATTCCATTTTCTCCGAATGCAATGTGTCAATAAATTTACAAATAAACCATTAAAAGATTTATAGTCTGAAATTGTCGCTTCAATATCTTTTTGATCAATTTGTCTAGCAACCTCTAAAATGATTTTGTTTCTGTCAGTCACTTTTTAACGGGGTGTTTTTGTGTTACGAAATTTCCTATTGCTTGTAACTTGTATATAGTACTGACAACTCAGACATATCATCCCAAAATTAGGTAGATAAGTCTGACAAATGTCAGATTTTATTTATTTTCAAATATAACCAAATTTCTACCGTCTTTATATTTATGCAGTATTTTCTTTAAAAAAATCACAAAAAAAGCCCCAATCACGGGACTTTCTAAATATCAGTATTTAAACTTATTTCTTCTTCAATTTCTCCTTAAAAAAATCAATGGTTCTTGTCCACGATAAAGTGGCGGCGGCTTCATCGTATCTGGGTGTGGTATTATTATGAAAACCATGATTCACTCCGGGATAGAAGTACGCGGTATGTTCTACTTTGTTTTTTTTAAGGATGGCTTCAAAAGTTGGCCAACCTTCATTTACTTTGGTGTCTAAACCTGCATACTGTGCCATGATAGGGGTTTTTATTTTTTCGGCTTCTTCAGCAGTGGGTTGTCCTCCGTAATAAGGAACTACCGCATCTAAAGTAGGAATCTTGACCGCCATCATATTGGCAATCCAACCACCAAAACAAAATCCTACCACGCCAATATGTCCATTACAATCTTTGTGGGATTTTAGGTATTCGTAGGCTGCAATGAAATCTTCGAGCATTTCTTCACGGGTACGTTTTTTTTGTAATTCCCTTCCGGCATCATCATTTCCGGGATATCCGCCCAGAGGCGATAACGCGTCTGGTGCCAAAGTGATAAATCCTTCAATTGCGGCTCTTCTGCCTACATCTTCAATATACGGATTCAGTCCGCGGTTTTCATGAACTACGATGATTCCCGGTAATTTCTTTTTGGTGTCGGTCGGTTGGGATAAAAGCCCTTTAATTTTTCCTCCGCCTTTAGGAGAATCGTAGGTGATAAATTCTGATTTCAACCGTGGATCTCCGGGTTTTATCAAAATAGAATCCACGTAATTCGGCGTCATAAAGCTCAGCAATGATGGAAGTGTAAGACTTCCTACAGCAAATAGCGATAACTTTTCAACAAATTGTCTTCTTTCTATTTTATTATGTGCATAGTCATCGTATAAGTCAAATACTTCCTGACTGATATCTTCTTTGGTTAGCTGTTTCATAAAATTTATTTTAATTCAACTAATTTAAGGAAAAAAGCGATTGTTTTAATCGGTGTATGTGTTACTTGACTTTTATTCTATGCAATATTCTCCAATCCACCTGGAAACGGTCTATAGGCGTAATAATGCAAGACTTCTTCAATGGCTATTTTTAAGGCTTCGTTTATGGGGAGCAAAGTAGTGGCTAGCCTATTGTCAATTTGAGAAAGTTGCATGTAATAATCCGAAAAAATGGGCACGTATAATCCTTTGCTAATGGCTTCTTCTGTATCCTTGTAGTTTTGTTGTTGTTCTTCTTTGATTATTTTGCAAGTTGCCAATCGCAGTTTGCCATATTTGTCCCTGCTCGCGGCATACCCAAAAAGCCTGCAAATCAATCCGCGATAGCGATAGTTGCTACAGCTTCCGTTACTACGGTCCAAGACAGCAAGCGGTCGGTATAAATGACAGTTGCTATTGGATTTATTGTTCAATTCCACTAACATTTCTTCGGCTTTACCGTTTAAAAACAGATACAATGCCCATGGTAAAAATTCTAAAGGAGATGCAACTATGTCTGGAGTAGAACAGCATTTGCCACAGCCAGTGCGACAATGTAAATTAGTTTCTGATTGGAAAGCACTAATTTCATTTTCAAGACGGTCGAATAATTCTTCAACCAGCCGAACCTTATGTTCTATAGACATTGATTTTTGTGTAAGGTAGTCTATTAAAAAGGGGTAACTGTATAATTAAGTTTTTCTTATCGTTTATAATTTATAAGGTTGATTTTCAATTGCAAAGCTATAAAACAGGAAGGAAGTATTAACGAATCATTCTTCTCTTAAAAATTCAAATACTTCATCATCTTGAATGATAGTCACTTTGCTGCAATGAGACAAGTGTGAAAAGGAATAAGGCTTTCTGATATTGAAGAATCCACTGCCGCCTAGCCTGAATTTTCCAGTACATTCTGGAACACCTATTGATGAATACCGATTTATTAAGTATCCTTCGTCAATTGGTTTCAACCAAAACCAACCTCCTGCGACTTCGCCACCCAACCATTGACTGTCTTTGGGAATGTTTTCAGGTCTCGTTGGTGCCGGTAGTGTGCCTTTTACGTTTTCTTTAGTATATACTGTATTGGAGTGATGGTGTTGTCTTTTTGGATTATCAGCAGCAATTTCCGGTATAATGACTTTATCCGAAAGGCAGTTGATATTGGTGATGGGCATGGGTTTGAGACGCCATAAATAGCGCAGTTTAAAACGGTATTTTAGCGCAGGGGCTCCAGCCAAAATTCCGTTTCTAACAAACCGACAACAATTGATTCCATTAATTACAAATGGACCAAAAGGAATCGCTTCTTTATTTTGCAGTTCTTTAATTTTGGATTTGGAAGATTCAATATTTACAGGACAATAGGATGCATATAACGGTCCCATACCAAAAGTCGTTTCGTTGTTTTGTATTTCATTCAAGAGTTCTTTAATATTTGCTATTTTATTATTGATAAAATGAGCTTTGGTATGAATTTCAAGATTTGCATCTGTAGTAATATCCCGAATCCGTCCATGCTGATACGGAGCATGGTATCTGCCACAATCAAAATAAGAACAATTTCCCGAGGCAACATCTACTAATATCAATGAGGCATGACCTACTTTATATTGAAAATTTTTGTTATGACCCAACCAGCGCATTGGGGTATCATACCAGGAACCGGGCTGTTTGCCAATAAATTCAGGCCAGGCAATTGCTATCGCCATTCCGTTATGTTTAGCCATTTTAAAACGTTTTGGGGTTATTCAAGTTTTTTATCTTCCGGCATTGTTCCAAAAATAATGTCCCAAAAGGGAAATGTAAGACCAAAAGCTACCGTTTCATTTTTGTAATGGTGTAGAAGATGGTGTTTCCATAGATAACGAAAAAAGTTTTTGGGAGGTTTGGTTGTATGTATGAAATAATGTAAAGACAGATAGTACGAATACCCCATTAAAAAACCTGGAAAAAATATAAACACATACTTGCCAATAATAAGCCAGAAAATAAATATAAATAAGCCAGCGAGTGGTATGGATAAAGGAAGAGGCAAAACCAATCGTTGTTTATCCCGAGGAGTAGTATGATGCATTCCATGAATTTTGAAGATCAATTTCTTAGGGTTTTTATATTCTGCCGAATGATAAATAAACCGGTGTATTAAATATTCGGCAAGTGTATAAACAAAGGTTCCCGAAAAAAATAAAGCTATATAGCTAAGTATAGATAGCTTTATTTTGATTATACCAAATAGGAGTATGCTCAGCGATATAAGTGCTAAAGTGGCGATTACAAACAAAGCATTGGTTTTTGTAAGACTTTCCAAAATTGGATTTTCAAAAAGTCGTATGGATTCCTTTGATTTTTTCATATTTGTTTGTTTTTAATGCTTCCAGCACTGTAAAATTGAAAATATTCAATGTTTTTATTTTGTCGAAAAGAGTTATGAAATCATTTTCATTCTCCTTGGTTTTTCTCAAAATCTACCATCCAATTCACGCCAAATTTATCAGTAAATGTCCCGAAATAGCCTCCCCAAAAAGCATCTTCCATTGGCATTCCTACTTTTCCACCCGCTGAAAGTGCATTAAACAGTTTGTCAGCTTCCTCTTTACTTTCTGCACCGATGGAAAGCGAAAAATTATTCCCGTAAACGGTTTTAGCTCCAAACGATTCGAAGCTGTCACTTCCCATTATGGCTGTTTCTTTACTAATGGGTAAGGAAATGTGCATTATTTTTTCGGCCTCTCCGGGAGGACAGGTTTTGCCCTCTTGCATGGGCATATCTTTAAATCTTCCAAAATAAGAGAATTCACCTCCAAACACTGATTTGTAAAAATTAAACGCTTCTTCGCAATTCCCATTATAGGTGATGTATGTGTTTACTGTTGCCATGATACTTGTATTTAAATGTTTGATTGTTTGTTTTTTAATTGATTATATAGTTTTAAAAGAGGAATAAGCAGGCATTAAAAAGTGATTTTTACAGATAGTGCCGGTTGTGAGTTTAGAACTAATGAACCTTGCATGGGGTTGAAAACGGGTTGGCTAATTAAAGAAATAGTTGCCGCTTTTCGAGCATTATTTCCAGACATTATAAAAAAAGGAATGCTTCCCAAGCCAGAAACTACACCTCCCAACATAATAAAACCATAGGCATCTGTTGTTGAATTAGAACTACTATACCAGCTATCGCTAAAACCAATTACGCCTACTACTGTCATAATAGTTCCACCTGAAAGCAAAATCCAACCTGTGGTTTTTTGGTTTTTACTTTTCTTCAAGTAATATTCTTTAGAAAATTCATTACTTGGTATTGTCTGACTAAATGCATTTACTGTAAAAAGTAAAAGCATTAGAAAAGTAATCGTCTTTTTCATGATAGTACGTTTTTTTTTGCCTACTCTTTCAATATGCAGTTTTCGGCTTAGCTGTTTTTATATTTAAGTAAATGAAAAAAATATTTAGGATAATTTTAAATCAAAAGAACAATGATAAATGACTGTAATTATTGGAAAGTATAGGTCAAAATTTTACGCTCTTACCAGTCTTTTTTTGTCAAATATCTTTTGTACCAGACAATCGCTAAATCAGCTACTTCCTGTAATTTTCCTGGCTCTTCGAATAAATGGGTCGCTCCCGGAATTATTTTCATTTCTTTTACGGACCCCAATTCATCATAAGCCATTTTATTCATTCCAATAACCGGAACATCTTCACCGCCTACAATTAGTAGTGTAGGAGCGGTTACTAATGGTAATTCGGTTATAGCTAAATCAGGGCGACCGCCTCTCGAAACTACTGCTTTTATTTTGTTTCCAAAATGAGCTGCAGCCCGCAATGCTGATGCAGCTCCAGTGCTGGCTCCAAAGTAGCCTATGGGTACATTTTTTGCTCCTTTATTGGACATAAGCCATAATGTAGTTTCTATCAGTCGAATGGATAATAAATCGATATTAAACCGGTTTTCGTAAATGCGATCTTCTTCTTCCGTTAGTAAGTCAAACAGGAATGTGCCTATTTTTTGTTGCTGAATCAGTTCTGCGACCATTCTGTTTCGGGAACTGAATCTACTGCTGCCGCTTCCGTGTGAAAAAACAATAATCCCAATTGCATTTTCAGGAATTACTAAATCCCCTTTCAACGTGACAGATGACAAAGGGATGTCCAAATCTAATTTCTCCATAATTGATTTTTTTAAAAAATAAACAATAGTAGATTTGTAATGCTATTCAATAGGGCTTGCAACATTCAATATTTTAACTACTTCCTCATCTTCGACTTGATCGAATTCTTCGTAAAATCCTCCAACTCCTCTAAAAGATTTTGAAGCAATCAGATAGATAAATTCATCAGTATTTCTCTCAAACATGGCTACGGTACCATATGGCAATACAGGAACGGCTACGATAATTTTTGCAGGTTTTTGTTTTCGCAACATTTTTATACTGGCAAGCAAGGTATTCCCTGTTGCTATACCGTCATCTACTAAAATTACGTTTTTGCCTTTTATATCCATTGGTTCTCTATTACCCATGTAGAGTTGGTATTTCTCTTTTAATAATTTTCGAAGACGAGTAATTTCTTCATCTATATACACATTGGAAACACCAGGATGCTCATCAATAATCATAGAATCCAGGGATACGGCACCTATAGCAAATTCCTTATTATAAGGATGTCCAATTTTTTTTGAAAGTACAATGTCTAAGGGGAGATGCAATTTTTTTGCTATTTCATGACCAATGGGAACACCGCCTCTGGGAACGGCAAGAATGATTGAATTGCTATTCTGATACGTTTTTAATTTTTCAGCTAGCAATAATCCCGCTTCAATCCGGTCTTTTAATATCTCGTTATACATAACATTCCGTTTTATATAAAAATAGAAAATTTAACATAAAGGTACTGATTTTCAGTTACTTTGATTTATTTTGATAAATTTATTTTATACTTTTTCAAAATATTTCATAGCTTAAATAGGAAGAAATCAATTTAGACTGAATTTTATAGTTTAAAAAGATGGGGTATGAAATTATTTCCAATCAAATTAAAACGGGTCTTTAAAAGACAAAAGGCACATCGTTTTTATAAAAGGATTTTTGCTATTTTTACTTCTTACCTAATGGAGAAAAAATGGCATTGTTAAAAAACATAAATGTAAAGGCTAAAGCGGATAGGAATACTGGTTTTGGAACTAATGCGAATAGTTATGGAGGTCGTTTTGTAAATAAAAATGGAACTGCAAACGTAGAGAAGAAAGGCATGCATATTTTACATCGGATTAGTTGGTATCATACTATGATTAATATGCCACGATGGAAATTTATGCTAATTCTTTTACTGTTTTATGTTGGTATGAATTTTTTATTCGCCTTTGTTTATTATCTCATTGGAATTGAGCATTTGGATGGGATTGATGCCTCCGGGTCGGATTGGGTACAATTTGGACAGGCATATTTCTTTAGTGCGCAAACTTTCACTACAGTGGGTTATGGGCATATTAGTCCCACCGGTTTTATGACCAGTTTAGTTTCGGCTGCTGAAGCCTTAATTGGTTTGTTGAGTTTTGCAATTGCTACGGGTTTATTCTTCGGGCGATTCAGCAAACCCACTGCATTTTTGAAGTTTTCTCAAAATGCCTTGATTGCACCTTATGGAGAAATAAAGGGCTTAATGATTAGAACTACCCCTTTTAAAAATACTAATTTCACTGATGCTGAAGCCAAAATGACTCTTGGAATGAGCATTGAAGAAAATGGTATAATGACTAATAATTTCTACTCTTTGGAATTAGAATTGGATAGAATAAATGCTTTAACCTTAAGCTGGACTTTGGTTCACCCAATTACCGAAAATAGTCCGCTTTATAATTTTACGGCAGCCGATTTTGAGAATACTCATGGTGAAATTCTTGTTTTCATCAAAACCTTTGATGATATGTTCAGTAATACGGTTGCAATCAGAACGTCATATACCTTTAATGAAGTAGTGTATGGAGCCAAGTTTGAACCGATGTACGCCCGAAGTACAGATAATTCTAAAACAATCCTGAATTTAGATAAATTGGATGCATTTGAGAACGTTACTTTAGAATAAAACAATAGTTTTCTGATTATTTCAAATTTATAGGAAAAAATATTTTACATTTGTTTATTAAATTTAGACAAATGATGAACAATATAAAAAGTGTGTTTAGTATAAAAGATCTTGAAAATCTTTCTGGAATAAAAGCACATACCATACGAATTTGGGAGAAAAGATATGACATATTGCAACCCATGCGTACGGATACAAATATTCGTTTGTATGATTTGGCTAGCTTACAAAAGCTTTTAAATATTACTTTGTTGCATGATTACGGGTATAAAATATCCAAAATTGCGACTTATCCCCAAGAAAAAATACCGTCTCTTGTAAGAGAAATTATTTCGACAAAAAACGCTAAAAATCATGCAATCAGCGCGTTTAAGATGGCAATGATGAACTTTGATCAAGAGCTTTTTTTTAATACTTATAATTGGTTAATTGCCGAAAAATCGTTCAAAGAAATCTTTCATCACGTTTTTATTCCTTTGATGAATGAACTTGGATTGTTGTGGCAGTCTGATACGATTACTCCGGCACACGAGCATTTTGTAAGTTATTTAATTAAGCAAAAACTACTGGTAAATACGGAGAAATTGCAGGTTTTGAAACAAACCAAATTTGATAAGGTATTTGTTTTGTCGCTTCCTTTGAATGAGATACATGAATTGGGATTGATGTATTTGAATTATGAAATCCTTTTGAATGGATATAAAACGATTTACTTGGGAGAGAGTATGCCTATTGAAAATTTGAAAGATTTGAAAAAACATTTTAATTCCATCGTTTTTGTGTCCTATATGACCGTTCAGCCTGAACGAGATTCCATAAATGAATACGTGGCTAAAATGACTCATGAATTGATAGACGATAACACAGAGTTATGGCTTACCGGTAGATTGGTCGAATTTATTAATAAGGAAGAACTTTCTGATAAAATATCAATTTTCGATTCCATTTCTGAATTAATAGATCGAATTTAATTTTTTGTTTAATATTTTTGTATATTTGTTAAACAAATGAAGAAAAAAATTACAATTATAGGTTCAGGATTTTCAGCTTTGGCGGCATCCTGTTATTTGGCAAAAAGTGGTCATGAAGTTGTTGTTTTTGAAAAAAATGCGACAATAGGAGGCAGAGCAAGACAATTAAAAAGAGAGGGGTTTACGTTTGACATGGGACCAAGTTGGTATTGGATGCCAGATGTATTTGAACGTTTTTTTGCTGATTTTGATAAAAAAACCACCGATTACTATGAGCTCGTAAAATTATCTCCGGCATACCGAGTGTATTATGGTGTAGATGATTTTATCGCAATTGCAGATAATTTAGCGGATATTATATTTGCTTTTGAAGCCATTGAAAAAGGAAGCGGCAAAATACTAAATGAATTTATGGCCGAAGCCAAAAGCAATTATGATATTGCCATCAAAGATTTAGTATACCGTCCCGGGGTTTCTCCATTGGAATTGGTAACTAAGGAAACCGCTTTGAAAGTGGGACAGTTTTTTAGTAACATCAGTAAAGAGGTCCGCAAGAAATTTAAGAACGAGCGCTTAATTCAGATATTGGAATTTCCGGTATTATTCCTTGGAGCAAAACCATCTGATACGCCATCGTTTTATAGTTTTATGAATTATGCTGATTTTGGTCTTGGAACTTGGCATCCTAAAACTGGAATGTTTGATGTGGTGCGTGCGATAGAAAGTTTAGCAAGAGAATTAGGAGTTACGTTTCACACGAATTCAAATATTGAAAAAATAATCGTCGAGAATAAAACGGCAAAAGCTTTAGTTGTAAACGGAGAAACGATTGCGTCCGATTTGATTTTGAGCGGTGCTGATTACCATCATACGGAAACATTGCTGGATAATGAACATCGAGCGTATTCCGAAAAATATTGGGACAGTCGTGTTTTTGCACCCTCGTCATTATTGTTTTATGTAGGGTTTGATAAAAAAATAGAAAATATTTCACATCATGCCTTGTTTTTTGATGTTGATTTTTATCAGCATGCGAAAGATATTTATGATGAACCGCAGTGGCCAAAGGAACCTTTGTTCTATGCAAACTTTCCTTCGTTGACTGATAAAACTGCCGCTCCGGAAGGAATGGAAAGTGGTTTTTTTCTCGTTCCGTTAGCGCCAGGAATTACAGATACAGAGGAATTAAGAGAAGAATATTTCAATAAAATAATGGATCGTTTTGAAGCCTTAACGCAACAAAGCGTGAAAAAGAATATTATATTTAAGCAGTCGTTCTGTAAAAATGATTTTGTCTCAGAATACAATTCGTATAAAGGAAATGCTTACGGAATGGCGAATACTTTATTGCAAACCGCTTTTTTAAGACCGAAATTAAAAAGTAAAAAAGTAAAGAATCTATATTTCACGGGACAATTAACCGTTCCCGGACCGGGTGTTCCGCCCGCATTGATCTCAGGAAAACTAGTGTCGGAATTAATAAATAAGCAATTTTTAGAACAATAGCCATGAAGCAATTATTCGATGATGTATCTTTCAAATGCAGTAAACTGGTTACCAAAAACTACAGTACCTCATTTTCATTGGCGGTATATATGCTTTCGCCAATCATCAGGGATGCGATATACAGCATCTATGGGTTTGTTCGTTTTGCTGATGAAATT
This sequence comes from Flavobacterium cryoconiti, assembly GCF_048158645.1. Classification (NCBI taxonomy): domain Bacteria; kingdom Pseudomonadati; phylum Bacteroidota; class Flavobacteriia; order Flavobacteriales; family Flavobacteriaceae; genus Flavobacterium; species Flavobacterium cryoconiti. The sequence continues at coordinate 83,983 of NZ_JBLNKW010000012.1, read as the reverse complement.
GTCGATTCATTTCACGGTTTCGATAAGGAAGAATTGATTAATGATTTCGAAAAAGAATATTACAAATCGTATAATTCTGGGATAAGTCTGAATCCTATTTTGAATTCTTTTCAGCATACGGTTAAGAAATACAACATTACTGATGACTTGATTCAATCTTTTTTGAAAAGCATGAAATTGGATTTAGTAAAATCAGATTACAACAGCAAAGCCGAATATGAAGAATATATTTATGGCTCTGCAGATGTAGTTGGATTGATGTGTCTCAAAGTTTTTGTCGCTGGAAAAAACCATAAATACGAGCAGTTGAAAGACGAAGCGATGCGATTGGGTTCTGCTTTTCAGAAGGTTAATTTTCTGAGAGATTTGAAGGACGACAATCTGGTTTTGAACCGAAATTATTTTCCGGGAGTCGATTTGAATTCATTCGATGAAAATGCCAAAAAAATGATCATAAAGGAAATTCAGGAAGATTTTAACGTGGCGTATCAAGGAATTCTGAAACTGCCTATCGAAGCTAAATTTGGAGTTTACACTGCATTTGTCTATTATAAAAAACTCTTGAAAAAACTTGAAAACACGCCTTGTCATGAAATTGGGAATGCCAGAATTCGCGTTTCAAATTATACGAAAGCGGGGCTCTTGGCGCAATCTTTTGTAACTTACAAGTTGAAATTAGTATAAAGCAGTGCTTACTTTTAAAACCTATATTTTAAATAAATAACAAAATAATGATTTCCTTTTTAATCTTTTTAGGTGTTTTTCTTTTCATGGAATGTGTAACCTGGCTTACGCATAAGTATGTCATGCACGGTTTGATGTGGTATTTTCATGCCGATCATCACCAACCTAAATATGCCAATGTTTTCGAAAGAAACGACGTTTTCTTTGTGATTTTTGCCATTCCCAGCATCGTTCTTTTTTACTTTGGAGTTGAAGGAGGGATGAACTATTTATTTTTCATTGGACTGGGGATCACATTTTACGGATTCTGTTATTTCATGATTCACGATGTCTTGATCCATCAACGATTTAAGTGGTTCAAAAACACCAATAACAAGTATTTAATAGGCTTGCGAAAAGCCCACAAAGTGCATCACAAACATTTGGGCAAGGAACACGGTGAGTGTTTCGGGATGTTATTTGTGCCTTTCAAATACTATAAAATCTAGCAATTTTATTTGGGCGTGACCCGATGAAAAATCGGGTCGGGCTGTACGTTCCCGCTTTTTTATAGCTGGCAAAAAAAGCCAACTATAAAAAGAGCTCCACTACCATCCCTCACGCAACCCGCAGTTCAATACAATTTCCGATTAAAAACAACAAGTACCACAGATGAAACTTTATAAAAAAGAAACCGTTCAGCATGTAAATGCAAGTTTAGAAGAATGTTGGGCTTTTTTTTCCAGTCCAAGTAATCTTCAAAAAATCACACCGAAAACTATGGGTTTCGAAATCACTGATTTTGATAATAAATCCATGTACGCAGGGCAAATAATACAATACAAAGTGTCTCCACTTTTGGGATTGAAATTGCCTTGGGTAACTGAAATCACATTCGTAAAAGAGAATAGTTATTTTATCGACGAACAACGTTTTGGACCTTACGCGTTGTGGCATCACAAACACTTTTTCGAAGCTACTGAAAACGGAGTGAAAATGACTGATTTGGTTCATTATGCGTTGCCTTTGGGTTTCATTGGTCGCATTATGAATACACTTGTCGTAAAAAATAAATTGAAAACTATTTTTGATCACAGACGTGTTATGGTGGATCAACTATTTAATTCTAAATAATGGCTAAGCAAGAAGTATCTTTTTTTTGGTTCAGACGCGATTTACGTTTAGAAGATAACGTTGGATTATTCCATGCTTTGAAGTCTAAATATCCTGTCATTCCATTGTTTATTTTTGATGATTCCATTTTAGATAGTTTACCAAAAAATGATGCCAGGGTAGGTTTCATTCACGAATCACTTTCGAAAATAAATACGCAATTACAAGAAATAGGAAGTTCTCTTTTGGTAAAAAAAGGAAAAACTATTGACGTTTGGCAATCACTTTTAGAAGAATTCAATGTCGCAGCAGTCTTTTTCAACAAAGATTATGAACCGTACGCCATAAAACGAGACACCATTATTTGTGAAATGTTGGAAGCCAACAATACCATTTCCTATTCTTTTAAAGACCAAGTTATTTTCGAAGAAAAAGAAATCACAAAAGCCGATGGATTGCCTTACACGGTTTACACTCCGTTTAAAAATAAATGGTTAGAAAAATACAAATCAATGGCTCCGGTTCCAGAATACGATGCCACGGATATGTTTTCTAACTTCCATAACAATAGGTTTACTTTTCCATCTTTGGAACAAATAGGTTTCGAAGAAAGTCTAATAAAAGTAAAGCCACACAATTTAAAATTCATTTCAAATTATCAAGATGTAAGGGATTTTCCAGCTTTGGACAAAACCTCCTATCTTTCTCCACATTTGCGTTTTGGAACAGTAAGCATTCGGAAATTAGTCAATTGGGCATTTCATAAAAACGATGTTTTTTTGAGTGAATTGATTTGGAGGGAATTCTTCATGCAAATTTTATTCAGTTTTCCAAAAGTCATTACCCAGAACTTCAAATCTGCGTATGATGGGATTCAATGGCGTAATAATGAAGATGATTTCAAGCGTTGGTGTTCGGGAACAACTGGGTATCCTATGGTTGATGCGGGAATGCGTCAGCTGAATGAAACCGGGTACATGCACAACAGAGTCCGAATGGTGGTAGCGAGTTTTCTCTGCAAGCATTTATTGATTCAATGGCAATGGGGAGAAGCTTATTTTGCTCAAAAATTATTGGATTATGAATTATCTGCCAATGTTGGAAACTGGCAATGGGCGGCAGGGACCGGTTGTGATGCAGCTCCTTATTTCCGTGTTTTCAATCCGGAGATTCAGCAAAAAAAATTCGACGAAAAAGGAATCTACATCCGAAAATGGATACCAGAATTCGATTTAGGATACGGAAAACCAATCGTAGAGCACGCTATGGCTAGGGATAGGGCGATTGCAACTTACAAAGCCGGAATTTTGAAGTAAAAAAGATACAGATTGAACGGATTATGAATCTGTTCAATCTGCATTTCCTTTTTCTAGCAGGTATAGAAAAGGATATTTGTTTACTAATGGATTAATTTCTTCAGCATTCCCTCGAAAATAAATCCATGAAATGGCAAAACAGAATACCAGTATAATTTTCCCCAAATTCCTCTCGGTCTAAAAGTTGCCGCTTGATACAAAGTATTTCCGATAATTTTAAATTCTAACCAAGCTTCACCTGGCAGTTTCATTTCAGCAAATAAGATTAATTTTCCCTCTTCTTTATTGGCATACAAAACGCGCCAAAAATCCAAAGCATCCCCAGAATGAATGTCGTGTCGATTTGTTCTTCCTCTTCGGGAACCTACGCCACCGTATAATTTGTCAATAAAACCACGTAAATCCCACAACCAATCGCCATAATACCAGCCCGTATCACCACCGATGGACCAAATCCTGTTGATGGTAAAATCTCGGTCTAAGATTTCCATTTTACGTCGGTCGATGTAGCAATCCTTTTTTGGAACCTTTAAATATTCCGACATATTACTGCTAAAACGTCCGCTGACCAACGAATCTTTCCAGCTTGAAGCTACTTTGTCCTCGTCTACTTTTATCAAAGCACGGGAAAGCGCTTGTTTGTAGGACATAGGCGTAACATTCAGTAGCGTATTGATTCTGTTATCACTGCAAACGACTTCGACTTTCATGCTGCTGACCAGTGCTGACGCGAGTCTATACGATGTTGAGGTTACAAAATACAGCCAATACGAGGATAATTTTGGCGTCATTATAGGAATGGTAAATATCCATCGCTTTAGTTTTTTAGCCTCCGCAAAACCTAAAAGAATTTCTTTGTATGTTAAAATATCGGGTCCGCCAATGTCAAAACTCAGGTTGTACGTAACGGGGTTTAATAATGATTTAGATAAAAAATCGAGTACATCCGGAATTGCAATCGGCTGGCATTTGGTATTCAGCCATTTTGGGGTAATCATGATGGGAAGTTTATTCACTAAATCCCGAATGATTTCGAACGATGCACTACCAGAGCCCACAATAATTCCCGCTCTTAAAGTTGTCGTGGCAAAAGTTCCAATATTTAAAATTTCTTCTACTTTTTTTCTCGATGATAAATGTTTGGATAGTGATTTGTCATTGATGATTCCACTCAAATAAATAACTTGTTTTGCTTCGGTTTCATTCAAACGCTGTACAAAATTAAGTGCTGATAAACTTTCTAATTCATCAAAATTAGCAGCGGTTCCTGACATGGAATGAATCAGATAATAAGCGGCATCAATAGCATCCGGAATTGCTGTTAATGTTTCTAGTTTTAGAAAATCAACTTCAATCACTGTAACATTTTTTTGAAATTCGACCGGACAATAAAACCTATTTTTATCTCTCACACAACAGATTACTTTATGACCTTGTGCCACCAGAATAGGCATAAGTCGTTTCCCGATATAACCTGTTGCGCCTGTTAAGAGAATTTTCATGATTTTGTATTTAAACAATTATGCTTGTCCGAAATAATACTTAAATTTTTTTTGCCACGAATTACACGAATTAACTCTAATTCCAAATTAATCAATCAAAGGATCTGTAATAATCTGTTTAAGCCGTGTAATCTGTGTAATCTGTGTTCTATTTTTAGCTAATAAAAAACATTTCGAATGAACAAATAAGTAATTAAAATTAACTCAATTTATTAGAAACTAAACTGATAAATTCTTTTCTGGTTTTATCTTTTTCGAAAGCTCCTGTAAAAGAAGAAGTCGTGGTAACCGAATTTTGTTTTTGAATCCCTCGCATTTGCATGCACATGTGTTGGGCTTCAATCACAACCGCTACACCAAGTGGATTCAAAGCTTCCTGAATACAGTTTTTAATCTGGTCTGTCAATCGTTCCTGCACTTGCATTCTTCTGGCAAAAGCATCCACCACCCTTGGGATTTTACTTAAACCTACAATTTTGCCATTTGGAATATAAGCCACGTGTGCTTTACCAAAAAACGGTAACATGTGGTGTTCACACATCGAATATACTTCGATGTCTTTTACCACAATCATTTGTTGGTGATTTTCGGTAAATAGAGCCGATTTTAGTATTTCCAGAGGATCAAGTCCGTAACCATGTGTTAAATATTGCATGGCTTTGGCGACACGTTCCGGTGTTTTTTCAAGGCCCTCTCTGTTAACGTCTTCCCCTAAATTTTCAATTATTACTCTGTAATTATCAGCTAACGATTCTGTTATTTCAGTGTCGTATTGTTCAATTTTCTCGTAACTTTTCATTTCTTTTATCATGGTATGCTGTCTTTCAATTTTAATTATGGCTAATTATTTTTTTAGATTTTAAAAGTCACTATTCCGTAATCCATCTCGAATACTTGACCAGAAATTGATTTTGCATTTTCCGAAATCAGGAAGCCAGTCATACTAGCTACTTCTTCGGGTTTCAAATAGCCTTTCATCGGGTGGCGTTCCACCATATTTTCTTTCATTCGATCATTTCTCAAAATACCAGCTACAAGTGACGTTTCGGTAATCGTGGGAGCAATGGCATTGATGCGTACTACCGATGCTAATTCTGCTCCCAGCGATTTCACTAATCCTTCAATTCCTGCTTTTGCGGTAGCAATACTAGCATGAAACGGCATTCCTAATTTTGCGGCTACCGTGCTAAACAAAACAATCGATGGATTAGTTCCCCTTTTTAAAACAGGTAAATATTTCTGAATGGCTTTTACTGCGCCAATGACATTAATTTCAAAATCATTTCTAAAATCATCGATACTAAGACTTCCTATTGGTTTCAAATTGATGGAACCCGGACAGTAAATCAAGGTATCAATAGTTTCTATTTCCGGAAGTGCATCCTGCAAAACATCTGCAGAAAAGTGTTTCAGATTGGGATGTGTGATATCTGGAGCATTTCTACTGATGTTGTACACCATGTTTGTCTCTAATTGTTGCAACAAAATGGCACTGCCAATTCCCTTACTACCACCTATGATTACTATGTTTTTCATTTTTTATATGTTGTTGTTTTAATAGATTACGGTTCACTAAACCCTAATTTTTATCGCTTAGAAATCTTGTTGTTGTTAATTTGTCTTTGCATCGTACATTTAAAACGTCCTTCTCGAAAATCCCTCAATTTTTCATGTTTTGTTTTGCGGCCTTGCACTCTTTCGCGCCACATTCTAAAACTCGAACGTTTCATTTCGGTACGCATCAAGTCGATTACTTCTTGTTCTTTTAATCCAAATTGCATTAAAATCGCATCAAAAGTGGTTCGGTCTTCCCAAGCCATTTCTATGATTCGGTCTTTGTCTAAATCGGTAAGTTCTTTTTTTACAGTCACAATATTTTATTTATTTGAAATTGCTATTGATTTTTTTGAGATTGCTATTGAAAAATTATTCACTGTCGCCAATATCAGCCATGGTGTGTAATTTTAATATGCGTGAACTTTCCTCTTTTACCAATGGATTTTTCTTCATTTTCCATAAAAAATCACTGGCAAATTTCCTCGTTCGTTCCATATTTACAATTGGTTTCGGATAGCTGATGCCTATTTCGAAATCATTAAATTTCTGGTCTAAATAGGTCATTTTATACGGTTCATGTATAAATCCTCGTGGTAAATTGCGTAATTCCGGCACCCATTTTTTTATAAATTCACCATCAGGATCGTGTTCGTAACTGTTCTTTATTGGATTATATATACGTAGCATATTGATTCCGGTTTCACCAGCCTGCATTTGCAACTGCGGAAAATGAATTCCGGGTTCAAAATCAAGGAACATTTGTGATAAATGTTGTGTGGCTTCTTGCCAAGGCTGCCATAGATTATGTGTAAAAAACGATACTAACATGGCACGCATTCTAAAGTTCAAATAACCGGTTTCATTCAAGCAGCGCATGGAAGCATCTATTAACGGAAATCCTGTTTTTCCTGTTTTCCAAGCTTCAATATAATTTTCATTGACTTTCTTTTTCATCGAATGAAACCCTTTATTGACACTTTCAAACTCCATGATTTCTTCCATTTCAAATTTTTGAATGAAATGTGCCTGCCAAGTCAGTCTGGAGATAAAAGAATCAATTTGCTTTTTATGGCTGCACGTCAATCTGAACGTAGCTGCTTTTTGCAAAACTTGTCTGGATGATAGATTTCCCCAAGCAATGTATGGTGATAATCTGCTGCAACTTTTTCGAGCCAATAAAGGTTTCGAAATATGCGAACTGTAATTGTGATATCGCTCGTCAAAGAAGTTTTGCAAATATTTGCCAGCCATTGTGCTGCCGCCTTTTTGAAAAATAGTATCCGGAATAGTTTCTAAATTTGTCTTTTCTAATGCTTTTTCGAGTTCTGTTATTGCTTCCGTATCGAGAAAATTTTCTGCTTTAGAATCAAAAATAAATTGCGGTTCATTCATGTATTTTTCCCACTTTGAAACCCAGTTTGTTCGGTTTCTCAACGCTCTGAAAATTCCATTATTGGTGTTTTCTACCCAATTGATTTGATTGTTTTTACAAAAACGTTTGAAGGTTTTGTCTCTTTCATAAGTGATTTTTAAACCCGTTTCCTGATGCGAAAAAACCGTGTCTATTTTATATATTTCTTGTATGGTATTGAAAACGGGAAGCACTTCAGAAGACACCGCTAAAATATGTGTATTGGATTGTTCCAGTTGTTTGTTGATGTCTACAAGCGATTGCTTGATGAAATTCCAATGTCTCGGACTGTAATGCGAATCGTTTTCTAAAGATTTTTCGAATACATAAAGTAACAAAGTGGGTGTGTCAGTTTTTGTGGCATTAAAAATCGCTTCGTTATCCTGTAAACGAAGGTCCCTTTTTAACCAAACCACATTGATATGTTTCTTGTTTGTATTCATTTAATTTTTAAAATAATTGTTGTTGCAGCCATAATTTCTGGAATTTTGATTGTCCGTCATAATTGGCAGCTTGTAATTTAATATTGAATTTCCTATCCCTTGGGTCGTTACCAACTCCTGAAACATACATCCAATTCCCGTAATTGCTGTGAACATCGTAATCAATAAGCATCGCTTCAAAATACGCGGCTCCTATGCGCCAGTCTAGCAGAAGATTCTTTGCAAAATAAGACGCTACATTTTGTCTCCCGCGATTGCTCATCCAGCCTGTTTGTTGCAATTCAATCATATTAGCATTTACAAATGGCTCTTGTGTATTACCGTTAATCCAATTGTTTATGGCAGCTAGATTGTTTTTCCAATCGTATTTTTTATCTAAAATTCCTCCAATTTTGAAAAACGAATTCCCGTTTTTCATCGAAACGTATTTAAAATAATCCCTCCAAATCAGTTCAAAAATCAACCAATACGTCGAATCATTTTTCTCGACTTGTTGCTCATATTTAACAATCTCCCAATAAATAGTTTTAGCCGAAATAGAGCCATTAGCTAACCAAGGAGAAAACTTCGAACTAAAATCAGTACCAATTAATCCGTTGCGGGTCAATTTATAAACACTTAGTTTTTTGGTTTCCCAAAAATAATTTTTCAATCGTTTCAGTGCTTCGTTTTCACCACCTCGAAAAGGAAATGCCGTTCTGGAATCCATTTCAAAATCAGTAAATCCCAAAGTTTTCATCGTAGGAATTACAGTTTCGTTTGTGATCCAATTTTCTTTTGGTAGCGGTGTAACTGTAAATTCAGGTCTGACTTTTATTGATTTTTCACACTGATTCCTGAATTGTGTAAAAATATTTGGAATCGATTGAATCTCAAACGGAATAGCTGTAGGATGAAATAAGAACTGATTGTAAGTCGCTTTGAACGATACTGAGTCCGGAACTTTCAATTTTATATTCTCCAAAACTTCCATTTCCTCACTCGTCCATTCTTCTTGGAAGTAAACAGAATTGATTTCATGTTGAGCAATAATTTCCGGAATACAATCTTCTGGTTTTTGGTGATAAACCAAAAGCGGAATATTTAAATTTTCCAGATTTTGTTTCAATGCTGTTACTGATTCAATTATGAATTTGGCTCGGAATTTCTCTGTTTTCTTAAAACCAAATCTTGTTTGTTCAAAGTGTCTTGGATCAAAACAATAGACCGCAATTACAGTGTCATTTTCTTGTATCGCATTTGTCAAAGATTCATTATCATGGACTCTAAGATCATTTCTAAACCAAACTAACCCTTTTTGTTTCTTTTGCATTTTTCGCTACAATATTTGACTTCATCCCAAACTTTTTCCCATTTTTTCCGCCAGCTAAAAGGCCGGTTGCAAACCAAACACATTTTTGAAGGCAGATTTTCCTTTTTCACTAGTTGTATTTTTGATATTCATTGACAACAATTGTCGCTTTCAAATCAAACATTAAATTGTATAACCCAAAGAACGTTCTGTTCATATAAATGAAATGTTTGGAACCTCTATTGCCGTTCATTTTTCTAAGATTGGTGTCTTTTGAGAATCGTTCGCCCAATTGTGCGATGCTTTCAAAAAATGCTGCGTCCGAGAAATCAAAATTTTCGGTTTGAAAAGGTTTTGTGAACAGCGATAATAAATCGTAAAACATTTGAGTGAAATATTCCACTTCCTCTTTGGAGTCATCCACTCTAAGAATTTCTAATTCAAATAATTTTTGACTAAAAAGCTTCTTGTTATCAATCACTTCTTTGTTTATTAATTCGAAATAAGGAATATAGAAGTCATTTGGGATTTGTTTCATACAACCAAAATCCAGTGCCACTAATTGGTTTTTATCGTTCACCAAGAAATTACCCGGATGCGGATCAGCATGTACTTTCCTTAAAATATGAATCTGATACATATAGAAATCCCACAAGGCCTGACCAATTTTGTCCGCTATTTCTTGATTGTCATTTTTATTGGTAAATTCCGAAAGATGGATTCCTGTCATCCAATCCATCGTGATAATCTTCTCGGATGAAAATTTTGGATAGTAATTCGGGAAAACTAAATTGTCAATCTTTTTGCAGGCTTCAACAACTTCTTGGCTTTGTTTTAGTTCCAATAAATAATTGGTTTCCTCAATCAATTTGTCTTCGACTTCCTTGAAATACTTATCAGAATCTTTCCCTTGAAGGTTGAACATTCGAATCGCTATTGGTTTTACCAAAGCCAAATCAGATGAAATGCTATTGGCAACGCCAGGATATTGAATTTTTACCGCCAGTTTTTTGCCGTTTTTTACTGCAACATGAACTTGCCCGATACTTGCAGCATTAACGGAATTCGCATTGAACTCGTCAAAAATTTCATAAGGTGTTTTTCCAAAATTAGTCTTGAACGTTTTCAGTACTAATGGAGCCGAAAGTGGCGGAACAGAAAACTGTGAAAGTGAAAATTTTTCCACATAAGCCTGCGGCAAAAAGCTTTTGTCCATACTTAGCATTTGCGCTACTTTCAGCGCGCTTCCTTTCAAACTTTTCAGTCCGTCGTAGATGTCTTCTGCGTTATCTTCGTTGAGTTTGTCGCGAGTCAAATCAGAGTTTACCATTTTCTCTCCGTAATATTTGAGATAATTTACACCAACTTTTGCTCCAGTTTGCACCAGTTTTGTTGCTCTTTCAATTTTTGACGTAGGGATATAGTCTATGGTTTTCATTATTTGTTGTGTATTTTTTCTTTGAAAATAAATTTCCCAAAGTCTATTAAGCTATCTAGCGGAGTGATGTTCATCAATTCAAATGTGGCTTTTATTGACTTCTCAATATATAAGTCAGTTTTCTCAAAAGCAGGAGAGGAGTCCTCCAACCAAAATTTCAAAGTCAATAAAAGTTGTATCCAAGAAGTTTCTTGAATTGCTTTTTCCTGAAAGTTTTGAAATTTTTCCTGTTTGATTCGGTATTCATCAGAAATGATTCCTGCGACATAGTTTTTGAAACTGCTTCTCAAACTGGATAACAGCATTAAATTTTTCAATTCATTGTGATGCTGTTTCAAACTCATGGTTACATAACTTCTGTTCGCAGCTAATAACTCAAAGAAAGTAAAGTAAAAACTCAGCATTTTACTTTTCATATCATAGGTTTCATAGTCTTGGTCTTTCTGAAGTAATTCGACCGTTTTTTCTAGAAACATTTTGAAGATTTCTTTCTCTACACTTTCCATGGTTCCAAAAAAGTTGTAAAATTCAGCTTCTGAAAAGTTATTCAGTTTTGTGAAATTATAAACGGATTTCGGTTTGTCATTATTTTCCAATGTATAATTCATATACATAGAAACTATTTTCTCTCTTGTTATTGTTGATTTTTTAGTAGCCATTTTTGATGTATTTCAAATTAGAGTATAAAGGTAATGAATGTTTAACTAAAATCTAATAATGTTAAACAAAAATTAATGTTAATGTTTATATGGCTCAAAATGACTAGATTTGTTTTGTTATGAAAAAAAATATATTAATAAGCGGAGGTTCAGGATTTATCGGTAAACACTTAACTGATTTATTAATTGAGAAAGGATTCTCAGTTTCTATATTGAGTCGAAGTGATAAAAAAAACACAACCGATATTTCTTATTTTAAATGGGATGTTTCCAATCAAACGATTGATGAAGCAGCAGTACTAAATGCGGATTACGTAATCCATTTAGCGGGTGAAAATATCGCTGAAAAAAGATGGACTGCTAAACGTAAACTAGCTATTATTGATAGTAGGGAAAAGTCAACACAATTGATTTATTCTGTTTTGAAGAAAAACAATAAAAAACTGGATGCCTTTATTTCGGCTTCAGCAGTTGGGATTTATGGCGCTGTGAATGGAGAAGAAATCTGTACTGAAGAAACACCTTTGGCTCATGATTTTCTGGGTTCTACGTGTCAAAAATGGGAAAATGCAATAGATTTTATTGAAAACTTACATATTCGTACGGTAAAAATCCGAACGGGATTAGTATTAGGAAAAAATGATGGTTTTTTAAAGAAACTGATTCCTATATTTAAGTATAGATTGGGTTCGATATTAGGATCCGGAAAGCAATATATGCCTTGGATACATGTTGCTGATTTATGTAATGTATATCTTGAGGCGGTTGTAAATGAGGAAATGAATGGACCTTATAATGCAGCTGTAAACGACAATACGAACAATGCAATTTTTTCTAAAACATTGGCGCGAGTTTTGGGTTATTCTATTTGGTTGCCCAATGTCCCTGAATTTGTGTTAAAATTTGCGATGGGTGAAATGTCAAAAATTGTATTATACGGAAGAAGAGTGTCCTCAGAAAAACTGGAAAAATTAGGATTCCAGTTTAAATACAAAAACTTGGAGGAAGCTCTTAGGGATTGTTTAACTAAATAGCTTTATTGTAAAACACAATAAAGCTGCGTATTCACGTTTTTGGATATTTTACTTCGTACGATAAAAGGAATTTCGATTTTGAAATCATCAGTATTTAAAGGAAAATTAGTAATTAATTCGATTCCTTGAGTTCCTTTTTTGATTGTACCTGTAACAATGATTTTTTTTGATTTTCCATGCATCGTGATTTTCCCTATAATTTGATATTCAGTTGCATTTGAGTCAATATTTTTCAAATCAAATTTCTCAATTCTGCCTTTGAAAATAGCTTTGGGATATCGATGACTCTGCATGTAATTAGCATTAAAATGTTCCTCCATTAAACTTCTTTCAAATTGGAAATTTTTGATGATGGCAAAACAGGTTATTTCCCCTGTTTTGGTAATCAAAACACAGGCTGTTTTTTTATTTATTGCTTTTACTTCTTCAAAGAAAGGAACTGAAGCTTCAAAATTAATGATTCCTTTATCTGTCGTCATTTTTTCTTGCGCAATAGTAGTAGTAGCTATAAAAATCAGGAAAAGGAGCGTAATTTTTTTCATCGCCTTTTATGAATTAAACTACTTAAAGTTACGAAATTTCAAGGAAATAAGTTTACGATTAATGATAAATTATAGCATTAATATAAGCTTATTTAAGCCGTTTGTATGAATATGAAGTTCTAATTAATTTTTGTTTTTTTTTAAATTTTAAATCGATTGATTTTAGTGAAAAATAAGGTAGAAATAATCTAGCGTAACTCTAATTGTACATTGTATTTTTCAAGACTCGCCAGCGACTCAGCAGAACTATAATCAAACTTTTCTTCGTGTAGGTCTTTTTCCTTTTTTAAGGCTATTTGTTTGATGCAATTGCAAAAACGGCGTACTTCATTGAGGTTGGATAAGATTAAACCGGGAACCAGCACACTTTTACCTTCCTTATCTTTGGCGACCATTGTAAAATAAGAAGAATTACAATGTTTTATTTTTCCTGTTTGAATATTTTCAGCCTCAACCCGAATGCCTATAATCATAGAACTGTTACCAACATAATTTACACAGGCTTTCATCGTAACCAGTTCGCCAACTTCAATTGGTTTGAGGAAATTTACGGTATCAACAGATGCTGTCACACAATAATTTCCTGAAAATTTTGAAGCACAAGCAAATGCAATTTGATCTAAAAGAGACAAAATATAACCTCCATGAATCTTTCCGCTAAAATTGGTGTGTGACGGGAGCATCAATTCTGAAATACTGATATTTGACGAAGAGACAGTTTTAAAAGTAGTGTTCATAAAAATTATTTTTGATTAAAAGGGGAAGTTTCTTTTTGAACGGATGTAACAAAATATCTCGTTTCTCCCCACCAGGCAAATGTTCTGTATCGTTCAACATAAGTTAATTTTACATAATTTCCTTGAAGCCCTTTCAAATCTTCAATCACTTTTTTGTCACTGTCCAAAACAGAAAAACTAAAAATCTGAGCTCCGGAAATTCCCTGACTCAATTCGCCTTCCCATGTTTTTATGGCCATTCCTTTATGACTCAATTTTATGAGTTCACCAGAACGAATGCCTTCACTGTAAGGGACGTAATAGAGAAATGCAAAATAACAAATCAAGACCAGCGTACCGATTCCTAAAATAATCCCTAAAATTCGTTTCATTTTGTTTCGTTTAATAATTGATTTTCGTCTTTTTCTGCTCTGTTCAATATGCTTTCAGGAAGTGCTTTCTTCGCTTTGGCTCCCATCTTTTTCAATTTCTCAACACTTACGATTAAGTTTCCTTTTCCTTCCACCAGTTTATTCATCGCGCCACTGTATTCAATTTTGCTTTCGTCTATCTTCTTACCAATTTTGATTAAATCAGCTACAAAACCTTCAAATTTGTCATACAAAGCGCCCGCTTGTCGCGCAATTTCCAAAGCGTTTTCCTGTTGCTTTTGGTTGGTCCACATGCTGTCAATAGTTCGCAAAGTAGCTAATAAAGTGGCAGGCGTAACAATGACAATGTTTTTCTCGAATGCTTTGTTGTATAAAGTCGTATCCTCATTCAGTGCCATGGCAAAAGCCGGCTCTATTGGAATAAATAACAATACGAAATCAGGACTTTCTATTTGATATAAATCTTGGTAGTTTTTATTGCCCAATTGTTCTACGTGACGTTTGATGGAGTTAACGTGTTCTTTTAAAAATCCAACTTTTACATCGTCATCTTCCTCATTGATGTATTTTTCATAAGCGGTCAAAGAAACTTTAGAATCGACAATCATCTTTTTGCCGTCAGGCAGATTGATGACAACGTCAGGAAAAACTCGATTTCCATCTTCGGTAGTGAAAGCTTGTTGCACTTCATATTCACGGCCTTTCTCTAATCCTGATTTTTCAAGAACGCGTTCCAAAACTAATTCGCCCCAATTTCCCTGCATTTTACTGTCGCCTTTCAAAGCTTTCGTCAGGTTGATGGTTTCCTTGCTCATCTGGATATTCATTTCCCGCAAACCTAGAATCTGTTGGCGCAAAGCCGCATGATAATCAATGCTTTCTTTGTGGGTGTCTTCGACTTTCTTTTCGAACAAATGAATTTTATCTTGTAAAGGCGTCAAGATGTTTTTCATGTTTTCCTTGTTCTGCTCTGTAAATTTATTGGACTTTTCTTCCAATATTTTGTTGGCGAGATTCTCAAATTCCTTGGTGAATTTTTCTTGCAGTTTCTCCACTTCTTCTTTTTGTTCTTTGTTGCGTTCCCAAAGATTCTCAAAATCAACTTCTTTTTTAGAAAGCTGTATGGCTAAACTGTCTTTTTCACTTCGAATGCTTTCTTTCTCAGTATTGGCGTTTTCTAATTGCTTTTCAAAGGCTGTTTTATCAGTAGCAATTTGTTCTTTCAGTTGATTGAATTGGGAGGAAAATGAAATTAATTTTTCTTCTAAACTAATTTTTTTCGATTGGAATCGGGCGGAGAAAATGAGTTTACCAATGAAAATACCAATAGCGAGAGCAACGATGAAAATCAATAAAAACGGAAGCATATTTGACATAGAATTTCTTTTTGTAAGTTTGTAAAAATAAACAAAAGTTTGCTGGTTTCCTTCCGGAAATCAAAATAGTATCTCAAGTTTTAGCATTAAGGGATTTGTAAATAGAGTTGCCAATTAATTTTTATACTTTAAAAAAAATGCAGGATAAATCTTTAAAATTGAATTCTAGTTTTTTTGCAATTATTGCTATTGTCGGTTGGTTTGCTGTTGTATTGCAATTGTATCTTATCATTATCAATCGTGTAGTTTCACTTTCGGAAACGATTGTTCGGTTTTTTAGTTTTTTCACGATTCAATCGAATATTTTAGTGGCAGTTTGTTTTACTTTTCTTTGGCTGAAGCCAAAATCCAAATGGGGATTGTTTTTTTCGAAACCTAAATACACAACTGCAATTACGTTATACATCACCATTGTAGGACTTGTTTATAATGTAATTCTGCGATTTTTATGGGCTCCAACTGGTCTGCAAAAAGTAGTGGATGAGTTGTTGCATTTGGTTATTCCAATTTTGGTTTTACTATATTGGATTCTATTTGTCCCTAAAAAAGCATTGGAATTCAAAAACATCTTTCCGTGGTTGATTTTCCCTGCGATGTATTTGGTTTACACGTTAATTCGGGGTGCTTTTTTTAGTTTTTACCCATATCCGTTTGTCGATGTGATTCTTTTGGGCTACAATACAGTACTGCTTAACAGTTTTTTTATGTTGTTGGCTTTTCTTTTTTTTGGAACTTTATTCATAGGGATTGGGAAAATAAAAAAGGCCAATACGAATTAGATTCGTATTGGCCTTTTTAAACAAAATAAATTGTTATTCATCCAGTTTAATATTCCCTCTGTCTTCCTGATTATCAGGATGCTCATTAGGATAACGATTTGCAATGATGTCCGAGTTATGATCTTTATTTTCGACCATTTTCTTTGCTTGTTCTTCAGAAACATTCGCAATATCAGAACTTAAATTTATAGGAGTGCTATCCTCATTTTGTTCTAAAGTTCCGTCAATATTTCGCGCTCTTTGAACAATTTTTTGATTTCCATGTACATCAGTTTCCACTTCTGATTTCAAATGTGATACCTCAGGATTCGTATTTTGGGCTAGATTCTGACCGCTAAATCCTTCGTTTATATTTTGCTTATTATTTGTTTTTTTTGAACCTAAATCGTTGCTTTCCATACTCTTTAATTTTAAAGCTAATACTGTTAGCTTTTATAAGATTACGTCTTTTAAACGAAGGAATTCAATCATTTAACATAGCTTTTGGTTTACACCAATAAATGTATGGCGACACTATTTTAAATCCAGCGAAAACAAAACTATCTTTGCACGCACATCTAATACACTAAAATGTCTCATTCTCATTTCATCATTCATAAGCCTTACGGGTATCTGAGTCAGTTTATTTACGAATTAAAAAGAAAAAAGAAACTGCTGGGCGAATTGCACGATTTTCCCAAAGGAACGATGGCAATAGGGCGTCTTGACGAAGATTCCGAAGGATTGTTGTTGTTGACTACGGATGGTATGATGAGCGAAATCATTCGAAGTAAAAAAGTCGACAAGGAATATTACGTCCAAGTCGACGGCATTATCCATCAGGAAGCCATTGAGCAACTGCAAAAAGGGGTCGAAATAGGATTCAATGGCACCAAATACATCACTAAACGGTGTAAAGCTTTTTTAATTAATGAAATCCCTGCTTTTGGAACTAGAGGAAAAAAAATTCGTGATGAACGTCACGGTCCAACTTCTTGGGCTTCGATAACGGTGAATGAAGGGAAGTTTCGCCAAGTCCGAAAAATGACTGCCGCTGTTGGTTTTCCTACCTTACGTTTGGTTCGTGTTCGAATAGGAAACGTGCATCTCAATGATTTACAGGCAGGAGAAGTTTTGGAAGTGGAAGAGTTTCAAATAGAAATTTAAAGGATTTGATCTGAATTTTTCAATCTTTTAATTTTTCAATCTTTTAATAAAGTATAATATGTTAAACATCGTTTTAGTAGAACCTGAAATCCCAAATAATACTGGAAATATTGGCCGATTGTGCGTCGGTACCGAAAGCCGTTTGCACTTAATTCATCCTTTTGGATTTGTTATTAATGATAAAAACCTAAAACGTTCCGGTTTGGATTATTGGGTACATCTTGATGTTAGAGAATATCAAAATGTAGCCGAATGGAAAGCAGAGATTCCTGATTTATCCCGAGTTTTCCTGATGAGTTCTCATGCCGAAAAATCGTATCTGGAGAATGATTTTCAGGATGGTGACTGGTTGGTTTTTGGGAAAGAAAGTAAGGGTTTGAGCGAAGCTGTTTTGAACGAATTCCCCAATCATCTGACAATTCCAATGTCACCGTTAATTAGAAGTTTTAATATTGCAAATTCTGTTGCGTTTGTCATTGGCGAAGCAAAGAGACAAATTGGTTTGTAGAGACGTTGCATTGCAACGTCTGTACGAGGAAATTGCAACGTCTGTACCGAGAAATAGAATCATATTAGTTTTTTCTTTTTTAGACGATATTTTCATATATTTGAGTAGGTCATTCTGAATCTAAAATTGTGTTTTTTCTCCTTTAAAACTTACTTTTATGATTGATAAAGTTATCCTTAGAAGTACCATTTTCAAGCATTTAGATGGTTTGGTTACCGCTCCTGTTGCGTATGTTTTGTTTGAAAAAGGAGTGCTTTCCTATATTCTTGACAAAAAAGAAGTTACACTTACGGAACTTACGCAACATTTTAAAGCCAATGAAGGCTATCTCAATGTGGGTTTGCGTGTTTTGTGTTCGCAAGGATTCCTGGATTATCATATCAATACTGCCACAGACCAAATTAAATTTAGCATAAACGATAAAAGCGCCATCGCTTTTTCGATGTTCTATTTGTATGAGGATGTGCTTGATTTACTGCATTTCACGATGCAATTTCGCACTCGATTATTAGATGATATTCCATTTGCTCGATTGGGTTTAATTTTCGATTTGTATGCAACTAATTATGGAATTTCATTTTCGAATGATACGTTGACCAATGAAATTCAACATCAGATTTTAACGCATATAGAAGGTTGTTTGGTTGGACCAATATTGGTAAGACTGGGTATGAGCGGCATGTTCCATAAATATTTTATGGAGATTTCTTTCCGTCCTGAAGAATTTCATAAATCTCCCGAAAATTTCAAAATAATACTGGATTTCTTTGTTGATTTAGGTTGGTTTACCCAAAAAAAAGGCAATTATCAGTTTACTGAAAAAGGGTTGTTTTTTGCTAAAAGGGCTTCTGCTTATGGAGTGACAGTTTCCTATTTACCTACATTTAGTAAGATAGAAGAGTTGCTTTTTGGTAACCCAAATATACTCAGAATTATAGCTGAAGGGGAAGATGAAATTCATGTGGACCGAGAAATGAATGTTTGGGGAAGCGGAGGTGCGCATGACACTTATTTTAAAGTCGTAGACGAGATTATCATCAAGTTATTCAATTTACCAATAGAAGACCAGCCGAAAGGAATTCTTGATATGGGTTGTGGCAATGGAGCATTTATTGAACATATTTATACTGTAATCGAAAGACAAACCCTTCGCGGAAAAATGCTGGATGATTATCCTTTATTCCTTGTTGGCGCCGATTATAATCAAGCGGCGTTGAAAGTGACCCGAGCTAATTTAATCAAAGCCGATATTTGGGCCAAAGTAATTTGGGGAGATATTGGACAGCCCGATTTGTTAGCCAATGACTTATTGGAAAATTATAACATTGATTTGAAAGATTTACTGAATGTAAGAACCTTCTTGGATCATAACCGAATTTGGGAAATGCCAAAACAGGTTACCAAAGACAGGGTAAGTCATTCAACAGGAGCATTTGCGCATAGAGGAGAGCGAATCAGTAATAGTTTAGTCGAAGATAATCTATTGGAACATTTGAATAAATGGTCGCCTTACGTTCGGAAATTCGGGTTGTTAATGATTGAATTGCATACGATTGCTCCAAATTTGACTGCTGCTAATTTAGGAAAAACCGCTGCTACGGCTTATGATGCCACGCATGGTTTTTCAGACCAATATATAGTAGAAATTCCCGTTTTGCACAAAATTGCTGCTGAAGCGGGATTGTATCCGGATGCTAATTTCTTTAGGAGATTTCCTGATTCTCCCATTGCAACAGTGAGTATAAATTTATTGAAAGGAAATGGTTAGTATATTTTGAAAAAAAAATGAAAATGAGGAAGTTGAGTAAACTTCCTCATTTAGAATTAATTTCGGGCAACAAAATCACTTAATGTAACGTAAGTGTTTCCGCTCACCGCATCGTGATAAATATTATATTTCGTTGGATAATTCCCTGCTTTTTCAAAATGTTCCGGTTGAGAATAATTGGCACTAAAATCAACATCAGAAAGTAGATAATCTAAAGTAATCATTGGCTCCACAAAAATAAATTTACCATTGTAAGAACCATAAATCATAATTTTAGAAAATGGAAGATAAGCTCCTAAGTTTCCAGGTAGCCAGTGTTTTCCCATTTGGGGCTCAGCAGTTGCTGGACCAGGTGGAGTAAAATAATCGGCAGGCATGTAACCTATAGGAGGATAGTTGTTGAAAGCAGCATCTGTTTCTGGTGACCATGCCGGTATTGCGAGTTGCTCTTCAGCAGAAATCATGTAAAAATGAATGTCAAAATGGGGTACATCAAAAACGCCTGCAGGTTCGTGACCATGAGGATTCCAGTTAAGCCCGATATGATCAAAAGGGGTTAATTCTGTAGCTTTTAATTGCAATGGTACTACAATAGTTTCGCCATCTGGTGGAACAGTTTTACTATTATCAGTTTCCAGATTTTTAAAGGCTTCAGGAGTAATTTCAATTCCTATTTCGCTGGGATGACCATTTGAATCCACACTAATCCCAGGAACGTACTTTTCCGTATCCAAGAGCTACCTGAGGACCTTTAAAGACAGTAAGTTTACCGGAATTCGTTTTAGCGGTAAATGAGGAGGATACGTTATTTTGTAAATCAGCAGTAATCATTTCGTCCTGACTGCAAGAAAAAAGCAAAAATAATGACCCCAAAACGATAATTTTTTTTGGCAATGTAAACAAATTTTCCATAATTAAAATTTTAAAAGATTGTTTTTAATGCTGTAGATAAGTTGAGCTTTGGGGAAAAATAAAACGAAGAACAAAAATACAATAAATATCATAACTAGTTGATATTCAATTTATTTTATTTTAAAATTAATTAAATATCCTGTATTAATTGAGTCGTGAAGAAAAAGGATATTTTTTAGAAAACAGATTTTATAAAGTATAATTTTGTTGTAAAAACATTGTGTTTTAGTGAGGGAATTCTAAGAAACTAAACAATCATGAATTTTCCTTTTTCAGCGTCAAAAACAATATGCTCGTCTTTGAATAAGGTATTGAAACTTCCTTTTGCAATAAAATTACAAGGCTCGTCTTGAAGCACTGTTTCAGGTGTCATAATGATCATTTCATCACTCAATTGTATCGCCATATCAATATCATGAGTAGAAAATAAAATGCATTTTCCAGTTTCATTAGTAAGCTTTTTCAAAAGTTTGAATAAAGCCACCTTATGTAATAAATCCAAATGGGTAGTGGGTTCATCCAAAATTATTAACGGAGTATCTTGTGCCAAAGCTCGTGCAATTAATACTTTTTGCAGTTGCCCATCACTAATTTCATAATGTTTTTTTGTTGCTAAATGACTGATTTGTGTCAATGCCATAGCTTCATTAACTTTAACAATATCAATATCAGATAAAGTTCCCATCCAATTGGTGTAGGGCTGTCTTCCTAAAGCAATGAGTTCAAAAACAGTTAAATTACTGGGAGGCAATTTTTCGGTTAAAACGATGCTTAGGTTTTGCGCTAAGTCTAAAGGTTCATAAGAAGTAATCCTCTTTTCATTTAAAAAAACATCACCTAAAAGTGGTTTTTGGATTCGCGTTATCGTTTTTAAAAGTGTTGATTTTCCAATACCATTGGCACCGATTAAAGCAATCAGTTTTCCTTTTTTTAAAGCGATAGAAATATCCGAAGCCACTACGATTTTCTCTTTTTTATGAGAATAACCAATGCTGATTTTAGACGCTTGTAAGATGATTTTGTTTTCCATTAGGCAATCATTTTTCGTTTACTAACCAATAACCAAATCACTACCGGAGCTCCAATTATAGAAGTTACAGCATTGATTGGTAAAGTGATTTCTAATCCTGGTAGCTCTGAAATCACATCACAAATGAGCATAATCGAAGCTCCTAAAAGTAACGTACTCCAATACAAAACCGAATGGTTGCTGGTTTGAAATACTAACTTTGCTATGTGCGGAACTGCCAGTCCTACAAAGGCAATTGGACCTGCATACGCGGTGATGCTTCCTGCTAAAATACTTGTTGCAAAAATAATAATCAATCGTGTTTTTTTGAAATTCAAACCTAAACTGCGGGCGTAATTTTCACCCAATAATAGTGCATTAAGTGGCTTGATACTAAATAGACTTAATAATAAGCCAATCGCCACACAAATTGTTAGAATTAATATAGAAGACCAAGACAAGTTACCTAAGTTTCCCATGGACCAAAACGTGAATTTCTGTAATTGTTCAGCCGAACTAAAATACGTAAGAACGCCTACTATTGCACTGGTAAAACTACCAAACATTAGCCCAACAATTAAGATGGCCATTGTATCGCGTAGCCTTTGCGAAACCATCAAAACGGCGAGTAATACAACAGAACTTCCAATAGTTGATGCTAAAACTACTCCATACGAGGATAACAAAATTGTACTTAAAAAAGGAGGAAGTAGACTCGCTCCTAATATTACAAAAGCCACACCTAAACTGGCACCGGAACTCAGTCCTAAAACATAAGGCCCTGCCAATGGATTCCGAAACAAAGTTTGCATCAGTAATCCACTTATGGATAACCCCATTCCAACAAGAATAGCAGTGATGGCTTTGGGTAAACGATAATTGATGATGATATATTCCCAAGTAGACTTACTCGCTTGACCACCGGTTAAACTTGTATAAATTTCTTTAAAAGGAATCGGGATGGAACCAAAACTAATGTTTACAAAAAACAATAGAACTAGCCCCAAAGTAAGCAAGAAAAATAGAATCGTATTTCGTTTTTGATTGTTCAATTGTGGTTCGTTTATAGATGTATTATGATATTATATTTAATTTTTAAAATGAATTAAAATCCAGTTTTGGCTCCCTCTCCTTTGGAGAGGGTTGGGGTGAGGATTTAATTTAATTTTTGTGCAAAAGTAAAAGTATAATTTGGAAGCAATTCAGGATGGAAGATTTTGATATAATCTTTCAAGACTAAATCCGGTCTGCTTGGTGCTAATTCATAATAAATGGTTCCTCCTGTTGCACCTAATTTACTTTCAAAAGTATACACATTTTTAGATTTTGAAGCGTCAAACTGACTGTAATGCGGATTGCTATTTTCGAATTCAGCAATACTTTTAAAAGAACCTGTTGCAATCCAATATTTTGCTATTTTTGCTTTCTCTAATATTTTTTCAAAAGGTAAACTAAGACTTCCTGTTCCTTTAACATTTGCCCACAAATAATTCGCTTTGGCATCTTTCATAAATTGGGCTACCCAGCTATTTCCTCTCGCTACGTACCATTGCTCTTGATACATTGCTCCGTATAAAACGGTTGCTGTTGGTTTTTGGTTTGCAACCAATTGTATAGCATCATTGTAATTTTTAACGATTTCATCAAAAAGCGTTTTGGCTTCTTTTTCTTTTCCAAATAAAGCACCATAAAGCTTAATCCATTCTGCTTTACCAAGTGGAGTTTGTTCCATCCAGTCCGCTTGAATAAGTACATTAAGACCGCTTTTTTGTAAATTATCAATCATTGGATTGTTGTTGTCAACTCCAAAAGTTACAATTAAATTAGGCGACAGTTCAATGAGTTGCTCCATATTTAATTTTTCGTTTTGTCCTATGTTTTTAACGGCGCCGGCATCAATTAGTTTTCTGGTTTTTTCAGAAGAAACATAATCAGTATGGGGGAAACCTACCAGTGATTTTTCAACTCCCAGCATTTCTAAAAAAGGGATATTGGTAGTTGAGGTAACGACGATTGATTCTAAAGGAACTGAAATTGTGGTGTATTTTTGTAGGCTATCAGGAATGCTGCCGTTTTTTTCTTTTAATATATAAGTGAAGTTTTTATTGGCTTCAGGCCAAGGATTTGAAACTGTAACTATTGAATATCCTTCGTAGGTATTAATAGAAAGTCCCGAGGCATATTCGATTGTGTTTTTTGAATTTGTGCTTTCTTTTACGATTCCGTTTTCGTTTTTTTTACATCCAACGAAAGTTGAAAAAGCGAGAACAAAAAGGATTAATTTAAAGGTGAATTTCATGGTTTAATTTTTCGATAGCGACAAAGGTATACCAAATTTATAAAATTTCTTGTTTATTTTTAGCAGTAAAAAATTCAACAAATACTATCTTTACGAAATGAATAGCATTAAAGTCAAAAACTGTTCTACTTGCGGAACTCCTTTTAATTGTGGGGACACACCAGAAGGAAGGAAATGCTGGTGCAACAATTTTCCGCCCATTTTTACTCCGTCAGAAGTGGTGGATTGCTTGTGTTCCAGTTGTTTTAGAACTGCTTGCTCCACTAAAATTGACGAATATGTTGCAACAGTATCTTCTGAAACTGCAACGGATAATAAGGCCAAAGATTTACCCAAAACGACTAATCTCATAGAAGGAATCGATTATTATTTAGAAAATGGGAATTATGTTTTTAAGGCTTGGTTTCATCTAAAAAGAGGTCATTGTTGTGGTAATGGATGTCGACATTGCCCGTATGGATTTAAAAAAATATAAAAATGATATATTTAATAACTGGCGGCGAACGCTCCGGTAAAAGTAGTTATGCCGAAAATTTAGCAAAAGGATTGTCGGATAAACCAATGTATGTGGCTACAGCCAGAAAATGGGATGATGATTTCCAAAAAAGAATTGATCGCCATCAAAAAGACCGTGACGAACGATGGATTAATATCGAAAAAGAAAAACATTTGAGCGAAATTGATTTTTCGGGAAAAGTAGCTATCGTTGATTGTGTTACACTTTGGTTAACGAACTTTTTTATAGATACTAAAAATGATGTTTCCTTGTGCTTAGAACAAGCTAAAGCGGAATTTGATGCCATTGCCAATCAAGAAAATGCAACAATTATTATTGTAACCAATGAAATAGGGATGGGTGTTCATGCTGAAACTCACATTGGAAGAAAATTCACAGAACTTCAAGGTTGGATGAATCAATATATTGCTGCAACTGCCGATACCGTTGTGTTTATGGTTTCTGGAATTCCTGTAACGATAAAAGAAAAAAAATGAATTTTCTAACTTCTTGGAGTGGCGGAAAAGACAGTTGTTATGCAATGATGCAAGCAATTCAGCAAGGATTTATTCCAAAAGTGTTACTCAATATGATGAATGAAAACGGCAAAGTATCCCGTTCTCACGGATTGCCATTGTCTATATTGAATCAGCAAGCCCAAAAAATGGGATTGCCTCTGGAAGGAATTCCCGCGACTTGGGGTGATTATGAAGCCAAGTTTATTGCAGTTTTGAAAATGCTAAA
The DNA here is from genome assembly GCF_048158645.1 of Flavobacterium cryoconiti. Taxonomy (NCBI): domain Bacteria; kingdom Pseudomonadati; phylum Bacteroidota; class Flavobacteriia; order Flavobacteriales; family Flavobacteriaceae; genus Flavobacterium; species Flavobacterium cryoconiti. The sequence goes on along the minus strand of NZ_JBLNKW010000012.1, from coordinate 58,869 downwards.
AGCCAAATATGATTTGGAAGCAGCCGTTTTTGGTGATATTGATTTGCAACCGCATAAAGATTGGGAAGATAAAGTATGTGCGGCAGCTTCGCTAAAAGCAATTTTGCCTTTGTGGCAACAAGACCGAATTGTTTTGGTAAACCAAATGCTTGAAAACGGAATTGTAACGATGATTGTTTCTTGTAATACAATGATGGGAGAACATTATCTTGGGAAAATTTTGACCAAAGAATTAGCACAAGAATTACACGAAAAAGGAATAGATCCTTGCGGTGAAAATGGGGAATTTCATACTTTGGTAATAAATTGTCCGTTGTTTTCTGGAGCGATTGAACTGCCTGAATTCACTAGAATTACCTATGAGAATTATTGTTTCATCGTTTGGGAAGAATAACTTTTCAATAACAAAAAAAGCAATGCCAATATCAATGTCAAAATCAATGTCAAAATCAATGTCAAAATCAATGTCAAAATCAATTTTAAAGCAATGTTTTTTTATTTTATTTTGTAATTGCCATTGAATTTTGCCATTGAACTTTTAAATAAAAAAAGATGACCTATTTAGATGAAATTTTAAAATCCCGTCGCGACACACGTCATTTTACGGAGGATCAAGTACCGGATGCGGTTATTCAAAAAGCACTGCAAGCAGGACATTGGGCACCTTCTGTGGGTTTGACTGATGCCACAAAATACTATCTGATCAGGTCGGCTGAAATGAAGAAAGCCATTAAAGATTTGTTTTTAGATTATGATGAAAAAGCTGTTGCGCTCACGGATAACGAACAACAAAAACTAGCTTACAAAGCTCTCAAGTTAGAAGCAATAGAAGAAGCACCTCTTGGATTAGTGATTTGCTATGATCGTTCCGTTTTGAATAATTTTACGATTGGAACCGTTGGGAGTAATGAAGCTGTAAAGTTCAGTTCTGTTTGTGCGGCGCAAAATATTTGGCTATCGTTAACGGAACAAGGGTATTCCATGGGATGGGTTTCCATATTGAATTACTATCAGTTCAAGCAATTATTAGGTTTGCCTGAAAATATGGAGCCGTTGGGGTATTTTTGTGTGGGAAAACCGGCGACCAATTATGATAATCAACCCATGTTGCAACAATTGAATTGGAAACAAAAGCAAGAAATTCCATTGGTTGAGGAAATCACTGTTTTGCACGAAAGTAAGGTGGAGAAAGTTTTTTTTGATACTAAAAAGGAAATAGATTCTACAGCTTTTGCAAATGCGTTACAACATAAAATCGACCAAAAAACCAAACCAACGGGTTCATTAGGAGTTTTGGAAGTGCTCGCCAAACAAATAGGTATCGTATTTCAAACTTTAGAACCTAAAATTACAAAACCGAATATGGTTGTTTTTGCCGCGGATCATGGAATTGCAAATCATGGTGTAAGTGCCTATCCACAAGATGTAACGAGACAGATGGTGAATAATTTTTTGATAGGAGGAGCAGCAATCAATGTGTTTTGTAAACAAAATAAGATTCAATTAGCAATTGTAGATGCGGGTGTGAATTATGATTTTCCTACGAATACGGATTTGATTTCGGCTAAAATAGGGAAGGGAACACACTCTTTCTTGCAAGGACCTGCAATGAGTAAAACAGAAGTTGAATTGTGTTTTATTAAAGGAAGCGAAATTGTTGCCACTATTGCAAAAACAGGCAGTAATTGCATTGGTTTTGGCGAAATGGGCATTGGTAACACGGCTGCGGCTTCGGTTTTAATGAGTATTGTTTTAGAATTGCCTATTCAAGATTGCGTGGGAAAAGGCACTGGAGTAAATGATGAACAGTTGATTCGAAAAATTAACATCCTTAAAAAATGTATTGATAATTATAATGGTTCAGATGATTTAGACAGTAAATTAGCCTATTTCGGCGGATTTGAAATTATGCAAATGGTAGGTGGAATGTTACAGGCAAAAGAAGATAATATGTTGATTCTTGTTGATGGTTTTATCTGTAGTGTTGCTTTTTTAATTGCCTTTAAAAAGAATTCATCCATTATTAAAAATGCTATTTTTTGCCATTCTTCTGCTGAACAAGGACATCAAAAAATATTAGATTATCTAGGTGTCCGTTCTTTGTTGCAACTTGATTTGCGTTTGGGTGAAGGCACGGGTTGCGCCATTGCTTTTCCTATAATTGAGTCGGCTGTAGCTTTCTTGAATGAGATGGCCAGTTTTGAATCAGCGGGGGTAAATAGCCGAGAACTTTAACCATAGTAACTGAATAGACAAATTGGCTTCAGCCAAAATAATATAAAAATGAAAAAAGAACTACATATATTTTTTACAGCATTAATGTTTTACACTAGGATTCCGTGTCCTAAAAACATCGATCATAATCCGGATTATTTAAATAAAGCGTCTCGTTATTTTCCGGTAATTGGTTGGATTGTAGGGTGTGTGGCTTTTGGGGTATATTATGTTTTTAATTATTTAGTTGCTCCTGAAATTGCAGTAATCTTCTCTATGATTGCTTCGGTTTTAGTGACGGGAGCTTTTCATGAAGATGGTTTTGCTGATGTTTGCGATGGTTTTGGTGGCGGTTGGACCAAAGAAAAAATCCTGATAATTATGAAAGACAGCGCCATTGGTGCTTATGGAGCGATTGGTTTAGTACTGTTGTTATTACTTAAATTTCAAGGGTTGACTCAATTAATTGATGACTCGGATAATCCTAAATTTATAATTTATAATTCACAATTTATAATTCTATTACTCCTTGTTTCAGCGCATTCCATCAGTCGATTAGCGGCCATTTCCATAGTGTTTACACATGAATATTCTCGAGAGGATGCTTCAAGCAAAAGCAAACCTATCGCACAAAGTTATTCTTGGAGAGAAGTGGCGGGAGCTTTCTTTTTTGGATTACTTCCATTAGTTATTTTGTCCTGTTTTCAATGGCAAATGCTGCTGGTTTTAATCCCTGTTTTTCTGACTCGATTTTTTTTAGCACGTTATTTTCAGAAATGGATTGACGGATATACCGGGGATTGTTTGGGCGCAACCCAACAGGTTTGCGAAGTGGTTTTTTATATATCAGTTATTGCATTATGGAAGTTTATTTAGTACGTCACACGGAAACGGTTTGCGAAAAAGGAATTTGTTATGGACAATCCGATGTGAAAATCATGGAGCCTTATGATGCTGTTTTTCAGTCTGTTTTGAGTCAATTGCCTCAAGATGCAATATTATATTCGAGTCCTTTAGTACGCTGTGTACTTTTGGCAAATTATATCAAAGACAATTCAGAAATTGATGCTGTAAATCAAGATTCCCGTTTAATGGAAATGAATTTTGGCGATTGGGAAATGAAAAATTGGGATGTAATTCCACCAGATGATTTTACACCTTGGATGACTGATTTTGTAAATGTACGCGTACCAAATGGAGAATCATTTACGGATTTACACAATCGAGTAATTGATTTTATGCATAATGAACTTCGAGAAACCAATTCAAAACCAGTAATCATTGTGGCGCATGCAGGAGTGATACGAAGTTTTTTATGTAAAATTTCGGATTTACCTCTAAAAGATGCTTTTCAGAATAAAGTAGATTTTGGGGCTGTAATTAAAATTGAATTATAAAATTCGCAATTATTTAGGTTATTAACTTAATATAATTTTATCTTTGCCGCCGTATTGAGGTTGAGGTTTGTTTTTTCAAACCACATTAAAAGGGAAGAAAGTGATTGAAGAATAATAATTTCAGATTTAAAATTTGAAATCATTATTCAAAATTCAAAAATCTAACGCTGTACCCGCAACTGTAAGCTATCAAGCTTGTTGTTATCTACAAAACCATTGTTCGTCGCGGCGAATGAGAAGGTAAACAACAAGACGCAAGCCAGGAGACCTGCCTATTACATCGAGTATCAAACTTTCGGGAAAAAAGGTTTGGGTATGGGTCATTCTATGCTTTTCTCCCCATTTATTAAATTTTACATTTTTAAAATGAACAAAAAATTCATTCGCTTTAGTGCGATTGCATTGTTATTTGCAATGAACACGTATGCACAAGAACAAGAGCCAAAACAACTTGATGAGGTTGTTGTTTCCGATTCGAAATTTGCATTATCAAAAGAAAAATCAGGAAAAGTTATCGTCAAAATTACTGCCGAAGATTTAAAGAAAAAATCAGGACAATCAGTAGCTACTGTTTTAAGTACGGTAGCAGGTATTGAAATCAATGGGAATCAGAGTCGTAATGGTAAGGATTTGGGACTTTACATTCGTGGAGGAAGAAATCATCAGGTTTTAATCTTGATTGATGGTGTTCCGGTAACTGATGCTTCCGGGATTAGCTTATCCTATGATTTGAGATTGCTTCCTGTGGAGCAAATTGAAAGTATTGAGATTATGAAAGGCGCTTCAAGTACTTTATACGGTTCTGGAGCAGCGACAGGTGTTATTAATATTACACTAAAAAAAGCAGGCAAAAAAGCGATTGCAGGAAATGCATATATGAATATTGGTACACAAACAGTTGCTAAAAAAGCAAATTATAGTGTGCAAGATAACAATCAGGGTTTTGCGGTAAACGGTGGTTTTGAAAAAGTAAATTATTTTGCTTCTTTGAACAGCACTGAAACTACAGGAATTTCTGAAGCAAGATCATTAAATTCAAATACTAAATTTGAAAACGATGCTTTTTCAAGAGTAAATTCTTTAGTGAAAATTGGCTTTACGCCAACTAAAAAATTATCATTTGATTTCTTTGCTAATTATGACCGAATGAAAAACGATTTTGATGCAGGTTCATTTTCAGATGATCTTAAAAATTTCAGTCTTTCGGAGCAGTTTAGAGTTGGCTTTACTCCAAAATATAAATACAATAAAGGAGAATTGGTAATTAATACCAGTGCAAACGTAATCAACCGCGATATCTTTAGTTATGGTTCTTTATTCCAGGCAAAGTCTAGAAGTGTCAATGTAGATGCCTTTAATAAATATGAAATTTCATCTCAGTTATTTGTGGTTACGGGTGCACAATTCCAGTTTCACGAAATGTCAAACATGAGCCAGTATGATGCGATTACAAATGAAATGGCTAAATTCAATATGATTGATCCTTATGTAACTGCTGTTTATAATTCAGACTTTGGATTAAATTTAAATGCAGGAGCACGTTATAATATTCATAGTAAATACGGGAATAATTTAGTTTATAACATTAATCCATCGTATAGTTTTTCAGAATCATTAAAAGTATTGGCTTCTTATAGTACTGCATTTGTCACTCCAAGTTTGTACCAATTGTACTCTCCGTATGGTGATTTGAATTTATCTCCAGAGAAAGATGCGACTGCCGAAGTTGGTTTTGAAGCAAGTTTAGCAAATAAAAAAGTAGTTTTAAATGCAGTTGTTTTTCAAAGAGAAGAGCAAGATGCAATAGGATTTGATTTGATGACTTATAAATACTTCAATGTTAATGGTAAAAACAAAGCCAAAGGTCTTGAGACAATGATTTCTTATGCTTTTAATGATAAAGTAAAATTCAATGCCAATTATACGTATACCGAATTAGAAAGACAATCTCGTATTCTAAACCCAAAACACAAAGTAAATGCTGCTCTTGATGTGCAAGCAACAACACGTCTTGCTTTTAATGTAGCCTACCAATTTGTGTCTGATAGATATTTAGAATATACAATCTATCCAGCCCCAACGTATGATCCTGTATTGAAATCAGAAGTTTTGAAAGATTACCAATTAGTAAATGCTAATGTTCGTTATGAATTAATCAAAAACAGATTAAACATTTTTGGTGCGGTTGATAATATTCTGGATAAGGATTTTGTTGAGAGCAGAGGATATAGCACTAGAGGAAGAAATTTTAAATTAGGTTTGAATTTCTTATTCTAAAAAAATAAAAATAAATATTTTAGTTTTAGTACTTAAAACCCGTTCCTTACTTTGGAACGGGTTTTTTGTTTTTATTATTTCATTTCCGAAATAAATTCTGAAATGGATTTAGCAATTTTGTTTTGCTCTTTATCGTCAATCAGGTATTTTTTGTCATTTTCATTGGTTAAATAACCAAGTTCAACAATTACTGCCGGTACATCCGATCTTTTAAGAATATAGAAAGGCCCATTTTTTATGCCTGATATTTTCAAATTTGTATCCTTTGAAAATTTGTCTTGAAGTTTTCCGGCAATTTCATTTGATTTTTCAAAAAACTCAGTTTCTTTAGCGACATAAAATTCTAAACCGGATGTTTTATTATTTAAGCTTGAATTTACATGTAGAGATAAAACTAAATCAGGTTTGATTTTATTAATAAAATCAGTTCTTTCTTCATAGGATAAAAATGTATCATCTGATCTTGTAAGATGAATCACAACATTGCTATTTAAAGACTTAATTTTGTTAGTGACTTGTTCTACAATTTGCTTTTCAGTAATGGAATTAGAGATGACTCCAAAATCATTCCCACCGTGACTGGCATCAATAACTATATTTATTTTTTTTGGCTCTAATGGTTTTGAGCTTATAAATGAAAAAGAAATAATTATTATTAAAAATACTTTTTTTAAGTTTTTCATTTAGTTCTTTTTTAGGATGTTAAGTGCTAAATGTAAACTTAAAAAAAGTATTTTTATTATGGAGGAGTTTTAAATTTATTTTAAAGCTTTCAAAAGACCTTCGGGTGCTTTCTCAAGATACATTTGGTTTTGCAACCCATCTATAGATTTTGAATCTTTAAAATATTCAAAACTTTTCTCTGGATTTTGTTTCATCATTCTAGCTGTTCCGGTAATTTTACCAATAGCAGTGCTCAATAAAGGTTCTGCAGTGTCACCAAGAACGCCATAAGTGCTAATTGTTTCTTTTAATAAATAATCAGGTTGTAATCCATTGAAATAATCTCCAAAACCGGTTGAATTCACAATTTTTAATACAATCGGCTGCATAGCATACCTGTGATTCGGGTTTCTGTTTTCTGTGCCAAAAGTAGGTGAATCATATAGCGTAACTGATCCAACATTTTTCCCGGTTGTGATATCCCCAATTTGTACAACAGTAATGTGAGGTTTCAATCCGTTTATCACCAATTCACTGGCTGATGCAGTACTCTTGGTCGTTAGGATATAAATTTTGGTCATATTTAAACTGTTGATAGCTGTAGTTCCAATTTTGTCCGTAAAGCTATTGATTAAAGCTGTTGGGTTTTCAGCTTCGAAATAAGCATTAATTTTAGCATTCCATTGTTGCTTAGCAAAGACTTGTCCCGTAAATTGCCCCGTTATCATACTAGCTAATCGTGTAGCTGTTTGAACAGAACCACCGCCATTGTAGCGTAAATCTAAAACCAAGTCAGTAATTCCTTGAGATTTTAGAGTAGCAAAAGCATCATTTAATTGTGTGTCATAATTAGCATAAAAGCCGTTGTACATTAAATATCCTATTTTATGAGAGCCAGAGGTTATAACTTTATTGATTAAAATTGGATTTTCCGATAAAACGGTTTTTGTCAATGCCACTGATTTTCCATTGGCAACAATTGTCGTTCCATTGTAGTCCGCCATATTTAATGTGTAACTATCAGCGGCTAATAGCGATTGATAGTTACTGATGGTAAGTTGAGTTCCATTCACGGCAGTGAATAAATCACCACGCTTGATTGCCTTAGTTGATGCATCTGAATTTGCAATAACATAACGTACATAGCCAAATATCTCGGTAGTACTTCCTGGCTTATAACTTAAACCAAAATCAACTCCGTCATTTTTAGTTGTCCCTTGAAGCGCTCCTTCCAGTTCTAAATAATCGCTTACAATCCAGCTGAATCGATCAATAGTTTTGTCTACTCTTAAGGCATTGAATAAATCTTCAGGAACAGGATACCCTTTCAAAAAAGTATTTAATTCTGCTTGGGTTGGAAATCGATCATCGGCTAAGTTAGGGACATCCGCTTGCCATAAATAGTATTGATTTAAGCCTTTCCAGATGAAATCCTGAATATCTAAGTTTACTGGTGCGGCAACATCGTCATTATCTTGACAAGACTGGAAAGTAAAAATGCTTATGAATAATAAAAGCGTAAGTAGGAATGTTTTTTTCATGTTGTGGGGGCGATATCTTTTATAAACGTAAAAATAGTAACTTTAGTTTTTATTTTATGTTTTTTTGTAACAAAAAGAAATGTGAATCGTCTTGATTCTATAACCACTTTATTAAATACTCTTTATGAACCAAAATGAGTTTGTGCAGCTAATCTCACCATTCAAGGACAAAGTCTTTCGACTGGCAAAGCGATTGCTCATAAGCACTGAAGAAGCTGAAGATGCCACTCAGGAAGTTTGGGTTAAATTATGGAATAAAAATAAAAGTTTAGATGGCTTCATTAGTATAGAAGCTTTTGCGATGACAATGACAAAAAATTATTGTTTGGATCAATTGAAATCGAAAAGAGCAGGAAATATTAAATTAGTCCATAATAATTTTTCGGATGGTCAGCCAAGTTTGGATAAAAAAGTAGAAGATATTGACAGTCTGAATTGGGTTGAAAGAATAATAAACCAATTGCCTGAACAACAACGATTATTAATACAAATGAGGGACATTGAACAATATGAGTTTGCAGCAATTGCGGAAATAGTAAACATGAATGAAACTGCTATTCGCGTAGCGCTTTCAAGAGCAAGGAAAACGATAAGAGAAAGCATGACAAAAACGCACAGCTATGGAATTAAATAAAATAGAAATACTTTTAGAAAAATACTTTCAGGGAGAAACCAGTATTGCCGAAGAAAATGAATTACGTAATTATTTTTCTTCGCCGGATGTTGCGCAGCATCTAGAACAATACAAACCTATGTTTGGTTATTTCTCTCTCCCAAAAGAGCAAATGTTAAAGCAAGAAACGCCATTACTCTCGATTCCGAAGTTTCGGGACGGGGATAAAAAACGGTATATAGCGTGGTTGTCTATTGCGGCTTCGGTAGTTGTTTTGCTGGGAATTGGGACGTACATGTTTTATAATTATGATACTGTAAATAAAAAAGAAGATCTGGGAACGTATGATGATCCTGAGGTTGCTCTTAGAGAAACTCAAAAAGCATTAGCATTATTATCGAATCATGTAAACGTTGGCATAGAAAGTGTATATTACATTAATGAATACCAAGAATCAAAAGAATTAATTTTTAAACAATAATAAATAGATAAAAAATGAAAAAGTTTATAATAACGTTAGTAGTAGTTTTAGTTTCAACTCCATTTTTTGCTCAAGCAGCTTTCGATAAATTCGACGGGCAAGATGATGTAACCTCAATCATTGTCAACAAAAAAATGTTTGATTTAATGAGTAAGGTAAAAGTCGATACTTCGGATAAGGAGACACAACAATACCTTAATTTGATAAAAAAATTAGATAACCTAAAAGTTTTTACCACTAAAAGTACTAGAGTGGAAGGCGAGATGAAAGTTGCGGCTGACAGATATATAAAATCAGCGGGTCTGGAAGAGTTAATGCGTGTCAACGATAGCGGAAAGAACATAAAAATTCTAGTAAAATCAGGTGCGAAAGATTCTCAAATAAGAGAGTTGCTAATGTTTATCGAAGGTGCTAAAAATGATGATACGGTTTTAATGTCATTAACAGGTGATTTTGATTTAAGTGAAATTTCGGTACTTACTGACAAAATGCGAATTCCTGGTGGAGATGATTTGAAAAAAGCAACTAAAGGTAGAAAGTAAAATGAAACCTATTTATAGTATTGCGCTATTCTTTAGCTTGTTTCTGTTCAGTTGCAATCAAGAACCTACATTGCAGAAATACTTTGTAGAAAATACTGAAAACAAGAACTTTTTGGCATTAGATATTTCTCCGGGTATATTGAATGTAGATCAGACGAAATTGTCATCGGAACAAAAAACAGCACTGCAATCTTTTGATAAGATGAATGTTCTGGCCTTTAAACTCAATGATAAAAACAAAGCGCAATTTGAAGTGGAGCGTGCTAAAGTAAGCCTGATTCTGAAAGATAAAAAATACCAGCAGCTGATGAAATTTGGTTCTGGAAAAGAAGGAGCTTCAGTAAGCTATGTAGGTTCAGATGAGCATATCGAAGAGTTTGTTTTTTTTGCCAATAAAAAAGAAGCAGGTTTTGCAGTCATACGGGTTTTAGGCAAAGATATGAATCCCACAAATATCATGACTATGATGCAGGTCATTCAAAAATCAAATATTGATTTAGAACAACTCAAGCCTTTGCAACAATTAATGAAATAGTTATTTATATAAATTATAAAAGCGTCCTGATACTGTGTCAGGGCGCTTTTTTTATTTTTTTAATAAGCTTCGAAATTATTACTTACAAAACATTTTTTTGTTTTTTGTGGCACTTTGGCTTCCGTATTGAATGGCTTTGGAGAAATCAGCACAAGCATTCTTTTTGTCTTCAATATGAATGTAGGATAGTCCTCTAAGGTTGTAAGCGATGTAATCTTTTGGGTTTAAAACAATAGATTGGGTGCAATCTTCAATAGTACCTTTATAATTCTTTGATTTGTAATTAATATCAGCACGAGTAGTGTAAGCATCTCCTCTTTTTGGGTCAATGCTTATAGTTGTGTTGACATCAACTAAAGCTCCTTTTATATCGCCTATTTTTTGTTTTGAGAGTGCTCTGTTTAAGTATGCTTCTGCAAATAAGGGATCTCTTTTGATCGCTTTAGTATAATCATCTATTGATCCTTTGATATTTCCAGAGGCTGCTTTTTTTAATGCTTGATCAAAAAAATCATAAGCAATTGGGTCTTGACTCCATCCGACGAAAGAGCTTAATAATAATGTAATGAGGATTAGTTTTTTCATAAATAACTTAGGTTTGAAATTGGGGGTAAATTTTCAGGTAATTAACAGAACCTTTTTTATAAAGGTACAATTCTTTCAGCTATTCCATTAACGAATAGAATTGTAATTTATTTTGAATGACTGAAAGAAAATCAATTTTAGGCTAACTAATAGTTATTATTAATTTTTTGCCTCTTTAAAGGTTTTGGGGGCAGAAGCTTTAATTAGTTTTGTTTTTATAAAGTTTTGTTTTGAAAATAAAAATGCTTCAAAAATAATCAAGTAAGCTTGGATTATTTTGAAGCATTTTTTGTGTGTTATGAACACCTTGAAAAAATCAAACCTTTGTTTAAGGATTTGAAACTTTTGTGTGGAATATAAGTTTTATAATTTTTCAGCATCATTCAAACGTTGTGCTACATTATCCCAGTTGATAATATTGAATAAAGCATCCACAAAATCGGTTCGTTTGTTTTTATATTTTAAGTAGTAGGCATGTTCCCATACATCAATTACTAGAATAGGTATTGCTCCCCATTGAGTGAGTTTTTCGTGATTTTCACATTGTAAAACCACAAGGCTATCACTATAAGGTTGATATGCTAAAATTCCCCAACCGTTGCCATCAACATTTTTTGAAGTGGCAGCAATTAAAATTTTTAGTTTATCAAAACTGCCGAAGCTTTTTTCTATTCGCTTTAATAAATTGCCTTTGGGTAGGTTAGGTTTATTGGTAAGATTTGTCCAAAATATGGAATGCAGTATATGTGAGGAAAAATGATATGACAATTTTTTTGTCCAAAAATCAATGGTCTCCAAATTGTTTTCATCCAATACTTTTTTTATCATTTGCAAATCTTTATTGGCTCCTTTTACAGCTCCACCATGATGAAAAGTATAATGCAAATGCAAAGTTTCGGCATCCATGTAAGGTTCTAAAAAACTTTCACTATAGGGTAATGGCTGTTGGATATAATTGCCATTTGCATCAACCAGTTTGTCAATGGAATTGTCAGCTAAATTCTTAGCAAATGTATTGGTAGTAGGAAGAACTAATGCTGCAGCACCAAATAAAGTACTCGATTTTAAAAAATCTTTTCTGTTCATACTATTAATTTTATAATGATTCCCACAACTGCTGCAACAACAATAATATAGGGTTCTTGAATTTTTTTAATATAAAGTAAAGCAAAAATTGTTGTAATAGCTATTAACGCTGTTGGAACATCCAAAATACTTCTGGATGCAATTACGCCAACGGCTCCTACTAATGCACCAACAACTGTCGCTGTAATACCGTCCACAAAGGCTTTGATTGATTTATTTTGTGCTATTTTCTTAAAGGATGGGGCCAAAGCAATCGTAAATAAATAGCATGGCAAAAATGTTGCTAAAGCTGCAATTAAAGCTCCGGGAAAGCCTGCAACTAAATAGCCTATAAAACCAACTGTGATAACAACTGGACCAGGAGTAATCATGGCAACAGCTACTGCATCTACAAATTGTTGTTCAGATAACCATTGGTTTTCTATTACAACTCCTGAGTGTAAAAATGGTACAATTGCTAATCCACTACCAAATACAAATGCTCCAGCTTCCGCAAAAAAGATGGCAATTTTCATAAGAGTGGTGTTTTCATAGTTCCAAAAGCCTATTTGTAATAGAACAATAGAATTGACAGTTTTACTATTAAACCATTTTGGAGGAGCTTTGACAAACATATATAAAAGCCCTGCAAATACAAATAACAAAACTTGTTCCTGCTGCGTTACTAATGTTATAATTACAGCAACAATAAAAAACAACCACAGTAACCAATTCGTTTTAAAAGACACTAAATTGAATTTACCTATAAACTTTAGCGTCAGCTTGTAAGAACTCATTACAATAATGCCTATGACAGCTGCACCTACGCCATAAAAAACAGCTTGTATCCAAGATAATCCTCCGTATAACTGATAGACTATTCCTAATAACGCTACCATTATAAAAGAAGGTAAAACAAAGGCGAATCCTATCAAAGTTGCTCCTAAAAAACTGTAATGTACAAATCCAAGGTAAATCCCTAATTGTGCCGCTAATGGACCGGGCGCTAATTGCGCTAAAGCTAAACCTTCCTTATATTCTTCTTCTGAAATCCATTTTCTGTCTTCGACTAAATCCCTGTGCATATAACCAACTAATGCTACAGGACCACCAAAACCAATTGTCCCTAATTTTAGAAAATAAAATGCTAAATCCTTTAAAGTGTATATTGGGTTCTCTTTCATAATTTAAAATGATTTTAAAATGCGATGCCAAATTGGAAACCTATAGCAAATGTTGTTGGATGCTCATTGCCAAACCTCACAGGCAAGGGAATGGCAACATAATAACTGCTGTTGGCATTTTTTATTACAGTTTTGTTGAATACCGGAGTTATGCCATACCTACCATTAGTTTCAAATGCGGCTCTCCCTGCAAATGTGTATCCGTTTCCTAGTGCTACTAATATGCCAGGATGGAATAACAAACTATTCATTTTACTCGTCCCATCTTCTGCTTTTATAGTAGGAACTATTTCAAAAGAGAATCCAATTTTTGGGCTTTTCCAAATATTTATTCCTGTTGGAAATCCAATGACATAATAATCTCTAAAGTTTAAAGTAGTTTCATCTTTACTGAAAGTTGCTATAGGATGAACCACACCAAAATAACCCGTTATTTTTGGATAAGTCGTCTGAGAAAAAACAGAGGTATTTAATGCCAACAAAGCAAAAAGAATTGCATATCTAATTTGTATCATATCGTTTTTATTTATGTAACAAAACTAATGATGCTAAAGATGTATAAATAGTATGCTATTTACCTTTTGTATCTGGATTACTTTTTTGAGAATTTTTTCGGTAGGAAGAAGGGTTTTTTCCTGTACTCTGTTTGAATATTCTCGTAAAATGACTTTGATCTGAAAAGCCAGTCATATAGGCTATTTCGGTAAGGGTATAGGTGGAATTTTGGATAAGGGTAATTGCTTTTTCAATTCGTAATTTTCTAACGTAATCTCCAAAATTGAGGTCTTCAAAATATTTGGAAAACTCTCTTGATAAATAGGAAGAGTTAAGTTCTAAGTCATTAGAAATTTTTTTCAGGTCAAAAGTAAATTGACTGTCTATTTGATCCTGAATAATTGCTTTTAAATCTTTGACCCAAACAGGTGTTTTCTTAGTACTTGTTTTCTTCTCTTTTAAAAATTTATTATACACTTCATGTAGCATATTTTCAAAAGGACTATTTTGCAAATGATTTTGTTTATGTAAATGAGTTGCCCAACTGTATAGCGCATCATAAATAACCATTCCTGTTTCTAATAACTTATAGTCATCCGTAATGTTATAGGAAAGTCCCGCTGAAATTGCCCAAAGGCCTGCTGACTCTTTTGCGATATCGTGTCTGTCTGTGTCTGCACCACGAACAATATCAGCCATAATTAAAATAGCAGGGTCTTTAATTTTATATTTTTTTACAATGTAATCAAAGGTACTTTGCTCTTTGTAATGTGTAAATTCTACATTAGGAATATCAAATGGAATGGCATCTAGTTTTTTTGCTTTATCCAAAACCTCGCTGAACGGGACATAAATAAATTCAGCCTCTTTGTCTACAAAAATTTTTATTAACCAAGGACTGGCTATTCTGTCAATTTTAGGTCGCTCTCTGGTTATCCATTTCATTTAAAACTCTATTTGGAAATATATCAGTTAATTTTAAGGTCTAATTGTAAAAGCTTCCATTTATGGACATTGAAGATTTAGAAATTAGGGCTAAGTTACATTTTTATGAATAATGAAAATGCTCCATTTACTATAATAGTTGCATTTTTGTAACTCATTTAAATATGGTACACTAATAGTATCAATGTCAAATTTTACAATTGGACATATTAAAATATATAAATATCTTTATGTTATTTACAATAAATAATATAAGTTGAAATAATAAAAAGCCTGTAAAAACAATGCTTTACAGGCTTTTTAATTTTAAAGTGACCACGGTGGGATTTGAACCCACACGCCCTTGCGAGCACCAGCCCCTCAAGCTGGCAAGTCTACCGTTTCTCCACGTGGCCTTAAAAAAGAAAAGGTCAAGTAATAAATTACTTAACCTTTTTGTGACCCGACTGGGGCTCGAACCCAGGACCCCATCATTAAAAGTGATGTGCTCTACCAACTGAGCTATCGAGTCAATGCTTCAAGGAAATTATGTGTTGATCACTAAAATTGTGACCCGACTGGGGCTCGAACCCAGGACCCCATCATTAAAAGTGATGTGCTCTACCAACTGAGCTATCGAGTCATATTCTTTCCTTGAATGCGGGTGCAAATATAAGAACTTATTTTGGAGTTTTGCAAGCAATTTTATTATAAATTTGTCTTTTTTTAACAAAATCACACAACACCTTAATTTGTAAGGTTTTATTCAAATGAGAAAAATTGTATTATTGGGTTATATGGGGTGTGGGAAGTCCACAATTGCGAATAAGCTGTCAAAAATTATCGAAATTCCTTTCGTGGATTTAGATAAAAAGATCGAAGAAAAAATAAATTTGTCAATAAATGCGATTTTTGAAAAGCATGGAGAAATTTATTTTAGAAAGTTGGAACACGAAGTTTTTGTCGAATTATTAAATTCGCCTGATAACTTAATTATAGGTTTAGGCGGAGGGACGCCTTGTTATGCAAATAATCATGAATTACTAAAAAGCGATAATGTGACATCTGTCTATCTCAAAGCTTCAATAGAGACTTTGTTTAATAGATTGAATCATAATAAAAGCAAACGTCCTCTTATAGCTGATAAAAGCGAGGACGAAATGAAAGAGTTTATCGCGAAACATCTATTCGATAGAAGTTTTTATTACAATCAAGCGCAATATAAGGTAATTGTTGATGATAAAACAGTCGAAGAGACTGTTATGGATATTGTTGAAGTTTTAGCTTAAATAAGCGTAATTATCCCCGTTCTCATCAAAAACAACTTGTACGTGTTCTAGTAGAGAGGTTGAAAGCGAGATACCTTTAAAATCAGCTTTTACAGGATACTTCTTGTGGTTCCTATCTACTAGGACTGCTGTTTTGAATTTTTTCAAAGGAACATCGATAAAATGTTTCACAGCATAGATTAGTGTGGTGCCTGAATTTAAAACATCGTCAACAAGAACTAATCCTTTATTGGCATATTGTTCTTTTGATAAGGAAGTGTGAATTGGTAATTCAGGATTCTGTTTGTTGATTTGCACTTCGCAAAGTGAAACTTTAAGGGGAGAAATGGTTTCAAGCACAAGCGCTATTTTTTTTGCAAAAGTAAAACCATTAGTTGCAATTCCGGCAATGACAATTTCTTCTTCATCTACAAAGGTTTCATAGATTTGGTAAGCAATTCTTTTTATTTTATGCTCAATTTCCTGATTTGTTAAGATGATATTTTTGCTCATTGTTTTAGTTTTAAAATTTTAGAATGGGTATTTTAATCTGCATCTTCCTCGTTCACGATTTCATTGCCAAATTCGTCAATGTCTCTTCGGTCTTTTTTGGTAGGTCTTCCTGTTCCGTTTTTTCTATAATGCTCTTTGGATAATTTCAACAGTTCTAAATGTTGATAGGCTTCGGCAGGAGTATCGTTTCTTCTGTAGATATCTACCAATTTAGCCCCGATACGATTTTCGGGAATGTCCAGAACAGTTATGATTTGGGTGATTTGGTCCTTCCGGAATGTGATTTTATCAGTAGGAAAAACCTCCTTTGAAGGCTTGGCAACCTGACCATTTACGGTAACATGATTTTTTTTACAAGCTTCAGTTACCATGTTTCTCGTTTTATAGTATCGTACGCACCATAAATATTTGTCTATTCTCATAAATTTTCTAAAATCGGAGTTAAATAGTTTACAAAAATAAATCAATATTGTATCTTGCGCACTTAAAAATTAGCTATAATGAACAAATTTAAGTATTATTTTATTTTATTAATTACAACAATCTCTTTATTTTCATGTTCGAAGAATGATACCGCTACAGTTGAGCCACTTAGAGATTATGCAGTGCAATATGCCACTGATAATACTGACATTGAAGAATATTTAAAAACAAATTATATAACCGTTATAAATCATCCCGGATTTACAGACGATCAAGATATCACTATTACAAAGATACCAACTGGAGGAACTCAAAAATCAATTTTTGATCAAACAGATTACGAGCTTAAAACCAGAAATGTAAGTTTACATGATGTTACCTATAAAATGTATTATTTGGTTTTAAGAACAGGGACAGGAACAGCTCCTTGTAATGTGGATGGGGTTTTAACAGCTTATAAAGGAGAATATTTAGAACGTATCACTACATCAGGAGTGGCAACACTAACTTCAACGCCATTTGAAGAAGTCAAATATCCTCAAACTTTTTTGAGTTTATTTAGTACTATTACTGGATGGGGAGAAATATTTCCACAATTTAAATCAGGTACTTATACCTCAAATGCTGATGGAACTGTAACGCACAATGATTTTGGTGCCGGAGTTATGTTTATACCTTCAGGATTGGCATATTATGCTTCAGGAAGCGGCATTATTCCTGCTTATGCTCCTTTAGTGTTTAGTTTTAAATTGTTTGAAATTAACAGATTAGATCAGGATTTAGATGGTGTTCCATCTTATTTAGAAGATTTAAACGGTGATGGATATATGCATGACTTTAGGAGTACTATTAGCTATCCTACAACTCCTACAGTAAATCTCGATGATACTGATGGAGATGGAATTCCTAATTTTATAGATGTAGATGATGATGGCGATAATTACACCACTAAACTGGAAATTAAAAATCCGGATACTGGATTGCCTTATCCATTTGCAGAGATTCCAAGTTGTACTTCAGGGAAGAAAAATTATTTAGATGCCACTTGTCATCCATAAATTATAAAATATCTAAAATAAGTTGAGATAAAAAACAACTTATTTTAGAATTAGTTTAAACAAAAAATCCCGTTACAAATTATTGTAACGGGATTTTTTATTTCAAAAGGAATTATTATTTTCTTTTAATAACTCTTTCTACAGCTTCAACAATAGCTTGATTGTTCAATTTGTATTTTTCCATTAATTGCTCTGGTGTTCCAGATTCTCCAAAGCTGTCATTTACTGCAACAAACTCTTGTGGAGCAGGATTGTTTAATGCTAGTACTCTTGAAACGCTTTCGCCAAGACCGCCAAGGATATTGTGCTCTTCAGCAGTAACGATACATTTTGTTTTTGCCAATGATTTCAAAATCGCTTCTTCATCCAAAGGTTTAATTGTATGAATGTTGATTACTTCAGCAGAAATACCTTTTGCTTCCAAAGCTTCAGCAGCAATAAGTGCTTCCCAAACTAAATGTCCTGTTGCAACAATAGTTACATCAGTACCTTCGTTTAAAAGAATTGCTTTTCCAATTACGAAAGGCTCGTCAGCTGGCATAAAATTAGGGACAACCGGACGACCAAAACGCAAGTAAGCAGGGCCATGATGATCAGCCAAAGCTAATGTAGCAGCTTTAGTTTGATTGTAATCACAAGTGTTGATTACGGTCATTCCCGGTAACATTTTCATTAATCCTATGTCTTCAAGGATTTGGTGTGTTGCACCATCTTCACCTAAAGTTAATCCTGCATGTGAAGCACAGATTTTAACGTTTTTCTCAGAATAAGCAACTGATTGCCGAATTTGATCGTAAACTCTTCCTGTAGAAAAGTTAGCGAAAGTTCCTGTGAAAGGAATTTTTCCTCCAATAGTTAAACCCGCTGCAATTCCAATCATGTTTGCTTCAGCAATTCCAATTTGGAAAAAACGCTCTGGGTGATTTTTCTTGAAATCGTCAAATTTTAGTGAACCAATTAAATCAGCACAAAGTGCCACAACATTTTCATTGGTTTGACCTAATTGGGTCATTCCCGCTCCAAAACCCGAACGAGTATCTTTACTTCCTGTATTTGTATATTTTTTCATTTTCTAATTTAGATTTTTGGCAGTATTCTACTGAACACTAATTTCTGAACACTTCCTAGTAGTCTGAATTACCTCCAGTATTATAATTTTGTCCTAAAGCATTGTCAAGTTGAGCATCATTTGGTGCTTTACCATGCCAAGCATGACTGTACATCATATAATCTACTCCGTTACCCATTTCAGTATGCAACAATACACAAACTGGTTTTCCTTTTCCAGTTCTTGATTTAGCATCATTCATTCCAGCAATAATAGCTTCAATGTCGTTTCCTTTTTCAATTTCCAAAACATCCCAATCAAAAGCTTCAAATTTAGCGCGGATACTTCCCATTGCTAAAACTTCGTCAGTTGTACCATCAATTTGTTTTCCGTTTAAATCGATTGTAGCGATAAGATTGTCTACTTTTTTAGCAGAAGCATACATGATTGCTTCCCAGTTTTGACCTTCTTGTAATTCACCATCACCGTGAAGCGTGTAAATAATATGGTTGTCACCATTTAATTTTTTTGCTTGTGCAGCACCAATTCCTACAGATAATCCTTGTCCAAGAGAACCTGATGCAATACGTACTCCAGGTAAACTGTCATGAGTAGTTGGGTGTCCTTGTAATCTTGAATTGATCAAACGGAAAGTTGCTAGTTCCGATACTGGAAAATAACCACTTCTCGCTAAAACGCTATAAAATACAGGAGAAATATGCCCGTTTGAAAGGAAGAAAAGATCTTCTCCAATTCCGTTCATATCAAATCCTTCTTTGCGTTCCATCAAGTTTTGGTACAAGGTTACAAGAAATTCAGTACAACCTAGAGAACCTCCTGGGTGACCTGAGTTTACAGCGTGAACCATTCGAAGAATATCTCTTCTGACTTGGATAGTTAAATCGTTTAATTGTTGTGTGTTAGGCTTCATTTTGTGTGTAAAAGTTAAACTGCTGCAAATGTAATTTTTATTTAGGGTTACAGCAAACGTTTTTTTGAATATTTAATGAACTGTAGATTACAGTTTGTGATTATCGGAATTAATAATTTAGAAGCCAATAATTCATAAAAAAGCCCGCATAAGCAGGCTTTATATCAATTATAGAACAGTAAGAAATTACTGTTCTATAATTAAATTACATTCTAAGTATTTGTAATTGCATCTGCTTTAAAAGCTTGTCTGTTGACAGCAGATAATGCAATTCCGGTTAAGGCAGCGTCAGTTTTTTTCTCTTCATTAAGATTCATAGCGAGTAATTCTGCAGCTTTATTTTCGCCTAGCGTTTTTGCAAAAGCATGTAAAGTGCCATAGGTTGCAATTTCATAATGTTTTACCTTTTGATCCGCAGCAATAAGCCCAGCATCACGTACCATGCCAATATCGGTTTCTCTGATAAGTCCATTGGTCTCTTTCAATATACCCTGCATGGCATCACATTTTTTTGCTGTAGGTGCAATACCTGTTACTTCAAATATTTTTTCCAGACGGGAAACGTGTTCTTGTGTTTCACTTAACTGGTTTTTTAATGAGTTAACTAATTCTGGCGATGAAGCATTTTTTACCATTTTTGGCAACGTTTTTGTCAATACTTTTTCAGCCCAATAAATGTCTTTCAATCCAACTTCAAATAAATCTCTCAATCCATGTGCCGCATTTGATTTTGCTTGAACAGCTCCTTTAAAAGGTTCGTTTTTACTACTTTCAGGTCTCATAATAGTTGTTTTTTTAAGATTAATTGTTGTAAGTATTAAAATTTGTTGTTGGTGTATTACAAACTCATTACTTACTATTTTTAATAGTATAAAATTAAACAAACTAGAATCGAATCAATTGTTAATTAACTAATTGTAAATACGAATAGTATGATTTTTTCCAAAATTTAACGTACTGCTTTAACTACTTATTTTATTTTGAAGACTACTCCAACCGCCACCATTGTACACTTTAGTAAATCCATTTGATTTCAAAATACTTTTTGCCGAAGCACTTCGCATTCCTGAAGCACAACAAGTGATTATGGGTTGGTTTTTGTCTTTGAGTTTAGAAAGATTGTTACTTAGAGTATCAACCGGAATATTTAGGGAACCTTTTATGTGTCCTCCTGCATATTCCTCTTTGCTTCGAACATCCAGAATAATAGCTCCTTGCTGTACTAAATCGGCATAATTTACTTTCGAACCAAATCCGAATAAATTTTTAAGTGCGTTTATCATTTTTATTTAATTTGTGATTGATAATAATTTACATCTAACCACGAACCGCCATTGTAGCATTCGATTCCATGTTCGGTCAGAAAAAGTTGTGCTTGTCCGCTTCTGTTTCCCGATGCACAACAAAGTACTAACGGTGTTTTAAGATTTCGTAATTCTTCTACTCTTTGCGGAATTTCATTCAGTGGAATATTAATCGAATCAGCTACATGACCACCCATAAATTCAGCATGGGAACGCACATCTATGATAGTTCCTTGTTTTGCTTTAATTATTTTTTCTAAGCTCATTTTTATGTTTTTTAATTAATAGTCAAATAGCGTTTAACTAAATTATGATACAAAAGTAAAGCAAGAATAAGCGTTGCACAGTAACTTTTGTTACACAAGGGGTTTTTTATTTTGGATGCTTCTGTTTTTAAAATATTTTATGGTTTCAAGAATGATAAGGATAACAATTGCTCCTAAAATAGATGGTATAAAATGATTGTAATTCGTTACTTCAAAATTAAAAGTGTGGCGTAACGACGCAATCGAAATAATCAGCAGTAACATTATGATGGCGGTTAAGAGAATGGGAATTGTAACCGGATTTCTTTCGGTTATTACGGAGATAACGTTTCTTGTTTTTGAAATATTGGTCAAAATGATAAAAATATTTCCAAGGAGAAGTGCTGAAAAAACGATAGCTCTTATTTCTCCTTCGGGATATTCTTGGAATTTGGAAAATAAATAAACCGATAAAACCATAGCTAACAATAAAAAGCCTTGCATGACACTCAGTATAATCTTTCTTCCGCCAAAAAATTGTTCGTTAGGATCTCTGGGAGGACGCTTCATAATTCCTTTTTCTTCTTGCTCTGATTCGAATGCAATGGAGCAAACGGGATCATTTATCAATTCCATAAAAACAATATGCAACGGCATCAATAATAATGGAATTGAAGGGAAAAATGCAGGTAGAAAGGTAAGCCCGATTATAGGAATATGAATCGAAAGAACGTACGACATTGCTTTTTGCAGATTATCAAAAATCCTTCTTCCGGAACGTATTGCCGAAACAATGGAAGCGAAGTTATCATCTAATAAAACGAGTGAAGAAGCTTCTCTGGCTACATCGGTTCCTTTATTCCCCATAGCAATACCTATATTGGCCGCTTTCAAGGCAGGCGCATCATTGACTCCGTCGCCTGTCATTGCCACGATTTCGTTATTGGCTTTCAAAGCCTGAACAATTCTTAGTTTTTGTTCAGGAATTACTCGTGCGAAAACATTGGTTTTAGTTATTCTTAATTTTAGTTCCTCATCACTCATTGCAGTTAACTCATCTCCAGTAATAATTTCTTTATTGGCATCAAGACCTATGGATAAAGCAATACTTTTTGCTGTAGCGGGAAAATCGCCGGTTATCATAATGACTTGTATGCCGGCCTCATGACATTCTTTTATGGCTTGCGGGACTTCTGGACGAATAGGGTCTTCTAGACCAATAAGTCCCAGAAAACTAAAGTCAAATTCATGTTGCGAATCTGGAAGTTGTTCCTTGTAATGTACAGCATTTGCAACAGCAATAACCCGATATCCTTGCTCGGCCATTTGTTGTACGGCTGAAAAATGTTTTGTTGTTTCCTCTTCATTCATTTTACAAAGCTTGAAAATAGCTTCCGGGGCACCTTTGGCAGAAACGGATATGGAATTTTCAGTAACATTTTCCGTAACGCGAGTCATGGCGAGTAATTCACGACTCAATGGATATTCTTTTAGGAGTTTATGGTCTGATTTTTTTTGCGAAATTATTGCTGCATGTGTTTTGTAAATCGCCTGTTCCATTGGGTCAATCGCATCTTTTCGAGAGGCATAATGGGCGGCAACAACCAAATTTGAAATCTGATTTTGTTTCTCATGAAAAATACTCTTTAGCACGATTTCCTGACCATCATAAATAGTGGCAATTTCCATTTTGTTTTGGGTAATGGTTCCTGTTTTATCAGTGCATAAAACAGTTGCCGAACCTAATGTTTCAATAGCCGAAGGTTTTCTGGTCAGTACATTTTTTTTGGATAATCGCCAGGCACCTAAAGCTAGAAATACGGTAAGGATAACAGGAAACTCTTCCGGTAAAATGGACATCGCAGCCGCAAGACCGTTCAGTAACGCTTGAATAAAATTCCCTCTTGTAAAATAAAAGGTTGCAATGATACCAATACTGATAAAAATACCAATTAGAAATAGATTCCGAATCAACACTTTCATTTCTTTTTGCAAACGGGTTTCATTTTCCTCAATATTTTGTAAAGAGATTCCAATTTTTCCAAACTGTGTTTTTATTCCGGTTGCAAAAACTTTTGCGAATCCTTTTCCTTGTACCACGAGTGTTCCGCTGAAAACCAATCCATGTGAATCTGAGGTATCGGCTTCTACGCTTTTCGTTACTGCGACTGATTCACCGGTAAGCAATGATTCATCAACGGTAAGATTTATAGTGTCAAGTACTTTTGCATCAGCGGCAATCCGATCACCTTCATTTAATACAATTATATCATCAGGAACCACTTCGCGTCCGGGAATCCGAATTTCTTTTCCATCCCGAATCACTAAAGCGCGTGGCGAGGAAAGTTTTTTGAGTGCTTCCAGTGCTTTTTCGGTTTTCTGATATTGGTAAAAAGTGATAAAAATAATAACGAAAATTGCCGAAAGTAAAATAATGCCTTCTCTGTAATCGCCCAATAAAATATAGAGTACGCCACAGCTGATCAATAAAATGAACATGGGTTCTTTTATGACTTCCAAAGCGATACGCCAAATAGATTTTGGTTTTGCTGATGGCAATTCATTAAAACCAAAAACTTTCAGTTTTTCCTGAGCTTCCGCTGTATTTAATCCTTCAATCATGATGAATGATTTAGTGATATCCTTTCAGAATTATTTTAAACTTTCCGCAAGTTTGTCAAAAGATTCGTTCCAGCTGATATTGGTTAAATCAGTAATTTCTCCTGATGGAATCCCTATATGAATAAGTGTCATTCTTGTTTTGCTTTCATGTTCTTCAAATGAAACCGTTACAAGTAATTCTAACGGTAAACCTTCCATACCATAATATGTACCTGAAACGACATTCCCTTTCTCATCTGCAAATGAATCCGTGTAAACAATTCGCTCCATAGGAACAATTTCAGTGTAAGTTCCCGTGCCCCAAAATTCCTTGCCTTCAGAAGATCGCATGCAATTAAGATATTTGCCTCCAACTTTAAAATCTATTTTACAGACTGGACAAGTAAAATTTTTGGGTCCCCACCATTTCATGAAGCTTTTAGGATCAGTCCAAGCTTTCCAAACAAGCTCTCGGGACGCATCAAATTCTCTTACGATTACGAGTTTTTGTTTGTTGGATTCAGTGGTTGCTGTTGATTGATTCTTTGTTTCCATTTTTATAATTTTTAATTGTTATGTATATAACACATAAAGTTAAATAAAATGTATTCAATAGTCTGTTAATTAAATGTTTATGTGTTGTTTTAGAATTATAAAAAATAAGAATTGTATTTCAAGGGTGTAATTTGATAGTACTGTATGGATAAGGGGCATAAAAAATTTAAAATTAGCAGATTCTTATTTTAAAGGAAGTAAAAAAAGTAGTATAATGTACTGAAAATCAGTATTTTTTGTTAAATTTAATCTCTTATTAACTAAAAATCAATTAAATATGAAAAAATTTTTCTCAATTGTATTGTTGGTCGCTACTTGCATCACTTACGGACAAAAGAAAACTAATGGAACTATTTATGTAGAGCATCCTGCAATTAATGCGGTTGAAGCCATGACCCAAGCATTTGTTAGTGGAGACGCTGACAAAGTAGCTAGCTTTTTGACAGATGATTTTAAATCCTATAATGGTTCAAGTTCTGATAAGGATGATAAGGGACAAGATAAAGCATCATTTTTAAAAGAGGTAAGTTTTTGGAAAGATAATGTTGATTATCTAAGTATTAAAAGATCTCAAGGTGCTTATCCAGATGCTTTAGAATACAAAGAAGCTAATAATAAAGATGTAGTTTGGGTTCAAACGTGGGAAGATTTGAAAGGAGTACATAGCAAAACTGGAGTAAAAATAGATATGCCTTTGCATCGATTGTTTATAGTTGATAAAAACAATAAAATTAAAACAATTATCAGGTATTCTAATAGCAGTATTTTTGATGAAATAGGTAATAGTTTTAATGATAGAGAAAATGGAACCATTTTTAATCATCATGAATATATTAATGACGTTCGAAAAATGATTTATGCTTTTGAGAATAAAGATTTTGATAAAGCCTATAGTTTTTATGATGACAAAGCGATTTTTATGGACATCAATTCCCCTGTAGGGAAGAGTATAACCTTAGCAGAACAAAAAGCAAATGATCAAAAGCTTTTTGATAAATTTGATTTAACCAGTATTGACATGGTTGGATATCCTGACTATTTGCATTATGAAATGGGAGATGCGAGAGTAGTGCAATCGTGGTGGAATTTTAGATTAACCAGAAAATCAGATAAAAAGAAAATTGTTTTACCAATATTTTTCATTGATAATTTTAATGACAAAGGAAAAATAACCTCTGAGATAGCCTATTACAGTGAAAAAATGATGGAATAATAAAGTGAATTTTTAAGTATAATGTCCTAAAATAAGTTGTGTTTTGTACCAGCTTATTTTAGGACATTTTCATTTTTAAAATGCAAATTCAGTTACAATTCCTAATGCTTTGGTTACTGCTGTGTCTTTTATTTCAGGGATAACGGTTCCTTCAACTCTGAAAACAGTAATATCCGTCATGCCCAAAAAGCCCAAAACAGCTCTCAAATAAGTTTCCGTAAAATCAAACGGTTTCATTGGTCCTTCAGAGTAAATACCCCCAGAAGCAATTGCTAAATAGACCTTTTTATTTTTTATTAATCCTTCTGGACCATTTTCTGTATACGTAAAAGTAACGCCTGCTCTAGCTATGTGGTCTATCCAGGATTTTAAAGTAGATGGTATTCCAAAATTGTACAAAGGCACGCTTATCACAATTATATCGGCTTCCATTGTTTCTTTGATTGCTTCATTGGAAATTTTTATAGTTTCTTTATCGTCATCGGTTTGCAAATTTTCGGGTGTGAAAAATGCCGCTAAATGTACTTCATCCAAATGTGGGAAAGGATTTTTTCCTAAATCAAGTGTTTGCAAACTACTGTCGGGATATTGAGTTTGTAATTTTTCTACAATTGAAGTTGATAATTTGCTGCTAAAAGAATTTTCACCTTTAGCACTAGATGTAATATTTAATATTTTCTTCATTTCTTATTATTTTGTTTATAATACAAATGTCAGTATATTTGCTATATAAAAGTATGTACTATACCAAAGTATAGGACTATACTTTTGTATAGTGACTTAAGAAAGCAAATCGAAATGAAAAAAGAAGTAATAAAAACACATAGTACTTGTACAGGTTTAATTCAACCTGTATCAGATGCATTGTATGTATTGAGTGGAAAATGGAAGATTCCTATTTTAATTTCACTAACATTCGGAAATAAACGGTTTGGGCAAATGGCAAAAGAAATACCAAAAATTACCGAAAAGATGTTGTCAAAAGAATTAAGGGAATTGGAATTAAATCAGTTGGTTAAGCGTACTGTTTATGATACGATTCCTGTTGTAGTAGAATATTCTCTAACGGAGTATGGTCATTCTTTGGATAAATTGATTTTTGAACTTGCTACCTGGGGAAGTGAGCATAGAAAACGAATTATTGGAAAATAAATAGTGCTTGTCGTTTGATGATGTTTGTAGTAGCTGTTGGCAGACGTATTTCTATGAAATCCAAGTTTTTTCCATTTTAATTATTTTCCATTTACTGTTTACTTTTTTGATAAAAACTGTACGTCCATATCCACATTCTCTGCCACAAGTAAATCCAACTTCAAGAATTCCATTCTCTTTTTTTAAGTCAAATTTTATTCCCGAAACTCTTAATATTCCTGAAAAATTAAATTTATATTTTTTCTCAAAAATATTTTCTCTATCAAATTCGTTTATATTTTTTAGTTTGAATTTACCATTCAATCTTATATTTTTGTAATTTAGAACGTATTCTTTTGTTTTATTAACTATCAATTTTTTCAAAGTATCTTTTGGAAAATCTTTAGTCACAATTAGTTCATATTCTTTTTCGTAGGGAGAAATTTTTGGTTCAAAAGCTATAATAACTTTTGAAGTGTCTTTTTCTATTTCTGCAACATCTTTTTTCCAATTTTTTAATCTTTGAATTTCTTCCGCTGATGCTTTTGTTGAATCAATTTTTACATATCGACCTTCTTTGTCAAAAAGCATTTTCCCATATGGTGGTGGAGCATTTGAAAATATTCTAATATCAACACAAGTTGAGTCTATTATGCTTGGCAAAATTTCCGTCAAAACTTGTTTGTTAAATTCAATATCATAATCGTTCTTTTTACAATTTGCAAAAAGAAAGATTAAGAAGATGAATGTTGTTTTTTGTAGTTTTATCATAATATGTCTGCCAACGCTGTAGTAGCTGTTACCAGCAGTTTTAATTAAACATCTGTTGTAGTTTCGATGCTATTTTATTATTTATCAATTCATTTTCTTTTAACTTATTATCTCTAAAGCTTTGAAAATTATTAGATTTGGTAATAACATCTCTATCTTCTTTAAAATAAAAATATTCGGAACTGAGTGTTGCATTTATTAAATGCATATTTTCTAAAATTGTTTGAAAACTTTTATGCTCACTTTCCTTAAAGTAGATTTTTAACTCGAAAACATTTCTTCTTAATTCGTTTAAATGAGGAAAAATATATTTATCAATTTCCTTGGAAGTCATTTTTCTTTCGAGTATATCATATATTGGTATGTCTTTCCACATTTGTTGAGTTGTTGCGTAGTTAGAAAAAAAATAATTTACTGATTCTAACCTTTTTTGCTGAAACAAACTGTGATTTATTTCTGTCTTTTTTGATTTCAAATCAAAAAAATTTTTAATCAAAAATCCAATTCCAAATAGAATTAAGGTCGTTTGACTCCAATATGTTGTAAATAGTTCAGTTATCGTCATTTTTTCAAAAATTGCTAGTAATTAGTATATACTACTGACGATATCAGACCTATCACCCCTAAATAGGGTAGATATTTCTTATAAAGGTCAGCTTTTATCTGTTTTCAAATATATAATAATTATCTTATAAATCATCAAAAGAGCTCTTGATTTGTTGAATGCTTTTTGTACTTACATGGGTGTATATTTCAGTGGTTTTGCTGAAAAACACATGATTTAAATTTGAAATTAAATCACAAAAAAAGCCTGCACTCGGCAGGCTCTAGATTAAACGGAAGACAGTAACTAATTACAAATTAGTATCGAAATTACTTTATATTATTTGCTGTTAAATCTGTTCTGAAGCATTAAAATTAATGTTGGATTGAGCGATTTCGTTCAAAGCGGCATCTGCTTTTTTCTGTTCATTTAGCGTCATAGCGAGCAAATTTGCGGCTTTGTTTTCACCAAGATTTTCTGCAAAAGAATGCAGGGCATCATAGGTGGCAATTTCATATTTTTTCAACTTTTGTCCAGCGGCAATAATGCTGGCATCACGCATGGCACCTGTTTCGGCTTGTGCTATTATGCCTTTGCTCTCTTCTATTAATCCTTCTATAGCTTCACTTTTTTTTGCAACAGCTTTAATACCTTTAGATTCAAATATTTCCTCCAAACGGGAAACATGTTGTTTCGTTTCATTTAAATGATTTTGTAAGGTGTTGGCTAATTGTGGTGATGAAGCATTTTCTACCATTTGCGGTAAGGTTTCAATCAATGCTTTTTCTGCTGAGTAAATGTCGTTCAACCCAACTTCAAATAAGTCTTTTAAATCATATGCTGCTTCTGATTTTGCAGCCGCAGCTCCTTCAGCTTGTGGATTTTTATATGTAGTTCCCATGACGGTTGTTTTTTTGAGTGGTATAAAATTGTGCTTAATATCTTATAAATAATAATTTTATTTTTGTTGTATTTCAAAATTCATACACTCCGGTTTATATATAGTAAATGTAGTTAAATTGTTGTCTAAGTGGATGTTAATTAACTAATTATAAATACGAATAGTATGATTTTATCTGAAAATTTAGATTGCAATTACATATATATTGAGGTTTTTAGTGCTATTTACTTCGTTTGATGGCTATCAGCTCTCGGGTTAGATTTAGAGGAAAATGCCAGAGGCTATAGGAGGGAGTCACACCCAAATTCTAAATTTTAGAAGATTCATTAAATTCAAAAAACGATTTGAAAACCCTTGCTAAATGGGAATTCCCAAATGGTAATTAAATGATGTAATTATCTAATTTTTTTCCAAAAAAGTATTTAAATTTTGGTTGTCAGGAATCCCCTTTTTCATTTCATCAGAAGAAAAATATTTTTTTGATGGGGGTTTCAAATTAACCTATCTTTGCCGTCCCGAACGGTCGGGAGAAAAACGTGTTTATGAAGTTTGATTTATTAAAAAAAGATCCGCTGTCCAAAGCCAGAGCGGGAAGTATTACCACTGATCACGGTGTGATTGAAACCCCAATTTTTATGCCTGTAGGGACCGTTGGTTCTGTAAAAGGCGTTCATCAACGTGAATTGAAAGACGATATAAACCCGGATATTATCTTGGGAAATACCTACCATTTATACTTGCGACCACAAACCGAAATTCTGGAGAAAGCGGGTGGTTTGCATAAATTCATGAACTGGGACCGCAATATTTTGACGGATTCTGGTGGCTACCAAGTGTATTCGCTTTCGGCCAATAGAAAAATTAAGGAAGAAGGCGTGAAGTTCAAATCGCATATTGACGGTTCGTACCACTTTTTTACGCCAGAGAATGTGATGGAAATTCAGCGTACCATAGGTGCCGATATTATCATGGCTTTTGATGAGTGTACGCCATATCCATGTGATTATAACTACGCAAAGCGTTCGATGAAAATGACGCACCGCTGGTTAGACCGTTGCATCAATCATTTAGACACACAGCCTTTTAAATACGGATACGAGCAAACGTTTTTTCCAATTGTTCAAGGAAGTTGCTATAAAGATTTACGCCAACAATCGGCAGAATATATTGCGAATTCTAATCAACAAGGAAATGCGATTGGCGGACTTTCAGTAGGGGAACCTGCCGAGGAAATGTATGCCATGACCGAAATAGTTTGTGAAATTCTACCCGAAGACAAACCCCGTTACCTGATGGGCGTGGGAACTCCGATAAATATTCTAGAGAATATTGCCCTTGGAATTGACATGTTTGACTGTGTGATGCCTACGCGTAACGCCAGAAACGGAATGTTGTTTACGGCTAACGGTTCGATTAATATCAAAAACAAAAAGTGGGAAGCTGATTTTTCGCCTATTGACGAAATGGGAATCACATATGTTGATACGGAATATACCAAAGCGTATTTGCGTCACCTTTTTGCTGCCAATGAATACCTGGGGAAACAAATTGCTACCATCCATAATCTTGGATTTTATATGTGGTTGGTTCGTGAGGCCAGAAAACATATCTTAGCGGGAGATTTCAAACCTTGGAAAGAAATGATGGTGAAGAATATGAGCCAACGTTTGTAAATTTGGTTATTTGTTTATTCGGTTATTTGTTTAATCGAATAAACGAGTTACCATTTTACCGAATAACCAAATAAACGAATAACCGATTAAACCTTTATGCTAACAATAATAGACAAGTACATCTTAAAAAGATATTTAGCCACTTTTTCGGTTATGTTGCTGATGTTTATACCTATTGGGATTATTATTGATGTTTCGGAGAAGATTAATTTCATGCTCGAAAATAAAATTCCATTTGTTGAAATTGCGATTTACTATTATAATTTCACGGTTTATTTTGCCAATTCCTTATTCCCGATATTTTTATTTTTATCCATTATTTGGTTTACTTCAAAACTAGCCAACAACACGGAGATTATCGCCATTTTGAGTTCGGGGATTTCTTTTACCCGTTTTTTAAGACCTTACATTATAGGGGCTTCGATGGTTTCTGTTTTTGTATTGTTGATGGGATTTTTTGTGGTTCCTGCTGCCAGCGAAGGATTTAATAATTTCAGGTACACGTATTTGCGTACTGGAGGAAAAGAAGCCATGCGAGGCGACGATACTGATGTGTACCGACAAATCAGCGATACTGAATTTATCTATGTGAACAGCTTTAATACGCTGTCAAAGACTGCTTTTAATTTTTCATTGGAAAAGTTTGATAAAGAGAAACTGATTTATAAAATTTCAGCAAGCAGAATAAAATGGAACCCAAAGAGTAAGACGTACACTATGTATGATTATACGAAAAGAACGGTAGGGGTCAATGGTGATAAAATTGAAAAATTAGCTGAAAAAGAGGCCCGTTTCAGTTTTGATTTAGAGGATTTAGCTCCTGTTGTATATATAGCTGAAACCTTAAGCTTGAATAAACTTATCAACTTTATTGATAAAGAGAAAAAGCGGGGTTCGTCTAATATCAATGTTTATTTAGTGGTTTTATATAAGAAATTTAGTGTTCCGGTTTCGGCATTTATTCTGACCATTATTGCGGTTTCCGTTTCATCCATGAAACGCAGAGGCGGAATGGGAATGAATTTAGCGATAGGAATCGCCTTGGCTTTTGCCTTTGTGTTTTTTGATAAAATCTTTGGTGTATTAGCTGAGAAATCAAGCATTCCTGCCATGCTGGCTGTTTGGTTGCCTAATATGGCTTTTGGGACTTTGGCCATTTATTTATTACGCAATGCAAAACGATAAATTAAAGTCTTACTTAAACCTGCATCTAATTGTTTTTATCTGGGGTTTTACCGCTATTTTAGGAGCTTTAATCACCATAAAACCGGATGCATTGGTGTGGTATCGAATGCTTTTTGCCAGTGTTTTTTTAGGATTGTTTATTGTATTCAAAAAAAAATCATTTAGAATTCCGTTGCAATCATTCTTAAAATTGATTTTCGTTGGGTTATTGATTGCGTTGCATTGGATCTTTTTTTTCAAAGCCATTCATGTTTCCAATGTTTCCATTACACTTTCGGTTTTCTCTTTGGGTGCTTTTTTTGCATCGGTATTAGAGCCTCTTTTTTATGGCAGAAAAGTGTTGTGGTATGAAGTTTTCTTCGGACTCATTATCATTGCAGGATTAGGGTTGATTATGAAAGTAGAAGTCAATTATCTGGATGGAATGCTTTATGCTTTGGCAGCCATTATACTAGGGGTTTTGTTTACCCTTATGAACGGAAAGTTAATTGCAGATCACGATCCATCGGTAATTTCATTTTATGAGTTTCTGGCCGGAGTTTCTTTTATTACGGTTTACTTTTTATTTCAGGATAAATTCTCTTTGGATTTCTTTGTTTTGACATTCAATAATTGGGTTTTAATTTTGATTTTGGCTTCTGTTTGTACTGCTTATGCATTCACCGCTTCTGTAAAAGTGATGCAGAAACTGACTCCTTACACCGTAATGTTGACGACCAATCTAGAGCCGGTTTATGGAATTGTGTTGGCTTATTTTATCCTTGGCGGAAAAGAAAAAATGAGTTTTGAGTTTTACATCGGAGCCATTATAATAGTAATTACCGTAATCTTAAACGGAGTGATTAAGCATTATTATAAAAAGGATATTTAGGATAAATAGCTCTTTAAAAGATGTTTAGTAATTAGAATTAATAGATTATAAAACTGATTTTCAAGATTTGATTCCCTTTTTTGTATAAATTTTAACTGTGGTCAACAGATTAATTGTAATATCTTTGCACTTGTTTTACAATTAATTTACTTTGAAATGCACAAACACTTGCGCTTAAATGAATACAAGGTTCTGATATACAGACTTTCGTTAGCTTATATTTTTTACTTCATAGCTCGAATTCTATTTTATATTTTTAATATTAATTTGTTAAAAGTAGATTCTATTTCAGATTTACTTTCACTTTGTTATTATGGTTTGGCTTTTGATACGACTGCAATTCTATATGTGAATTTGCTGTTTATTGTTTTTTCGATTTTGCCCTTTTGGAAAAACACGAATTCAGGCTATCAAAAATCCCTTTTTTATCTTTATTTTGGGACTAATTTAGTGGCTTATGCGACTAATTTTATTGATTTTATTTATTACAAATACACTTTTGCACGCACTACAATTGTTGTTCTGAACGTATTGAAACATGAAACGAATAAAAAAGTATTGCTTTTTAGTTTTCTATATGACTATTGGTATGTTTTTATCTTATTTGTATTGTTTTCAGCGCTTTGGATTTATTTGTATAAAAAAGTAAGTGTTGCGGTTGCTGTACCGTCTAAAAAACTGCATTATTTTGGATTCTCAACCATTGGATTTTTTGGTATAGTTTTACTTATAATCGGTGGAATTCGTGGTGGTGATTTTAATAAAGCAACGCGACCTATTAACCTTTTGGATGCCAGCAGGCACGTGAAAACTATCGTTCAATCGGATATTGTGCTCAATACGCCTTTTGCCATTATCAGAACGTTGTTTAGCAACAGTTTCCTGAAACCCAATTATCCGGATGTCAACGAACAAGTGATTCTGGAAAAAGTACAGCCTATTAAACAATACCATAATAATCCTGCGACTAAGCCTAATGTGGTGGTGTTTATTCTCGAAAGTTATGGCCGCGAGTACATAGGTGCTTTTAATAAAAATTCAAAAATCCCGAATTATAAAAGCCATGCTCCTTTTCTGGATTCCTTATCGCAGCACAGTTTAATTTTTACAAATGCTTACGCAAATGGACGACAGTCGATTCACGGGATGTCATCCGTTTTAGCGGGAATTCCATCTTTCAAAGATGCCTTTACGTCGTCTCCTTATCCAAAACAGAAAATAGAATCCCTAGTTTCCACTTTAGAAAGTGAAGGCTATAATACTTCATTCTTTCATGGTGCTGCCAATGGTTCTATGGGCTTTTTAGGTTTCGGAAATATATTAGGTTTTGATAATTATTATGGAAGAACGGAGTTCAATGACGATTCTCAATTTGATGGGTTTTGGGGAATTTGGGACGAGCCTTTTCTTCAGTACATGAAAAACACTTTAGACAAAAAGAAGACCCCATTTTTCGCTTCCGTCTTTACAGTTTCGTCTCATGAACCGTATATTATTCCGGAGAAATATAAAAATAGATTTCATGAGGGCGGTGTTCCTATTCATAAATGTGCGGAGTATACGGATTTTGCCCTGAAACGATTTTTTGATGAAGCCAAAAAGAAACCTTGGTTTTCCAATACCATATTCGTTCTGGTTGCAGATCATTGTAACCAAATTTATTATGATGAATATCAAAAAGCGATTAACCATTTTGCGGTCCCTATTATCATTTATAAACCCAATAGTAAGTATGTAGGTGTTGATGATGATTTGGCTCAACAAATTGATATTTACCCAACGATTTTGGATATGATTGGGTATAAGAAACCATTTAGAAGTTGGGGCAGAAGTTTATTGGACAAAAAATCAAGTCAGCCGTTTGTTATTAATTCAACAGGAAACATCTATCAGTTTTCTAAAGGGAATTATATCTGTACCTTTGACGGTAAAACTGCGTTAGGGTTTTATGATAAAAATGATAAAGCATTAAAAAACAATTTGATAAAAAACCGAAATCCTGAAATGAATGAAATTGAGCTTAATTGCAAAGCTTTTATTCAAGATTATATGGATAGAGTAGTGGATAAGAAAATGTATGTTAAACAATAAGTTTTAGTAATTTTACAAGATGAAAAAGAATAAAAAAATAATTGGATTTTCAATCCTTGCAATCGTCTTAATATTGGTGGGAAAGTATGTTTATGACATGAACATCAACCATAATTTTGAAACAATTACCGAAGGAAAAGTGTACAAGTCAGGAGTGATTCCGCCAGATGAGATCGAAAGTTACGTTAAGAAATACCATATAAAATCGATTGTCGATTTGCGTTTTCCAGGAACTGCTGATTTAAAGAATAATCCAGAGATTCCAGCTGAACTTACTGCAGAGCAAGTTGCGGTAGCTAAAATAAAAGGCGTAAATTATTTCAATAATGGTTCAGATCAGGTTCCAAAACAAGAGAATTTAGACCGTTTTTTCAAAATAATGGATAATAAAGACAATTATCCAGTGTTGATTCATTGTTACCATGGTATTGGTCGTGCCGAAATGTATTCTGCATTGTATCGTATTGAATATGAAAATTTCACGAATGAAGAAGCACGTCAAGGCGTAAGAGCATTAATAAAATATAGCTCTTTTGATGACGGAACTCCAAAAGGAGAATACTTAAAAGCCTACAAATCGAGAAAAGAATTAGCAAAAGAAAAGAAGTAATTATAAACTAAGCTTCACTTATATTGTAAGATTGGTTTTGTACTTTTAATTTCAAAAGATAAAAGCAGTTCATTTGTAAGTGCTTTATTTTCATTTGTTAAATAAAAAAATAGCGCTGTTTTATGTTCCTTTTAAGAATGATTTTAACAATTTATAAAGTGTGATAAGACACATAAATATAAAATTTACCTCTTTGAACGATTTAAAATTTTATATTTGCCGTTCCAATTAAAAACAAAACGAAGAAATCCTATGGAATATTTAGATTTTGAGCTTCCAATAAAAGAACTAGAAGAACAGTTAGATAAATGTCTAGTTATTGGTCAAGAATCGGATGTTGATGTTACTAATACTTGTAAGCAAATCAACAAGAAACTAGAAGAAACCAAAAGACATATTTATAAAAACTTGACTGCTTGGCAGCGTGTACAGCTATCAAGACATCCTAGTCGTCCCTACACAATGGATCACGTACGTGCTTTATGTGGCGAAACGTTCCTGGAACTTTTTGGGGACAGAGGTTTCAAAGACGATAAAGCCATGATTGGTGGTTTAGGAAAAATTGACGGGCAATCTTTTATGATTGTAGGTCAACAAAAAGGATTCAATACTAAGACACGTCAGTTTCGAAATTTTGGGATGCCAAATCCGGAAGGATATAGAAAAGCGTTGCGATTGATGAAAATGGCAGAGAAATTTGGCATTCCTGTTTTGACTTTAATCGACACTCCGGGAGCTTATCCAGGATTAGAAGCCGAAGAACGCGGTCAAGGTGAGGCAATTGCCAGAAACATCTTCGAAATGATTTGCCTAAAAGTGCCAATTATTACTGTTATTGTAGGTGAAGGCGCTTCTGGTGGAGCATTAGGAATAGGCGTGGGTGATAAAGTATATATGATGGAAAATACGTGGTATTCTGTTATATCTCCTGAATCATGTTCTTCTATTTTATGGAAAAGCTGGGAATATAAAGAACAAGCTGCCGAAGCATTGAAGTTGACTTCAGCTGACATGAAAAAGCAAAAATTAGTAGATGATATTATCCCTGAACCATTAGGTGGAGCGCATTACGATAGAGAGACGGCTTTCAAAACGGTTGAGCAATATATCATGAAAGGATTCAATGAATTGAAAGACTTATCAACAGAAGAATTAGTTGCCAGAAGAATGGACAAATACAGTAAAATGGGTGAATATAAAGAGTAAAATCTTACAAATTGATATTTAATCCGAAGCCTTACAGTTTCGGATTTTTTTATGGTTATAAACAAAAAATAGTTACTTATGAACAATTATTTGTAACAACTCAATGAAGATATTTTTTTAATTTTTGTTACTTTCGCTCTATGGAAAACTTCAGAAATATTAATCCTGTGAAGGTTGATAAAACTACTATAATAAGCCTTGAAAAAGGAAAATTGCAACCGCAGGTTCTCGATTTAGAAGAGGCTGTGCTTGGCGCCATGATGATTGATAAAAAAGGGGTAGATGATGTAATTGACATTTTACAACCCGATGCTTTTTATAAAGATGCACACAAACATATTTTTGAGGCTATCGTTCAACTGTTTACAGAAACGCAGCCTATTGACTTATTAACCGTTTCTGCCCAACTCAAGAAAAATGCAAAATTAGAGTTGGCTGGAGGAGATTTTTACCTAATTCAGCTTACGCAAAAGATTTCGTCTTCGGCGCACATTGAATTTCATTCCAGGATTATTCTTCAAAAATTTATTCAACGGAGTTTGATTCGGATTTCTACAGAAATTATTGAAGAATCTTACGATGAAACAACGGATGTTTTTGATTTATTAGACAGAGCCGAATCTAAATTATACGAAGTAACGCAAGGAAATATAAAACGGAGTTCTGAAACGGCTCAGAGTTTAGTTTTGCAAGCCAAAAAACGAATCGAGGAAATTGCCGGTCAAGAAGGATTGAGTGGTGTAGCGACAGGTTTTGATAAATTAGATAAAATTACTTCGGGATGGCAACCAAGCGATTTAATTATTATAGCGGCGAGACCAGCAATGGGTAAGACCGCATTTGTATTATCGATGGCACGAAATATGGCAATTGATTTTGGAATGCCTGTTGCCTTATTTTCCCTGGAGATGGCATCGGTTCAGTTGATCACCCGTTTGATTTCTTCTGAAACAGGTTTGTCATCGGAGAAATTGCGTACGGGAAAACTGGAAAAACACGAATGGGAACAATTGAGTACCAAGGTTAAAAATTTAGAAAAAGCTCCTTTGTATATTGATGATACACCGTCGCTCTCTATTTTTGATTTAAGAGCAAAAGCGAGACGTTTGGTTTCACAACATGGTATCCGAATTATTATTGTCGATTATTTGCAATTGATGACTGCCGGTGGAAACGGAAAAGGTGGAGGAAACAGAGAGCAGGAGATTTCTACGATTTCCCGAAACTTAAAAGCATTGGCGAAGGAATTAAATGTTCCTGTAATTGCACTCTCTCAATTATCGCGTGCGGTTGAAACCCGTGGTTCCAGTAAAAGACCATTACTTTCTGACCTTCGTGAATCGGGTGCGATTGAGCAAGATGCCGATATTGTATCGTTTTTATATCGTCCTGAATATTACAAAATTGACGAATGGGATGATGATGAAGCTTCTCCAACTGCAGGTCAGGCGGAAATAATGATAGCAAAACACCGTAATGGTAGTATTGAAAACGTTCGTTTGAAATTTATTGGACATCTGGGTAAATTTGATAACCTGGAAGATTACAGTGGAGGTTATGATGACTTACCGTCAAGTATGAATCAAGATGATAATCCTTTTATTACTAAAAACCTGCCTTCAGCAAATGAAGCTTTTGGAAGTAACTTGAATGACCCGGACGACGACAGTGATGTACCGTTCTAAAATATAAATTTAAATCCGCTGCTACAGCGGATTTTTTTATGATTTTCATCGGCTAAAAACTGTTATCTTTGAAATAAAAACGGTAATGTCTTTCAAGAAGTCACTCTATATTCTACTAATTTTTATTTCCTTTTCGGCGAAAGCTTCTTTTATTTTGTTGCCAATGGATGAAACTACGCAGCAAAATCATCTGAAGGCTTATGGAATTACCTATTGGTGTTTGGATAAAAATTATAAGGCAAGTTGGTTGCTCAATTATAGGGGAGGTTCTTTTTTACTGCCAGATGCCGAAGAAATACGTAAAGAATGTAAGATTCGGGGGGTGAGTTTTGAAATCCTTTCGGATAGTGAGGAAGCCAGAATTCTAGAGGAGATTTCGAGCCCTTCTCAAAATATGGAAACGGTAGTGCTGGAAAAAGCACCCAAAATAGCAGTTTATACACCCAAAGGAAAACAGCCTTGGGATGATGCGGTAACGCTGGTGTTGACTTACGCCGAAATTCCTTTTACACCTATTTATGATGAAGAAGTTTTAAGTGATCAACTGTTACTTTATGATTGGTTGCATTTGCATCATGAAGATTTTACGGGACAATATGGTAAATTTTATGGAGCCTATAAAAATGCGCCTTGGTACATCGAACAAAAGAAAGATGCTGAAGCATTGGCTACAAAATTAGGCTATTCGAAAGTGTCACAAGAAAAGGGGGCTGTGGCCAAAAAAATCAGGGACTTCGTGATTGGTGGTGGATTTATGTTTGCAATGTGTTCAGCAACGGATAGTTTTGATATTGCTTTGGCAGCTGATGGTGTGGATATTTGCGAAGCTATGTTTGATGGTGATGCCAGTGATGCTAATTATCAATCGAAGATGAATTACAATAATTCGTTTGCTTTCAAAGATTTTATTTTAGAAAGAAGACCGGAGCAATATGAATTTTCGGATATTGATATGACTTTGAAAAGAAGAATTCCTATGGATAAAGATTATTTTACCTTAATGGAATTTTCGGCAAAATGGGACCCAATACCGAGTATGTTGTGTCAAAATCATACGCAGTTGGTCAAAGGATTCATGGGACAGACGACTTCTTTTGATGTATCGCTTATAAAATCGAATATTTTGGTGATGGGAACTTGTGAGCTAAATGGTGAAGCGAGATACATTCATGGCGAAAAAGGAAAAGGAATGTTCACTTTTTATGGAGGTCACGATCCCGAAGATTTTCAGCATCAGGTGGGAGATGCGCCCACGGTTCTGGATTTACATCCCAATTCACCTGGTTATCGCTTGATTTTGAATAATGTGTTGTTTCCTGCAGCCAGAAAGAAAAAACAAAAAACCTAACTGAAAGTTTTCAATTTTTTTTTATTAAATTCCTTACATGAACTATAAAACAATTTTGCAAGAAGTATATCAAGAGGCAAAAAAACTTCCAAGTAGTGGCAATGTTTCTACATCAATACCCGAATTAACAAAAGTTGACCCGGATAAATTTGGTATTCATTTGATAAGTATTGAAGGCGAGGACTTTGGAATTGGGGATAGCAACGAAAAATTTTCTATTCAAAGTGTCTCTAAAGCTTTGACTGTAGCTTTGGCATTTTCATTCTTGGATGAAAGAATTTGGGAACGATTAGGAGTTGAACCTTCTGGAAGTGCATTTAATTCACTAGTGCAATTAGAATATGAAAAAGGAATTCCGCGAAATCCATTTATAAATGCAGGAGCAATTGTTATTGCAGATATGCTTGTGACCCATTTGGAAAATCCTAAACAAGATTTTCTGGATTTTATACGAATGATTTCTGGAAGTCCTACTATTGATTTTAATTTAAAAGTAGCACAATCTGAGAAAGACACTCGGTTTAGAAATGCCGCACTGGCTAATTTTTTAAAGTCATTTGGAAATATTACAAATGATGTTGAAGCGGTTTTGGATTTTTATTTCCATCAGTGTTCCATAGAAATGACGTGTAAGGAATTAGCTCATTCTTTTTTCTTTCTTGCTAATGAAGGAAAAACTATATCAGGAATACAAGTTTTAACTAAAAGCCAGGTAAAAAGGCTCAATGCTTTGATGCAAACCTGTGGCTTTTATGATGAGTCAGGTGAGTATACTTATAAGGTAGGATTGCCAGGAAAAAGTGGTATAGGTGGAGGAATCGCAGCTTTATATCCTAAAAATTTTGTTGTTTCTACCTGGAGCCCACGACTTAATGAAAAAGGAAATTCAGATTTAGGTATGAATGCTTTGGAATTATTGACTACAAAAACGGAGATGTCAATTTTCTAAAAATAAAACTATTTTAAGACATATGTTATATAGCGCTGATAGAGCCGATATCCTTTGAGAGTAAGTACAAAGATAAAAGTGAAAGCAGGTAGCTTCTAAATTAAATCATAATTTACGGAGCTAAAAGTTAATAATGAAGCCAAAAAAAAGCTACTTGT
The DNA here is from genome assembly GCF_048158645.1 of Flavobacterium cryoconiti. Taxonomy (NCBI): domain Bacteria; kingdom Pseudomonadati; phylum Bacteroidota; class Flavobacteriia; order Flavobacteriales; family Flavobacteriaceae; genus Flavobacterium; species Flavobacterium cryoconiti. The sequence goes on along the minus strand of NZ_JBLNKW010000012.1, from coordinate 18,071 downwards.
TACAGTAGCTTTTATGGTTTGTTCAAAAAAATTAAACGCTTCCGTGTTCGTTTTCTTTATCTAAATATTCTTGTACAATATCGATAGCATTAGTAACCACATCACTTAATGCGGTAATGAAGCTTCCTTCTTCGGCACAATTGATGGCGTGTTTTATGGCTTCGGTTTCTTTAGGAATAATTTCATAAGTAACTATTTTGCCTGAAGTTTTAATCCCATCGAGGATTAAATTAATAATTTCGTCTTCGGTTCTTCCTCTCAGGTATTTTTCTTGACGAATGATAATGTGGTCAAACATTCGAGCTGCTATATTTGCACATTCTCTAATGTCTTCATCACGTCTATCACCAACTCCAGCGATAATTCCTATTTTTTTGGTAGCCTCAACACTTTGTAAATACTCTTCAACTCCTTTGTAACCGGATGCATTGTGAGCAAAATCAATCAATACTTTGAATTTTTTAAACTCAAAAATATTCATGCGACCCGGAGTTTGTGCCGCACTTGGAATAAAAGTCTGCAAGGACAAGCTAATATCTTCGGTTTTAAAACCCCACAAATAACTCGCTAAAGTGGCTGCAAGTACATTGGCAATCATGAATTTTGCTTTTCCGCCCAATGTTAAAGGAACGTGAGTGGCACGTTCGATTCGGATTTTCCATTCGCCTTTTTTGATGGTTATAAAACCGTTTTCATATACGGCAACCGTTTTTCCTTCAGCGCAAAGTTTTTTGATAAAATCACTGTCTTCACTCAAACTAAAATAAGCAACATTGCAATTTAGATCCTGACCGATTTTTATACAATGTTCATCGTCTCCGTTCAAAACTGCCCAGCCGTCTTTCTTGATGCTTTTTACAACTGTGGCTTTAACTCTTGCCAAATCGTCAAGAGAATGAATATCGCTTAAACCCAAATGATCTTCCTGAATATTGGTAATAATTCCAATATCGCAACGGCTGAAACCCAAACCGGAACGAAGGATTCCACCCCGAGCGGTTTCTAAAACTGCGAATTCCACTGTTGGATCTCTCAAAACGTATTCGGCACTAAGTGGTCCGGTAGTATCGCCTTTTTCCATCATGTGATTTTGAATATAAATCCCATCCGATGTGGTGAATCCTACTTTGAAGCCATTATTTTTTACAATATGTGCCAAAAGTCGGGTAGTGGTAGTTTTACCATTCGTTCCCGTCACAGCAATTATAGGAATACGAAAGGATTTACCCGGAGGATATAACATGTCAATAACCGGTGAAGCCACGTTTCTAGGCAATCCTTCAGAAGGAGCTAGGTGCATTCTAAAACCGGGTGCTGCATTGACTTCCAAGATTACACCACCATTTTCTTTTAACGGTTGTGTTAAATTCTCTGCCATTATATCAACACCACATACGTCCAGTCCAATTACTCTTGAAATTCTTTCGGCGAGAAAGATGTTTTCTGGGTGCATCATATCGGTAACATCTACAGAAGTTCCGCCAGTGCTTAAATTTGCAGTAGATTTTAGGAATACTATTTCACCAATTCTAGGAATGGTTTCCAATGTATAGCCTAATTTTTCTAATAAATCTTCGGTATCTCTGTCTACATCTATTTGAGTTAACACATTTTCATGTCCATAACCTCTTCTTGGATCCAGATTGGTTGTGTCAATTAATTGCTGAATGTTGTCAGTTCCATTCCCTATTACGTGAGCTGGAACACGTTTTGCGGCAGCAACTAATTTATTATCAATTACTAATATTCTAAAGTCGAAACCAGTAATAAATTTTTCTACTATAACACGTTTGCCATATTGCTGTGCAAATGCTAAACCTGAAAGCGCATCCTCCCAGTTGGTAACATTAATGGAAGCGCCTTTTCCATGATTTCCATCCAAAGGTTTTAATACAATAGGATAACCAATTTTTTTAATAGTTTCAGCCAAGCCTTCTTCGTCAGTGCAAATGCTTCCATTGGCAACTGGAATTGAAGCCATGTCCAACATTTTTTTGGTAAGTTCTTTGTTACAAGCAATATCTACAGCAATACTACTGGTTTTACAAGTGATTGTTGCTTGAAAACGCATTTGGTTGATTCCATATCCTAACTGAACTAAGGAATTTGTTCCCAATCTTATCCAAGGAATATTTCTGGAAACGGCTTCTTCTACAATACTTCCGGTACTTGGCCCAAGCCGAACACGTTCCCGTATTTCACGCATTTTTTGTAAGTCGGCATTCAAATCGTAATCCGTTCCGGCAATTAACGCTTCGGCAATTGCAACAGAAGATTCTGCAGCAAAAAGACCAACATTTTCTTCGGTATAACTAAAGACTACATTATAAGTTCCTGGAGTTTTGGTTTCTCTGGTTCTACCAAAGCCAGTTTCCATTCCTGCCAAGGATTGAATTTCAAGTGCAATATGTTCAATTACATGTCCCATCCAAGTACCGCGTTCCACTCTGGAAAAAAATCCGCCACTACAACCTTCGGAACAGCGATGTTCAATCATTGTAGGAAACATAGCTTCGATACGTTCTCTAAATCCTTCTATTTTATTAGTTGGAAATTGTTCCATTTCCTCCAAATCCAATCGCATTTGAATTAATTTTTTTCTTTGGATGCTCCAAATATTGGGTCCACGAAGGGCTTGTACTTTAATTATTTTCATAAAACGGGAATGTTATTTTTTGAACTAAAAATGGATGTGTAATGAGTTGATTTTAAATTTGATAGATTCTAACTTTGAAAAAAAGGCAGGTATTTAGATCGTGTTTTTTTAGAAAAAGTGCAGAATGCAACTAAAGTAGTTTTTTTTAAATAGGAATCAAAATTTATTTCTTTAAAAATAAACAATACGGGTTCTGTTTGTGATAATTTAAAAAAAAGTGATAGTTCAATGGCTTCTTTTATCTTTTTGGTTATTTTTACAAAATGAATATACTAGGAAAACTTATAATAATAGGAGGTGCGGTAGATAAAGGAAGTTTTACTGAAACCGATTTGGATAAAAATGCTACTAGCAATTTAAACTTTTTTGAAACTGGGATTTTAAAAAGGATAATAAACGAATCAAAACACAAAGAGAATTCACGAATAGAAATCATTACAACGGCTTCTGTAATTCCTCGAGAAATTGGTCCTGAATATGTTAAAGCATTTGAGTATTTGAATGCTAAAAATGTTGATATACTTACTGTCGAAAGACGCGAACAAGCTGCCGATGAGGATGTTTTAGCTCGATTGAAAGCTGCCGATATTGTAATGTTTACCGGAGGTGATCAACTGCGATTGACTTCTATTCTTGGAGGAACACCATTTCATGATATTTTATTGGATAAATACCATAACGAAGAATTTATTTATGCAGGGACTTCAGCTGGAGCAGCGGCAGCTTCTAATAATATGATTTATCAGGGGAGCAGCTCGGAAGCTTTATTGAAAGGCGAAGTGAAAATCTCCAGTGGATTGGGTTTGATTGATGGTGTTATTATCGATACCCATTTTGTGCAACGCGGTAGAATTGGCAGGCTTTTTCAAGCCGTTGTTGGTAATCCTAGAGTACTGGGAATAGGACTTGGAGAAGATACAGGGTTATTGATTACCAATAATACCCAAATGGAAGCTATTGGTTCTGGGTTGGTTATTTTGGTCGATGGTCGTGAGATAAAAGACACTAATTTGACGCAAGTAGAATTAGGGCAACCTATTTCAATCTCACATTTGGTGACGCATGTCATGAGTAAATTTGACACTTACAATCTTGAAACTCATAAAATGCACATTCAATCTTCACAATACGTTTAAATCAGATGATGAAAATAATCATTCACGGCGGTTTTTTCTCAGAATCATCTACCAATCACGAAACAAAAGTTGCCAAGCAAAATGCACTTGAGGAAATTGTAAAAGATTCCTATGCATTTTTAAAAACACATTCAGCATTAGAAACGGTTGTTTATGCAGTTTCCCTTTTGGAAAATGACGAATTGTTTAATGCAGGAATTGGTTCCCAAATACAAAGTGACGGAAAAATAAGAATGAGCGCTGCAATTATGGATGGTGAAACTCAGAAAATGAGTGGTGTTATCAATATCGAAGAAGTGAAAAATCCCATTCAGGTTGCCCAAATATTGATGCAATATGACGATAGAGTTTTAGGTGGGAGTGGAGCAACTAATTTTGCGAGACAACACGGTTTTGAATCTTTTTCAACCGAGATTCCGCAACGTAGAGCTGAATATGAAGCAAAACTTAAATCATTGGGAACAGGAACGGTGGGTTGTGTGGCTTTAGATCAAAACGGAAAAATTGCCGTAGCTACTTCTACTGGTGGGAAAGGTTTTGAAATTCCGGGACGCATTTCAGATTCGGCAACTGTAGCCGGAAATTATGCGAATGCAATTTGTGGTGTGAGTTTAACTGGAGTGGGCGAGGATATTGTAAGTAATGCAACAGCTGCAAAAATTGTCACTCGGGTAACCGATGGCTTTACATTACAAGAAGCCTTTACTAAAACGTTCAACGAATTAAAACCTTATGATGGTTTTGCAGGTGCAATTGCAATTGATGATAAAGGTAATATGTTTCATCAGGATTCTCATCCCAGTATGGTTTTTGCCAGTTTTGATGGCAATAATTTTGAGGTTTTTGAATGATTTAATTCAAAGAAAATTCAAACCAAATAGGGATGTGATCGGATATTATTCTGGCTTCTTTTAGGGAATTAAAGTTTTTGTAAAAAGGAATCACCCCTGAACTTATGGTATTTATTTTCGAAGTTTTGAAATACATATTGTCAAATTCTGATGCGAGGCATTTATCATTTTTGCATTCTTGTTTCAGTGATGTTTTTTGGTCAACCAAAATAGATTGATACCCCATTTTCTTCAAAGGATTGAAAACAGTATGTGATTGCGGGCAATTGAAATCACCTGCAAAAATCAAATTTAAAGTAGGATATTCATCAGGTAAAAATTTGAAATATTTAATCTCGGTTTCCGGTTGTTTATTTTTGGTTATGGCATGAAAATTTGCCACGGTAAACTGTTTGTTTTTATATTCAAACGAACAAAAATACGGTTCCCTGTCAATCTCCAAATGGTATTTTTTCTCAAGCCAGGCTCTCCCAATTTTCTTTAACTGGGCAGTTTTCCAGATAAAAGCGTAGCGTTCGGTTTTATAAGCACTACTACTGGTTGGGTCACTAATGACATAATCCCATTTGGCTCCTTTGCGATTGAGTTCATCTGCCAGTTTTGCCACTGCTTGAGCTCCGCCATAACCCGCTACCACTTCCTGAATGGCAATGATGTCATAATTTTTAAGCGAATTTGCAATGTAGTTGATTGTTTCTTCAGATTTTGATTTACCAAAGTTTTCCAAATTCCAAGAAAGGAGTTTGGTTTGGGAGAAAGTAACTGAAGCAATAAGAAGAAATAGGATGGAAAGGAAGGATTTCATTTAGAGAAAAATATGTGGAATGCAAATATTGATTTAGCCAAAATAGTGTTTTTATTTAAAATCGGGTGATTCAAAGCTTGATAAAATTAAGAAGTATATATTTCAATCAGAATCTTTTTTATTAAGATTATATTCTAGAAAACAAAAAACACCCTTTTATTTGGATGTTTTTGCTTTTGTTTCAAATTACAAAAAAGAGATTCTATTACTTTCTTTTTTTATAATGATTGTTAGTACTAGAATTTTTGTAAGAACCACCTTTGTGTGAACTTCCTTTACCATTTTTATAATGACCACTTTGTGCATTGATACTTGAGCTTAAAATAAACAGGAAAACTGTAAGTAGAATAGCTAGTTTTTTCATAAATGATTTTGTTTTAATGTTATTTGATAGAACCTTAATTAAAATAATTACTCTACCTCATACAGCCCAACCGTCTCCAACAATTCCTTTTCAAATTGATAGATATCATCCACAGATTGAATGGTTTGTCGAATTTCTATTTTATTTTCATTGAAAAGGCCAATATATTTTTTGCCTCCATTGAGATGTAATCGACATAAAGGTTTTCGATTGTTATCGTCAAGAAGAATCCCAAAATAAGATTGTGTATCACGATGAATAATTCGGGTTACAGGAAGTTTGCGTCTTAGAATTGCAACTATAATTCGGTAACCTTCCAGTTCCTCTTCGCTGGTAATTACTCGGCTCTCTTCTTCAACAGGTTCAATTTGTTCTTCTTTTTGTTTAATAGTTTCTTTATTGAGAGCAGCATTTAAACGATCATTAATTTTTTCACTGATAAATTGATTGAATGCTTTTTGGACTAATTCTTTAAATTCTCCCATGACTTTTTCAGTAAGTCTTCCTGCGTAGACTTTATTGGCAAAGAGTTTAATAAATTCATTGGAAGGGTTATCCAGTTCGTCATTGATTTGCTTTTTTATCTCTTTAGTATATTTCAATGCACTTGCATTGTTTACAATATGGTCTACGTTGAAACTTGATTTATGAAATTTGGCTATTTCAATAATGGAGTTTTCTTTGAGATTTACAATGTCAAATTCAAGAAATGGTTTTTGGTCCATTTTATTTTTTTCGTCCAAATCAGTAAAAAACTGATATTGAATTCCATTGGTTAAAAGAGCAAAACGTGTCTTAGTAACATGAAAATATCGAAATAATTGAGAACTATGAATCGTAAGATTTTCTTTCCAGCTTTTGCATTCAACTATCAGTATAGGTTCTCCGTTTTGAAAAATAGCATAATCTACTTTTTCTCCTTTTTTTAAACCTAAATCAGCTGTAAATTCAGGCACGACTTCCAGAGGATTGAAAGCATCGTAACCAAGCATATTGATGAATGGTAGTACAAATGCATGTTTAGTAGATTCTTCGGTTTCAATTTTATCTTTTAGCTGATTGATTTTGTCGGCCAATGATTTGAGTTGATTAGTTAGTTCCATAATTTTTTTTAGATATTAATTAGTTACAAACAAATCTAAATCTATTAAAAATCAATTCTTTACGGCTTTCCACATTCTTATCTTTTTTGCCAAATTTTATATACTAAATAAGCGATACAACTGACACCTATAAATATTATTGCTAGTTGTATTTCAAAGAATGATCTAAAATTTAAAAAAAATAAAGGGTTCATAGGTTTGAGTTTTAAGTTGACTTCAAACTTACATTCATTAAAATTCATTTCTTTACGGGAAACCTCATTTTAGATAAAAAAAGTTTAATAGTCTTCTATTATTTTAAAAGCAAAATCTATCATAAGATTCTCTTTTTTATTTCAACTGATTTTAGCTATAAAATCAGTTGCTTTAGCTTTCCATTAGGATACTTTGAATTATCTTCTTGGGTTTGGATTAATACTTTGATCATCATCATATTTATAATCGGAAGTATTGAAGTAAATTCTTTTTTTTCTTTTTTCGGAGGGCAGGGGGATAATGTAAGAAATAGGATGAGTCCTATTAATAAGGTTTTTTTCATTTGACATTTATATAATGTATAATTATTCACAGCAACTATTAACAATTTTCATTTTAATTTTTAATATTTTTTTTATTTGCTCCTTTGTCAATAATTCTTTTTCTTGTGCCTTGTCTAATTTCAAACCTAAAGCTTCTGATTTTGCTCTCATGTAAGGATATTTTGATAATGAAATTGAATTTCCTTTAAGGGCTTTTTTATAATTGAGGACATATTCTTTCACATAATTCACGTAGTCATCAACTAATTTATTCCATTTTAAATCCTTCTTTCTCGCTTTAAGGTCTAATACAATCGTATTGTCGTTTTTTATCATGACTTTATTATCTTTTATGAAATTGAATTTTATGAAAACGAAATTAGACACAATAAAAAATCCAACTTTACGGGAAGCCGTATTTAGGTTATAATAATAGTATTGGGATAGAGTAATTTATATTTTAACCCAATTACTAGCAATCCAGTCTAACAATTCTTCTTTATAAACCTGATGTTCTAAAATAGAATGTTGCAAAAAACTTTCTACTTTTTGGAAACTTGCTTTTGTTTGAGGGACTTTATATTTTTCTAAAAACTGATTGCAAAAATTAACTACTTCAAATTCTTCTGTTTTATCTACATATACGATTTCAGTATCATTCGAATTTACCGTTTGTGAATATCCTGTAAATGCTAAATCGTCACTTGTGAAATGGGCCATTATTTTAATTTTAAAGTTAAACAGGCCAAACCTAAGTCTAATTAAAATTTATTCTTTACGGGAAACCGTAAAGAAGGGTAATTTTTTAAAACATTTAAAAAATTGTTCCGTTCTTATGATTTGGAAGTACTAATTTTTAAAATGAATAATTGGGAGTTTGTCGAATTTAAGGTTCTATAGTTTTTTTAACTTCACTTTTGGGGAGGTTTTAGGATAAAATTATACTAATCCTAAATCTTTGGCGATGGCTATTAGATGTACATTATTACTGGCTCTGAAGTAGATTTTGAGTTTGTTGATTCGTTTTTCTATGCTACTAGTGCCATTAGGACTGATTTCGGAATTTTTAAATTCTAATGCGATTTCATCCAGGATTAGACCTTTTGATAATAATTTCAAAAGGGAAATGTCATAGACCTCAATTTCCAATATAGATTTCTCTCTTAATAGATGGGATAATTCTGTAGAAATTATTTTTTCATCACTATTGAAAATGTTTTGAACTGCATTTTTTAATTGAGGAATGCTGTTGCGTCCCTTAGAAACATAGGCATTAATTCCTGAATTGTTAAAAAGAGATTTTATTCTAAAGGATTTATCTTCAATAGAAAATACTATTGTCTTTATATCATGCTGTATTTTTTTTACCGCATCAATTAATTCCTCACCAGTTGAAAGTCTATTTTCTCGGTGGTCTTGTTTAAATGATAAATCACTAATCAATAAATCGTAAGGCATATTATCATGAAGTGCTTTTTTTATTTTTAAAAAAGCATCATCACAATATTTTGCATGGTGAATTTCTACGATTGAAAGTTCCTCGAGAGCTTGAACGACGGTAATACTGATACTGTCTAAATCTTCGGCAACTAAAACTTTATGGAACATAATGGTACGATTATAGTGGAAAAATAATATTTACTTTGAATCCTTTGTCGGATTTTGTTTCAAAAGTAGTTGTTCCCTTTATGGCCTGAATACGGTTTTCCACATTCTGTAGTCCATTTCTTGATTTTTTTTCATCAAATGTAGCTCCAACGCCGTTATCACTGTAATCTATTTGTAATTTTTTTTGATTTTTTTTGAAAGTTAACACTACTAAATTACTTTGACTGTGTTTTTTCATGTTGACGAGTAGTTCTTGAAGTACTCGATAAACAGTAATTTTCTTGTTACTTTCTAAAACTGTCCAATTTATAGTGTCAATACCGATAATCAATATATTCACCGTATTGTTATTGAAGCTTGAAATCATTTCTTTTAAGTTGGATATAAAGTGTAGTCCAGTTTCTATTGTACTATTTTCTTTAGAAATATTTCTTGTTCGAGAATAAATAGTATCTAAATTAGTGAGCAATATCTCTTTATTTTCATTGGTTGACAAATCTTGTGTTTCAGCAAAAGCCATAGTATGATAAACATCGTTAGCTAATTCATCATGAAGTTTTTTTGCGATCCGAATTTCGGTATTGTATGAGGTTTTTATTTTTTCTCTTTTGTTTTTGGTAACAAGAAAATTTAATATAAATATACTCAGCGCAATAATAATTACTACTACAAAATATAGTAATTGATTTTTATTTTTTTGTTGTTCCAATTGAAGAGCGTTCTCTGCTTTTTGGGTTTTTAGTTTTAAATTTTCTTCTTTTTCTTTTTTGGAATCATATTTTATTTTAGCAAATTGATTTTTTGCCTTTTGTCTCACTTGATTAATACTATCATTTATTTTTAAGTGTAATAGAGAGAATTTTTTAGATTCATTACCAATGGTATTTTCTATTAATAGTGCTAATGATTTTAAGCGATCATCAACACTGTTTATTTTTGTTGCTTTTTCATAGGATAATTGAGCATATTTATATGATAAATTTGAATTGGTTTTAATGTAAAATTCAGATAAGTTGTGATAGCTCGTGGTTATTCCAAAGTCATCATTTATTTTTTTTCTAATAGTTAAAGATTGATTTAAATAATCCAAGCTTTTTGGATTGCCAATTTTGAAATAGGAATAGCCTAAATTATCGAGTACTCTGGCGTAGTTTTCGGAATTATTTATAATTTCTTTTTTTAGGGTCAAAGGGAAAAGAATGTTTATGGCACTTTGATAGTCGTGTTTATCATTATATGCCACTGCAATATTGTTTTTAATGATGCTTTTTTGCAATTCGTCTTCCGCCTGATGCAATGCTTGATTATAATAATAAATGGCATTGTCAAAATCAAAAAGGTTTTTGTAATTGATGCCTAAAATATTATAAATTGCTACTTTGTAATAGGGATTTGTCGTGTTTCTAAAATAGGATATTACGCTAGTAGCACCGGTTTCACTACTTGAATAGTCACCTTGCATTTGCTGAATTATAGCCATTTTTAACGATGAATAAATTATCTTTTCATTATCGGTTGCTATATCACAAGTTAATTTTGATTTATTGTAATAATAATAAGCACTATCGTACATTTGGTCTTTAAAATGTTTTTCTGCAAGTGAAAAATAGTGCTGAAATTCGGAGTTGTTTTTTGGTTTTGGTGTTATGGTCACTTCTTTTTTGCAAGACAAAAATCCAATAAAAAGAAGAAAGTATAAAATAAAAAACGGGGGATTTAACTTTTTTAGTTTCATCCCCCGAAAATACTGAAATTAATTAAATTTTAATACAGTTCTAATTATGATTTTGTTTTATTACTGCTATTTTGGGGGAGGAATTGGGGTTTGACCACTTGAACCACCACCAGAATTATCAGGCATATCAGCGAATATTTGTTGTTTATTATTGTTTGGAGTTGTTTCCACTTCGTCAGCGGAACAAGAAACCATTGCAACACATGCAATGATATAACACGATACTAGAATTATTCTTTTCATTTTTTTGGAATTAAAAATTAGACATAGGTTAGGCTGTTCGATATTCAAATCGAATCTTTGCCAGAATTGGCAAGCCATTAAAACATTTTGTTCTTTTGCTTTTGGGAAGTGAAGTGCGCTGAAACAGAATAGTATGATTTATACTTCCCGAATAAACTTGCCATCTGTTTAGCGACACTTTTTTTAGAACTAGTTTCGTACATTTGTCTTGATTGCGATTCAAAACAGGAACTGATTCTGTAGCAAAGGAATGCTGTCTTTATTGAATAATTTTAATGGAATTCCGGTAATTCCAGTAATTCCGATGAGTTCCGTTTAATGCTTGTTAATACCAGTAAATGCTTATGAATAAAATTACTTTTGAACAGTATAAGAGTGCCATTAAAGTAAAATATGAAGAGAAGAAAATAGAAGATGTTTCGGGTATTTTATTGAATCCTACGCCAGCTCAATTACGAAATCTGTGTTTAATGATTTTCGATAATTTACTATCAAAATCAGATGAAAATATATTTAAATTATTTTTTAATGTAAAAGAAGAGGGGAGTTTAAGGAAGTCTATGGAGAATTCCGATATAGCTAGATTTAGACCTATTATATCATTTTTGAAAGGAGAGAAAGATTCAGACAATTCCACAAGGATTGAATTGGCAGCCATTCTTATTGATTTTAATCCAAGACCTTACAATAAGTATTTACTTAATGTAAAAATTAATGAAATAGGTAATGTAGAGGTTCCTTCATTAATGGAGAAAGATGAAGCGGGTGATGAGAATCTTCCTTTAGATAAATGGGTTGAAAAGGAATTTGAACTAAAGAATATTGGTAGATTCAAAAAAAGAAAAGTAATTATTTTTACTGTATTCTTATCCTTGTTTTTTATGGGGTATACTGTAAAGAATATAATTTTCCCCGAAAAAGAATGCATGATGTGGGACGGCAATCATTATGAAGCCATAGATTGTAAAAATGAAAAATTAGGAATAGGAAATATTTCATCTGTAGTAGTTTTGAATGAAAATTTATTATCCTTTAAAAAAATAGAGGTTAACACAAATACGGTTTTCTTTAAAAAAGGAAAACCTATAGTTTGGTATGGAAAATCATTTGATGGAAGCTATGAATATTTCAATCAACCTGGATTGCATCCAGAAACAGAGAAAACATTAAAGCCAATATCTCAGTATATAATTAAAAAATATATACATAAACTATAGCCGTAGTTATATACTTTGAAAACTAATATTTTATTGAGTTTAAGACTCTGGTTATATTGGAAACATAAAACTTACTTTGAATCCTTTGTTAGATTTAGTGTCAAATGAAATGGTTCCTTTTATGGACTGGATGCGGTTTTCTACATTCTGTAATCCATTTTTTGAGGTTAATTTTTCAAATGTAGCTCCAACTCCGTTATCACTATAATCGATTTGTAATTTTCCTTCATTTTTTTTGAAAGAGATTACTACTAAGCTGCATTGACTGTGTTTTTTCATGTTGACAAGCAATTCTTGAAGTACGCGATAAACAGTGATTTTTTTATTCTCTTCTAAAGCTTTCCAATTTATTGTATCTATTCCATTTGTCAATATATTCACTTCATTGTTATTAAAGCCCGATATCATTTCTTTCAAGCTGGATAGAAAGAGTGGTCCTGCTTCTATAGTACTATTTTCTTTGGAAATATTTCGTGTTCTGGAATAAATTGTGTCTAGATTGCTCAGTAATATTTCTTTATTTTGACTGGTGGATAAATCCTGTGTTTCAGCAAAAGCCATGGTATGATACACATCGTTAGCCAACTCATCATGAAGTTTTTTTGCAATTCGAATCTCGGTATTGTAAGAGCTTTTTATTTTTTCTCGCTTGTTTTTGACAAGAAGGAATTTACCAACAAGAATACTCAGGGTAATAATAATTCCAACAACAAAGCACATGAATAGGTTTTTATTTTTTTGTTGTTCTTTTTGAAGCACAGTTTGTGCTTTTAGTTTAATATTCTCATCCTTTTCTTTAGTGGAATCATACCTAATTTTAGCAAATTGATTCTTAGCTTTTAGCCTTACTTTATTAACACTATCATTTATTTTGAGGTAGAGTATTGAAAATTCTTTCAATTTATTTCCTGTACTGTTTTGTATTAACAGTTCTAAACATTCCAAGCGATCATTTATAGCATTAACTTTGGTTGCTTTTTGATAGGCCAAGTTTGCATAGTTCATAGCTAAACTAAGGTTGCTTTTTTTATAATATATGAATAGATGATTATAACTTCCAATCAGTCCTTGGTCATTATTTCTTTCTAATCTTATTTTTATGGATTGCTTTAAATAATCAAGTGCTTTAGAATTTCCTACTTTATAATAGCAATACCCTAAATTGTCTAGTATTCTAGAATAAGTTTCTGCATCATCTAAGACTTCCTTTTTTAAAGTTAAAATAGAAAGAATTTTTATAGCATCTTTGTATTTTTTTTGTTCCATATAAACAAAGGCAATATTGTTTCTCATATTTGCCTTTTCAATTGGGTCTGTTTTTATATTCAATGCTTTGTTGAAATAATAAAGCGCATTGTCATTGTCAAATGTGTATAAATAGTTATTACCGAGTTGATTATAAATGTTCCATTTTCCATTGGGGTACTTATCAGTATTTTCTAAAAAAGGGAGAGCTTCTACAGCGGTGGCTTCACTACCTGTGTAATCTCCTTGATTACGTTGCATTTGAGCCATCCAACTTATTGAGTGAATTATTCTCGAAGTATCTTTTTTTATTTCTGCTGCATATTTGGCTTTATTATAATAGAAGTATGAGCTGTCGAATTCTCCGTTCTCATAATGTTTGTGACCTATTGTCAAGAGTTTATTGATTTCTGTAAGATCCTGTTTTTTCGGGGTATTGTTTTGCTTTTTTTTCTCACAAGATTGTGTAAAAAGAAGTATCGTCAAGAATATAATATAAATCGGAAAATATCGCTTTTTGAGTATCATTTTCCGAAAGTACTGAAATTAATTACAATACAAAAGTGATCTGATTAGTATAATTTTTTTAATTTTTAAAAGTGTTTTAAACATGATTTAAAAACAAAAAACCCCAATCTTTCGATTGAGGTTTCTATATAAGTAAGTAATCTAAATTGAGTTGATAAAACGTTTATTTTACTTTATTAAGTATTGCTTTGAAAGCTTCTGGGTGGTTCATAGCTAAATCTGCAAGAACTTTACGGTTCAATTCGATATTTTGCTTTTTCACTTTACCCATGAATTGAGAATAAGACATTCCTTCCAATCTAGCTCCAGCGTTGATACGTTGAATCCATAATGCACGGAAATTTCTCTTATTCACTTTTCTGTCACGGTAAGCGTAGCACATTGCTTTCTCAACCGCATTCTTAGCAACTGTCCAAACGTTTTTACGTCTACCAAAGAAACCTTTGGCTTGCTTCATTATTTTTTTTCTTCTTGCTCTTTTAGCAACTGAATTTACCGATCTTGGCATAATTTTTATTGTTTTTTTGTAGCAGGCGGCTTGAATTTAATCAAAAGCACTTAATGGCCATACTCCAAGGTTATTTTAAATTGTTTTAACCTAAAGAATTATTAAATAATTCTTAATTGTTGTTTGATGCTTTTCATATCTGTTTTGTGAACTAGCGCAGAGTGTGTCAATGCTAATTTACGTTTTTTAGATTTTTTAGTCAAGATGTGACTTTTAAAAGCATGCTTTCTTTTAATCTTTCCAGAACCAGTAACTTTGAAACGTTTCTTGGCGCTAGATTTGGTTTTCATTTTAGGCATTTTTTCCTAGTGTTTTAATTTATTCTTACTTACTTATCTTAATGTTTAATGTGTAAAATTACTAGTTTTTAAAACTGTGAACTGAACACTGTAAACTTATTTCTTTTTCTTAGGAGCAATGAACATAATCATTCTCTTTCCTTCAAGAACAGGCATCGCTTCCACTTTACCAAACTCTTCAAGATCTGTCGCTAATCTTAATAATAAGATTTGACCTTGATCTTTATAGATAATTGAACGTCCTTTAAAGAAAACAAAAGCTTTCAATTTTGCTCCTTCTTTCAAGAATTTCTCAGCGTTCTTTCTCTTAAACTCATAATCATGCTCATCGGTTTGAGGACCAAAACGGATTTCTTTCACAACAACTTGTGTAGATTTCGCTTTCAAGACTTTATCACGTTTCTTTTGTTCGTAAACAAATTTCTTGTAATCCATGATTTTGCAAACCGGAGGTTCAGCATTAGGAGAAATCTCTACTAAATCTAATTCAAATTGATCCGCTAATCTTAAAGCTTCTGAAAGTTTAAAAACTCCTGGCTCAATGTTCTCTCCTACAAGTCTTACTTCTTGTACACCACGAATAAGATTGTTTATTCTGTGTGCATCTTTTTTTTCTACGCGAGGTTGGTAACCTCTGTTGCTTCTTATTGCTATGACTTTATAATTTAAGTTAAACTGTAAATACTTTTAATGTTTTATTGATCTCTTCGTTTACAATAGCAACAAATTCTTCTATTGTAACGCTGATATTTCCTTTTCCTTCCTGTCCATGACGACGGATTGATATAGTGCCATTTTTCTCTTCTTCTTCACCTACAATCAACATAAACGGGGTTTTTTGCATTTCTGCATCCCTAATTTTCTTACCAATTGTCTCGTTTCTATTATCAATGAGGGCGCGAATTTCGTGATTTTCTAGCAAATCTAAAACTTTTTTCGCATATATTTCATATTTCTCGCTCAAAGACAATATTATAGCTTGTTCTGGCATCAGCCAAAGCGGGAATTTTCCTGCTGTGTGTTCTAATAAAATAGCAATAAATCGTTCCATTGATCCAAAAGGAGCTCTGTGAATCATCACAGGTCTGTGTAATTCATTATCAGAACCTTTATATGTCAAATCAAAACGTTCTGGTAGGTTGTAATCCACCTGAATCGTTCCTAATTGCCATTGTCTTCCTAAGGCATCTTTTACCATGAAATCTAATTTCGGGCCATAGAAAGCAGCTTCGCCATATTCAACTACTGTATTCAGTCCTTTATCGGCTGCAGCATTGATAATAGCATTTTCTGCTTTTTCCCAGTTTTCATCAGTACCTATGTACTTATCTCTATTCTCTTTGTCTCTCAAAGAAATCTGAGCAGTGAAGTTTTCAAATCCTAATGAACCAAATACATAGAGTACCAAGTCAATTACTTTCTTGAACTCCTCGTCCAGTTGTTCCGGAGTACAAAAAATATGGGCATCATCTTGAGTAAAACCTCTTACGCGAGTCAAACCGTGTAATTCACCACTTTGTTCGTATCTGTAAACTGTACCAAATTCAGCATAACGCTTCGGTAAATCTTTATAAGACCAAGGGCGTACATTGTAAATTTCACAGTGATGAGGACAGTTCATTGGTTTCAATAAAAACTCTTCCCCTTCAGCAGGAGTACTTATAGGTTGGAAACTATCGGCGCCATATTTTGCATAATGTCCGGAAGTTACATACAGTTCTTTCTGACCAATATGTGGCGTAACCACTTGTTCGTATCCGCCTTTTTTCTGTGCTTTTTTCAAAAACTGCTCTAGTCGATCTCTCAATGCAGCTCCTTTCGGTAACCACAATGGCAAACCTGCACCTACTTTTTGTGAAAAAGCAAACAATTCAAGTTCTTTTCCTAGTTTTCTGTGATCTCTACGTTTAGCTTCTTCCAGTAATTCCAGGTATTCAGTTAAATCTTTTTGTTTAGGAAAGGAAGTTCCGTAAACACGGGTTAACTGTTTATTTTTTTCATCACCACGCCAGTATGCACCGGCAACACTCATGATTTTCATTGCTTTGATGATTCCGGTATTCGGAATATGACCACCACGACACAAATCAGTAAACGTATCATGATTGCAAAACGTAATCGTTCCGTCCTCAAGATTGGTAATCAACTCCGTTTTGTAAACGTTGTCCTTGTATAATTCTAAAGCTTCTGCTTTAGATACAGGACGTAGTTTGAACTCATGCTTTCCTCTTGATATTTCAAGAACACGATCCTCAATTTTTTTGAAGTCTGCATCTGTGATTTTCTGGTCTTCAAAATCCACGTCATAATAAAACCCATTGGATATTGCTGGCCCAAGAGTTAATTTTATTCCTGGGTACAATTCCTCAAGAACCTGTGCCATCACGTGTGAAGTCGAATGCCAAAAAGCTTTTTTTCCATCAGCGTCATTCCAAGTATATAATATAAGACTGCCGTCCGTTGTCAAAGGAGTTGTGGTTTCCACAGTTGTACCATCAAAAGAAGCCGAAATTACATTTCTGGCAAATCCTTCACTAATGCTTTTAGCAACATCCATAGGAGTTACCCCTGGAGCAAACTCTTTAACTGACCCGTCGGGCAAAGTAATCTTAATCATTGTTTATTATTTTAAGAATGCAAATATAGACCATTACAAAAATACATACAATATATATGTAAGGTTTGTTACTATATGGATGTAAAAACAAAATCGGTACTCATTATATATAGGTAAGGAAGGGATGTTTCTATTTAGGAGCAATTTCCCGCTATTCGTTTCAATCTTTTCTCTCGTAAAAGAAACGAGAGAAAAGGATTTTCACTGCTATCGGGGCTAGGGGAGTAGTTTTGGTAAGTCATAATCCGGTTTAAACGATAATAAACTCAGTGTCTAGAAGGATTTCATAAATTAAAGAAGACAATAATAAGAGTACCTCTATATAATGTTGCGCATAGTTTTCATTGATAAAGTAGCTTTTTCTTCGGATATTCCCGAAGCTTGCGCCGGGGAGAGGAAAAAACTTTGGTTTCAAGAGTCATGTTTTCAGGGATTTAAAGTTTAGTTTAAGAAAACGTCAAAAAAAGAGTTTAAAAAAGCTTGTAAAAGCGGATAAATGGACTACTTTTGCACCCGCAATGACGCAGACGTTCTTTAACAAACTGGCAAGTAAAACGAATTAAACAAGAAAATTTATTTTCTAAAAAAGATTCAGAAAAGCTTGTGAGATTAGAAAACGCTTACTACATTTGCACCCC
>NZ_JBLNKW010000011.1:0-146780 GCF_048158645.1 Flavobacterium cryoconiti | reverse complement strand
TTTTAATGAAAAATGGAGGTGGTCATTTTGCTCCGGAATTAGGTGGTCATTTTGAATTGGAATCAGGTGGTCACTTTAAATTGGAATTGGGTGGTCAATATCACTGGAATTTGCACCCGATGCACAGGAAGTAAAAAAGTACAGGAACAATTCTGCACCGTTGGAACTCTTACCGATGGTTTTCTAAAACAGCAGTTTTTACCATTGTTTGAAAAGGGAGAAAAATTGCCAAATAGCATACAGACACAAAAGGAATTTTTTAATTCGCTTGCTATCCTGACAGGGTTGTATGGTTTTGAGATAATGGATGTAGAAAACAAACCCTATCCCTACAATATCCTGTTAACGCATTCATACGTTCAAAAGCAACTCAGAAAATCAGGACAGGACATTGAACTCACCATCTTACAGGGCGATAGCGGTATGGTAAAACTAGCGACCAACCACACCTATAACACAGGCAATACGTTGTATTATATTCCTGTACTGCCAGTATATCGATTGTTGCAGAACAAGAAACAAAAACAAACCGCAGAACTATTTTTATCTGTATTTGCCTACTTATACCATATTGCAGGGATTCCTTATTACAGGGAAAACAGTAGTTGCCTTTTTTACCATTATGAATGTATGGAGGAATGGCTTATAGATGATTTTGAAAATGATGAAACCGAGGAAAGCAATAGTGCACTTTCAGAATTTAATCAAGCTATTTATTATGGGGATGTAATGCTCCGTAAAATATACAACCTCTATCATCTGAATTATTTCAAACAGCGAACTGAGAGTTACAGACCAAGCACCTCCTTTGAAAAAGATTGTCTTACAGTCGCAGAAAAAACATTGGCACTACTGCTCGAATATCCTGACTATACTATTTTTCAGAATACGTCCAATCGGGAATTTGAATATGATGACGGGGTCATCAAAGCAGAACAGTACATTTCTTTCATAGCAGATAGCGATGGATTACTGTACGAGAATATCGCCCGAGTAATTAATGACGAATTTAATGAGTGCAGCGAAATGGAAGAACCTACTTTACTACAAATCTATAACACCAAAAACCAACCATCCAACAAAGGATTGGATTTTGAATACAGACTATTTCCTTTAATTAACGACCTATGTACCCTTTTAAATAATACACCATGAAAGATATAACCACACAATTCGGAGCATTATACCACCCAATAAAAGCTTTTGTAGTTTATCAGAAAGATACCGCTGATAAGAATATTTATGTGGAAGCCTATGACATGGATAAAAATAGCTATCCCATAAATGCCCATCCCTTAAACCTAAAAGAAAGTAATCAGCTCGCCAATGCCTTGGATACTTCCGACGAACTCACACGCAAATTTTTAAAACCATCAGGATTGCTTCCTAAAAATGTACTGTACATCAATCCCGAGCATGATGGTTATGCCATTTGGTACACGCCTGCACAAAAAGTCAATTTGTTTTTCGTGGATAGTTTAGCCATCACAAACGGCAAAGCATTTGTACCTCCCTTGCTATGGAAAGCCTCCAAAAGCAACTTATACATTTATGCAATGGACAAAGACATGGAAATAAGCGAACAAACTATCTTATACCATGCGCCTTTTTTTAATTTATATGCTGATGGTAAGGTTTGCATGGGTACAGTATCGGTCAAAATACAGGCGGATTGTCTTTTAGAGGAATTCATACAAGAGTGGGAACAGTATTTTTTTAATAGTTATTTCAGTCATTTGATTGAAGATACTAGTCCCGTAAAAGGAAACATAATTCAACTTTGGCAGACCCTTGTATGTAGCGGAAAACCGTTTCCCATGGAATCTTTACTTAAAAATGGTTTAACAATTAAAAAACTACTGTCATGAGCACGCAAAAAGCCATGCATTATACAGATAACTACCTGATAAATCCAACCAATCCTATAACGGTAAACCTTATTGGTGCAGGAGGAACAGGAAGCAGAATGCTTACGGAACTTGCGAGAATGAACCATAGTCTTATTGCTTTGGGACATGCAGGACTGCAAGTCAATCTATTCGATGATGATGTTGTAACCACAGCCAATCAAGGACGGCAGCTCTTTGCTGATGCTGAGGTGGGACTGCCCAAATCCGTGGCACTCATTAACCGAAACAATCGCTTTTTTGGAACGAATTGGAAAGCGGTAACAGAACAGTTTAGTACAGTTAATTTAAAATCCCTGCCCAATCAAGGCAGGGCAAACATTTATATCAGTTGCGTCGATACCGTATCGGCACGGTTCGATATTGCAACCACCTTACAGAATTGTGCAGTACACAGCAATTGGGAACGCAATAAATCCCTGTACTGGTTGGATATTGGTAATGCCCAAAATACAGGACAGGCACTGCTCTCCACTATAAGCGAAATAAAACAGCCAAATTCTAATCTATACAGGACAGTGTCCACACTTCCTATGGTGACAGAAGAATTTAGAGAACTGCTCGAAGCAAAGACCGATAACAATGAGCCGAGTTGTTCTCTTGCCGAAGCATTGGAAAGGCAGGACTTGTTTATCAATTCTACACTTGCCAATATGGGTGCATCTCTCTTATGGAAACTATTTCGTGAAGGGATGACAGAATATAGAGGCTTTTTCCTAAACCTTTCAGACTTTAGATCTCAGCCCATTACGATGGGCTAATGTCCGCCGCCCCGCAATTGTTCTTCCTTTCGTCAGAACAATTGCGGGGCGAACTAAGCGGTGAAGTCACTGGCACTAAACTTACCTTACCTGCGGTTACGTTAGTTTACGCAAGCGACTGCGGACTTGTTTTTATTGTTATTAACTCTGATCTTTGAAGTAAGCGGAAATAAAACCAATCTCATTGACTTTAATGATTTGTAAAATATTGCAGATAACCATTTAGAAAGTATGTGAAATAATTACTACACGCCTAAATACACTTAGTAAAATCCGAACAAGTCAGTAACTGCATAAAACCTTGCTATTACTGAATCAATTTAACGATTTTAACAAACATTTAGTTGATGAATTAATATATTTTAGCTAATTTTGATTCATCATAAAGTACAAATGAAAAATTTTTACCTTTTATTAATCGTTGTACTAGGCCTCTTCTTGATGCCAACCTCTGCTTTTGCCTGTAAAAATCATTCGGAGAAAGGTTCTTGTAACAAAGAAACTTCATCAAAAACTCATAAGGACGATTGTTGTTGCTCAAATGACAATCATTCTAAAAACAAAAATCATGATACTTGTGGTGGAAAATGCGGACATTTAAAATGTGGTTGTCCATCAACAAATACTGCTTTCACCTCTTCTTATCAATTAAAAAGTAAAAATACTATTTTTACTTTTTCTTCCGAAAAACAAAAATTTTATCATTCAGAAACCTTTATTTCTTCTGGTTTCCATTCTCTTTGGCTTATACCAAAAATAAGCTAAATTCCAAATTTTGACAGCCATAAGTGTATCAAATTAAAAGCAATAATTGCTTTAAAATCATTTATTTTTTCGGCTAATTATAATTTAAACTGTGGTTTCAAATACTATTGTTTGTGTATTTAGCTAATTCAATTCAAAATTATTTACTTACAATGAACTCATTAAAAAAAATAATGATAGCAATAACCCTATTGTTATCACTCGTAGTCTCCACTGCGCAAATTAAAAATACTAAAACAGACCCAATTTCTAAGAACCAATTGAAACCAGTTTTCGACAATTATTTCTTATTGAAAGATGCCTTGGTAAAAACAGATGGCAAAACGGCTGCTGCAAGGTCAAAGGACCTATTAATAACTATTACTGCTGTAAAAATGGAAAACTTAAAAACAGCGGAACATACAGTTTGGATGAAAGTTTCGAAAAGTGTAACCGCTAATGCTAAAAGTATTTCTGAAACACTAGACATCAACAAGCAAAGAGAACTTTTCAAATCTTTGTCTAAAAATACATATGAATTGATAAAAGTTTCAAAATTAGCAGAACCCGTTTACTATAACTATTGCCCAATGCAAGATGCCAATTGGTTAAGCAAAGAAAAAACAATTAAAAATCCTTACTATGGCTCTCGAATGTTGAGCTGTGGTAAAACAGTTAAAACAATTAAGTAAATGAAGCTCTATATCAAAAATATGGTCTGTAATCGATGTACTATGATAGTCAAATCAGAGTTAGAAAGATTCGGCTATACCATTATTGCTATTCAACTAGGTGAAGTTGAAATTAAAGAAGAACTTTTAAAACATCAAATTGATGAAATTCAAAAGGCTTTCTCCCAATTTGAATTTACCATTATTAAAAAAGGAAATGAAAAAGTAGTCGAAAAAATCAAATTATTAGTAAATACTTTTGTTAATCAACACGATGAATTACAGCATTTGAATTTATCAACTTATATTCAGTCAAATATTAATAAAGAATATAATTATTTGAGTAATGTGTTCTCTGAAACTGAAAACAAAACCATTGAACATTTTTATATTGACCATAAGATTGAAAAAATAAAGGAATACCTTTCTGATAATGAAATTTCTATATCAGAAATAGCATATAAAATGAACTATAGCAGTATTTCTTATCTGTCAAATCAATACAAAAAAGAAACAGGATATACACCTTCTCAATTCAAATCATTAAATGATAATAAAAGAGTTGGATTAGAGAATCTGTAAATATTACAAATCTGTTGTAAAATATTACAGTTCCTCTCTTTAGTAAATAAATGTCCTTTGTATTATTAATTTTAAATATAGAAAAAATGAAAACTCTAATTATTGCCTTAAGTTTATTTTTTGCAGCCAACACAGCTATTTTGGCTCAAAAAACAAAAGATACTTCTAAAAATGAAGTAAATACTACAGTTTATTCTTGCCCTATGCATCCTGACGAAGTGAGTTCAATAGAAGGAGGCTGTAGCAAATGTGGAATGAAAATGGTAAAAACCACGGAACGAAAATTCAATCACGCTGTAAAGGGAAGTCAAGCAAGTAGTGAGGTTGTTACAAAATATGTTTGTAGTATGGATGGTACAACTTCCGATGAACCAGAAAAATGCCCTAAATGCGGGATGGATATGGTACAACAAGAAGTTCAAAAAACAACTTATACCTGTCCCATGCATCCTGAAGAAATGAGTTTAATAGAAGGCGGATGTAGCAAATGCGGAATGAAAATGGTTAAAACTAGAAAATACAACCACGCTGTTAAAGGTAGTCAAGCCAGTAGTGAGATTGTTACAAAATATGTTTGTACAATGGATGGAGCAACTTCTGATAAGCCCGGAAATTGTCCTAAATGCGGAATGGAAATGACTAAAAAAGAGAGTACCAAAAAATAATTTTACTAGGTAAAATTTGAATCTCTTTTTTTTTTCAATTAGATCCGCATTGTAAACAATTATTTACGATGCGCTTGTTATACTATCAATGCTAAAATGAAAAGTAGTATCCGTATTAAAATGATTTTCAAAAAAGTATTTGTCAAAAATGTTGACAATAGCAACATAATTAGTAATGATTAACAAATTTTAAAAAAAATGAAAAATATAATTCTTTCAGCCCTTACAATAGCATTCCTAATGGTGTCTTGTAACCAAAAAAACAAACAAGGCGTAACAACTAATTCAGAGACCAAAGAGAGCACTTCACAATTGTATGCGTGCTCTATGCATCCAGAAATCACAGGAAAAAAGGGAGAGAAATGCTCTAAATGTGGAATGGAACTCACAGAGCCGGTAAATAAAGCTTCCGAAACTACTTCCGGTACTCCAGCTGAAGCCCAAACCGAAACAACTGTTGCAGCAGTATCACAAACTACATTTTCTATCAATGAGATTGTGCGTCATTATTTGAACCTGAAAAACGCTCTCACTAAAGACGATACAGAAGGTGCCGCCAATTCAGGAAAAGCATTATATGCAACTTTCAATAGTATAAATACCAATTCAATCGAAGCGAAATTGAAAAAAGAGTATCTTGATATTGCTGATGATGCCAAAGAACATGCCGAACATATTGGGGATAACAATGGTAAATTAGAGCATCAAAGGGAACATTTTGTACTTTTAAGTAAAGATGTAAATGATTTAATAAAAACTTTTGGAACTGAACAAAAACTGTATCAGGATTTTTGCCCAATGGCAGATAACGGAAAAGGTGCAATTTGGATAAGTGAAACCAAAGATATCAAAAACCCTTATTATGGTTCACAAATGCTTACTTGTGGTTCAATGAGAAAACAATTATAATTATAAAATGAAAAAAATCATCAAAAAAACACTGTTTATTGGGTTAATTGTTTTTTTGCTGATTCAGTTGTATCAACCTGCTCGTAATTTAGGTTTCGAGCAGGATCTGACAGCAAATTTCACAAGAGCTTACAATGTGCCAAAAAATGTGGAGCATATTTTAAGAACTTCCTGCTACGATTGTCACAGTAATAATACCAATTATCGTTGGTATTCATACGTTCAACCAGGGCGTTCTTTTATGGAAAGTCACATTAAAGACGGAAAGAAAGATTTAAATTTTTATGAATTCGGAAATTACTCCAAGCGAAAGCAAGAAAGTAAATTAGAAGCTATAGTCAAGCAAATAAAATCAGATGAAATTCCTTTGTCTTCATATACTTTCATTCATAAAAATGCTATACTAACACCTACTCAAAAACAGGACGTAATCAATTGGATTAATAAAACAAAAGATAGCCTTTCATCAAAAAACTAAATAGTATGGTCGAAAAATTAATATCATTTTCATTAAAAAACCGATTTGTTGTACTACTAGTTTCAGCCTGTTTATTTGGTTGGGGCATTTATAGTGTACAACAAAATCCGATAGATGCTATTCCAGATTTATCTGAAAATCAAGTAATTGTTTTCACGGAATGGATGGGAAGAAGCCCGCAGGTTATAGAAGCGCAAGTAACTTATCCTTTGGCTTCTAACTTGCAAGGCATTCCAAAAGTTAAAAACATACGGGGAGCATCTATGTTTGGGATGAGCTTTGTCTACATCGTTTTTGAAGATGATGTTGATATCTACTGGGCAAGAACCCGGGTTTTAGAAAGACTAAATTATGCACAACGATTATTGCCCCAAAATGTTGTTCCAACATTAGGACCAGATGGTACAGGCGTGGGTCACGTTTTTTGGTATCATTTAGATGCCAACGGTATGGATTTGGGAGAGCAAAGAGCTTTACAAGATTGGTATGTGAAATTCGCATTGCAAACCGTTCCAGGTGTGGCCGAAGTGGCTTCGTTTGGCGGTTTTGAAAAGCAATATCAATTGGTGTTAGATCCTTTGAAAATGCAGTATTATAATGTAAGCATGATGGAAGTGATGAATGCAGTCAAGGCGAATAATAACGATGTTGGAGGGCGGAAATTCGAAATGAGTGATATGTCATACATCATAAGAGGATTAGGATATATAAAAAACATAAAGGACGTAGAAGATATAGCCATTAAAAATTACAATTCTATTCCTGTAAAGGTAAAAGACATTGGTTCGATACAAATGGGTGGCGATTTGCGATTAGGGATTTTTGATGAAAATGGTACTGGCGAAGTGGTGGGTGGAATTGTAGTGATGCGTTATGGCGAAAATGCCGATAAAGTAATCACCGCAGTAAAAGAAAAAATGAAAGAAGTCGAAAAAGGATTACCTGA
Source organism: Flavobacterium cryoconiti (assembly GCF_048158645.1). Classification (NCBI taxonomy): domain Bacteria; kingdom Pseudomonadati; phylum Bacteroidota; class Flavobacteriia; order Flavobacteriales; family Flavobacteriaceae; genus Flavobacterium; species Flavobacterium cryoconiti. The sequence goes on along the minus strand of NZ_JBLNKW010000011.1, from coordinate 139,117 downwards.
AGGCGTTACTTTTAAAACATCTTATGACAGAAGCGAATTGATTGAAAAAGCTATCGCATCGGTTAAAGGAACTTTAATCGAAGAAATGATTGCCGTTTCTATAATAATTCTTCTTTTTCTTTTTCATTGGCGAAGTGCCCTAATCATTTTGATTCAAATACCAATATCCGTTGCGGTTGCATTTATCTTTCTTCAAGCTTTTGGAATATCTTCCAATATTATGTCACTAACGGGTATTGCGCTGGCAATAGGTGTTATTGTTGATGACGGAATTGTAATGGTAGAGAATGCTTATAGGACAATTTCGGAGAGACAGGAAGAAATGGATAACAACAAATAATTTGCAGCGATGAGAAATTTTTTAAAAAAAATAGTCAAAAAACAACACAATCCATTATCTTCTGAAGAAAAACTGCAGCTAATTGAATCCTCTTCTAAATTAGTTGGACCAGGTGTTTTCTATTCAACTGTAATTATAATTACCTCTTTTTTGCCAGTATTTCTGCTTACAGGCATGGAAGGAAAACTCTTTAGCCCATTGGCGTGGACAAAATCGTTAATACTTATTGTTGATGCGTTTTTTGCTATCACACTTACACCTGTATTAATTAGTTTTTTACTTAAAGGCAGACTTCGAGTGGAAGAAAAAAATCCAATTAATAGAAAACTGGAAAGTATCTATACTCCTATTTTAACGCTTTGTTTAAAATGGAGAAAAACAGTATTGGGTATCAATATCATTGCACTTTTGATAGGAGTTTTAATGTTTACGCGTTTAGGTTCAGAATTTATGCCACCATTAGATGAAGGTTCCATCTTGTTTATGCCGGTAACCTTGCCGGATGTATCCAATTCTGAAGTAAAACGAATATTACAAGTTCAGGACAAATTAATAAAATCGATACCCGAAGTGGCACACGTTTTAGGAAAAGCCGGCAGAGCAAATACCGCAACCGATAACAGTCCGATAAGTATGATTGAAACCATTGTTTTGTTAAAACCCCAACAAGAATGGAGAGCAGGCAAAACGAAAAATGATATTGTTAACGAAATAAACAACAAACTGCAAATACCCGGAGTAACTAATGGCTTTACCCAACCCATTATCAATCGTATCAATATGCTTTCAACGGGTATTCGAACCGACGTTGGAATTAAAATTTACGGAGCAAGTTTAGATACCATAAACGCATTATCCCAAAAAATTAAAAAAGCACTCGAAGGCACAGCTGGAGTAAAAGATTTATATGCCGAACCCATAACCGGAGGGAAATATATTGACATAGAAGCAAAACGGGAGGTAATCGGTAGATATGGACTTTCAATTGATGATATAAATACTGTTGTTGAAGCGGCTATTGGAGGGATGAAACTCACGACAACTATCGAAGGAAGGCAACGTTTTTCGGTAAATGCGAGATATGCACAGGAATACCGAAATAGTTTAGAAGCCCTAAAAAAACTGCAGGTACAAACAATGCAATTCGGCTCAATTCCACTAGAAACGGTTGCTGATGTGAAAATAAGTGATGGACCGCCAATGATAAACAGCGAAAATGCAATGCTTCGTGGTAGCGTATTGTTTAATGTTCGGGACCGTGATTTAGGAAGTACCGTAAAAGAGGCACAGAAAAAATTGAATACCATGATGACTAAAATGCCAAAAGGATATTATGTGGAATGGAGCGGGCAATGGGAAAACCAAATTAGAGCCAATAAGACATTGAGTATGATATTGCCAATTGTTGTTGTTATTATTTTTCTTGTATTATACTTTACGTATCGTTCCATGAAAGAAGCTTTGATAACTATGATAACGGTACCGTTTGCTTTGATTGGAGGTATTTTTATGGTCTATTTCTATGGGATTAATTTATCGGTTGCCGTTGCCGTTGGTTTTATTGCTTTGTTTGGTTTGGCTGTAGAAACGGCTATGCTAATAACCATTTATTTAAATGAGGCGATGAACAAAATGGTAGCAAAACATGGGAACAGCACAGCAACAATTACAGAAGATATTTTGAGAGAATATATTATTGATGGTTCAGCCAAAAGGTTGCGACCAAAATTAATGACGGTTTCCGTTTCTTTATTTGGATTAATCCCCATTCTTTGGGCAACAGGAACTGGCGCTGATGTAATGCTTCCCATCACTGTTCCGCTCATTGGTGGTACAATCACTTCGACTATTTATGTATTATTAGTAACACCGGTTGTTTTCGAAATGTCAAAACTTCGTGAATTAAGAACAAAAGGTAAAATAGATCTTATAGATGCAAAACATTAAATATTATATCGCAATATGCTGTTTGATTTTAAACACTACTAATTTAGTAGCTCAAACACTTTCATTGGATACCGTTTTGACCACTATCAAAACAAATAATCCACAGTTAAAAATCTATGATGCTGATATTCAAAGTATGGATGCAGCTGCAAAAGGGGCAAAAAGCTGGATGCCGCCACAAGTAAATTCAGGTTTCTTTATGACTCCTTACAATACCAAATTATGGAAAGCCGGTGATAATAACCTTGGTATGGGTTTTTATACATTAGGGATTACACAAATGATACCTAACCCATCGAAACTAAAGGCAGATTACAAGTATATGAATGCGATGTCTTCAGTTGAGAAAGAAAACAAAAACTATACGATTAATCAATTAAATGCTTTAGCAAAAACGAATTATTACCAATGGTTGGTCCTGAATAAAAAAAAGCAGCTTGCCAACGATAATTTACTGCTTCTGGACTATATGATTAAGAGTATGGAGATACGCTACCAATACAATATGGATAAATTACCCACCTATTACAAAGCAAAATCGCAATATGGCACATTACAAAGCATGATAGTAATGCTGCAAAATGATATTTCTCAAAAACGAATTATGCTAAATACCTTGATGGCAAGAGACATTAATATTCCTTTTGAAATAGATACCACCTATCAATTAAAGGTTTTTGATTTGATAAAACTGCATACAACATTCAATATACAAAGTCGAAGTGATATTAAAGCTATTGAGCAAACAATGGTATTAAATCAATTAAAAATAGAAGCCGAAAAAACAAAACTATTACCGGAATTTGGAATTAATTACGAACATATGTTTGCTTTTGGGCAACAACCACAACAATTCACTTTAATGCTTATGGTTACTATTCCCTTTGCTCCTTGGGCTTCAAAAATGAGTAAGGCAAATGTCAACAGCTTTCAAATAAAAAATGAAAGCCTTAATTGGCAAAAACAAATGGTTTTGAATGAAGCTCACGGAATGGTTTCAGGAATGAATACCGAACTTACCAATCTCAAGGCACAATATGATATTGCTGAAAAAAGTATTATTCCAGCTTTGCGAAAAAATTATGATACGGCAATACTTGCCTGGCAAAATAACACTGGCGATTTGTTTGTTGTTCTGGATGCATGGGAGGCATTAAATATGGCTCAAATAGATACTTTAGACAAATTACAAGCTATTTTGATTGCACAAGTAGAAATTGAAAAACATTTAGAAATCAAATAATTATGAGCAATTTTTTAAAATATAGTTTAGTAGTTATAACAATTTCAATTATTGGATTGGCCATATACTTCTTTGCCTTGAAGTCAAAAAAAACGGCACATAATCAGCAGCAAAAAGAACTGTACACCTGTCCTATGCATCCGCAAATTATTAGGGATAAACCCGGTAATTGCCCAATTTGCGGAATGGTATTGGTAAAAAAAACAATCCAAAATCATGCTGTGGAAAGCAACTTAATTGAAAATCTTTTAAAGCCAACCGATAACTTTATTGTGGGTAATTATCAAACCACAACCCCAAAAGATACCACCATCAGTAGTGAAATAAACTTGCCCGGCCTAATAGCATACGACCCAAATTCATCTGTAAATATCGCGGCAAGAATAAGTGGCAGAATAGAAAAAATGTACGTAAACTATAAATACCAAAGAGTCGCTAAAGGACAAAAGCTTTTTGATTTGTACAGCCCGGAATTACTGACAGAACAGCAAAATTTCATTTATTTAATTTCCAATGACTCTGATAATGTGTCAATTATTAAAGCCTCAAAGCAAAAATTACTGCTATATGGAATGACTGTTAATCAAATAAATTCATTGGCTTCAGCCAAAAGGGCAAACCCGATAATTTCTATTTATAGCCCTGCCTACGGAATTATTCAGGGGACGGAAAACATGACCAGAAATGCAAATGCAGCAATGCAAAACGCTGCCGCAACTACAGAATTTTTAACTATTAAAGAAGGCGATTATATAAAAAAAGGGGAGATTGTTTTTAGATTAGTGAATACTGATAAAGTATGGGGCGTTTTTAATGTCTTGCAAGGACACAACAACCTAATCAAAACAAATCAATCTATTGCTATTACATCAGAGTTAAACGAAAACGAATTTATTACTGCTAAAGTAAATTTTATAGAAACACAATTGAGTCCAGCGGATAAATCCAATAGAATTAGAGTTTATTTAAACAACAGTATACTGAAATTGCCTATTGGTTTGCGATTACAAGGCATATTGAAAACAAATCCGATAAAAGCTATTTGGTTACAAAAACAAGCATTAGTGAGTATTGGTAATAAAAAAATAGTTTTTATAAAAAGGGACAATGGCTTTAAGGCTGCAGCAATAAAAACTGGAATTGAAATCAATGATTTCATTCAAATTATAGAGGGCATTTCTGTAAAAGATACTATTGCCAAAAATGCTGAATATTTAATCGATAGCGAAAGCTTTATTAAAACGGAATAGCCATGAAAGAAGCATTAAAAAAAACAGGGCTTCTATTTTTACTATTTACTGCTTTTATAGCTTGTAATACTAAAAATAAGGAGAATCATAGCAAACACCAAACAAAAGAAAATATTTTCTACACCTGCTCTATGGATCCACAGGTAAAGGAAGACAAACCGGGTAAATGCCCTATTTGTCATATGCCTTTAACCTCAATAAAAAGCAACGATACGGAAGCTAACGAAATAAGATTGAGTAAGCAACAAATACTATTGGGAAACATAACCGCACAAACCATTGCACAAACTCAAAGTAATTTAGAGCAAAATTACACAGGGGTTTTGACTATTAATCAAGAAAAAATTAAAACTATTTCGGCAAGAACAATGGGACGAATTGAAAAGTTATATTTCAAAACCACAGGAGATTACATTAAGAAAAACGACCCCGTTTATTTATTATATAGTGAAGAAATTGCGATAGCCAAACAAGATTATTTTACAGCTTACAAACAACTTGCCATGCCCGGTGATTTTGGTAAAAATGCAAGAAGTATGCTTAATGCAGCCAAACAAAAATTAGTGTTCTTTGGTTTATCTAGTACCCAAATTGAAGCTCTAAAAACAACTAATGAAGTTTCGCCTTACACCACTTTCTACAGCACCTATAGTGGTTATATCTCTGAAATATTAGCTACTGAAGGCAGTTATATGATGGACGGTTCCGCTATCATTAAATTAGCGAATTTAAATAGTCTTTGGCTTGAAACACAAGTAAATGTAAACTATGTAAAAAGCGTGCGTCTAGGGCAAGACGCAAAAGTTTCATTTACCGATTTTCCTGATAAAACAGTAAATGCGAAAGTTTCATTTATCAATCCTGAAATAAATCCTGATACCAGACTGCTTTTAATTCGGATGGAAATAGCCAATCCGAATTTGTTATTAAAACCTGGTATGCAGGCAATCGCAAAATTGACGCAATCCAATATAAAAGGGATATTTATTCCTACCGATGCTGTAATCAGGGAAGAAAATGCTTCTTACATCTGGATTGAAAAAAGACCAGGCGTATTTGAAAGCTTAATGGTGGAAACAGGAGCGGAAACCAATGGGATGGTCGAAATTAAATCAGAAATGGATATAACCAAAAAAGTTGTCATCACTGGCGCGTATGCTATAAACAGCGAATATAAATTCCGCAAAGGAAGCGACCCTATGGAGGGAATGAAAATGTAATGATTAACAAAAACTATTATGAAATTAACAAATATGGAATTAAAATTGAACATTGATAAATTAGGTATAATTGGACTTTTCTTCACAGCACTATTATCCCCTTGCTGTTTTCCCCTTTTTGCATTCGGAGCTTCTGCTTTCGGATTGGGTAGTTTTGAGTTGTTTGGAGGCTGGAGCATGTGGATCTTTCAGGCAATGATTTTAATTTCAATCATAGGTTTAATCATTTCTTATCGTAACCATCGTTGCTCTTATCCTTTATTGTTTGCTGTACCAAGTTCCGGACTAATTCTCTATGGCTATTATTTTAGTAGTAACTCTTATTTTATTTATATAGGTATGTTCGGACTATTAATTGCAACTGGAGTAAATTATTATAGAAACAAATTACACGGTACTTGCGATACATGTATCATCTACAACGGTAAATCAGTAGAACTAAAATCAACTTTAACTTGCCCAAATTGTGGAAATAATAAAGATGAAATAATGCCTACCGATGCTTGTCAATTCTTTTATGAATGCGAGAACTGTAAGACGATATTAAAACCCAAACAAGGTGATTGTTGCGTTTATTGTAGTTACGGAACAGTAAAATGCCCACCAATTCAAGCCGGTGACAAATGTTGTTAAAAACCAAATTTAAAAAATAGAAATTAAATCAACCGTTATACTATTGTTTTTGTATTAAGTGTAAAAGTCCAAAAAACTGTTCGATTTACAATTATAAATAATTGAAATTTAAGTTTTTAACAACTATAAATAGCATCTATTTTATCGAAACCACATCATCTTTTATAACTTAAAAAGCTATCTTTATACTGAGGAAATTAATTCATAATTAAAATTTAATGAAATTAATCATCAAAAACTTATCGAAGAGCGGTATTTAAAGTATGCAGCGAAGTGATTTTATTCTTTTTTTAGCTCTTTCGTCTTATTAGCACCAAGTAGCAAAAGCAAATGACAAAAACAGAAGCCTTATCATCCACGGCATCCGAGATTAGTATTTTTATATGGCTTTTATTTACCATACTGCCAATTGCAATTCTTATCGGATATTTATAGATAAATCGATAACATTGTTTAAAGCATTCAAAAAAATAGTAACAATAAAAACAAATCACGATGACAACAATTATCATTTTAACACAATTGTTACAGGCCCAGAATAATTATACCTGGATAATATTCGTAATGATTCTAGCTGCTTGCTTTATTTTGCCTATGATGAGGATGAGACACAAAAAAAATAATCAGAAAAATACGGGTGCCTATACATGCCCAATGCACCCCGAAGTGCAATCGGATGTGCCAGGCAATTGCCCTAAATGTGGGATGGCTCTCGTAAAAAAATAATTAACAATAATTATTCTAAATATGAAAAATCAAAAGGAACAAAGCGCCATGAAGATACTCTTAGCTACAGATGGCTCTGCTCATAGCAAAGGAGCGGTTGAAGAAGTTGCAAACAGACCATTTCCGGTGAACACTAAAGTACATATTGTTTCTGTTTATCAAAGAATGTCGCTAATAAATGCTCTTGGGCCAATGGGAGTTTCAAATGAGTACTCTGCAGAAATTGACCGCAATGTTTTTAAAGCCACAGAGAAAATTACGGAAAATGCAGCGAAAATTCTTCATGCTAAAAATCCAACTTTAATTGTAACTACAATGGTTATTGAAGGTTCTCCAAAAAGTGCAATACTCAAAGAAGCGGAAACATTTGGTGCTGATTTGATTGTCGTTGGCTCTTCTGGTCACGGGGCTTTAGAAGGCTTTCTGCTTGGCTCGGTTTCTCAAGCGGTGGCATTACATGCAAAATGTTCTGTGGAAATTGTACGTAAATAAAAACTAAATAACAGACAAAAATACATTTTGGATTCAACTCATTATGAGTGCGAAATAAGAGTTGGTTTTGGACTAACTTTGAATTATTAAAACACTTCATTTGGAGCGTGTTTTTATCAAAAGTAACCTAAAAATAGGTTGAAAGCCCGAAACTCATTCCGTCTGTTATAGCTGGTGGATTACCAAATGTATCTCTTTGTGCTTGAAAACGATAATTAAATCTGATCACAGTTTGTGATGTCGGTCTAAAACTGATTGCAGGCATTATACTCCAAATATCTTCGCCAATGTTACCACCAGTTTCGTTAAATGTACCAACATTCCAATCCACATATTCTAATCGACAAGCCACATTCAGTACGGCATTTTCCCAGCCTAAAATTGTTCTTTTCAAAATGGGCTGTACAATATCTAGAAATCCACCGTATTGTTTTTTTCCAAATTGTTGAGAATAGGTTTCGGGAACATCAACTTTAATCCAAGCAAATTCTGTTGTGATAAATGTTTTAGTTTTTGGAATTGTGGTATTAAAATCTAATGCAAAAATCGAAACGCGTCTTTTTTCATCAATCACAATTCCATCGTCTTGAAATTTATTATAGATTCCTCTCATATACGAAATTCCGAGTTCCCCTATTTTGCAATTTCTAATGGCTAATTTCCCAGTAAATAAAGGTTCACCACTATTTATTTCTTCGAATCGTTCGGGATTGTTTTTTGCTGCCGGCAAGAACGTTTTGTTTTCAGCATTCTCAATTATGGAGTTGTCAAAACTTCCTGATAAATAAGCTTCGTAACCAAACATCCAATTTTTAGTATATTTTTTTCCAAAAAAACCAACTCCAGCATTACTAAATGTTCCTGGTAACATTTGAGTTGCTGATATAGGTCTATCTGTAAATTCCCATTTTGGTCCGTCATGATTTTGATTAAAAGAGCCTATAGGATTTACAAGTATTCCAGCTCTAAAATTAACTAGTGGGTCAAACTCAACATCAACGGATGCAAATTCTATTGCGATTTCTTTTCCACCGTCCTCAAATTCTATTTCGCTTAAAAATTTTACTCGTTTGCTAATTGCTGATGACATAAAAATAGACAATCTTCTCGCTTGAAATTGATGCCCTTCTGATACTCCGTCTGTCGTTATTTTTTGCCAGTTCATTTCAACATAACCACCAATAGAAATAGGCGTTTTGTTTATGTTCAATGCAGGTCTATTATATAAAGCATCCATATTTAGGATATTTTTCACAGTATCTTTAGGAATTCTTTTCAATAAGCTTGGATCTATTTGAGCAAAAGAATTTAAATTAAACAGGACTACTAAAACTAAAATAAAGGTTGGTTTTAATCTCATTTCAGGGAAATTTTTAAGGTATTATTTTCAATCATTATCGGAAATTTTCTTAAGTCTGTATTTGCAGGTCCATTTTCTAAAACCCCTCTGTTGCTAAATTCGCTTCCATGCGCAGGACATTGAAGTTTATCTCCAAAAACCTGCAATTCAGCTCCTTGATGCGTACAAGTCATTAACATGGCCGAATAATCTGTTGAATCAAATCGAAATATACAAATAGGTGATTTTAATTTTTCGTTTTGAATAATAATGTATTTCTTATATGCTGTTTCTTTTTTATTTTTTATTTCAAAATCAGAAATTGGAACCAAAATATCCGACCCTTTAATTTCTTTTGACAGAATTTGAGAAGTGCTACAACTTTGCAATAATGTTACTCCTGTAATTCCAGCTAAACAGCCAAAACCACACGTTTTTAAAAATTGTTTTCTGTCCATAATTACAATGATTTTATAAATTTCAGTAAGGCATTTTTATCGGATTTTGAAAGGTTTTGAAACACATTTTTACTGTTGTTTGCTTCACCACCATGCATTAAAATGGCGCTTTCAATACTATTTGCTCTGCCATCGTGCATTAGAAAATAGTTTCCTCCCTGCGAGTTTTCAGAATAGCCAATTCCCCATAGTGGTGGTGTTCTCCATTCATAGGTTTTTGCATTCCCTTCTGTATATCCATCATCTAAACCGCTTCCCATGTTGTGCAATAATAAATCTGTATACGGGGCAAATAGTTTATTTGAAAGGGCTTTAATAGGGGAATAACCAGTTTTTAATTCCGATTTATGACAGCCTGTACAATTGATTTGGTTAAAAATGTTTTTGCCCTCCTTCGTGGCTGTATCACCTTGATTGCGTTGAATTGGTGCTTTTAGTGTTTGTAGATAAAAAACCACATCATTTACTGTGCTGGTAGCAATTTCAGGATCTATTTCCAGATTAGTGTATGCGTCAATAGGATTGAATATCGATGTAATTCCGATATCTTGATTATATGCATTTACAGTTTGATGCAATAAATCAAAAGCGGCGGCTTTCTTGCCAAAACGACCTATTAATTTTCCATTTTGTGAAATAGTATTCGAACGAAGTGTGACAAAAGTAGGAACATTTATCCAGTTTGGTACACCGGAAATTCCATCTCCATCACTATCGTTTGGATCAGACATCGCTACGATATCAGCATCCGTTACAAATTGTAGAAAACCTAAACCTGTATTTGCCGGCGGGGTAAATTTAGAAAAAGTAGCCCCTAAAGGAATTTCTTCCGGTAAATATCCCGGCAATGATCTATTTTGCAATTGAGGACCTCCTTGGTTTAAGAATAAGTTTCCTGTTTCATCAATTTGTCCAAAACGAGTGAGTGTAGTAAAAGGATGCCCCTTACCATCTCCTGCATGGCAACTGATACAACTTGTTGCAACAAATGTAGAACCAAGACCAGTTTGACGAGTAAAAACTTCGCTAAATGCGGCATCACCTTTTAAGAAACGAGCCGACTCTTCATGAGAAAGTCCATCAATAGGTCCGTCTAAAACTTGGAGTTCATACCTAAAAGTGGACACAGAAACACAAGATCTTTGGTGTTAAAACAAAAAAATGCAACAACAAAGGCAATCTTACACATTAGAATTCAAGCACAAGGCTGTAGAGCTGGGCAATAAATACTACAGCACTATACGAGCCGCCCGAGAACTGGGTACAAGTGCGGAAAACATCAGGCGATGGAAAAACCAGCTCGATGATGAAAGATTGGGCAGCAGGATAAAACAGACTACGGGAAATAAAATTCTGCAATTAAAAAAGCTGAGAAGAGAGCTTGGAGAAGTCAAGATGGAAAGAGACATCTTGAGAAAAGCCGCCAGCATTCTCTTTAGTGAAACACAGGTTAAATTTGAATTCATAAAACTGCATAGAGACTGTTATCCCGTGGAGAACATCTGCAAAATACTCGGTGTAAGCAAGAGCGGTTACTACTATTGGAATGACAGAAAGCCATCAAGAAGAGAACTTCATAATCTTGCCTTGACCGAACAGATAAAAATTATACACGAGCGGAATAAGAAAAGGTATGGCAGTCCAAGGATAGCAAGAGAGCTGGAAGCTTCCGGCTTTCATGTATCGGAAAAACTGGTAAGGAAACTGATGAAACAGGCATCCCTGCAGAGTGTCTTTAAAAGAAAATTCAAGACGACCACCGATTCTTCCCATAGCTATCCGGTAGCAGAAAACAAGCTGGACAGGGAATTCACCGTGGGCGGGGAAAATCAGGCCTGGGTATCGGACATAACATATATTAGGACAGCAAAGAGGTGGCTGTACCTGACAACGGTAATCGACCTGTTCGACAGGAAGGTAATCGGCTGGGCATTGTCCTCTGTGATCACTGCAAGGAATACCAGTGTCAGCGCCTTCAAGATGGCCCATGTCAACAGACCGATCACGAACAATTCTCCCCTTATTTTCCACTCTGACCGCGGAATACAATACGCCTGCGGGGAATTTGTTCGTGAAATAGGCAGTCACAAATCAGTTACCAGGAGCATGTCAGGAAAAGGAAACTGCTGGGACAATGCAGTTGCAGAGAGTTTCTTCAAGACATTGAAGGTAGAACTGATCTACCAGAATCGCTTTCAAAACAAGCACGAAGCTGAGTCTTCAATTTCTGAATACATTGAAAAATTTTACAATACTGATAAAAGGCACAGACATTTGGACAACCTGAATATTTTTGAATATCGAAAATTGCAAAGTGGAGATTGAATAATGATGATTAAAAAAGATATAATTTTCACATCAGGTTCTGTCGCATCTAAAGCTAAGTTAAAATCTGTTCATTTTACCCTGAATACTCGGCATAAATCAAACCAAAATATCCACTTGGTTACTGATCCAAGTTATTACTCTAATAGTGGCGACCTTTGCAGCGGAATATCTAATTTATCAACTACTCTGTACAAATAACACCATTTACCCTTAACTTTTATATAGGTTTCATCCATTCTCTAACTTTTCTCAACTCTTAGTTTTCGTTTTTTCATTTGCGCCTCGATAAAAGGACTAAACTTGTACACCCAACGCTGAATTGTCGCATGGTTAACCTGAACTCCCCTACTTTTCATTATCTCCTCAACATCACGATAGCTTAACGTAAATCTAAGTTTGAAATATACAGCATGAAGAATAATAGATTTTGGATACCAGTGACCTTTGATATTCATGGATCGAATGATTTAAAAGCCCTAATGATAAAAAGTTATTGTCAGATGCGACAGAGCCTCATACTCTATTTATACTTTGTTATTCTGTGCAATCCAATTGTAAATTTCTGTTTGAGAGCGTTTTGGACTATTGGTATTTATATTAATTGGATCATTGAACCCTTTAGTATTTATAGTCCTTTTTTTTGTGTTATCCTCTAGTTGTAATCGAATTATTGTATTGATTCCAGCTATATGATTTTCATCTTTTATTGGGAAAGCTACTTCTATTCTTCGGTTTAAGTTTCTACTCAATATATCGGCAGATGATAAGTAGATTTTTTCTTTACCATCATTTAAAAATTTATAAATTCTGGCGTGTTCTAAGAACATATCTACTATTCGATAGATTTTTATATTTTCGCTAACTTTTTTAATCCCTGGCAGTAAAGTACAAATTCCTCGCACCAAAAGCGTTACCTCTACACCTGCTTGACTTGCTTCAATAAGTTTGTTAATAATCTCTTTTTCATCAACACCATTTACTTTTAGAAAAATTGAAGCTTCTTTACCCGCTTTTTTGTTCGTTATTTCATTGTCTATCAATTCGATTAATTTCTCCTTCATATTAAAACCGGCAACTAAAAGTTTTTTTATTGATGCAGTTTTCTCTTGAGTTTTCAAAAACGCAAATACTTTTTTTAGATCGGTTGTATATTTTTTTTCTGAAGTAAAAAAGCCAAAATCAGAATAAATGCTGGCGGTACTTTCGTTAAAATTTCCCGTAGATAAATAACTGTAAAATTTGTTTTTGCCTTCTTCACTTTTCATAGTAACGAGAGCAACTTTGGCATGAACTTTTAGATTTGGCATACTGTAAATAATTTTGATACCTGCCTTTTTCATTTCTTTGGACCAAAACAAATTGTTGTCCTCATCAAATCTAGCTTTGATTTCTACAAAAACGGTCACTTTTTTTCCATTTTTTGCTGCACTTATCAAAGCATTAGCGATTAATGATTGCGATGAGATACGGTATAAAGTAATTTTTATTTCAGTAACCTTTTTATGAATTGCCGCTTGATTGAAAAACTGCAATACATAATGATACGATTGGTATGGAAAATGAATTAATTGATTTTGGTCATCAATAATTTCAAAAATAGAAGAGTTATTTTCAAAAGGCAAATGCTTTAGTGCGGGATAATTTTGACCTTGAAGGTTTGGTTTTAATGGATTTGGAAACTTTAATAAATCAAAAAGATTATGATGACTTCCTCCTTCAATCATTTCGTTATCGTGTAATCGAAATACTTTTTTGCAAACCAAAACAGTTTCATATTCCATATTAAAATCATACAAAAAACGTGTTGATGAACCCGATTTTCGTTCCTCAATCTTAGCTGCTATTTTTGCTATTAAATCTCCCGAAGTTTCATCTGCAATTTTATAGTTTTCATCTCGATTTAATTTTATTGCATTGCAAGAAATGACTTGTTCCAATGGAAATATAAAGGATAAACATTTTTTGATAATGGTGTCAATAGAAATAATATACTTAGTCTCTCCTTGGCTTTGTAATTGTTTATAACGCTCTAGTTTGTCAGAAGGAACATTTAGATAAGCATAGTTGGAAATTCCAGAGGCATCTTTTAGTTTTACCAGTAAATATAATCCTCGATTATTTAAAAAATAAGATTTTGGATTGTTTTCTGAAATGTAAACTACCTGAATATAGGAAAGTATAATACTCTTAAAATAATATTCTATTTCGTTTAAGTGATCTTTTACAATTTCTTGATTTTCATAATAGACAATCTTATTTTCCGCTAATTCAGGTACAATCGTATCTTTCCAAATCATTCCAAACTTATTTTGTTGCAGATTTACTTCGGATAAAATTTGATTTAATAAAACGGTGTTTTTTTCTGAATTTCTTACTAATAATTTATTGATTTTTACTCGGAAAAATTCATCAAGATTAGAAGAATGAATAGCTAAAAATTTAATCCGCTCATATAATGGATTAGTCTTATCATTGGCTTCGTCCAGAATGCAACTGTTGAAAGAAAGCCAAGAAATCTCGGAAGGAATTGTATTATTTTGCACGATATTTTATTATGTTAGCGATGAAATTAAAATCATAATTTTATTTTTTTTATAAATAAGTAGTTTAGATAAAAAGAAGAATTTTAACACTGTTTTTTTCATATTTTGAATAGTATTTAAAATTGAAATCCTAGCGAAAAAGCAAGTCTTAAACCATCAATAGAATTGAATAATCCAAGATTTGCAGTTAATAATTCCGCTCCGTTAATAAAAAAACCACCACCATAAGAATTGTTCCATTTGTTAGAATGATCATTGTTGATCCAAATTCGCCCATAATCAAAACCTCCGTAAATGCCTAATCGTACAGGAATAATACCAGTTTTCAAACTGTTGAATGTGTATCTTATATCGGTGTTCTGAAATAAAGATTGTTGTCCTGTAAAACGTTGGTTTCTAAATCCTCTTAACCCATCATTTCCTCCAATAGAAGCGGCCTGATAAAACTCATAGTTGTTATTGAAAATGATACGGTTTTTTATTTGGGTTGCCAAAACCAATTTTCCCGAAGAAACTAGTTTATGATTAAAACTAACTTCTGGAATTATATATGCAAAATTTCGTTTATTATCTTCCAGACTTGATGTAAATCCTACTTCTAAAGTCGTTTTCATTCCGATCGTTGGATAGGCTTTATTATCATAGTTCTCGAATTGATATTTTGCATTCACTCCCATAAATT
This sequence comes from Flavobacterium cryoconiti, assembly GCF_048158645.1. Classification (NCBI taxonomy): domain Bacteria; kingdom Pseudomonadati; phylum Bacteroidota; class Flavobacteriia; order Flavobacteriales; family Flavobacteriaceae; genus Flavobacterium; species Flavobacterium cryoconiti. Next base: position 123,916 of record NZ_JBLNKW010000011.1, on the reverse strand, counting down.
GGTTGCTCTCAAAAATGGTTGGAGGTAATTCGCTGCTATTTTCAACAAATCTCCCTTGGGTTTGTTCGACTTCTACTGATTCATAGGACAGCCCAAATGATAGATTACCGCCACCATTTCCTTTCCAAACAAGCGATGGCGCAAAGCCAAATTCTCTTACTTTTACCCGGTTGTAGTCTAATCCAAAAATGTCATCATTGTTTTTAGTCTCATTTCCATATCCAAAAAAGTTTTGACTAAAGTTTGCGCTTTGATAATTGGATTGCACTAACAGGTTTAACTTTCCAATCACGTTGGCAAATTCTCCTTTGTAATTTAATTCGTAACCATTGGTTGCAAAATAATATGCTGCTTTAAGCTGATGTCTTGTTGTAAAAGGGTTTCTTTCAAAACCATACAACGTATAAATAGTGTTTACTCCAATTTTTAATCCATCATCCGGATTGGCTCCAAGGATTGGAATAATTTGATTAGTATTCATTTTTAATTTCTTGTAATCATAAGTATTTATATTATAATCATCTGTTAGTTTTAAATTTGCATTAGCAGTATTATTAATAGTATTCTTTTTGGTTTTATAATCGTAGACGTATATATTTTTACCTTTTTGAATCGTATATTCGTCATTGCTTTGACCACCTATGAGACGAATTTTTATTTTTTTGCTTTTACCTGTTACTTCAAAATTATCTTTATCATCGAGCCCATAAATCCAAAGTTCTTTTGTGACTTTATCATCGTATAATTTTTGAATAAACAATTCATTAGTGTTGTCTTTCTTTTTTCTAAATAAGGAGACCAATACACTTCCGTTTTCGTTGCATTCTATTTTAATATAATCATCCTTGTTGGTTGCCGTTATAACAGCATATTTATTGATTAATTTAAAATAGCTGTCGGAAATTTGCTGTAAATTATTTTTTCTTGCGTTAAGTATGTGTTTGATAGACGCAACAGTTTCATCATTTACTTCTTTAGGGATATTTTGAAACGCATTTTCGACTACTGTATTTGTCAAATTAGTTTGTATCAAACGTACCTGTTCATCCCAGACTGCCTTGTTTGCAGTTTTTATAAATGCCATATCAAGCGGATAGGGTTCTATATTAAAACCTTTAACATCTTTCAGATCATCACTATATTTTCGTAATAATCTTGCAGGAGGTATTAATTTTACAGCAGCCCCTAAAATAAATCCATCAGACATTTTAGAAAAAGCTTGGTCTCTGTCTCGTGGCAAGGGTTTGAAAATTGTCTTTCCGTTTTCTTTAAACTCTAACCATCGCCATTGGTCTTGGTGCCTGTCCCAATCATTAATTAACATATCGAATAATCGTGCTTTAATATAAGCTGCTTCATCTACTGTTTTACTTTCGTCTGAATGTAATTCGCGTAAAAGATCTTCTGTACTGATTACGTTACCTGTAAAATTTTGATTAGTAAGTTCAACATTACCCTCTGAAGCCTGTTCTTCTAAAAGATATAGTTCGTCTCCAAATTCATCATTAAAATCTCCCATTGCCTTTTGTTTGGGTACATAATAGAGTTTTGGATTGAGATGATAAACGCCTATGGCATCCGAAAGAGCAGGTATTATAAATGGAGCATAAGGAAAGGAACCAGTAAAGACATCCATTAAAAGGCTTTCGGAAGCAGTATTGTTAAACTTATCTTCAACATATTGGTCTTTAAAAACGACGGATTGGATATATTGGCTCGCATTTTTTTTCATTGCTCTTATGACATATTGCTTTCCGTCTTTCGTTTTTAATCGTAATGCTTTTGATTGATTCCCTCCGCCTTTTCTAACTGGAGTTAATCCCCCAAATAGGGTGTCCAGATTTACGGTTTTCACCGTTACCGGAGTGCTGTAAGTATCTCTATATCTTTTCCCCCATAAAAAATTATAATAATGGGATTTACTGGTTGCCTTTATATCATAGATAGCACTCTTTATTTCGGAAGGAAAATTATTTCCAAAAGCAATATTTTGTCTCTTAGTATCTGGTAACAATACATTTGATTGATAAACCACTTGGTTGTCATTACTATTTATAAAGCGAACAAATGAAGATCCATCATCAAAAACATCTACAATTGCATAACCCTTTATCCCATAAGAAAATTTGCCACCCTTGGTGTTTCTGGTTTCTGATGTTTTCGAAGCAGAGCCACTAATTATTTGGTGTAAATTGTCTTCAACAATATATTGCAAACTGTTTTCGTGACCTGAAATAAAAATTACTTTATCATTTTGTTGGGCTGCTGTAATTAGATTTTTTATTAATTCGTTGTATTTTTCATTTTGCATATCGGCATTGGAGATACCACTACTTTCTCGAATTAAATTTTTTAAACTTCCTAAAACAGGTGTCGGTTTTAAATAACTTTTAAAGGAATATTGCCCACCGTGTGCACCATTACTAAACATCGGATGATGGATGGCAACAAGGGTAGTCTTGCCTCTTGCTTTCTTTATTTCGCTTCTAAATTCGTCTAAAAAATTAGTTCTTGTTTTTATGTCACAACCCTCATTTATAGTCGGTTCATTATCCCAATTGGTTAGATACCATTGCGAGTCAACAATGATAAGTACAATATTATCACTAATATTTACTGTTTCTATTGCACACCCATTTTTAGGTAAAAAAGACTTTTTGCCTAACTTTTTTTCTACAAACTCCTGCTCTCTTTTTAGTCCTTCAACACCATCATTATTCCAATCGTGATTGCCCGGAATAAAAATAGTATTTCCTTTAAAAGAACTTGCAACGTCTATTTGGTTCAGCAATTTCTTTTCGGCATCACTTCGTTTAGTATCATCCGTTTTTGGCATTCCAGCAGGATAAACATTGTCCCCCAAAAAAAGTAATGTGCTATTTTGAGTGACATTATTTAAGGAATTTCCCAATGAACTTGAATGGTTTTCAGTGTCCATTAAAGCTCCATTACCAGCATCGCCCAGCAGAAAAAAAGTATGTGCTACTTTTTTATCGTTTGGATAAATTTCTTGTTTAGAGTCGGAACTATATTGTCGTTTGAAAGTAGCACAAGATTGTATTACTAGTGCTACTATTAAAAGATATTGGAGTTTGCGTGTTTTCATGATAATTTCTTTTTATCTAAATTTAAAAGCAATTAGAAAAGCCATTACAGATATAATAATTCCAAACATAAAAATAGTATAAGTGGTTCTTAATAATTTGTATTTTTTTTCTAAAACTAGACCAAGCTGGTACAAATCTTTGATTATAGAGTTGTATAAATAGCCTTTGTCTTTCATTAATTCATTCATTGCCCAATTATAATCTTCGTAAGGCATTTTATAAAAATTACCAAAAAATAAAAGATTTACCTTTTTTTCTTCTACTTCATTTCTCGTAAAACTGCCTTTTGTAACATTAGGTCTAGTGGCAAGAATAGCGCATATTATTGACGTTACACTAGATACAATTAAAATTAATGTCGGTATAATTAAATGGACATTAGCCGGATTATCTAGTTTGGGAATAATGGTCGTCAGAGAAACCGAAATGATTATGGCATTCACAGATAGTAAAATGTTAGCTTTATTATCTACCATTCCACTTAAATTGCTATGGTTGTTAAGCGTAATTTTAAGCATTGTATCAACAGCTTTGTCTGGTTTTCCAGACTTCGAGTCTTTCTTTTCCTTCTTTTTTTTATCGTTCTCTGTTAGAAATGATTTTTCTAATTTTTCGTTTTCAGGGATATTATCTTCCATAATATTATATGTTTTGAAGGTGTTTTTCAATTAATTTCAGGTTATTTTCTTTTAAATTTTGCCATTCTTTTTGAGCAAATTTTGTATAATATTGATGTTTTTTAAGAAACTCAATATTAAGGATGAGCCAATCGGTATTGCTATATTTTCTGTTGATCGACTTTTCCCACTCCTTTCTTAATTGTTCCAAAGAATCCAGATAATTTTCAGTACCTAAATGAGCATTATCAGCATCTTTTAATATTTTTTCTAATTGATTTTTAGGGATGTAATTAAATCGGGTTGCCAAAATCAAATCACTTACTTTTTGCTGAATGTTATCTGAAATATTTTTATCCTGCAGAAATTTTAAAGCAATTTTTATACTGTTTTTTTCATGATTTTCAGTACCATCTATGTAACCTGCATCGTGAAACCAAGCTGCTAAAAGAAGGATATCAATCTTCACTTGATCTATTTTTTCGGCAATACAAATGGTTTCAATGCCCATAACAACACTTTTTGTATGTCCTAGATTGTGGTATGAATATTTTGAATCCAATCTTTCTTTAAAAAGTGTTGCAATAAATGCTGCTGCTTCTATTAATAAACTATTGTCATTATGTTTTACTTTCACTCGAAGTGCTTTCAAACCCGAAACACCTTGTAAATCTTCTACTTCTAATTTTTCGATCCCGGCTTCTAATAAATCTTTGTGCTGCAGGTATTTGATGTATTTGATGTATTCTTTTTCTTCAGTTGAATTGGAATACACAATTGTTATTTTTTCTTTTTGAGTAATTCGTTCATCAGAATTTTTTACAAATGCTTTGTCAATTCTTTTTTTAACAACCTCGTAACGTGCATTATACGACCCATCAACATCAAACCGTTTTTCATCCATTCTGAAACGAACAGAAATAGGAGAGCTGAACGCCAGTATTAGTGATGTCACATCAAGTGTATAGGGCAAAGTCGTTTTTAGTTTATAGTGTCCTGATTCCATTTCGCAAAGTGTTTCCAACTGCCATAATCGAAGGTTGTGTAAATACATTGCATTATACACTTTGTTCGGTTCTATTGAAGCTCCAATATATAAATTGTGCTCCACACCATCCGTTTTAAAACGCTCATAATAGTGTGGGAAAATTTCTTGAGCTTGAGCTTGTTTACTATCTAAAATGGAAGAAAGTCTTTTATTAATACTCATTATGGTATCGTCAAAATCTTTTCGAGTCTGGTAAAACATTCCCGTTTTTGGGTCTAACTTCTTGTAATAGTCATTTATTAAATTTTCTGTTTTTTTATTGAATGCAGCATTTTTTAAAATTGAATGAATTTCAGTTTCTATATAGTGGTGAATGATTTGTTCAAAATTATTTTTAAATGGTTGGTCCAATTCTAATAGAAAGCTTTCTAATTCAAACTTTTTTTGCTCAATGACGCCTATTTTTTTATCAAAATTCAAGATTTCAATGATGGCAATAATTTGATTAATTTGTTCTTTTAAATCATTTATGATAGCGTTATTCCTATTTTCCGAAGATCCCTTAATGTCTATTTGTCCATATAAAGGATAAACATCCTTAAATACAATTTCTTTGAAAGTATAGTCTTTAATCGAAATGTTGGAATGAAAATAATTTTTGGCTTCTTTTTTGAATTTCCAATACACGCTGGGATGAATTGCAGTGTATTCATTTTGAATAATTGCCTCCAATTGATTTATCATATCGTTATTAGTCTTTTCAATAGTATCGGCTATATAAGGCAAAATCAACTCCAACTTATTAGCATTGATAGAATTTAACACCCTAATTGTTGATGAGGCCAACTCAAATAATCCCAAAAATTTATTGTCTTTAATAACTGGTGCCAACAAAAAACTTTGAATGTCTTGACTCAATAAATGTTCTCCAAATGTGTAATTTTCTTTCGTTTTAGCAAATTCTAAAACATCAGGAATAATAAACGGTTTATTATTTTCGATTAAACTCTCAAACGAGCATCCACAAAGTGCATTTTTACAATCCGCTTCTTTTGTATTTAACAGTATAAAACTTTCTAATTTTGCCTCATTAAAAGGTGGCTTTACAAATAATTCTTCTTCTTCGTCATAAAAAGTTAAACCAATTTTTAAATCAGGAATCTTAAATACCGATCTAAAAATAGATTCATAGCTATCGTCAAGTTTCGATTTTTCTACATCAGGCTTTAATAAGTTTGATTTCAGATTTGAAACGGCACTTTCAACAGTTACATCTACTAATGATAGTATTGCAAATCCTTTTAAAAACCAAGAATTTTGAGGAAATGCTTTTTTCCATAAATCTATATTATCACAATTATCGATTAATTCTTCAATAGCTTTTTGGGTTAAAAATTTGGTGTTTTCTGTTGGATATATTTCTAAAAAATCAGCATTATATAGTATTCTATAATGTTTAAGAATACCATTTTTGTCTGGAATTTCATAGAATAATGGTTTTCCATAATCAAGATTTTGATTATAATACCCATTTAATATGAGTGTACAATTCATTATGTAAAACTGATGTTCATCCATATCTATACTACTGATATCAAATGACATTCCTACATCTTCTAGAATTTTTTTAAATCGCTCCGAATAATTAAATGTAAAATCGTGAAAAGGAAGTGTTACTGCTTTTATTTCATTAAAGGTTAATGCCGTAGGAAATAAATCAGCCAATAAATTCTTGATTAAATCTTGATTATTCTCAATTATATCAAGATTATCAATACCATCAATAAATTCGGGTTTGTCTTTCATTTGATTTAATAAATCTTTGGCATAATTTGATTTATAGCCAATATCTGATAGTGCTATTTCTTCCAGTCCTTTAATTAATTTATGAAAAGAAATCAAGGTTTTAAACGGACTTAAATATTTATAGTTCTTAACCACACTAGTTAGATTTTTTTTAAATTTCTGTTATCTGGAGTTCTTTCCTGCGTCAGGAGCTGCAATATAAATCAGTCCGACTACTTTTTCTGAATTTCCGGTTTCGGTAATGACAGCATCACCACAAGAATGCCCGACAAGCAATACCAGTACATCCATACACCAAATGAATGATAACAATACAATCATGGATATTTTATCATGTTACCTTTTTGCCTTTTTTTAGTGTACTTCCTTTTTCATTTTTGTTAGCTTTTAATAGATTCTTTTTTCAGTTATTTTAATTAACATCTTCTTTAGATGCCACGCGAACATGTTAAACCAATGATTATGCCTTTGTTTTAAATAGCTATAAATCAACAGTTTAAATTTTTTAATTTGTTATAGGTTAGCGAAATGTCGAAGGTTACACAATGTTTCCAACGATATAAAGTAAATAGTGATTTTAAAGGATCGCAATCTTGATTAAAACGAGCTGGTATACTATTTGTTTATTATTGTTTGATTTACTTTGGTTGCAGTCATTTTATTCATATGTTCGATATCCAATCCCACTTTTTCTCGTTTTAATTTATCTCATAAATGATCGATTTAATTTTTCCGTCCACTGTCTTATTGCTTCTAGCCAAATCAGTAACATAAATATTTAATAAAGTTTAACACTTTTAATTATTATTATTATACCGATTGGTATAATTTTGTTTTATGAAAACTAAAGTCATCAATAAATCAGAACGCACAAGACAATTTATAATTGAGAAAACTGCTCCTATTTTTAATACCAAAGGATATGCAGGAACATCTCTCAGTGATATTACGGCTGCAACCGGATTAACAAAAGGGAGTGTATATGGAAATTTTAAGAATAAAGATGAGGTGGCCGTTTCGGTTTTTAAATTCAATTTAAATAAACTTCTGTTGCTAATTGGAAATGAACAATCCCAAAAAAAAACATTCAAAGAAAAACTATTATGCTTCCCTGAATTGTATTTAAATTTTTTAGGTGAAAAATTTCCGGTTGGTGGATGCCCAATTATGAATACTGCTATTGAAGCTGACGACACTCATCCTCAGTTAAAAGAAATCGCTAAAAAAGCCATTTTATCGTGGAACGAAAATTTAATTTACCTGATCAACAAAGGAAAAGAACAAAACGAATTTAAAGCAACAACGATTGCAGATGAAAAAGCATTAATGATCATAGCATTGATTGAAGGAACAGTAATGCTGACTAAACTTACTGGCAATACCAATCACCTAAAAACATTGATGGACAGTTTAAAATTACAAATAGAAGAATTCTAATTTTTTTTGATTAAAAATATACCGATCGGTATAAAATATTTTATGAAAAATGTAAATATCATTTTGGCAAAAAGAACTCCCACGGGAAGCTTTCTTGGCAGTCTTTCTCATTTAACTGCTACTGAATTAGGCAAAATAGCCATTCAAAATATTTTGGAAAATACTCCAATTAGACCAACAGAAATAGACGCTGTTTATATGGGCAATGTTTTATCTGCAAATCTTGGACAATCACCAGCGAGACAAGCTGCCCTATTCGCAGGAATTTCAAATAAAACCGATGCCACCACTGTAAACAAAGTCTGTGCTTCAGGGATGAAAGCGGTAATACTAGGTGCCCAACAGATTCAATTGGGAATTGATCAAATCGTAATTGCGGGTGGAATGGAAAGTATGAGTAATGTTCCTCATTATACCCTACAGCGAAAAGGCAATAAATTAAGCCATACCACTTTAATAGATGGTCTTTTAAAGGACGGTTTGACTGATGTTTACAACGGTTTTCACATGGGGAATGCTGCGGAAATTTGCGTAAAAGAGTATAACATTTCCAGAGAAGAGCAAGATGCTTTTGCGCTGTCTTCGTATAATAAAGCAACAAATGCAACCCTATCCGGTAAATTTTTGAACGAAATAATACCTATAGAAATAAAAACTAAAAACGGTACCGCAATTTTGAACGATGATGAGGATATTTATAAAATAATACCCGAAAAAATCGAAAAACTAGCACCTTCCTTTGATAAAAATGGAACTATTACCGCTGCGAATGCCAGCAATCTCAACGATGGAGCCAGTGCCCTTTTGTTAGTATCGGATGAAATAGTTGAGAAATACCAACTTAATCCTTTAGCCCGAATAGTTGGATATGCAGATGCTGCCCAAGCGTCAGAGTGGTTCACCACTTCCCCATCGATAGCTATTCCAAAAGCTTTAGAACAAGCTAAGCTAACACTTGATGCAATTGACTACTTTGAGATTAACGAAGCCTATTCAGCCGTTATTCTTGCTAATCAGAAAATATTAGGATTAGATCCCAATAAGATTAACGTTTATGGTGGTGCAGTTGCTTTAGGACATCCTATAGGTTCATCTGGTTCCCGAATAATAACTACCCTTATATCTGTTTTGAAACAAGAAGGTGGAAAATATGGGGTGGCGGCTATTTGTAACGGGGGTGGCTGTGCTTCGGCGGTTGTAATCGAAAATATCTAAATAATTTTAAATAAAAATTAAACGCAATGAAAACAACAAAAAATACAGTACTTATTACCGGAGGGGGATCGGGAATTGGATTTGAAATGGCCAAATTATTTTCAAAAAATCACAACAAAGTAATCATAATAGGACGTAATGAAGAGCGTCTGAAACAAGCAGTATCGGAGTTAAACAATACCTATTACCTTGTCGCTGACATCACTAATGAATTCGATACTAACGTATTAGTTGAAAAAATAAAAGAAGAATATCCAGATCTGAATTTACTCGTAAATAATGCAGGAAGAGCAATCTTGCACCATTTCGCAACTGAAAATGCTAACGCTTTTGAGAATGCATCTGAAGAAATAGCGACTAATTATCTTTCTGTTATAAGACTAACTGAAAAATTACTACCTGTTTTAAAGAACAAACCTGAATCTGCAATCGTAAATGTTTCATCGGTGGTATCGTATGTAGCAAGTTATATATTACCGACTTATTCGGCAAGTAAGGCCGCATTGCATTCCTACACGCTTTCACTGAGAAATCATTTAAAAAATACTACAGTAAAAATATTTGAAATTATGCCGCCATTGGTGGATACCCCTTTTTCAAAAGAAATTGGAGGTGAAAATGGGATACATCCTGAGATCGTAGCCAATGATTTGCTCTATGGATTGTATGAGAATAAATTTGAAATACACGTAGGCAACACCGCTAATATTTACCAATTGTTTCTCTCATCACCGAACGACGCTTTAGATCTTTTAAATGCTTAATATAAAAACCATAGATTCTCAAGCCTTGAATTTTTTTATTCATCATACAAATAAAATGGTTACAAATTCGCCTTCCCCATTCATAAAGAAAATGATAGCATCAAAACGGAGACTTCAATTGAAATCTGGGATGATGATAAATACAAACTTTTAGCAAAAGGATATACCAACTTACTTAAAAAAAATCGGAAGGCTTTCAAATATGAAAAAAATAATTCTTTTCGCAGTCATAATAGCTATAATAAGCTCATTTATTTTATGTTTTTTACTTATTATTTTTCTTAACTCGGGGTTCACTGCTTGGTTAATGTCTTATGCACTCGCCATACCTTTCCTATTATTAACTGCGCCACAAGTTAAAAAAATATTAAATAAATATTTTTAAAATATTAAAAAAAGTACCCCCAAGGGTATACTATTTACATTTCAACAAATCTATTATTTTACAATCATTTTTCAATAGATTAACTACACAAGGAGTTAATCTATTGAAAAAAAGTACTAAACATGATGCTTTTCTTCCAATTACTTTTTTTAAATATACAGTACCGTATTAATAACTAAACCTACTGCAATAACACTTATCTTTTTCCACTGCATTTTTAAATATCTATGAGCTACCCGTTTTATATTCGCGAATAGGATTTTCGAAAAAGGACTAATTTTATTATTCGCACTCTTTTCTCAGACGCAAAAAAATCGCTCCCCTTCCAATTTTCAACTTACCGCTATTCTATTTTAGCATTAAAAATTTACTTTATATCGTTATTGAATTGCTGCTAAATTTTGACATATCGCTATTAATAAATCAACAAAAACACTTAACTGGCTAAAAATCAGAACATTAAAAATTAGGCATGAATTTCGTTTTAATCAGTCAAATTACAAATCAATAATTGTTTTTAAACTGACTTAATCCTTTTTTTATTGTTTAATATTTTTGCCTATATAAAATGAAAAATCTGTTTACAACGGTATTAATTGCTTTTTTAACTTCAGCACTTTATTCACAGAATTATTCTTCTGCTGAAGTTTTGACCTTGGAAAAGGCTTTTGATCTAGCTGTAAAAAACAGTGTACAGCTTAAAATTGCTTCACAATATACAGAACTCGCACATCAAAAAATCCAAATAAATAAATTATACCAGCTACCTAGTATTTCAACAGGATTAAATTATGGTTATTTGAGTAATTCTGAAGTTTGGAATCCCTCTTTCTCTCGACATACAACAAGAGAATTACCGCACCAGTTTACAGAATTATCTCTAACTGCCGCTGAAGTGGTTTTTAAAGGAGGTGAAATAAATACCAATATTCAGAAAACAAAATTAGAAGAACAGGTCGCGATTTTAAGTCAGGAAAAGAATGTACAAGATATAAAATTCCTCGTTGTGGCAAAATACCTTGACATCTTCAGGCTTATAAATTTAAAACAGGTATATCTCAACAATACTAACCTCTCACAACAGCGTCTGAAGAATATTATAACAATGCAAAAACAAGGTATGCTGACCCAGAATGATGTACTGCGAACCGAACTTATAATTTCTGATTTAGAGTTAGCCACAAGAAAAACAGACAATTCAATAATCATCCTGAATCAACAGCTTAATATGGTGATTGGGTTTCCAGATTCAAAACGACTTATGCCAGATAGTACTTTATTAAAATCTGTAAAATCAATCGAGGGTTTTGATTATTTTAAAGAAAAAGGCTATGAAGAAAATCATGAACTAAAAATTGCCGCAGTCGAGAATATGATAGCCGTAACAAATATAAAACTGCTTGGCACAGATAGGTTTCCAGAAATTAGTCTGTTTGCAAAAAATTACTTGCAGCGCCCTTTTTTAAGTGCCGTTCCTGCTGTAGATATTTATACAAATGTATGGCAGGCAGGTATCAATATTCGTTATAATATTTCATCTATTTATCAATCTACAACAAAAATAGCAGCAGGAAAAATGCAGTGGGAGCTTTCAAAACAAAAAGAAATTCTAACAACGCAAAATATGGAACTTTCAATAAACAACTATTTTATAAAGTATGAGGAAGCCAAAGATGAATTGGCAACTTTAAAAAAGGATTTAAAATCGGCTGAAGAAAATTACCGCATTGTCGAAAAAAAATATTTTAATCAGCTGGCTTTAGTGACAGATATGACCGATGCAACCAATATTAAATTAGAATCGGAAATAAAAGTAGCAAATGCTGAAATAAATGTAGTATACACTTATTATCAGTTATTAAAATCAGCAGGTATACTCTTTTAAACCACTAACTATTATGAGTACTATTAATTCTGAAAAAAGGAAATTAAGCAAAAAATTAAGTATTATTATAATTAATATTTTGCTTGTTATTTGCGGTGTATCTGCAATTGTTTGGGGTATTTCTACCTATTTTGATTTAGACAATGATCTCTACACAAACGATGCACAGATAGAAGAATATATCAATCCAGTCAATACTCGAATTCCCGGCTATGTTAAAGAAGTCCGTTTCAAAGAACACGAACATGTCAAAAAAGGAGATACACTTATCCTGATTGACGACGCCGAATACAAAATACAAACAGAACAAGCTGAAGCTAATTATTTGTCGGCAAAAGCATCGAAAAATGTAACAGCTTCTGCTATAAATACAGTAAAAAGCAATTTAAATGTTGTCGATGCTACTATTAAAGCTGCAGAGGCCAGAATGTGGAATGCGAAACAAAATTACCGTCGATATGAAAACCTCCTAAAAGAGGGAGCGGCAACACAACAGCAATTTGATCAAATTAAATCAGAATACAATTCATTAGCATCCCAGACTAAAGCATTAATTCAACAAAGACAGACGACTATCCTTTCCACAGAGGAAACTTCTAAAAAAGTTTATATCAATGAAGCAGAAATTAAGCGCGCAAATGCCGCACTTTCAATGGCTAAACTCAACCAGTCCTATACTGTTATTACTGCTCCTTATGATGGTGTCACCGGCAGAAGAACTATTCAAGAGGGACAACTGGTACAAGGGGGACAAACCTTATTGTCTTTGGTAAGAAACGACAATAAATGGGTCGTCGCTAATTATAAAGAAACCCAAATAGCGAAATTATATATTGGACAAAAAATGAAATTAAAAGTAGACGGTATAACGCAAAATGAATTTTTAGGCAAAATTACTGCGATATCTCAAGCTACCGGGGCAAAGTATTCTGCAATTCCTGTAGATAATTCAACCGGCAATTTTATAAAAGTGCAACAACGAATCCCTGTTAAAATTGAATTTACAAATAATAAAAACACTAAAATAGCTGTAGAACAATTGAGAGCAGGAATGAATGTCGAAGTTTGGATTGCTCATTAAAAATATTCTAAAAACTCTTTCATATGGAATTAAATGACTTGTTTTATAAATGGGTACCGGTCTATGTAAGATTGCCTATGCTATTCTTGTTGCTTTTTGTCATTTTAGTAGGCAATGGTGTTTTTTTAGGCAATACCACTGATATGTTCAGTAGTCTTGGTGAGTATCCTGAGCCCTATATACAGGCTTCCAACGCACTTTACATTGGAATGGGATTGGGACTAATGTTTGAAATGAGACTGAAACAACGCTTTTCAAATAAAGAGTTACTTCTTTACGGCCTGTCCATGATGCTTCTGATGAATATTCTTTGTGCCACAACCGATAACCCTACCTTAACAGTTGTAGCCTGCCTATTTCTTGGGCTTTCAAAAATAGCGGCGCTAGTGGAAGTGTATGTCATTTGGTTATATATCTGGAGTAAAAAACTGGACAGCAGTCGATTTTATCCTTTTGTCTACTGTACAGCACTTTGCGGTTTGTTTTTAATAACTTGGTTTACAACCAAACTTGCTTATAACTATAATTGGCGGTATGCCTACATATGGATTTTGATTCTGATTCTAATATGCTTATTAGTCACGCTGGTGTTAGTAGAAAATCATAAATTAAAAAAGAAAATCCCTTTATATCAAGTGGACTGGATTGGATTGCTATTGCTCACCAGTAGTTTGATGCTCTATGATTATGCCTTAGTCTATGGAAAAGTAGAAAACTGGTTTGACTCTAAAAAAATAATTGCCTCCTTGTTTGCAACAGTACTAACACTTTTACTTTTTGTCAAATTAGAATTGTCCATAAAACGTCCGCTTTTTGATTTAAACCTTTTTAAAATCAACAGTTTTCGTCATGGCCTATTTTATTTTTTATTACTTGGAATATTTGTTCCCTCCACCTTTCAATCTGCCTTTTCAGTTAGCATACTTCATTATGAAATGATCTTAAATACAGCATTAAATCTTTACATGATACCTGGAATTATTGTAGGCTCAGTACTCTGTTATTTTTGGTATTGGAAAAAATACGACGCTGAACTATTGATATTTACAGGTTTTCTTGCCTTTGTTATTTATCATGGCATAATGTATAACAGTTTTTCAGTTGATTTTAATAGCAAGGATTTTATACTTCCTTTATTTATAAAAGGATTTGCCATGGCAATACTTTATATAGCTATCGGTTTGTATGCAACAAATAAGTTAGGAATTGGTGTTACATTAAGTGCCGGAGGTATCATGATATTAATTCGATCTTTTTTAGGAAGTGGTACTTTTTCAGCCATTTACAATTATTTGTTATACGCGGACAGAATTAAGCACTTTAGTTATATCGCCAGTCATACCGAAGCTAATGACTTTCTAATAAAGCAGCAGGGAAATACTTTAGATTTTTATAAAAACCTTCAGGGACAAGCTCTTTTATCGGCATCAAAAGAGATCTCAGGCTATATTATTATAACTGGTATTCTATTATTGATTTTTATATTGACAACCTATATCCATCAAAAAATTAAAAATAAGATTAATGCGTATTAATCTTACCGATCTGGTTCATTTTTCATAATTCTTTTCGCTTTATATCGTATTCCACTTCTTAAAAACCTCGATATTTCGCTAAAAAATAAATTTAAAAAATATTAAAAATACCTGATAATCAACTAATTACAAGTTAGGTGTGATTCTTGTTTCCTTTAATGCAAAATCTAAAAAGATATTTATAATCAACAATAGAAAATAATATAAAGTATTTAAATAACCCGTTTGATTTACTCACAAGCTAAAAATAAAATTTTATTAAATAAGATAACAAACTGCAATCTCAAACAGTGCTCCACTATACTTATGGAAAAGCAAAAAAATAATTTGTGACTTCAAAATATAGTAACTAAAAAGGATAATTGGGCACCATTAAAAAGTAATTATTAACTAATCTATAAAAATCAGAAAAAATGAAAAAGCAAATTAATTTAAGAAAAAGTAAAGGCCCAATAAAACTAACCATTGCTGCCTTTTTACTGTTATTTATGGTGTCAAACACCGTCTTTTCACAAAAACAAGTGAAAAATATAGTATTAGTCCATGGCGCATTTGCAGATGGTTCCGGATGGGAGGGTGTATACACAATACTGAAAAATAAAGGGTACAATATAAGTGTAGTTGCTAATCCAAATACATCACTTTCCGATGACGTTACTGCTACAAACCGCGTGTTGGATCATATTGATGGGCCAGTAATACTTGTTGGGCATTCCTATGGCGGGGCTATAATTACAGAAGCCGGAAATTCAGAAAAGGTAGTCGGGCTAGTATACATTTCAGCTTTTGTGCCGGATTCGGGAGAGTCATTGTTAAAATTACTGCAATCAGGTCCCCCTTCACCTAATTCAGGTATACTTCCTCCGTCAAAAGATGGTTTTGTATGGTACGACAAAACGAAATATCATTCTGGTTTTTGCGCCGATTTAAGTAAAGAAAAAGCTGATTTTATGGCTGATTCCCAAGTTCCTGTTTCAGCATCTGTTTTTGGAAGCACAATCACAAATGCTGCCTGGAAAACTAAACCAAGCTGGTATGTTGTTGCAACCGAAGACCAAACTATCCCTGCAGATGCAGAACGTTTTATGGCAAAAAGAGCCAATGCAAAAGTAACCGAAATTAAGGGAAGTCATGTTGTATTTATCTCACAACCAAAAGCAGTAGCCGCAGTCATTGTATCTGCTGCAAACGGTTCCTTAAAATAAAACCCTTGAAACATAAACTGCTCAAAGGATTTTTTAATATGCAGTAACAATCTTGAAACGAGATAAAGTGTCTACCCCAGATTATCCAATTTATATGGGGTAGACTTTTTCAAAATTTACAGTGAAATTAATATCCAGACTTAACAGAAGCATTCGGATATTTTTAACGCCATCTTACGCTACTATATCGCTTCCTACATAGGAATTCAAGGGCTTTCCTTAAGTCGAATCCGCAAGAATGACCCGTGAATAACGATTTTAACTCCGGCTAAAATTATTGAGGTTTACAATTTTGAAACTTTATCCTGCCAAATTAAACAACAATTAAAAATGAAAACTAAATTAATTTTTTTTAAAACCATAGCAAGTATTGTTATACTCCTTTTTAACTTGAGTATGTTCTCACAAACTCAAAAATCGAACTCGGAAATGAAAACCAAAACGGTGGTATTCATTACTGGAGCATTTGTTGGCAGCAACTGCTGGGATGAATGGAAAACGTATTTTGAAAGCAAAGGATATAAGGTAATTGTTCCTGACTATCCTTATAAAGATGCAGATCCTGCCACTTTGCGCAGCAGAAAACCAAACTCAGCCTTAGCGGGTTTAACACTGGAACAATTAACGGCCTATTATGAAAAAATTGTACGTGAACAACCGGAAAAACCTATTCTGATTGGTCATTCACTTGGGGGACTGCTTACTCAAATACTAGTACACAAAAATATCGCTGCAGCAGGAATTGCAATTCATTCAGCTCCCCCAAAAGGTATATTGCTGTCAAAAAGGTCGTCAATTAAATCCGTCTGGAGTGCACTTTCATTATTTGGAACTTCAAAAGAGACTTATATGATGTCTTTTAAAGATTGGCAATATGCTTTTACAAATGGGATGACTGAATTGGAACAGAAAACTGCCTACGAAAAATATGCAACTCCAGAATCTGTGCACTTAATAAGAGGTGGTTTAACAAATGCCGCAAAAGTCGATTTTAAAAAACACCACGATCCCTTACTGATTGTATCTGGAGATAAAGATCACTTTTTCCCCTCATCAATCAATTACAAAAATTATAAAAAATATAAAAAGAATTCTAATTCGATAACTGATTATAAAGAATTCAAAGGTCGTAATCACAATGTTTTAGGTTTGCCAACCTGGAAAGAAAATGCCGATTATATTTTAAACTGGATGAGTAACTATTAATCATTATGATTTTTTTCTTGTTCCAGTTCAATGTGGAACTTTTAATTCAGCTGCAACTTTGCACTGTAAATTAAATGAAGCCATTAAGCAGCTTTAAAAATAACATTAAAAGAATAAATTATGTCAACAACAAAATGGGTTATCGACCCGACACATTCAGAAATTGGATTTAAAGTAAAACACATGATGTTTACCAACGTATCTGGAAAATTTCAAAAATTTGATGCCGCTATCGAAACTAATGATGATGATTTCGAAAACGCTAAAATTGATTTCAATGGTGACATTGATTCAATAACTACAGGAAATGCAGATAGGGATGCACATTTATTAAGCCCAGATTTTTTTGATGCCGCTCAATTTCCTAAAATCAATTTTATAGCTACTTCTTTAAAAAAAATAAACGAAGGAGAATATGAGCTAATTGGAGATTTAACGCTTCATGGTGTTACAAAATCAGTAAAATTAGATGTAGAGTTTAGTGGATTAATGAAAGATCCATGGGGAAATATAAAAACAGCTTTCACTATCAACGGTAAAATCAACCGTAAAGATTGGGATTTAAACTGGAACTCAGCTTTGGAAACTGGAGGCGTTTTAGTGAGCGAAGAAGTTCGTCTCTATATTGAATTACAATTTATTAAACAATAAATTAGAGCAAGGATTGTCAGTGAAAATGTTGCCGTTAACTCCTTTGTAAATAAAGATAAGAAAAACATTCGTCATGCTTTGTTTATGGACAAAAGTGGTTAAATACGGTGCATTATATGGTATTGGATTGCAATTCCGATGCAGTAATAAATACTGAAATAATTATAAAAGTGGGTAGTATTCATACCCACTTTTTTAAACAAATTTTGCATCATGGAAAAAAACACATTCAATATTCTGTTACTCATTTTATTTTTTCAGTGCCTCTTTTTGCTCAAAATGCCCTGGTGATTACTTAAATGACGCTAAATCACAAGCGATAGCATGAAATATAGCATAGAAACTTTCAATCCTCTTTATCCGCGCGCGCCTATTTTGAAGCCGTGGGCTTAATTGGTCCTTCTAATTTAATGGATATTCATCTTTCAATAAATATAGAATTCAGATCAAAATTAAGTTTTGCATTAGACTATGATGTTTTCTGGAGAGCCAGTATAAAAGACGGCATATATAACCCAAATCAACGATTAATTTATGCAGGGAAAACAGTTTTAAAAAGTTTATCGGAACGCAATTGAGTAACGAAATAATTTATCAAACATAAAATTCGCTTTTAAATGTGGCGCTGCTTTGTTTAATGCTGGTTCATTTATAAAGGATTCGGTGGCAGAAAAAGACATTTTTTTTGGAAGTACAACAACCCAATATAAATTTGAAAACATACAGATTTAGCAAAACATCAAAATTGATACTGATGACAAAAATAAATATTCTTTATATAAGCCCCAATAAATATAATTCAAATGAAGTACTTGAATTAATAAATGCAAATGAAAGTTGGCATGGATTTGTTGCTAATAATGAGGAAGAGGCAGTATTGCTGTTTTTAGAATTCAATATGGCAATGATTCTTTTTGGCTGTGATGTTAATAAAAAAACAGAAATCAAGTTGTGTCATTATTTTAAAGAAATAAATCCAACTATAATTATTTTAGAACCTTATGGTGGTGGCACAGGATTATTAACACACGAAATTATTTCTGCTTTCAATAAGGACGAAAGTTTATGATTTTTGATGTTTCAGATACAGATTTTTTTTTGCAAACTAATTTTATACTAATTAATAAATAAAATAGACTATGGAAAATAAAATATTAGGTATTCATCACATTACCGCAATTGCCGGAGATGCCAAAGGTAATTTTAATTTTTATTCGAAAATTTTAGGACTGCGATTCATAAAAAAAACAGTCAACTTTGATGACCCGGGAACCTATCATTTTTATTTCGGAGATGAAATTGGAAGTGCGGGAACAATCTTGACTTTTTTCCCGTGGGGAGGAGGAATTCAGCAAGGCAGAAAAGGTTCCGGAATGGCGACTGAAATTGGCTATTCTGTTCCTGCGGGAAGTTTAGATTTTTGGATTAAACGCTTTGAAGAACACAATGTGATTTATAACAAACCTGCTATAAAATTTGGAGAAAAATACCTGACTTTTTTAGATCCAGATGGATTGAAATTGGAATTGATAGAATCAAAAACAACTGATGAGCGAAAAGCTTGGGAAACAGAAGACATAAAAAAAACGGTAGCCACGAAAGGATTTCACAATATTACCTTAACATTGAACGATATTAAAGCTACAGCAACTATTCTCACTGAAGTATTTGGATACAAATTAATCGATCGGGAAGTTAATCGTTACCGTTATGCAACAAATGAAGTGGAGAATGCAGCCATAGTAGATTTAGCGGAACTACCGGAAGAAAAACGAGGTCATGTAGCCAATGGATCTGTACATCATGTAGCTTTCAGAGTTAAAAATGATGAAATCCTAATGCATTTTCGTAAAATAATTGATGCGTTGGGATTAGGCGTAACACCACAAATTGATCGTCAATATTTTCATTCACTCTATTTTCGTGAACCAGGAGGGGTTCTTTTTGAAATCGCAACTGAAAATCCTGGATTTACAATTGATGAAACGATAGAAAATTTAGGTAAAGAATTAAAATTACCACCACAATATGAAACGCGTCGCGAACAAATTGAATCTAGTTTAGTAATAATCAATTAAGTAAAAAAAATGGACTTTCAACCACTACAGTATATTTTTATAGGCACAGGAAATCCTAGTGCAAAGACCCTTTTACTTTTACATGGAACAGGTGGTAATGAACATGACCTATTGCCATTAGCTAAAGATTTTGGTACTGGTTTAAATATTTTAAGTCTTCGGGGTAATGTATTGGAAAATGGACTGCCCCGATTTTTTAAAAGACTGGGGATGGGTGTTTTTGATGAACGAGATTTAGAATTTCGAACAGAAGAAATGATTTACTTTATAAAAGCCCTTGCTGTTAAAGAAGGCATTGATTTGACAAAAATTATTGCATTAGGGTACTCTAACGGTGCAAATATTGCAGGAGCCACTTTAATTCTTCATCCTGATTTTTTTGCTGGCGCTATACTATATCGTCCCATGCAACCTTTTAGATATATTCCAAATTTTAAAAGTAAAAAGAACATCCCATTATTTTTATCTACAGGGAAAAATGATCTAATGGTGAGCATTGGTGAAACAAACGAGTATCTCAAAATATTAAAAAACGGGAACTTTAATATTTCCCATTATGACATAAATACCAGCCATAACTTGAACCAAGAAGATATAGAGCTGTCTGTTGAGTGGTTTAAAAATAATTTTTAAAGCTAAGTAAATTATTTTTGGGGGCAGTCTACATACATAGATCACTATAATTATGATTATTATCGGGTCCCAGCACGACAATATATTATATTACAAAAAAAGGACTATTGAAATTGAAACCTCTTTAGGAGAAAAGAGAATTTTTGAATCTGGAAACGTTTTATTGGTGGAAGATACTTTTGGTAAAGGACATCGAACCCGAAATCTGACGAGAGCCATTAGATCTTCTATTTTTGTTACTCTAAAATAAAACCAATTTTTAGTATCTTTTAAAATAACCAACCGACACTTGGTTAACTTAAACTTTTGTGTAATGGAGTATTCAAATCCTATCATTGAAGGCATATTTCACAAATTTAAACCAATCCTAGGTGAGGATTGCAATCGATACAAGAACCACGTATATCGTGTATTTTTGAATTGTCTTTTAATGGATTCCAATGAAAATAATATAGAAAAATATGCTATCGCAGCTGTATTCCACGATATTGGAATTTGGACTGCTCATACCATTGACTACCTATATCCTTCCATTGAACAGGCTAATCTTTACTTGACAGAATCGGGAAAACAGGAATGGATTGAGGAAATCACACTTATGATTTATTGGCATCACAGAATGAGTCACTATCAAGGAAAACACAAAATAACTGTTGAATATTTTAGGAAAGCCGATTGGATGGATGTGTCTTTAGGATTAATAAATTTTGGTTTTGATCGTCAAAAAATTAAAGCATTCAGAAAAAAATTACCTAACCTGGGTTTTCATCTTTTTCTTCTAAATCCAATTTTTAAAAATTTCTTCAACCATCCTTTCAACCCACTTCCCATGTTTAAAAATTAACTATTTTAAGTTCAATTCTTAATTTAAAATTGATTATTCTTTAAAATATAAGCAACCCTTTCTTATTAAAAACCGCTGTTTTTTATACCCAATTTTTTGATTTTAGAATTCAATGTTGAAGCTGGAATATTTAAAATTTCTGCAGCCCCTCCCAAACCTGAAACTTTTCCTTTACACTTTTTCAAAATGTAGGTGATGTAATCGCGTTCATTATCATGAATTGTTTTTATGGAAAATTCCTGTTGTATTTCCCCCAGTTCATTTTTATTCGAAAAAGGAAGGTGTATTTCTTTAATCATGCTGCTTTCACTCATTAAAATACTACGTTCTATAACATGCTCCAACTCCCTAATATTACCCGGCCAGTCATAGGATAACATTTGTTGAAGTACTTCTTCTGCAAGGACAGGAGCTTTAATTCCTATTTTCTTACTGTATAAATTAATAAAATGAGCAGCCAAAGCTGGAATATCTTCCTTTCGTTCTCTTAAAGAAGGTATATTTATAGGAAAAACATAAAGTCTGTAGTATAAGTCCAGTCGAAATCGTCCCGCAGCCAATTCTTCTTCTAAATTTCTGTTAGTTGCAGCAATAATGCGTACATCAATATTTATTGAGGAACGTCCTCCTACCCTTTCTATTTCCTTTTCCTGTAATACACGTAATAATTTCACCTGAAGATCAATGGGCATTTCACCAATTTCATCTAAAAAGATAGTTCCGCCATCCGCCATTTCAAATTTCCCTATACGCTTGTCCAGTGCTCCCGTAAAAGCACCTTTTTCATGTCCAAAGAGTAGTGATTCTGCTAAGTTATCAGGAATAGCTCCACAATTAATAATAACCAAGGGTTTGTCTCTTCTTGAAGAAAGATTATGGATTCCTTTCACTACTTTTTCTTTTCCGGTTCCGCTTTCTCCCAAAATCAGTACTGAAGTTTCAAAAGGAGCTACTTTCTTTATACAATCAAAAACAGTGATCATCTTTTTGCTGTTTCCAATCATTGATTCAAAATCCTGAGGCGAATTTCCTGAAATATCTAAAATTTCTTTGCTCTCATTAAATACCTTTTTCCTGGCAATATGCATATTATTCACAAACTTTGTTAATATATTCTCAAGTTTGGTCAACAACATGATATGTTCTCTTGTATAGGTATCAAAATGTCTGCTGTAAAATAAAAAATTGAAAACATTACCTTCAATATTCAATGGAATAACTACAAAAGATTTAATTCCGAAAGTATGAACAATCAATCTTTTAATAGCCGAATTTTGGCACATTTTTATAAAAGAATCACCCTCATAAATTTGAGCTATATCATGTTTCAGAGATTTGGATTGCATATCAATCAATTCTTCTTTTTTTATAGCTGTTATTTTTGAAAATCTCTCAATATTAATTATTTCATAACTATCAAAATTTCTTCGAAGAAGTCCAATGGTATTGTATTCATCATTAATAAATCCGCCTTCCATATAATCAAATGGAATATAGGTTTGTAATACCTTTCCTAATTGCAATAAAGCCTGCTCCCATTTTACGGAAGAATACATTATTTCATTAATACTTTTTTGCAAAATACTTTCTTGCAATAGCTGGGTTTCTGCACTATGCTTATGCCTATAACAAGCAATTTCTAAAGTAATTAAAATGTCTTGTTCACGAAATGGTTTTACAATGAAACCGTAGGGTTGCGTCTTTTTGGCATCCTCTAATATCGTTTTACTGGAATTAGCGGACAGGAATATAAAACCAATATGTTTTTCTTTCAATTTTTTTGCTAAATCAATACCTGTTTCATTCCCTTTAAGAAAAATATCCACAAAAACTAAATCAGGAGTATCGTTCGCTATGAATTCAAGCGCCTGCAATACAGACCGTACTATTCCTATAACTTCATAACCTGCTTTTTCAAGGATTAACTGCAAATCATGCGCTTCAATAAATTGATCTTCAACTATTAGTATTTTCATTTTTAATGATTTCTTTTCATCATTAGCGTCCCTTTTCATAAAATTATTTGTTATTGTACATCAAAAAATTAAACCATAAAGGCTATTTCTCGTTGCTTAATTGTTAAAATTGCAATTCAAAAAATCACTCTGAATTACTACTATAAAATTAGTTAATATTTATGTATTAAAAAACAAAGTGCTCTTTTTAAATAAATGAAATTAACAGTACTTTGATCCTATTAATAACTACTAACTTACATCTATTATTTAAAATTTATTTGCCTATTTTTATTTCTATATTTGTAAATATCTAACGTTCGTACCAATAAAATAGAGTAAAACATGAAAGTCTTATGCGTTTTTAGTTTTATTATAACTATCACACTTCAGGGTTTTGGGCAAATCAAATCTTCAGAATATAATTATGACGTTAAAAAAGTCAGATTATTACTTAAAACCACGGGGAATTATATACAAGCTGCCAGCCAAGGAACCATAGATATAGATAGTGCTATGGTTTTGGCTTGCACCGCCAATAAAGTTCCAATATCACTAGCCTACGACGAGGGATATAACGACGGAAGCTATTTACCTGGAAGTAAGCTAGTTGATCAAAACAATATAAATGGTGCACTAAAAGTACTTGCTAATTTAGAGAAGACTGATAGGATCAAGTTATTACTGCAATTAGGCATTCACTATCTCTTTAAACCCTTTGAAAAAAAAGAAGATCTTCAAAAAGCTTTACAGTATATTAAACAAGCCATGCAATTAAGTGATTTGCTTGGTATACCAAAATGGCAACTGCAGAGTAATCTATTGTTGGGAAAGTACTATGCTAAAGCAAATAACCTTGCTGCAAGTAAAAAAACATTTTTACAAGTTGTAACCGAAAGTAAGAAATTAAAGGATAAAAAAGCAATTGCTGATGCTTTAGAGAACGAAGGAACTTATCTGCCCTTCAGTGACTCCGATAAAGAAAAAACACTTTCGCAGGCAGCTATAGTATATAGATCAATTAACGAAAAAGAAAAAGAAGCGGAAGCACTTATGAAATTAATTAATGTTTATTTCATGAATGGCCGTCTTGATATCGCCGAAAAAAAGTGTTTGGAAAGTATCGCTTTTCAAAAAAAAATGGGGTTTAAACATACTCACTATTTTGCAACAACCCTATCTTATATTTACTTAGTAAAAAGAAATAATATTGAAAAAGCATTATTTTATGCGATTAATAGCATCCAAACAATGGAAGCAACCAATGATATGATTTGTGCAGATAATTTTTATTTGCGATTAGGAAATGTTTATGATTTTATGGGTCACTATGATGAAGCCATTCAAACATACAAAAAGAGTATTGATGCAGGTACCAAAAATATTAATAGTGGTAGTTGGTATACCAGTTTTATAACGATTGTTAAGTCACTTTATCAAAATAAAAAGTACAAAGAAGCAATCAATTACATAAAAAAAATAGCTGATAACTACCCTCCAAAAAATCAATTCGATAAATTTAATCTTGCGCTTATAAAAGCGTCAGCTTATCAAAAAATGGGTAATGTTTCAGCAGCTGAAAAATTTTATCTTGAAATGGAAGGCCACTCTAAAAACCTAATCACATCAGAAACAGCTGTAACCATGACATCTGCCTTTTCAGATATGTCATTGTTTTATGCAAATAAAGGAAATGCATATAAAGCAAAATTTTATGCTGACAAAGTATTAAGCATAAACAAGGAGACCAACCAAAACTTTAATTTTCAAGAGCTGGAACTTTCCTTATTCAAAATTGATTCACTCACAGGAAATTACCTTTCTTCAATAGTGCATTATCAAAAATACAATCAAATTAAAGATTCTATATATAATACCGATAAAAATAAACAGATTGAAGAATTAAAAATTCAATATGAAACGTTACAAAAAGAACAAAATATTAAAACATTAAAGGTTCAAACGAAATTACAGCAAAGTAAATTAGACAAATCAAACCTTTTAATAAATTTATCTATTTGGTCAATCATATTACTTCTTATAATTATTAGTTTATTATACAATCGTTACCAATTAAAACAAAGGAACAATGTAAAACTTGAGATAAAAGAAAAAGAGATTGATCAAAAAAATAGTAATCTTCAGCATTTACTTGACGAAAAAGAATGGCTTGTAAAAGAAATTCACCACAGAGTAAAAAATAACCTTCAAATGGTCATCAGTTTATTAAATACCCAATCAGCTTATCTTGATGATGAAATGGCCTTATCTACTATAAAAAGTAGTCAACATAGGATACACGCCATGTCACTAATTCATCAAAAATTATACATGACAGAAAACATTTCAACAATAAACATGCCTATTTACATTAAAGAATTGGTTCAATATTTGAAAGACTCATTCAATTTGAGACAACGAATTAGATTCCAAGTAAACGTCGATAATCTTGAATTGGATGTGGCTCAAGCAGTTCCTTTAGGCTTGATTATAAACGAAGCTGTAGCTAATTGTATAAAATATGCATTCCCAAATAATCAAGATGGAATAATAACCATAACACTTGTTGCCAATGCAATGGATTTTTATTTACTTACAATACAAGATAATGGAATTGGTATTCATATCCAGGACAAAAAAAATAGTAATACATTCGGCATGAGTTTAATCAAAGGGTTAAGCGATGATTTAGATGGTACTTTTTCTATTGAAAATAATAATGGCACTTTGTTAAAATTATCATTTAAAAAAGATCGTTTAAGTAAAAAAAACACTTAAACTGATACTTTATGATGGATTCAAAATATCAATCTAACAGTCTTCATTACTTTCAAAAGCTGGATTAAATTGCTGATGAGGCTCATTTAAAACTGCAGCTTTTATTTTCATCTTATAATTGTTTTAGAAATCTCGCTGTTGGCAAAGATCAAGCAACAACAGATTTCAACATTTCTAATTTTTCATCTGTATATGGAGAATATTTTACATCCGGGTCTGGTGTTACTTCTTTATCAAGTATACTTTTGTAATGTGAAAATGCCCTAAAACCTGCTTCGCCATGATAATTGCCTATACCACTTTCACCAACGCCTCCAAACGGAAGTTCACCGTTCGAAATATGCATCACCGCCTCGTTTATGCATCCTCCTCCGAAAGATACCTCACTAAGTACCTTCTGCTTTATGTTTTCATCCTGAGTAAACAGGTAAAGTGCAAGAGGTTTTGGCCTTTGCTTAATTTCTTTGATCACATCATCCAAATTATCAAACGTTAAAATAGGCAGAACAGGTCCAAATATCTCTTCCTGCATTACTTTATCACTCCAAGTAACATTGGTAAGAATAGTGGGCTCAACAAAGCGTTCAACAATATTGTAGTTACCTCCAATGTAAACTTTTTGCTTATCGATTAATGATGCTACCCGTGAAGTATTTCTTTCATTGATAATGTGCACATAATTGTCATTTTTCAATTTATAATCCATCACTTGCATCTCTTCTGAAACTTTTTGAAGAAATTTTTCTTCAATACTTTTATGAACATATACATAATCTGGCGCTATACAAGTTTGCCCCGAATTCAGGAACTTAGCCCAAAGCATTCTTTTAACAGTGATGTCTAAATTACTGTCCTGCATAAAAATTGTCGGACTTTTACCCCCTAGTTCTAAAATTACCGGCGTTAGATGCTTTGCTGCCGCCTGATAGACTATCTTTCCTACCGATACGCTTCCCGTAAAAAATATAACATCAAATTTTTGCTCCAGTAAAGCAGTAGTTTCAGGTATTGCTCCTTCTACTGCGGTAAAATATTCACTGTCAAAATTCTCATTTATCAGCTTTGTGATTAAACTACTACTATGAACCGTAAGCTCACTAGGTTTAAGAATAACTGTACATCCTGCAGCCAGGGCTCCTACAACAGGGCCTAGAGTAAGCTGATAAGGATAATTCCAAGGGCCTATTACTAGGCTTACTCCTAATGGTTCCGGCATAATATAGCTCTTTGCTGGCGCGTTTAAAAGATTGGTTTCAATAGGCTTGATCTTGGTCCACTCTTCCAAATTCTTGAGAGCGACTTTAATTTCATCGTAAACCACATAGAGTTCTGTCAGAAAAGTTTCAAATTTGCCCTTGCCATAATCCTTGCGTAGCGCCTCATTCAGTAATTCTTCATTGGATTTTATAAGGCTTTCGAGTTTCTTTAATTGTGTAATACGAAAACTGACTGGTTTGGTAGCATTAGTGTTAAAATAATTTAGCTGAAGTTTTACTAGTTCTTCCATAATGTTTGTTTATAAAATAAAAATAATCTTGATTTTTTCAGGTAAAAAGCGACGCTGTCAGGTTACCTTTTTCAACAGGAGGACAAGTACAATGACCCTCCTGTTAAAAGGCATACTATATTTAGGGCATTGGTGTATTCAAAAATTCTTCAGTCGATAACATCGCATGTCCATAATTTGGAAAAGTAGTTTCTACTGTAACCCTAATTTCTTCCCAATTAAATGCTCCAATACCATCTTTAATCAGCGTCACATGGTATCCTAATTCTACACCATATCTGGCTGTTGAATCGATACATGTATTAGCTCTCATACCTGCAAGCACGATTCGCTCTATATTATGCATCTTGAGCAGAAAATCAAGATCAGTATTGGCAAAGCCACTGCCCGTCCAATGGTTCGAGGCTATAAGATCGCCCTTAGCTGCCAAAAGTTCCGGATGAAACTCAGCACCCCAACTATTTTTTTCAAATAAAACAACGTTTTTACTTCCTTGGTGCGAAGGCGAGAGAAATCTCCAATTTAAATAATCTCCTTCCGCCGTGTGATGGTGTGGAGCATAAATAATTTGTATTTTTCGCTCCCTGGCTCCTGCAATTAGCTTCTTAAGATTTTGCACCAAATGAATACCTTCCACTGTTTCTTTCGTTAAAGGATAAAATTTACCTCCTTCAGAAAGAAAATCATTGAAAGGGTCAACCAGTATTAAAGCTGTTTTTGAATAAGTACTTGCATCCATTTTTTTAATTTTTAATTAATTAGTAATTTTAAAGAATAAATTTAGTTTTCCAAAAGTAATTCAACAGTTGTAAGGCATTGAGCACTTTGTTAGTAAGCATTTTTTTTTGCATTTTTAACAGCACAATCAAATCATTTTTGAGTAATCCCTGCAATTTTTGTTTTTAAAATCAAATGGGATTCTGTAATAGTTATCTCATCAGAAGAGTCAGCTAGTTAAAATTCCGATACTCAGTATTTAATAAAATCCAAAATATCTGAATTGATAATTTGTGCATCTGTCGTCGGCATTCCATGACATAAACCTGGATATGTAATCAGTTTTCCATTTTTCAAAAGCGGAATAGCCCTTAGAGCAGTAGTGGAATAAGGAACTATTTGGTCATCTTCGCCATGCAATACAAGTACGGGTATATCAACACTTTTTAAATCTTCGGTAAAATCGGTTTCAGAAAATGCCTTTATACAGTCAAAATGAGCCTTAATACCGCCCATCATTCCCTGACGCCACCAATTATCTTGAATTCCTTTTCTTATATTAGCCCCTTCTCTATTGTACCCGTAAAACGGAAAAGTTATGTCATGGTAAAACTGTTGTCTATTATTGCCCGTGTTAAAACGGATATCATCAAACACTGCTAATGGAACTCCATTTGGATTGTTTTCGTTTTCAATCATATAAGGTGTTACTGCACTTATAAGCACTACTTTTGCTACCCTATTTTTGCCATATTTTGCGACATATCGGATAGCTTCACCGCCGCCGGTTGAATGTCCTATGTGTATGGCGTTTTTTAAGTCTAAGAAAGCTGTAAGTTCTGCAACATCTGCTGCATAAGTATCCATTTCATTTCCTGTATAGGTTTGTGTAGATCTTCCATGTCCGCGTCTGTCATGGGCAATTACTCTAAATCCCTGATCCAAGAAAAACATCATTTGTGCATCCCAATCGTCAGCAGACAATGGCCAACCATGATGAAAAAAAATAGGTTGTCCCGTTCCCCAATCTTTGTAATAAATTTCTGTTCCGTCTTTTACTATAATCTTGTTCATTTTATTTCTTTTAATTGTTTAGTAATGATTTTAAAATTGAATTCGCTATACTATTTGATCGTAAAAACCAATCATTTTTTTTTTATGAACTTGCATCAAAACTGTAATAAAGTTATTTGGCTAAATCACCAAAGTAGCTTGCAGTTTATAGTTTCTCATACCACTCTAAAATATAGTCTGCCACCGTTTCCCATCCTTTTTCTCCACAAATGAAGTGACTTTTGCCCTGAAAAATCTTCAAATCGACATGACTTCTTTTGTCTTTATATTTATGTGCCAAAGTTGTTGTAAGAGATGGTGGGAAAATATTGTCGCTACCACCACCAATAAATAAAATCGGTTCGTGCGGTTTACCAAAATCAATGTTAGAAAAAGAGTTCAATACTAATTCACGACTTACTTTAAAGCTTTCAGGCACTGCAAAATTGTCATAAGCATTCGCTCTTTCTCCTGCTGGCAATGTGTTGAAAAAGCATTTATTATACCACTCGCGACTGCCCATAAAATAATCTTTGGAAGAAAAAAATCCAAATCCAGGCAGTACTGCTTTTAATGTTGCAAAAGGGGGAAATACATTCTTTGGCGGTGCACCGTCTACACTTACCGCTGCTGCTACCTTACCCATTTCCAACAATTTCATTGCTGCCATACCCGCCATTGAATGTCCGATAACTAATGGTTTTTCAGGTAAGCTGTCAATCAGTCGCAAAATGTTGTCAACCACGTCTATGAACCCTGTTTTAGTAAGGGCAGGGTGAACTTGATTTCTTAAATCGACTGGTGTCCCTTCGTGACCCGGGTTATCCGGTGTGTAAACGGTATAACCCTTTTGTTCATAACGGTTTTTCCACTTTGCCCAACTTGCGCTGTTTACAAAGTTTCCGTGTATGAGAATAATGGATTTTGATTTTGTCATAATATTAAATATTTAATGAGTAATTGGGGTTTATAATTAGTGCACACAACTTCTAAATTAGTGGCAATACGTGATCAAAGTAACTTGTATCAGATTCAAAATATAATTTTCCAATTGTCCTTAGCATAATGATTTACAAAGGCGGCAATTACAAATACGATTGTTTTTGAATTTATAGTTTTCATTTACTTTTTTTTAAATTAATGTTTTAGATTTCTACTATAGCATAACAATTGTCATATTCAAAATTCCTACAGTGTTTGTCAAAAATATATTTGTCTTCATTCCTATGTCTTTTATATCTATTGATCGTATTTAATTTTTTGAATAAAATTATCAATATAACTGACTACCATATCGGGGTATTGATGATGAGGACCATGACCGGTTTGAGGAATAATTATAAGCTGTGTGGTTGGCAATTTTTGATTCAATTCAAACCAGTTTTCCGGTGGAAAACATATTTCATGATGAGCAGAGATTACCAATATAGGAATTTTTGTAGTCATCAATTTTTGTCTTGCACCATACGGATCCTTTTCATAATCGTCATGACACTTACCATAAAACTCCCATAATTCTGGTTTTACTTTAGGATCTTTATCCTTTCTTTGGGCTATTCGTTCATGACTTTTTATTGCCGCCTCTCTACTTATTTTTGATGTGGGATCAAAAAACAAGATTGTCTCATGTTCCACTGTATAATCAGGTATATAAGCTGTATTTAAGAATATTTCTTCTAAAGGATAATTAACTTTTCCAGGTGGTTTTGTTCCTATAAGAATAGCATGCGAAACCCTTTCCGGAAATTCCGTTGTCACAATCTGTGCTACCCAGCCTCCCAATGACCATCCCCCAACAATAAACTTTTTAATTTTTAAGGCATCGGCTAAATCCGTTACATCCTTGGCAAAACCTAAAATATCACTGTGTGGATGACCTGTTGAGGATGCCAATCCTTTATAATTAAAAGTTATCACTTTATACTTCTTCGCCAGTGCATCCAAAAAAGCAGGATCCCAATCATCAAGATTAGCCCTGAAGCGACTGCAAAGAATTAACGGATCCCCTGTGCCTACAGAACGATAGGCTATTTTATGGTCTCCAACTTCTGCAAATTGCGTTTTAGACTCACTGGCGCTTAGATCAACTGCGCCTGCACTTAAAGAACTGAATAGTAATAATAAATTGCGATTTTTCATGATAGATCATTTTTAAATAAAACATTATTGGAGTTAAGAATACTGCTTATTGGGATAAGGTCATTATTAATTTATACCTAAAACATTTAAACTAGCAGATGAAAAAATGGCTGTGACCTTTTCGATTGTATTAAAAATTACATCATTTAGTCGGATTCATCATTGCCAATGCTTTTTCTGGTGATGAAAGATAAAGTTGATAAAAATCTGCCGTTTGACCAACATGTACTTCATATACATTATTTTGAAATGCGTCCAAAACATTTTCAGCTACTATTGTTGGACTTATTCCCGTACTTCCTCCAATGTCTGCCGAAAAACTAGTATTGACTAAAGGGGGCATTACTTCAAAAACTTTGATTGAAGTAGATTTTTCTAAGGTAATCCGTAAAACCTGTGTATAAGAATGTAAAGCCGCTTTACTTACTGAATAACTTGGTACACTAATTCCTGGCGAAAAAGCAGTTATAGAAGAAACGTTTACAAAAGCGGCTTCTTTTTGTTTTCTCAAAAGCGGTAATAATTTCTCCGTCAATCTTACAATCGAAAGATAATTCGTCAAAATTTCTTCACTAGCTTTTTGAAAAGCATTTGTATTTTCATCTGTTAATTTATAATAATGGGCCAATCCCGCATTGTTAATTACAATATTCAAGTCAGGAAAATCCTCGTTCAGTTTTTTGATTAAATTACTAACATCGTTCTCGTTGTTAATGTCTGAAACCAATGGAGTCGTATTTTCAATTTTTGCGGCAGCAAGGTTTAGTTTCTCTGCATTTCGACCAGTAATGATGACTTTATTATTCTTTGAAAATAATTTTGCCATTTCGAATCCAATTCCGGAACCTCCTCCTGTAATAAGGATCGTGTTGTTAGTAGTTTTCATAGTAATTTATTTTTGATGGAAAATTTAAATATTTAATGCTCCTTGTCCAGATGCAATAAGATAAGCTTCTTTCAAAGCCTCAGAATAAGTCGGGTGTGCATACGAAATTCGAAACATATCTTCATCAGTCACTTCATATTCCATCCCAATTACACCTTGAGCAATCATATCGGCAGCTCTAGGACCCATAATGTGAATCCCTAAAATTTCACCGTACTTAGGTTCTGAAATTACTTTTACAAAACCATCTTTTTCCATCGCAGCTCTCGCTTTAGCATTGGCGGAAAAAGGAAATTTGCCAACACGGTATTCTTTATTCTCGCTTTTCAATTCTTCTTCTGTATATCCAACCGAGGCTACTTCGGGCCAGGTATATACCACTCCAGGAATTAATTTATAATTGATATGAGGTTTTTGTCCATTAATTGTTTCTACAACAAAAACACCTTCCTCTTCTGCTTTATGAGCCAACATAGCGCCAACAATCACATCTCCAATAGCATAGATATTGTTTTCTTTAGTTTGCAATTTATCGTTGGTCACTATTCTTCCTTTATCATCCAATTCTATTGCTGTATTTTCCAATCCTAATTCTTTAGTGTAGGGGCTTCTTCCAACTGCGACCAAACAGTAATCAGCAGTAATTTCCTGAACAGCATTTGATTGATCTAAATAATGGACTGTTACATTCTTACCATTATTAACTGTCGATTGCACCTTATGGTTGAGCAGAATTTTTATCTCGTTTTTAGAAAATATTTTTTTGAGCTCCTTACCTAATTCTTTATCCATAGTTGGAATCAAACTGTCCGCATATTCAATAATGGTGACTTTTACTCCAATACGAGCATAAATAGAAGCCATTTCAACTCCAATTACGCCACCGCCGATTACAATAATACTTTGCGGTTTTTCAGTTAGTGAAAGTGCTTCAGTTGATGTAATGATTCTTTTTTTATCAATTACAACTCCAGGAATAGTAGCGGGTTTTGAGCCCGTAGCTATTATAAAATAAGTAGCACTAATAGTCGTTTTCTCGCCATTTTTCGTAACCTGAATTTCTTTATCGTTTAAAAAGGAGGCTGTTCCTTCAATAACATGAATTTTATTTTTGTCCATCAGGTAATTCAGTCCGGAAATATTCTGTTGCACTACTTCATTTTTGCGCTTCATTAATTGTGTAAAATCTAATCGAAGTCCGTCTACTTCAATTCCAAAACTCTTGAATTTAGTTGTTGCTGTATGAAAATGTTCGGTACTGTCTAATAATGCTTTAGAAGGAATACAACCAACATTTGTACATGTTCCTCCTAAAGTGTTATATTTTTCAACAAGAGCCGTTTTATAACCTAATTGCGCCGCTCTCACTGCAGCAATATATCCGCCGGGGCCGGAACCAATAACTACTATGTCAAAATTTATTTCCATTTTTAGAATTTTTAATATTTATTAATTCTTTATGACAAAAAATACAATAAATTGCAGGTGTATTTTCTCATCGTAAAATCAAAAAAATAGCTCTTTATAATAATTACTTACCTTTTATCATTTTTTTTAAGAAGAACCAAGTACTATACCAAATACATAACTTCTTGTAAAACAATATGTTAAAGATTATAGATAGTGTTATCCATTAGCTATATTTCGCTAATTACTATCGTTGTCGTGATATATAGAAAAACGAATTCGACTTAATGCTATTTAAATAAGCAGAAGTCTATTATTTTTTGATAAAAAAATCACCTATTGATGAACATATGGGAATACGAAATATTACAGAAAGGCTATTATTTCCAAAATGGGTTGTGTCATTATTTAAAGAGTTAGATCTTGTAAAAAAATATAAACGATTATAATCCAAATTGTTAACTGATCTGCTTATTTGAAAAAATCATCCTAAATTTAGAAAGTTCCTCCATAGACCGTACCTGACAACAGTAATCGACCTGTTCGACAGGAAGGTCATCGACTGGGCACTGTCCTCTGTTATCACAGCAAAGAATACCAGTGTCAGTGCTTTCAGAATGACTCTTGTCTACAGGCCAATTATTAATAATTCTCCCCTTATTTTCCACTCCGACCGGGGAATACAATACGCCTGCGGGGAATTTGTCCGAGAAATAGACAACTACAAATCGATTACCCGAAGCATGTCTGGAAAGGGAAACTGCTGGGACAATGCAGTTGCAGAGAGTTTCTTCAAAACATTGAAGACAGAACTGATCTACCACAATCGCTTTCGAAACAAGCACGAAGCTGAGTCCTCAATTTCTGAATACATTGAAAAATTTTACAACACCGATAGAAGGCACGGGCATTTGGACAACCTGAATATTCTTGAATATCGAAAATTGATGAGTCGAAATTGAAAAAGAATGGGTAAAAACCAGAATTTCACCCAAGATAAAACGAGAGTAAAATACAGACGAATTCACTCTAATTTGATTGTGTATTTCAATTGTGCTTTGCTGCGCAATATGTTGTAAAAGACAAATAAAAAGAGAAGATGTAGAAGATAATAAACCAATAATTCTTAAAAATAGTAATTATAACAAATAGTCCTAAAAGATCGAACATCCCTAACTTTTAAAGATGAAAAAACACAAAAATGTTTGTTATTATGAACATAAATACTATTTTTGTTCATAATAATGAACATTTTAAATAATGAACAGAAAGAAACAAACCGTTTTTCCTAAGCACCAAATGACATTAGAACAGATGGGAGAAAACATAAAACTAGCGAGGAAAAGAAGAAAGCTAACAGCTGTCCAAGTAGCAGAAAGAGCAGATATTGTTAGGACTACTTTATATCAAATAGAAAAAGGTAATCCGAGCGTTGCTATTGGTGCTTATTTTAATGTGCTAAGAGTATTAGGACTTCAGGATGATTTTCTAAAACTCGCTGCAGATGATGAGCTGGGAAGAAAACTCCAGGATCTTGAACTCTTAAAATAATAGTGTCATACCGAGCACAGTCAATTAAACTCTAACCATCAAAAAACAAAACCATTCCTAATGTCCACCAACAAAACCGACATATACGTTTACGCACATTGGAAAGAAATGTCTGAACCAAAAATCATTGGTATCCTATCGGCACAACAAGCCAAAGGTAAAAAAACATTCAGCTTTAAATACGATAACGAGTGGCTTAAATCAGAACAAAAATTTATACTCGACCCAGATATTCAATTATACGGTGGTCCACAATACCCAAACCAGAAAGAAAACTTTGGCATATTCCTAGACAGTATGCCCGACACTTGGGGACGTACATTAATGAAACGAAGAGAAGCTCAGTTAGCAAGAGAAAATAATGAAAAACCTAAAACGCTGTACGATATTGATTTTCTTTTAGGAGTATACGATGAAAGCCGTATGGGAGCATTGCGTTTTAAAACAAACCCCGAAGGAGATTTTCTGGACAACAATAAGACAGCTTCTACTCCACCATGGTCATCCATTGGTGAATTGCAAAACGCAGCGGCTAATTTTGAAAATGACGATGATAGTGATGAAGTAAAAAAATGGTTATCCGTTTTAATGGCTCCAGGTTCCTCATTGGGCGGAGCAAGACCAAAAGCCAATGTCTTAGATGCTGATAAAAGTCTTTGGATTGCCAAATTCCCATCTAAAACAGATACAACCGATAAAGCAGCTTGGGAATTCTTAGCTTATCAACTGGCAATCAATGCCGGAATAGAAATGGCTCCCTGTCGTATAGAAAAAATAACGGGAAACTACCACACATTTTTTACAAAACGCTTCGATCGGAAAAATGGTGAAAGAATACACTTTGCATCCGCCATGACAATGACCAGAAATAATGAAGATACTATCCGGGACAATCCAGCAAGTTATTTAGATGTCGCTGAATTCATTAGCAACTACGGAGCAAACATTGAAGCTAATTTACACCAACTATGGCGCAGAATAATCTTCAATATTGCCATTTCCAATACAGACGATCATTTAAGAAACCACGGTTTCATACTAACAAAAGAAGGTTGGATACTTTCACCTGCATATGACCTTAATCCATCTATTGACAAAGACGGTTTAGCTTTAAACATTGATACCAATAATAATGATCTTGATTTTGAATTGGCAAAAAGCGTTGGCGAATATTTCCGTTTAAACAAACAACAAATGGAAACCATTATACAGGAAGTGCTACAGGTAATAAGCAACTGGAAAACGATTGCTAAAGAAATAGGAATTTCAAGAAGTGAGCAGGAATTGATGATAAAAGCATTCCATTTTTAGTAATCGCACCATACAATTCAATAAAGCGTCATAATATTCCTGAATTTTCAAAAGAAAAATTTAGGAATATAGCTAAAAAAGATATTGAAGGTTTTATAAAGGAATCACAGTAAACTTATAGCAACAAAATAAGAACCACAATAAAATAAGTTATTGTGGTTTGAATCCAGTCAAGGTCACCTCAAAATACAATTAAACCAGCTTTTCAATCAAATATATTTTATACATTTGTTTCAACTATTGGATTAATGTGTTCTTAGAAAAGATATTATTACAGATTAACAGAATTCTATATTTCAATTGAAATAATGAATAAAAGTTTGTTTGTTTTTATTTCGTGATGTTTTGTTCAGATTAGTACCTTATTTGTACCTCAAAATCTGTAAACCCCAATAAACACGGGGCTATTAATTTCTGCATCGGAAAGTAAAACACAAAATTGCAACAAAGAAAATAACTCACACAAATACCCTATCAAACCAAAAGCGAAATCAATATTTAAAATTCGATTCTCGTCAATCATCAGGTATTAAAAAAAAGCTTTAACACTGTAAACCAAACATTAACACTTATTTCATTATTATTTTTGTAATTTTGAATTAATCACTTAATTGAAGTTTGAGCTTCCAAAATCCCCAATTTCTTAAGTGAATAAACTTGGTTATCAAAACTCTTTGAACAAGTTTATAAAAATTACAACTCGGAACGAGAATGGATACGTTTCAAAAAAACACCTTGAGGATAATATAAGACTAGAACCAAGTTATGAAGTAAAAATACCTAAACGCCTTTTTATCACTCCATAAAAAGGATACTTATTTTATTATAATTTATAAAATAAAACTATGCGAGTTCCAGTAATCCGAAAAAATATAATATTCACACCTGATTCAAGAAGAGTTGTAGCTCGATATTTTATGAATGGCGATCAGCGAACCCAACAGATGGTGAGCCGCATAATGATGTTGGACGAAAAACAAGTCATAGACACCCTAGAACATACACTTCGGGAATTTGCCAGAAGGCATCGAAATATTTCACGCATATTCTTCACGCATTGCGAAAAAATTAGAGGCATAATTGAAGGGATGCAAATCAATTATGACGGTCTGTCAGAGGAACGAAAAATGCTCATTGGTTCTTACTGTACAATGGAGTATGCTATAGAATCCGCAGCTTTTTTTAACCCTTCTATTGTGGAAGATTTTGATCAATCGGATCTCGAAGAGGGAGACAAACGAGTCATCATTTCTTTCCGAGCTACTGGAGAAGGTCATATCTCATCAATTGTTTTTAGAAGGGGAATATTGGATAAAAATAATGATCTCCATATCATGAAAATTGGCAATAACATTGATAAAGCAGAAATTGTTCACAAATCGTTATACAACAAAGAACGCTTTCTGATGAAATTAGCAGAAATGCATACTTCGGATAAATACTCAACCCGTATTATGCAAGATCTACCTGATGAATTTGAATATGCCGCATTAAAAAATGTGGTAAATAAGGCATTAAGCGATCCAATAATTCGCCAGGAGAGGAGAACTGCACTCGAAGAAGTGATGTGGTTGGCGGATTCATTTTATGATTTACAATTCAAACACGATTCCGATATTACCGAACGTGTTATTTTCCCGATATCAGATTCTGAAAGTCGCGGTATTGAAGATGCTCGTTTTGTGCGCTTTGTGGATGATGATAAATCACAGAAAGTAATAGCTACTTATACAGCTTATAATGGCCATGTCATTCTTCCAAAACTTATTTCTACTGAAGACTTTTATACGTTTCGCGTAATGCCCTTGTATGGAGCCGGTGCGCAAAATAAAAATCTGGCATTATTCCCTAGAAAAATCAAGGGCAAGTATGCAATGCTATCCAGAATTGATGGTGTCAACAATTACCTTATGTATTCCGAAAGAGCTACGCAATGGAATAATCCCGTAATCCTCCAAGAGCCGCGATATACATGGGAGTTTACACAAATTGGAAATTGTGGTTCGCCACTTTGGACCAAAGAAGGCTGGTTGGTAATTACTCATGGTGTAGGTGCCATGAGACGATATTGCATAGGCGCTTCGCTGTTTGATCTTGATGATCCTTCCAAGGAAATTGGAAGACTTAAAGAACCCCTGCTTTCACCACGGGAAGATGAACGCGAAGGATATGTCCCTAATGTAGTCTACTCGTGCGGTTCGATTATTCACAACAACAGCCTTATATTGCCTTATGCCGTATCAGACTATTCGTCTACTTACGGAGTGGTAGATTTGGTAGAATTAATCGAGGCTTTGAAGAAAAGTAAATGATGATTTTCTCTTCGTCAATAACTTTCAATTTTCTATAACCACCCCATTCTGCATTAAAATATAAGAATTATATTGAAAGATTTATTTTAACGAATAAAAAATAGAGAACTTACTAATTAGGACACCATAACTTTGTAAACTCAACTATAATAATAATAATAATAATAATAATAAGATACAATCCTTTTTGTGTTATTATGCTGTCCGAGCAAGCTATTCACTACAAGTCCGCAGGAAGTTGCCCATAAAACATAACCCCGAAACGAGCTTCCTTTGGTCGCTGTTTCGGAGTTTGTTTTATAAAAGGCCTCTTCCTTTGCGTGCTTTTCGTTGCTATCCTTGACAGGGAATTCGTTTCCATAACCAACAAATTACTATACTATCTCAAATACTAAATCAAGAAAAAATAGTACCTTTAATATATGAAAAAGCATCACAATATTATTATAGCTGGAGCCGGTGGAATTGCCGAAGCTGTTGGTTTGTTATTGATGGAATGGAGTGAAGTACCCCCTACTCTTTTTATAGGTGACAGAACCCATTCAAAAGCAAAAAAAGTAGCACATTGGATTCAAGACGGAACAACAAAATCGGGTTTTATTAAGGACTTCCACCTTGCCGAAAATGGCTTAACGGATGAAATGACCGCAATTTTGCGCCAAGGAGATATCATCCTCGACTGCTTACCGGGTAGCCAAGCACCAAGAATCGCCCAGTTTGCCAAAGATTTTAATCTACATTACGCCAACCTTACAGAATATGTTTCAGAAACCGAACAAATAATGGCTTTGGCAAAAGATGCCAAAACTGGTTTTATACTTCAAACTGGTCTCGCTCCCGGCTACATCGACTTGCTGGCCAATGGGCTTTTTCAACAGTTTTGTACTGACTTTGAAATAGATCAAGTAGATAAACTGGAAATGAAAGTTGGCGCTCTGACCAATCATGCAGTTGCTCCGCATTATTACGGATTTACTTGGAGTCCGGTGGGAGTGGCTACAGAATATTTGAAAGAAACCATAGTCTTAAGGGATTTTAAAAAAACTACACTACCATCATTATCAGAAAGAGCAACTATCATTATTGATGGCATTGCTTATGAAGACGATCTAACCTCTGGTGGTGCAGCGGATTTGCCTGATGCGTTATTAGGAAAGGTGCGTTCACTTGACTACAAAACCTTGCGACATCCAGGTCATTATGCTTGGATTCAAGAGCAACTTAGTAATTTAGGAAACACATCTGACGCAATTAAAAGCCTTCAAGAAAAAATGGAAGCTATAATTCCTCATATTGAAGATGACAAAATTGTTTTGTATGCAGCGGTAGAAGGCAAAGATGCAGCTGGAATGTTGCGTAGAAAAGAGATTGCAAAATGTATACTTCCGCAAAAAGTAGGAAAACATCAATTGAGAGCCATCCAAACCACTACAGCAGCACCATTAGTACAAGCAGCCCAATTATTGCTCGAAACCCCTCATAGCGGAGTTGTCTTACAAAGCCAAATTGATCCAAAACAATTTTTAAACGGAAATTATATCGTACGAGTTTACGGCAAAGTGTAAACTCAGTTACCAAATTCAATGATATATCTTCATTACACAATTAGTTAATGAAGATGTATCGTTTGGGCATCTTTAAATTGTCTGTGAGATTACAATTAAAACTATCGCTACCAAAGCTAAAAAAAGACCTGCAAAATTCATTTTAGTCAATTTTTCCTTAAAAATTATAATCCCAAAAAGGCTTCCAATAATGATTACACCCATATTCATTCCTGCAAAAACAGTTGACGGATTTTGAACAAATGCTTGATGTGCTTTTAGATAGAAAAGAATATTTCCAAAGTTGAAAATACCAACCAAACCGCCAAAAAGAATATTTCTGATATTTAATGATACTTTACTGAATGCTACTTCATAAATAACAGCCCCAACCATGATTAGCAGCGCGATTCCAAAAACAACAAATAATGAAGTAGTGTATGGTAAACTTGTATAAAGGGCAATTTGTTTAAAAAGAATATCTATAACTCCAAAGCCCAGCAAAACAACTGCTGGGTAGATCCATTTATTTTCGGTGTTTTGAGAAGGCTTAGCGAGAATGAGTAATAGTGCCGGAAGTCCTACCACAAGCGCAGCAATTTTTAACATATTAAAATCCTCTTTGAAGAGTAGCCAGGCCGCCAAAATAGGGATAAACAACGAAAGTCGTTGAGCAGCATCCGTTTTTACGATACCCATGTGTTTTATAGATGCAGCCAGAAAAAGAAATATAGATGGCAACAAAATACCAATAACTATATAAATACCCCAAGGTGCCGAAATTCCTACATCATTAAATTCTGGACTAAAGAACAAATAACAAAGAATGAGAGCAAATACATAATTCGAAGCTACAATTTGAGTATTACTTACATTATACTTGCGTGAAAATTTAAATAGTACACCAACAGTTACACTGCATATAATACTTAGAAGAAGAAATAACATAGACAATATTTTTGTTGCAAAACTACTATTTTATGTTTCTATATTGTCTTTTTATTAAAGCAAAGAAAAGCTTTAAAAATAATCCTATTTGTAAACTAAAAAATATGGATTAAAAGAAATGCAATCTCTAGATTTATAAAATCTTCACAAGGTTCCAATAGCTATTTCTTTACTTTTGCAGAAAGCATAAATATTAAAATTATGGAAAAGGATTATTCTGTTGCGATATATCCTTCCGAGGCTATTATTTCATTGGTTAAATCTATGAAAGAACAATTGGCCAAGGAAGTAGGGTGGTTTCACAGTAAAAATTCTATTGGACATATTACCATTTGTGAATTTAAGGCCACTGATAAACAAATTGAAATTATTAAAAATCAGCTGAATCGATTGTGTGACACTTTACATCCAGTTGAAGTATGTTTAAATGAATTCAGCTCCTATCCAAATGGCGCCTTTTTTATTTCGCCCAATAACGATTCTAAAAGTATTTTGAAACCCATAATGAAACGAATTCAGGAATCACTTCATATTCAAAATATGAAAAAAAGTAACGATCCACATCTATCCATTGCGCGAAGATTAACTCTGGAAAATCTTGAAAGAGCTAAAACTTTATTTACTGTAATAGACATCCATTTTTTGTGTGACAGTATTGTTTTGCGAAAATTTGATGACACTATAAAACAGTTTTTCGTAACCGATACCTATAAATTCAACAGCAATCCACAACCAGAGTGTATACAGGGAACACTTTTTTAGGATTTAATCACTCTTCAACCATCCCGTAATGCTCATTCTGGTATTTTGGGTAACCAAAACTTCATGAACTAATTCATCACTCTTGAAGAAAACGGTTTTCCCTTGAGTGGGCGAAATTTTCTGATTGTTATTCAATTGATGAATGAGCAATTCGCCACCATCACTTTCTTTCCAATTACTGTTTAAATAACTGATCATGGAGTATTTTCGACTGGGATTATTCTTGAACTGATCCAAATGTTTTAAATAAAAATCACCCGATTCATACAGCGAATAATGAAATTCATAACCTGTTATTCCTGCATAACAACTTTGATTCAGATAAAGAATAAATGCTTCAATTTGAGCAAAAAATTCATTTTCGAATGCATTGTTGTGTTTTTTATCTAACCAATAAATAGAATCGCTACGAATCGCGCCATCATAAGAAAGTTTCTCAGAATTCCCGATTCCTGCAGCCATCAATAGGCTGTCCTGATTCAAAGTAAGTAGGTTTTGTTTTAAATTGTTAGCCAAAGTGGCACTTAAAAAATGTTCGGATATACCTACCTTATTTTCAATATAAGTAGCAATCAAAGCCTCAAAGCTATTTTCCATGTCTGTTTTCATTGACTGCATAGACTGCCAACGGGACAAGGTAGACTAATAAAAACCGTTAGAGACTGATTATGAAATAAATAAAATTATTAATTCATAATTCCTCCTTTTTATTGTAATAACCAATAAGAAAAAAGGGTTCAGAAATGAATCTAAACCCTTTTTGTTATTTATAGTTTACTGATAAAACTTCCGTAAATATCCTTGAACTGATACCCCTCAGAGAAGCGGTCTTTGCTCAGTTTTTTGTATTCTACCAATCCCCAAAGAATAAATTCTTTCATGAAGAATTTATCTTCTTTTTCCAGTTGCGGTTGGTATTTCTTGATTAAAACTTCAAGCGGGACAATACTTCCTAAGATTCTTTCATATTCTTCATCAGAACAATCGTCCAATAATTCAAAACCACTTTCGGCAAAAAACCATTCGATGATATCAGTATAAGGCGTTTTCTCGTCTAGCTTTTCCAGTTTTTCAATTTTTGGAAAATAGGCTGGGAAAAAAGTATGAATCGCATCACCTAATAAATGCTGTGCCACAACGGCCGCTCCCTCCTGCTCTCCTTCATAAACTAATTCCACTTTTCCGGTAATGGCAGGAATGATTCCCATAAAATCAGACAGACGCAAAGTCGTTTTATCATCTCCCGATTTCAATGCTCTTCTTTCTGCTGTACTCAATAAATTCTCTAAAGCAGTAATACTTAATCTGGCACTCACACCACTTTTATTATCAATATATTCGCTATCTCTTGCTTCAAAACTGATTTGTTCCAATAAATCCCTCGCCAACGAAGGCACATAAACCATATCGCTTTGCGCTGCATCCAGTTTTGCTTCCTGTTCTGTAATGGTTCGAGCAATTTTAATAGTTTCTGGGTAATGCGTCAAGATTTGGGAACCAATTCTGTCTTTTAATGGCGTTACAATACTGCCACGATTGGTATAATCCTCGGGATTTGCGGTGAAAACAAATTGCATGTCGAGTGGCATTCGCAACTTAAAACCACGAATCTGAATATCCCCTTCTTGTAGAATATTAAACAGCGCTACTTGAATTCGAGCCTGTAAATCGGGTAATTCGTTGATGACGAAAATACAACGATTCGCTCTTGGAATCATCCCAAAATGTATTACCCGATCATCTGCATAAGACAGTTTTAAATTGGCTGCTTTTATTGGATCTACATCTCCTATTAAATCAGCAACAGTAACATCTGGCGTGGCTAGTTTTTCGAAAAAACGGTCGCTTCTGTGTAGCCATGAAATTGGAGTTTCATCTCCCTTGATTTCAATTATATCTTTGGCAAAACGAGAAATTGGATGCAAAGGATCGTCATTAATTTCTGAACCAGTCACAAACGGAATGTATTCATCGAGTAATTCGATCATTTTGCGTGCCAGTCTCGTTTTGGCTTGACCACGAAGACCCAATAAATTGATATTGTGACGCGATAAAATAGCGCGTTCTAATTCTGGAATTACGGTGTTTTCAAAACCGT
This sequence comes from Flavobacterium cryoconiti, assembly GCF_048158645.1. Lineage (NCBI taxonomy): Bacteria > Pseudomonadati > Bacteroidota > Flavobacteriia > Flavobacteriales > Flavobacteriaceae > Flavobacterium > Flavobacterium cryoconiti. The sequence goes on along the minus strand of NZ_JBLNKW010000011.1, from coordinate 79,511 downwards.
GAACGCCTTCAAATGTTGGCTTTCCTGACTTTATTTTTTCTCTGAGATTAGAACGTAATTCATCTTTAATACTTTTGCTTTCGTAACCTGATTTTTTTAGTTCTCCGAGTGTTTTTATATTATTCATTTATTATTTTTTATTGATATTACAATTGACCTTTATTTTATTCTTTTTTTACGATTGGTTTCATAATCTTCAAAAATCATTTCTCCAAGTCCTTTTAATCCGGTGTAAAATGCTTTTCCTTGATTAGCTTCGGTAAACCGATTTACAAATTGCTGCAAATACGGATCATTGGCAATCATAAAAGTGGTTATTGGAATGTGTAATTTTCGAGCCTGTTGTGCCTGATTGTAGCATTTATCAACAATATATTCGTCGAGTCCATTACTGTTCATATAATAAGAACCGTCTTTTTCGCGAACACAACTTGGTTTTCCATCGGTTATCATGAAAATTTGTTTGTTGGTATTTCGTTTTCGACGCAGAATATCCATGGCGAGTTGTAAACCTGCCACCGTATTGGTATGGAATGGTCCGACTTTCAAATACGGCAAATCTCGAATTGCGATTGTCCATGCATCATTTCCAAAAACTAAAATATCTAAAGTATCTTTTGGGTAACGTGTCGTAATTAACTCTGCCAGAGCCATTGCTACTTTTTTAGCAGGCGTAATTCGGTCTTCACCATATAAAATCATACTGTGGCTGATATCAATCATCAAAACCGTACTCATTTGGGATTTGTACTGCGTTTCTTCAACAACTAAATCATTTTCGGTCAGCATAAAATCGGCTACTCCATTATTGATTTGGGCGTTACGCAAGCTTTCTGTCAAAGAGATTCGTTCCAGTCCGTCACCAAAATGAAACTCCCGAAATTCACCAGTATGCTCATCTCCGTTTCCGGAATGCTTGGTTTTATGATTGCCACTTCCCGATCGTTTTAAGTTTCCGAAAATGTTATCTAAAGCCTGTTGTCGAATGGCGCGTTCTGTTTTGGCAGTAATTCCAATTCCTGAAGTTCCATCGTCTTTGAGTTCATCGCGGATGTAGCCTTTTTTCTTTAAATCTTCAATAAAATCATCAATGGTATAGTGTTCATCGGTGAGTTTATATTCTTTGTCTAATTCTCGCAACCAGTCGATTGCTTCATCAAAATCTCCCGAAGTGTGTACGATTAATTCTTTGAAAATACCAAAGAGCTTATCAAACGGAGACTGAAATGGGGCTTCGTATTGCTTGAAATAAAATCCTTTTTTATTATCATTTTTCATAGACTTTAAAATTACATCTTTTTGAAATGTAGTCTAGAGAAACGTTTATTAATTTTTAGTTAAAACCATTGAAACCATAAATAAGGAAGTGCTTAATCCAAAAAAGCTAATTAAAAAATTTCCCGTCGACATAAAACCAACTCCCATTTTCGAGTTTGAAAGTAGATAGTTCGTGATGAATTTGTTTTTGAAGTTTACTATCCAAAAAATAAGCTTTGAATTCTACTGTATTGGCTGTAGTGTTTATAATTTCTAATTGGAGCCACTGATTGCTGGTTGCCCACTTTAGAATTTCAGTTTTAGAATAGTATTTTCTCTCAGAAACATGTGTTGTTGCCAATAAATAATTAACTTCATGTGTTGCATAAGCTGAATACCTAGAACGCATTAGGGATTCAGCAGTTGAGGTTTTTTGAATTCCTTTTATAATTGGCTCACAACATTCCTGAAAGTTTTTTTGAGAGCCACAATAACATGTTTTTTCAATCATTTTTTATAAAGGACTTTTAAAGTGTACCGGTTGCTTGTCCGTCAAGCGCAATTATTTTTTGATGCAATTGATTCAATAATACCTGATACTTACTAATTTCAATTAAATCTTCATCTTCTTCTGCAAAGTCAAGTAATTCGTCTAATTCCTCGCTAACTTCAACTAATTTATTGTTAGCCTCTTTGGCATTTTTATTGGCAATCAAATCAATTATTTCTTGAACACCATTTTTCAAATCTGAAAATTTATTGTTTTCCATTTTTAATTATTTTCTGAAGACTTATCTTCATTGAACTTCTTTACAATTTGTTTTAATTTTTCCTTGCGTAGCATTTCAGCTTGTTTTGCTTTATCTTGTGCTTTGTGCAGTTTATCGTTGTGTTTTTTTATGTTTCTTTCGTTATTTCTGCTCATTGTCTTTTCCTTGTTAATTATTAAATCAATTATTTGATTTAAAACCAGATGCAAAGTTCGGGTTATTTATTGAAATTCAAATTGTTTTTAATTTGATAATTTCCGTTTTTTAATAGGAATCATTTTTTAAATAGTATTTTCAATTCTTCGAGTATTCCATTATAAATTGAAATTTAATACAATTGAACATACTATTTTTTACAATTAATAGTTTTTATCTCAAATATGATATTCCAATAAGTGCGATTTATCATAAAAAAGCACTATAACGTATTAAAAATTAAGAATATGACTATAATTAAGAAAACATTATGCTCTTATTCTATTTTTTTATACATTTATTTTCTAAATAACTCAACTTCGTCAATCTTCCAAATAGCATAAATGGATCATAACAAACACCCTAAATTTATCAGTTGGTTCTTAAATAGACCTAAGACTACAGGGTTACTTACATTTCTATTTCTAAGCTATATTGCTTGTTTTATAGTCTCACAACAGTATAAACTTATAAAAGAAGATGAGCAACGAGAAATGAATACCATCCTTCATGTTGTTAATCAAAATATAGAACAATCGCTTAAAAACTGTTATACAACTACCTTAACATTAGCACTAACAATTAATGACAAAGGAGTTCCTGAAAATTTTGATTACGTAGGAGCAAAATTGATGGAATCAAACAATAGTATTAGCGCTGTTCAATTAGTTCCTAAAGGAGTGATAAAATATATTTATCCTATGAAAGGGAATGAAGCAGCTATGAATTTAAATATTTTACAAGCTCCTTATCTAAAAGAAGCTTTAAAATCTATTGAAAATCAAAAAATGTATTTTGCTGGTCCGCTAAAATTAAAACAAGGTGGGATGGGAATTGTAGGTAGATTTCCCGTTTTTAGAAATAATAAATTTTGGGGATTTTCTGCTGTTATTATTAAATTAGATACTTTTTTAAAATCTTCCGGAATTAATAATGTTGACGATTCAAAATATTATTTTCAATTTTCAAAGAAAAACACTGCTAACCAAAAAGAAGTTTTTTATTTGCCCAATCAAAGTGATTTTTCTAAAAAATATAATATCTCTACCTGTATTCCCGATGGTGACTGGAAATTATACTTAATATCTAAGCATCAAAATTATCTTTATTATCAAATTTTAATTCCAGCAATTATAGGATTTATTTTGGCAGCACTTTTTGGTTTTTTGATTTACACTCTTTTAAAAATACCCGAAGAACTTCAGTCTTTAGTAAGTACCCAAGCCACAAAACTTTTGAATTCTGAGATAAAATTTGAAGCTATTTTTGATCAGGCAGCTGTGGGAATCGCCTATATAGATTCCTATTCTGGCAATTTTATTGAGATTAACAAACAATATTGCAATTTATTAGGATATTCACATCAGGAAATGAAAGTGAAAAATTTTCAATCTATTACATACCCGGATGATTTAGAAGAAGATTTAATGAATTTAGAAAAACTAAGGAAGGGACAAATTAGATCTTACTCTCTGGAAAAGAGATATTTAACAAAATCCGGGAATATAATATGGATAAATCTTACTGTTTCACCACTTTGGAAAATAAATGAAAAGGTAACCTCCCACATCGCAATTGTTGAAGACATTTCGTTAAAAAAAGAGACAGAAGAACTAATTAAAAAAACAGAAACACGATTTAAAAGTTTATTTGATGACTCACCCCTACCTTTAAGAGAAGAAGATTTTTCGGAAATTAAAAAATACCTTCAAGAGTTAGATCTAATTAATGAAAAAGCAGAAATCGTTTCTAACTACTTTTATAGTAACCCAGACGTAGTTACTAAATGTAATTCATTAGTTAAATTAATTAATATCAACAATGCCTGCCTTAAACTGCATAAAGTCAAAACCAAAGAAGAATTAATCAATAACAAATCTAATCTACTTGATTTCAGATCTACAGATGATTTCATCAAACATTTAATTGCAATTACTCAAGGTAAAAAACAATTTATTATAGACTCCAGAATAAAAAACACCGAAGGAGAATATCGAGATGTTAATTTAAGATGGAATGTAATTCGAGGTTATAGAAAAACATTCGAACGAATTATTGTTTCTACAAAGGATATCACAGAACGCCTAGCTACCGAAAAAATTATACTTGATACAAAACAAAGAGTTGAGTCTCTTATTAATACAATTGACGGAATTGTATGGGAATGTGACATTGAAACCTTTTCTTTTTCTTTTATCAGTAAAAAAGTAGAAAAAATACTAGGATATAGTCCAGAAGAATGGTTAGCAAGTAAAACTTTTTGGGCTGACCATATTCATCCCGAAGATAAAGAATGGACCTTAAACTATTGTATAACACAAAGCAGCCAAAATTTAAATCATGATTTTGAATATCGAATGATTGCTAAAAATGGAGCTGTTGTATGGTTAAGAGATATTGTAAACGTTATTTTTGAAGATGGTAAAGCAGTAAGTTTAAGGGGTATCATGATTGATATTACTAAAACTAAAGAAGCCGAAAAAGATTTAAATAATTCCTTCAATTTAGTTACGGAACAAAATAAAAGACTTCTTAATTTTTCTTACATCGTTTCCCATAATTTAAGGTCACATACCAGTAATATTGCATCCATAATGAGTTTAATTGAATCTTCTGAATCAGAGGATGAAAAAAACCAAATGATACAATTATTAAAATCAGTTTCAAGTTCTCTAAATGAAACTATGCTTCACCTGAATGAAGTAATAAATATAAGAACAAATATTGGTTTAGTTTCTGAATCCCTAAATTTAAAAGAATACATTCATAATGTACAAAAAGTACTTTCAGATCAAATCACATCAAATGAAGTTTCCATTTCAACTATAATGCCAGAGGATATTATGGTAAATTATAATCCTGCATATCTTGAAAGCGTCCTTTATAATATCATCTCTAATTCCATTCGTTATAAACATCCTGGAAGAAAACCTCAAATAATAATAAAATGGTTTATGGAAGATAAAATGAATGTGCTTCAAATATCAGATAATGGTGTTGGAATTGATCTTGTAAGGAATGCAGATAAGATTTTTGGGATGTATAAAACATTTACCAACAATGCAGATTCAAAAGGAATTGGTTTATTTATTACAAAAAATCAAATTGATGCCATGGGAGGAAATATAACCGTTGAAAGCGAACCTAATATAGGAACAACATTTAAAATTTATATTCAATGACAAAAAAAGTAATATGGGTAGTAGATGATGATGCTATTTACCAAATTATAGTTAATAAAATTATTCAAAGATCTGAGATGTTTTCAACCGCTTTTTCATTTAAAAACGGAAAAGAAGCTATCGACACCTTGCATAATACAATAAAAAACAAAGGAATATACCCTGATATTATTCTATTGGACATTAATATGCCTATTATGGATGGATGGGAATTCATGGAAGAAATGGAATTGATAAAATTCCAAATAAACAAAAAAATAAATATTTATATTGTAAGCTCTTCTATAGCTGTTGAAGATAAAAACAAAACGAAAACATATCCTGATATTTTGGGTTATTTATCGAAACCCATAACAACTGATGACTTAATATTAGTGGCAGCAAATGATTAAGCTATTTCTCTTTTAATTTCTTCTAAAGATTTATTAGTAAAAATCAGTTCATTTATAATTTGTTGACGCAAAAAATCCAAGTCATCGTACTCAAAATATTTAGCCCATGAAGTCAAGGTAAGTAAATTTCGAATTTGCTTGATTCTTTTAGTAGTTTCAAAACTAGTCCGAAGGATTGCCTTATTATCATAATTCGGATTGTTTTTATGTTGATAGTTAACCGTATTTTTCACATAATTTGCTTCTAAATAATACAATTTCTCAACTGCATTATCTGGATAAAAATTAGTCCAAAGAGCAAAACCTAATTTAATTTTAGACTCGGTTTCAGGTTCCAAAGGCTCTAATCTCCATTTACTATTAGCTAATCTACCCCAATGATTAGACAAACGATACATTCCTAATGTTGTATAATAATAACTACTTCCAGACTTGCTTTGGTATTGAACAGATAATCCTTTCAACGAATCTAATGGCTCCTCATGAAATACACAAAAAGTGTTTTTGAATGAATTAGGATTAGGGCGAAATATTTTTTGCATGAAACAAAGGTAATCAGAAAGTCTAAAATAGAACAAGACAAACAATAATTGATTAACTTTGCCAACTAGAATTATTTTAAATAAATTGATTATGACCAAAGCTTCTGAAGAAAGAATGTTACAAAAAGGTGTTTACACCGGAATTATGGAAAAAGATGAAAACAATAACTTTTTTTGTGGTGAATATCTTTTAGATTATAAAATGGCTCAAAAACATGCTGTTGGTGATTGGATTACCATTAAAAGCATAATAGAAAATCCAAGCGATATTAGTTATAATAAATATCCAAAAAAGTCAAAAAACTTTGACAAAGCAAACAATAAGCCACAACAATAACCTCTTAATGTGTTGTTTAAACTGATATAAAATCAAAAAAAGCAATCCTTTTTTTGATTTTTTTTTAGTCCTAAACTAAAAATTTAAAAAAAAGTGTACCTTTGCAAAAAATTTGTCGATTTTGAAATCAAATCATATTGATTTTATAGTAAAAGACAAGTAGTTACCTTATTTATGAAAAAAATAGTTGAATACCGCAAACTACTAAATGTAGAAAAAACTGCTGAGCTTAAAGATTTAAAAACGATTTATCGTAATGCGATGAAAGAAGCGCATCCTGACAAATTTCAAGGAAATGATGAAGGATTAAAAGCTGCAGAAGAAAATAGTAAAAAAATTATTGAAGCTTATCACTTTTTGGTAAGTATCAATCCTGAAACTATAAAACAAAATTTACCGGAATACACTGAAACTATTTCAACTTCCACTATCACGGATTATAAATTTGTTGAAGGTAGATTGATTATCAATTTTTCAAATGGAAGCGTTTATGAATACATTAGTGTTCCTAAAGCAACTTATGTAAAAATGGTAAATGCTGATTCTCCTGGGAGATTTGCTAAAAGACATATCCTTAACTCTTTTACATGGAGAAAAACGCTTAATCAAGACTAGTTTTTTTCAATAAAAATGCATGAGCATCCTATAACTGGGATGCTTTTTTATTTTAAAACAGTTTATTTATATTATAAAAATGTAAAAAAATAAGCTTGCTTAATATACTTATATTTAATAATTTAGCGCTTCTTAGTAATTATAAACCTACAAAGTAAAAATTATGAATGACCCTTGCCAATTATTTAAATCCCAACATAAAAAAGCAAAAGAAACTCTAGATATCCTGGAACAAGAAAAACATCAAATAGAATTAAATCTTGAATCGAATCCAATATCTTCTGATTTAAACAAAAAATTGAGGAAAATCAATTTAGATATTAAGATTACTATAAATGAATTAGAACATGCCGATTATAGTATTGAAAAATGTGAAATTAAACACATAAATCCTAAAAAAATAATCCTTAAGCATGATTAAATCTACCTTATAATTTTTATTCTGCTTAGTCTAGACTTTTAATTATGTTGACTTCCAATTCCTGAACTTTAATTTTATTATTAATAAAGATATTAACAATCAACAAATTATATATTTTATTATTTAGAAATAATAATTTAAAAAAGTTTCAAATTAAGTTTAGTACAGTAATTCAAATTATTTTATTTTTAATGATCGGAAATACTTATTAAGAATAAAAAATTATAACAAAAATTTAGGTAGTAAAATTATATATAATTTATAATTTTAAATACTTTTGCAGACTTAACTTAATTAACTAATAATGAAAAAAATAATTTTATTCCTTTCGGCTGTTGTAATGCTGACTTCTTGTACCAAAGATAAATACACCATTTCTGGAACTGCAACTGGATTTGAAAATGGAAAAACAGTAATTCTAGAAACACCAAATGAAAATGGTAGTGGTTTAACTGCAATTGATACCGTAAAAATTGAAAATGGTAAATTTGAAATTAAAGGAAAAGCTGTAGAACCTTCTTTTCACACAATACAAGTAGAAGGAGTTCAAGGAAAAATACCTTTTATTTTAGAAAATGGAGATATTACCATAGTTGTAAACAAAGACAGCATACAAAAATCTAAAGTATCTGGAACTTACAATAATGATGAATATGTTGCTTTCAATGAAGAAATCACTAAAGTTCAAAAGAAATTAATGGATTTTCAGACGAAAAACATGCAAGCAATGAATACTGCTCAACAAACTAAAGATACAGCCGTAATCAATGGATTGATGAAAGAATTTGGTAAAATTCAAGAAGAAGTAGGTACAGCTTCTAAAGCTAAATATGTAGCTTATGCTGAAACACATCCAAAATCATTCATTTCTGCTTTAATAATTCAAGGAATGCTTAATGATCCAAGTGCTGATACTAAAAAATCAGAAAAAATGTACAATAGCTTAGAAGAGTCATTAAAAAACACAAAACCAGGTAAAGCCATAAAAACTAAACTTGCGGAAATGAAATCTCCTTCTGTAGGTGCTGCTGCCCCTACTGCTCCATCAGCTGCTCCTGCTGTTGAAACTAAATGAAGAGCAGATTTTTCTGGACCTAATCCTGATGGAAAAGTAATTTCCCTGAAAGAATGTTTAGGAAAAGTTACAATAGTTGATTTTTGGGCATCTTGGTGTGGACCATGTCGCAAAGAAAATCCAAATGTTGTTGCTATATATAAAGAATTACATTCTAAAGGACTTAACATCGTTGGTGTTTCTTTAGATAAAGATGCTAAGGCTTGGAAAGAAGCTATTGCAAAAGATAAATTAACTTGGAATCATATTTCCAATTTAAAATTTTGGGATGAGCCTATAGCTGCTCAATATAAAGTTCAATCTATTCCTGCTACTTTTATTCTTGATGCTTCAGGAAATGTAGTAGCACAAGATTTAAGAGGAGACGAATTAAGAGCAAAAATTATAGCGCTTTTGGCAAAATAACTTCCTTAAATTGAATAAAACAAAAAATCTCCCTAGTGGAGATTTTTTTATTTTATTCAATACCAATACTTTAAAAATAATACTAAAATTAAGTGTAAATATAGTTTGGAAACTTCAAAACAGTTTATATATTTGCACCCGGTTAGCACAATAAGCAATGCTTATTGAGTCTTGGGGAGATACTCAAGCGGCCAACGAGGGCAGACTGTAAATCTGCTGTGTAAACTTCGCAGGTTCGAATCCTGCTCTCCCCACTAAAACTCTTCAAGCAATTGAAGAGTTTTTTTTTAGTAAATACTAGTAAATGAAATTCGGTTAAGAGTAGACTTAATATTATTTCAAAAAAAAGTCCCGTCTCATTTTTAGAATGACACGGGACTTTTCAATTTATGATTTTTACTACTATTTCTATTCTAAAATAAAACTCACACTAACATTAGCAGTAATATTAATTTCACCAACAGCAAGCGTTTCTCTTGGAGCCTGAGCATCGCTCATTTCCATTTTCATAGCAGCATATCGAATAGGTTGTGGATAATAGGTTTGAGAATTATCAGAGATAGTCATCGCACGCCCCACTTTTTGACCTAAAACAGAAACATAGTCCTCTGCTTTTAGTTTAGCTTCTTTCATAGCTAATTTTCTTGCCTCTGATTGATATTGTGCCAATTTTGAAGATTGAAAGGTAACATTATCAATTCTATTAATTCCCTCGTCTACTAATCCTTCCATCAATTCGTCATATTTTGATAAATCTTTCAATAATATTTCGATAGTTTGTGTAGCATTATAATTGTGTTTCTTTTTTTCATAGTCATATTCTGGATTTAGAGAAACACGTTGGGTATTATAATCCGCAGGAGCCAAGTTCATTTTTTTTATAAATTTCAAAACGGCTTCAATCTTTTGATCATTTTGTTTTTTAACGTCTTTTGCATTATTCCCTTTTGTTTCAATAGTAGCTAATATTGCCGCTTGATCCGGAACAACCTTTACTTTCCCTTCTCCATTTACACTTATTTGTGGAACTTGCTTAACTTCTTGCGCATATGACATAGACATGAACATGATAGATAGAATTAGTACAGCTTTTTTCATCTTAATTTTATTTTAATTGTTTTTTGTTGTAATTCTCTTTCAAAAGTTGTGCCATTATAGTTTCCCCATTTTTTCCATCACAAAAAGAACAACTATAGGGATAGCCAGTAATATGACCATTAAAGTGTGATCTACGAACAATTGGGGTTCTTTTATAAGTGTAATCAAATATCCGCCTACAGCACCTCCAAAATGGGCCGTATGACCGATGTTATCATTCTTAGCTTTCATACCGTAGATAGAATACAATAAATATAAAATTCCAAAAAGATAAGCAGGAATTGGAATAATGAAAAATATTCCTAACATCATATCGGGTTGTAATAATATTGCTGAATATAAAACTCCCGTTACTGCCCCTGAAGCGCCAACTGCTCTATAACTATAATCGTTTTTATGAAAAAGCATGGTTAACAAGCTCCCAAAAACTAAACTCCCAAAATAAACTAACACAAACGAGATACTACCTAAATATTCGATAACAACTGGTGCAAAAAAATAAAGTGTCAGCATATTAAAAATCAAATGTGGCAAATCTGCGTGAAGAAAACCAGACGATACCATTCTTATTTGTTCGCCTGAGCGAATACTTCCTACATGAAATTCGTATTTTCTAAAAAAGGAAAGATCATTAAATCCCTTGTAACTAATTAAAATATTTACAACAATTATTGCAATTAAAATGACATTCATAAAGTTTGTTTATTGTGAATCGTAAATATAGTCATTCTCAAATAGCCATACAGTTACTAATCAAAATTTATACGGATGTTCATTTTTGCATTATATTTGCAAAAAAAATTACTGCATGCAATTTCTTATTTTTATTATAGCGTATCCTTTTCTTTGGATTGTTTCTATTCTTCCTTTTCGAATTTTCTATTTATTATCTGATGCTATTTATTTTTTAGTTTATTACATCATTGGCTACCGAAAAAAGACAGTAAGAGCAAATCTAGCGATGGCACTACCTCATCTTAGCGATGAAGAACGTCTTATTATAGAGAAAAAATCCTATCAACATTTATGTGATATGTTTTTGGAAATGATTAAAACCATGACCATTTCATCTGAAGAAATGAACAAGAGATTTACAATAACAAATCTCGAAGTAATTAAAGAATATGAAAAGAAAGGAAAAAGCATAATGCTTTTGGCTTCTCATTATGCGAGCTGGGAATGGTTGATTACTCTTAACCAAAAAATAACATACCAAGGTGTAGGCGTTTACAAAAAAATAAATAATAAATACTTTGACAAACTCATTAGAGATATTCGATCAAAATACAATACACAATTAGTTGTCACCAATAAAACTATTCCATTGATTGCACAAAACCAAAGAGAAAATATTCTTTCTGTATATGGTTTAGCCAGTGATCAATCCCCAAAAGCCGATAGAATATTTCATTGGGACTCTTTCATGGGTATTGAAGTTCCCGTTCACACAGGGGCCGAAATGTTAGCCAAGAAATATGATTTGAATGTAGTTTTTGCAAAAGTAAAAAAAATAAAAAGAGGCTATTATCAAGCAACATTGATTCCTATTACTGATGATCCTAAATCAATTCCGGATTTTGGGATTACTCATACTTTTATTCAAGAAGTCGAAAAGCAAATCCTTGAAGCTCCTGAATATTATTTTTGGACACATAAAAGATGGAAACACAGAAGGTAGTGGTCAGTCGCAATTTTCAGTTTTCAGTTAAAAAAAATAAAAAATCACTTATTCTGCAATAATAGATTTGTTGCAGAATAAATGATTTTTTATTTACTGACTCTTTAGTTCCTTATAAAGAAAACCAATTTTTTACCAATTCATCTTCTAAAGACTGTGCTTGTTTGTGTACAAACTCATTTGTAGTTGAATTGTAATTATAGTCTAAAGCCCAAATTTTATGGTTTTCAGCCAATGCTTTAACTCCATTACAAACAAATTCAATTTCGGCATTAGTGGTTGTAGGATGAATCGACATTCTAATCCAACCCGGTTTTCTAATTAAATCACCCAAGGTAATTTCATCAATGAGTTTATGGGAAGTTTCCTGATCTACGTGCAATAGGAAATGACCATAAGTCCCCGCGCAACTACAACCGCCACGAGTTTGAATTCCGAATTTATCATTCAATAATTTCACTCCCAAATTAAAGTGCAAATCTTCTACAAAGAAGGAGATTACTCCTAACCTATCTCGATGCTGACCGGCAAGAATTTTAATATTTGATATATTTCCAAGAGATTCAAAAACAAAATCAACGATTTCATGTTCTCTTTTCAAAATGTTTTCAATTCCCATTTTCTCCTTTAACTGAATAGCCAAAGCCGTTTTTATTACCTGAAGAAATCCTGGGGTTCCACCATCTTCCCTATCTTCAATATTATCAATATATTTGTGTTCACCCCAAGGGTTAGTCCAACTTACCGTTCCTCCGCCTGGACAATCCGGAACTAAATTTTGATATAATTTTTTATTAAAAACCAAAACACCCGAAGTTCCCGGTCCTCCAAGAAATTTATGAGGTGAAAAGAAAATTGCATCCAAATAACTTTCTGGATCTTCAGGATGCATGTCTATTTTTACATAAGGCCCTGAACAGGCAAAATCGACAAAACAAAGTCCGTTGTGTTGATGCATTAACTTTGCGGCTTCATGATAAGGTGTCCTAATTCCTGTAACATTCGAACAAGACGTGATTGAAGCAATTTTAAAACTTCTCTCTTTGTATTTTTCTAATAAAACTTCGAGATTTTTTATACTAAATAATCCATCTTCAGTGGATGGAATTACTTCAACATCAGCAATAGTTTCTAACCAAGACGTTTGATTGGAATGGTGTTCCATGTGCGAAATAAAAACAACAGGTCTCTTTTCGACAGGAATAGTAATAAAATCCTTCAAATTTTCTGGTACTTTCAAACCCAAAATACGTTGAAACTTATTGACAACACCTGTCATTCCCGTTCCGTCAGTGATTAAAACATCATCATTATTAGCATGCACATGATGTTTTATAATATGTCTAGCCTGATGATAGGCTTTGGTCATAGCAGTTCCCGAAACTGTAGTTTCAGTATGGGTATTGGCTACAAAAGGACCAAACTCATTCATCAATTTCTCTTCAATGGGACGATACAAACGACCACTCGCTGTCCAATCCGTATAGATAATTTGTTTTTGTCCGTAAGGTGATTCAAACTCTTGATTAATTCCAATTATATTCTCACGAAACTGTTGGAAATAAAGTTCTAACTGAGTTGGCTTTTCGATAGTGATCATCATTATTTAATTTGAATCAAAGATATTATTATTTTATTGAATTTATAATTTGAAGGTTTGTTATTTCTGAGTTTAGGCTATTTTTTAAAGATTTCAGAATAATTTTTATTGTCAATGAGGTTTCCCGTAAAGTAATAATAAACAAAGGAAATACTTTTGTAAAAGAAATAGAAATCAATACAATATTCATCAATAAATACCACAAAAATCATGAATGATAACAGTGTATTAGAAGAAAAATTACATCATTTATCAGAGGACGAATTAACTCAATATATTCATAACAATGTAGACTCATTAACGACACCAACTTTCAGTGCTTTAAAAAAAGAAATTGCTATAAGAAAGGATTTACCCAATGAAGTTAAAATGTTGATTGGAAATATTCAAGATTTAAGAAATCAAAATTTTATCAATGAGATATTCCCTTACCTCTATTCTAAAAACAAGAAAATAAAAACTGTTGAAGAGCTGATTGCCGATTTGAAAAAAAATGAAATTTGCGAACCCGATATTGATTCATTATTAAACCAGTTACCTGAAATTATTGAAAATAATACTACCCAATCAAATCCTGAAAATTCATTAAAAATATTTGGACTATTATTTTGTATCATTATCACTATAATATCCTTTAATCTTTTTGAAACATCTGGTGTGGTTATTTACATAATTACTGCTCTTACCGTACTTTACATCATTTTTAATGGAAATAATTATTCCCGTATCAATAAATTAAAAATTAACATCGAATTCTATTTAGAGAAAATGAAACACATTCCTAAAACAGAATCCGAACTATAAAATAACAGCCAGTTTTTATCTAATTAATTTTAACAAAAAACAAACAAAACCCTTTCGAAGTATTTCACTCTGAAAGGGTTCTTGATTTAAAATAGCAGATTTACAATTGATATTTTTAAGTTTATTGTTTTTAAGTCTATAAATCAAAACCTACTGAAAATTGCCAAACTCTGTTTTTTGCTTTCCCGTCATCATATAAATCTCCTAAACCTAAATGGTAACGTACACCTAAACTTACTCCAGAATCCGTTTTAAAACCTCCTCCAAAATTAACTCCCCAATCAAAACTATTAGGATCGTACTGTTGTGAACTGCTAAAAAGACCATCATATTCTTCTTTATGCGAAACAGCTAATCCTATTTGTGGTCCTGCTTCTAAAAAGAAGTTTTGAGAAGGATAGGCTTTCAGCATTAGCGGTAAATTGATATAATTGAGTTTTTGGGTAAAAGTCCCACTGCTATTTGTAATTACATATCCTTGTTGAGAATACAACAATTCAGGTTGGATAGAAAAGCTTTCACTTATAAACTCCTCTCCATAAATACCTACGTGAAAGCTATGACGTTGTTCTGTTTCTCCATCTCCATCAAAACTTACCGCAGCTAAATTATATCCTCCTTTTATACCGGCATTCGATTTATGCATTGTTTTCATTTGTGCGTTTATTGAGAATACAATTCCCAAAAATAAAGCTATTGTCAAATTCTGCTTTTTCATAAATTTTCTAATTTTTCATTAAATTATTTTCCTCCATTGGCACGAAGATCTGCAAGACATTGTGCATCCAGTTGTGGAGCTGAACCACCAGAAACCATATTAGCAATACCATGGCCAGTTTCGGAAGACCAATACATCAAGCAACTTTCTACATTACAATGTTTTGGATGTGAAGTATCTTCATGGTTACTTTGTAAAGGTGCTCCTAAATTAGTAAGCCCTAAAATATGTCCAAACTCATGGCTAATTACTGTAGTTTCTAATAAACTTCTATTAGGCTCAAATGGACTGTCGCTCAAACCTTGAACTGTTTGCTCATAAATAACTAAAGAAGTATTTCTATAAGCTGTACCTAAAATAACGGATGTACTGGTATCATTAATGGATTTCCCATCTGTAAAAAACAACCAAACTGCAATTTGATTTGATGTATTGAATTTTGTTCGGTTAGCATCTTCAATTGCTACAATTTCCTTGTCGGTAAAAGTTGCTTTACCAGTTGAAGGAATAGCCCTTTTTACAATACTTATTCCGTTTGGTTTATAAGTTCTGGCATTAAGAAAAGACACAAAATTATTAATCGCAGTTGTTGATGGTTCAAAGCCCTGAACATAAACTACTTCTACAACCATGCTGGCAAACTTTTTATCCGATAATAAATCATTCGAAGAACTTCCGGTTGTTTGTTTATTAGTAACAGGATTTATAGTTTCACTCGCATCAAGAGCATCATCTTTTGAACAAGACACAAATAGTACTAAACCGATTGTTAGAATTACAATTACTTTTTTCATTATTCTCTTTTGTATTATATGATTATTTTTAAAGAACAGCTACATTAAGTTCAGAAGCTGTTCTTTAAAAAAGTTCCAACTGAAATATAGCCTATATTTGTTTTAATACTAATGTTACTGCTGCATTAGTAGTACTTTGCAATGATATTGTTGTAGCAGTAAAACTTGTTACTTTCCAATTATTATTCAATAAAGCAAACGTAGCATTTCCTGAAAAATTTAGTTTTAGGAAAACATCTAATTCTGAACTTACCGCATAAGTGCCACTCACAGTTGTACCCAATAGATTTATGGCAGTTACTGATAAATTATTTGCGTAATCTACCGTGAAATCTTTATAATTTGTTGCCGAGTTAACTCCTGCACTAATAAATGAATCTACTTTAAACTTTCCATTAACTAAAATCGTTTCTAATTTTTTTGAATTTTCAACTGCTGCTTTCATCGTTGCTTCTGTCTTTAGAGATGCAGTAATAGCTGATTGCAATTCAGCATCACTTGAAACAGTTGATTTCGTTCCATCAGCAATTGTCACTGAAATTGGATAGTTTACTGAAAATAATTCCGTACTGCTTACATTAGACATATACGTATATAATTGTTGTTCGGATGTGATGACAACACTTCCAGTTTGTTGTAAACTTAAATTATACGTTAAAATTGTAATTGGGAAGCTAATATTTACAGAAGAAATAGCATCTTGACCAGAAGCTTCCGCAGATGTACATGCATTAAGAATAGTATTATACTCAGTTTGATTATTAACGGTGGCCTCTGTATAATTACTTAATCTAACTCTTAAAGGAAATTGAAATACAACTGTATCTTGGTCATTATTAGATTGTCCAAAAATAGAAATAACTTGTTGATAGTCTAATTGACTTAAAATAGAAACCTGAACACCATTTATTTTAGCGGTAGCTGGCAATAAAATAGAAGAACATGATGCTCCATCCAAGAAATCATCAAAAGAACCATCGTACATCGAAGTACGTTTTAGATTACTTGTTGTAGTTGAATTAGCCGAATTTGTATTTGGATTTTCTCCTTGTACGTCATTAATTTCACTTTGACATGATGTAAAACCTAAGATAGCCATCAATGCAATTCCTGTAACAATTTTTAATTTTTTCATAATTTTCAAATTTAATGTATTTTTATATTTACAAGCGATGTTTTTTAGCGCCTTTCTATTAGTAAGACAACTACGCTTATTTTTACCCTACCAAAATTTTAAAAAAAATATAAAATTTTATAAATTTTTTTATAAAACATTGACAATAAGTGAATTAAATTTTTAATATTTTTAATAAAAAAGCAATAATAATTAAGGCAACTGCTTTTTGAAAAAATAATTTACATTTACAACCTACAAAAAATGAATTAATACTCAATGAGCGACGAAAACAGTACACTTTGTGACGAAAATCACTTTAGGGATTTTTACCTAAAGCACGTGCAATCTGCAAATAATTTTGCGTATTACAAATGTGGTGATGATGAAACTGCATTAGATTTAGCGCAAGATGCGTTTGCCAAAATTTGGGAGAATTGTTCTAAAATTGACTTTAGTAAAGTCAAAACGTACTTGTTTACCAGCATTAATAATTTATTTCTAAATAACATAAAGCATCAAAAAGTGGTATTGAGGTACGCCAAAGATGCGCCTAATTTAGATACTAATAATCAAAGTCCCGAATATTTATTCGAAGAAGAAGAATTCAAACTTAAACTCACAAAAGCTATTGCATCATTAAGTGAAGCACAGCGCGAAGTATTTTTACTGAATCGAATAGACGGGAAAAAGTACAGAGAAATAGCTGAGTTACTCGATATTTCTCAAAAAACCGTAGAAAAAAGAATGTCTGGTGCACTACAACTATTAAGAGCCCAAATAGAAAATATATAATTAGTCATTTAGCTGTAGGGTAATTTAAACCTTAGTTGTCTTATAAACATAGAGATATAAAATGAAAAATGAAAAAGAGATATTAAAATGGTTGAATAATGAGCTTTCAAGCCAAGAAATTGAAGATTTAAAACAATCTGAAGATTTTGATACACTTGAAAAGATTGCTCATTATGCATCACAATTGGAAGCTCCAAAAGTAGATGCCCACGCTGCTTTGGAAGCTTTTAAGGATCGAAACCATTCTAAAAAGAAAACAAAAGTTAGAACTTTAAATTTCAAAACATTCTATAGAGTAGCCGCTGTTCTTGTTATTATGTTAACCTCTGCTTATTTTTTGTTTTTTAATAACACAAAATCTTTCGAAACTCAAATAGCACAAACCAAAACGGTTACGCTACCTGATAATTCTGAAGTGATCTTAAACTCCGCTTCAAAATTGACTTTTAATGAAAAAAAATGGGCGGATAAAAGAGCTTTAACGTTAGAAGGAGAAGCTTATTTTAAGGTACAAAAAGGTCAAACTTTTAGTGTAAATACAAAGGTTGGAGTAGTAAAAGTTTTAGGCACACATTTTAATGTAAAAGAACGCAAAAACTATTTTGAAGTAAATTGCTATGAAGGATTAGTAAGTGTGACTTACAATAATAAAACCGTTAAATTGCCTCCTGGTAAAACATTCCGAGTTATAAATGGCTCTATTGAAAATGTTGAAGATTTTAATGCCCAAAATCCTTCGTGGATTCAACAAGAATCAAGTTTTAATAAGATTCCATTAAATCAGGTTATTGCAGAATTGGAGCGTCAATACGATATGAAAATTAAAGCGGAAGGTGTGGATACTTCAAAACTGTTTACGGGAAGTTTTACACATACTGACAAAAAAATAGCACTTCAAGCAGTTACCATTCCGCTAAAATTAAGTTACAGGATTGAAGGCAAAACCGTTATATTTTACAATTATGATGTTAAATAAATGGCTGGTTTATCTGCTACTTTGCATTGGAAGTATTTGTTATGGACAAAATACAGCTAAAAAAACAGCTCTAACTGAGGTTATTGTTTCCATCGAAAAACAATTTGATGTTAAGTTTTCGTATGCTGTTGAAGATATAGCCGCTATTGCAATTGAAAAACCGAATCCTTCATTTACATTACAAGAAACAATAGCGTATCTAAACTCGAAAACACTTTTAAATTTCAAAGCTTTAGACAATCGATATGTTACCATTTCGGTGATAAACAAAACAATATCCATTTGTGGCATTGTTTTATCTAACGAAAAAAAATCTCCTCTTATTGGTGCTTCAGTAGTTGTAAATGACATTGGAAGAAGTGTAATTACAAATGAAAATGGTAAATTTAATTTACCGAATATTCCAATAAATGCAACACTAACTATTTCCTATTTAGGTTTTGAATCTAGACAATTGACAGCAAAGGAGTTGTTTTCAGCACAAAATAATTGCAAAGAAATTATTCTTTCCACAAAAAGTGAAGAATTGAATCAGGTTTTGATAAATGTCTATTTAACGCCCGGATTACAAAAATATTTAGATGGAAGCACTGTTTTAAACACTAAAAAATTTGGTATTCTTCCCGGACAAATAGAACCCGACATTTTGCAATCCATTCAAGTACTTCCCGGGGTTGAAAGTACGAATGAAAGTATTGCCAATATTAATGTGCGTGGCGGAACTAACGATCAAAATTTAGTACTTTGGGATAATATCAAAATGTATCATTCCGGTCATTTCTTTGGATTAATATCTGCTTACAACCCGAATCTTACCAATAAAGTAATCGTTAGTAAAAACGGAACAAGTGCTGAATACAGCGATGGCGTTTCCAGTACTATAAATATGCAAACCAAAGACGATGTTACAACTGTATTTTCTGGTGGCGGAGGAATTAATTTAATAAGTGCTGATGCCTTTTTAGAAATTCCAATAACTAAAAAATTAGAGTTACATATTTCAGGACGTCGTTCCATTACCGATTTGTTTAAATCTCCAACGTATACTAAATATTTTGAACGAAGTTTTCAAGACACTGAAATCAATACGGATAGTAACCAAAAGGATACTTCTTCTGATTTTTACTTCTATGATTACACGGCTAAATTACTTTTTGATTTAAATGAAAAACATCAATTTAGAGCCAACATTATTGGTATCAATAACGCTTTGGATTATTCGGAACGCCGTATTACAAACTCAAACGAAACCGAATCTAAAGCTAGTAATTTATCCCAGAAAAATATTGGCTATGGAGGAAACTGGAAAGGACAATGGAGTCAAAAATTAAGCACAAACCTAATTACTTACTTTTCCAGATACAATATTGACGCTACCGATTACAGAGTGGAAACAGACCAGCGTTTAACCGAAGCCAATGAAGTTCTGGAAACAGGAGTGAAATTAAATACCTATTATAAAACAAATGATAACTTAAATTTCTTGTTTGGGTACCAATTCAATGAAACGGGGATGTTAAATCAAACCACCGTTAGTGCTCCGTTTTACTCTAGCACTAAAAAAGATGTTCTGTTGAATCACGCCCTATTTTCTGAGGTGGAATACAATAAAAACAATACCTATTTGAGAATTGGATTGCGTTTGAATTATTTTCAAAAATTTGAAAAGCTTTTGGTCGAGCCAAGAATAAACATCAGACAGAAATTATCAAATCAATTTGCTTTAAAATTAGAAGGGGAATTCAAAAATCAATCTACTACTCAAATCGTAGATTTTGAAGATGATTTCTTAGGTGTAGAAAAAAGACGTTGGGTTTTAGTAACAGACAAAGACATACCGATTGCGACGAGTAAACAAGGTTCTTTTGGTGTGGAATTCAATCAAAACAAACTGAATATTGAGGCTACGGGTTTTTATAAAATTGTTGACGGCATTACTGCTTCCAATCAAGGTTTTTATAACAGTTTTCAGTTTAATAATGCGAATGGAAGTTACTCTGCAAAAGGTTTGGAATTTTTAGCCAATAAAACAGCTTATCAATATAGCGTTTGGGTAAGTTACACTTTTAGTAAAAACGACTATCAATTTGATACTTTTACACCATCAACTTTCCCTAATAATGTAGATATAAGGCATTCTGTATCTTTAGGTTTCTATTACAATATATTTAAAAATCTAAAAATAGCAGTTGGCGGTATTTGGAGAAATGGTCAGCCTTATACAAAACCAATTGAAGGTAAAGAAACCATCCAAAAGGGAAATACTACAATGGTAAATTATGATTCTCCAAATAGTGAAAATCTAGCTGATTTCATGCGTTTAGACGCTTCCTTAAATTATAATTTCTACCTGTCTCAATTTATTAAAGCTTCGTTTACTGTGGGTGTAATTAATGCTACCAATCAAGATAATGTTATCAATAGGTATTATAAAGTCAATCCAAATGACTCTAATGATGCTGTTCAAGTAAATAACAAATCATTAGGCTTAACGCCAAATATAAGTTTTAGAGTGAATTTTTAATTCCATTTTATACCGTATAATAAAACATAAAACCCTTTCGAAGTACTCACTCTGAAAGGGTTTTATTATATTAAGAACTATTTTATATTCCAGCTATTGCTTTTATCTCATCAATGATTCGTAATGCCAAAGTATCTGCTTTTTCTTGTGAAGCCGCTTCGGTATAAATACGAATAATTGGCTCCGTATTCGATTTTCTAAGATGAACCCAGTTTTCGGCAAAATCAATTTTTACACCATCAATAGTGGTAATATCTTCATTTTTGTATTTTTCTGTCATGGCAACAAGAATCGCATCAACATCAATTTGTGGTGTCAATTCAATCTTGTTTTTGCTCATATAATATTCAGGATATGAAGCACGCAAAGCAGAAACTGTCATTTTTTTGTTAGCCAAATGCGTTAAAAAAAGTGCCACTCCCACCAAACTATCACGACCGTAATGCAGTTCTGGATAAATGATTCCCCCGTTTCCTTCACCACCTATTACAGCATTGTTCTTCTTCATTAGCTCCACTACATTCACTTCACCTACGGCACTCGCTTCGTAACTTCCGTTATGCAAGTTAGTCACATCACGCAATGCACGGGAAGACGACATATTCGAAACGGTGTTTCCTGGTGTTTTACTCAATACATAATCGGCGCAAGCCACCAAAGTGTATTCTTCGCCAAACATTTCACCGTCTTCACAAATAAATGCCAAACGATCAACATCAGGATCAACCACGATTCCTAAATCAGCTTTTTCTTTTACTACCAATTCTGAAATATCAGTCAAATGTTCTTTTAAGGGTTCAGGATTATGAGGAAAATGACCATTCGGTTCACAATATAATTTAACTACTTCAACACCCATTAATTCCAATAATCTAGGAATAATAATTCCTCCCGAAGAATTTACACCATCAACTACCACTTTAAATTTAGCTGCTTTTACTGCATCAATATCTACTAAAGGCAAATTCAATACTTCATCAATATGAATATCCATATAAGCATCGTTAATCATAATAGCGCCTAAATCGTCCACATCCGAAAAATCGAAAGCTTCCGCATCAGCAATTTCAAGAATTTTTAGCCCTTCTTCACCATTCAGGAATTCTCCTTTCTCGTTCAATAATTTTAATGCGTTCCATTGTTTTGGATTGTGAGAAGCAGTAAGAATAATTCCACCTTCCGCTTTTTCTAACGGAACAGCCACTTCAACGGTTGGCGTTGTCGAAAGACCTAAATCAATCACGTCAATTCCTAAACCAATTAAAGTATTTACCACCAAATTGTGAATCATAGGTCCCGAAATACGGGCGTCACGACCTACAACAACAGTTATTTTTTCTTTTCCTATATATTTTTTCAACCAAGTTCCGTACGCCGAAGCAAATTTAACCGCATCAACCGGCGTAAGATTATCCCCCACTTTACCTCCTATTGTCCCACGAATTCCTGATATTGATTTTATTAAAGTCATATTTCTATTTTTATGAATTTTTGGATATTAATTTTTAAATTGCTCACAAATATAATAATTGACGGTTTACAAAAGTCATTTATAATTCATAAATTAGGCGAATGAATTTCCTAGCCCACATCTATCTTTCCGGTGACAATGATTTAATCAAAATTGGTAATTTCATGGCTGATGGTATCCGTGGAAAACATTTTGAAAGTTATCCATTAGAAATTCAAAAAGGAATCATTTTGCACCGTGCCATTGACACTTTTACCGATGCACATCCCATTTTTAGACAAAGCACCAAAAAACTGCATGAAAAATACCATCATTATGCGGGTGTAATTGTTGATGTTTTTTATGATCATTTTTTGGCTAAAAACTGGAACACTTATTCTGATGAGAAATTAGAAGAATTTGTAGATCGATTTTATCAATCTTTACAGGATAATACTGCTCTTCTTTCCGAAAGGACTAAAGGAATGATGCCTTATATGATAAAACAGAATTGGTTAGTCAGTTATCAAACTATTGAAGGAATTAATCAAATTTTGACGCAAATGGATTATCGTACTAAAAACGAATCTAAAATGAGATTTGCCACAAATGAACTTTCAGAATTTTATTCGGAATTTGAAGCCGAGTTTACCGATTTTTTTAAAGAATTAATACTATTTTCGAATGATAAAATAATGACCTTATGAAAAAAATAATCTTTCTGCTTGCTTTTGCTGTTTTAGGATGCAAATCGAATGAAAAAACTGTTGAACCAACTGGTTTAGTGACTTCAAAAGCCATGGTAGTTTCGGCGCGTGAAGAAGCTTCGCAAATTGGAGTTGAAATCATGAAAAAAGGTGGAAACGCTTTTGACGCTATGGTAGCAACTGAACTTGCTTTGGCAGTTTCACATCCTCAGGCAGGAAATATTGGCGGTGGTGGATTTATGGTTTTTAGAAAAGCCAATGGCGAAACAGGAGCTATAGATTATAGAGAAAAAGCACCTTTGGCTGCAACTAAAGACATGTTTCTTGATGAAAAAGAAAATGTAATAGCAGGCAAAAGTAGAGAAACAGCTTTGGCTTCTGGAATTCCAGGTACGATTGCAGGAATATTCGAAGTACACAAAAAATATGGTTCATTACCCATAAGTGAAATCCTGAAACCTGTAATTGCCTTGGCAGAAAGAGGTGTTATAATCACAAAATTTCAAGCCGAAAGTTTATCGTATTATAGAGATTCATTTGTAAAAAGTAACGGTCCAAACAGTTTATTTTCGAAAAAATACAAGGAAAATGATACCATAAAATATCCAGCATTGGCAGCCACATTAAGACGAATTGCTGTAAATGGTCGTGATGAATTTTACAATGGAGAAACAGCTCAAAAACTAGTTTCTTTTCTTGATAAAAAAGGCGGCAATGTAACTATGGAAGATTTGAAAAAATACCAAGCTAAATGGAGAACTCCAATTACATTTCAATATAAAAATTTAAAAATAACCTCTATGTCTCCCCCTAGCAGTGGCGGAATTTGTTTGAATCAAATCATGAAAATGATTGAGCCTTTCAACCTCTCACAAATGGGGCACAACAGCGTAAAAACGATTCAAGTAATTACAGAAGCAGAACGAAGAGCGTATGCCGACAGGAATTATTTCTTGGGAGATCCTGATTTTGTAAAACTTCCAATGAAAGAATTAGTCGACCCAACTTATTTAAAGAGCAGAATGAGTGATTTTTCATTCGACAAAGCATCAAAATCCTCCGATATTGCAAATGGGGAAATCAAAGGGTATGAAAGCAAACAAACTACTCATTATTCTATTGTCGATGCAGCCGGAAATGCCGTTTCAGCAACGACTACTTTAAATGATAATTATGGTTCTAAAATATATTGTGATGAATTGGGTTTCTTTTTGAATAATCAAATGGATGATTTCAGTGCTAAACCGGGAGTTCCAAATTTATACGGATTGACTGGAACTGAAGCCAACAGCATCGCTCCCGAGAAAAGAATGTTAAGTTCCATGTCACCAACAATTGTTGAGAAAGACGGTAAACTTTTCATGGTTGTAGGAACTCCGGGAGGTTCCACCATTATCACTTCCGTTTTACAGACCATATTGAATGTCTATGAATTTGGCTTAAGCATGCAGGATGCTGTAAATGCACCCCGTTTCCATCATCAATGGTTGCCTGATGAAATTACTTTTGAACCTAATTCCTTCGATAAAGAATTACTGAATAATTTAAAGAAAAAAGGATATATCATCAATGAAAAAAACAAAGAAATCATTGGCGAAGTTGATGCCGTTTTAGTATTACCAAATGGAAAATTGGAAGGTGGCGCAGATAAAAGAGGTGATAACAAAGCTGTTGGGTTTTAAATTTAAATATTTGAATGAAAAAAATTATTATTCTATTGAGTGTCTTTTCTATTGGTTGTAAAACCCAAAATGTTATAGTTCAACCAACAGGACTTGTTGCTGATAAAGCAATGGTGGTATCGGCTCGTGAAGAAGCTTCAAAAATTGGAGTTGAAATCATGAAAAAAGGCGGTAATGCTTTTGATGCGATGGTTGCAACTGAACTGGCTCTTGCCGTATCCTATCCTTATGCAGGAAATATTGGAGGTGGCGGTTTTATGGTCTATCGAAAAGCCAATGGTGAAACCGGAACTTTGGATTATCGCGAAAAAGCTCCATTGGCAGCTACAAAAGACATGTTTCTTGATGAAAAAGGAAATGTTATTAAAGGAAAAAGTACAACTACAGCACTTGCTATTGGAATACCCGGAACTATTGCAGGGGTTTTTGAAGTACATAGAAAATTAGGATCCTTGCCTATCGAAGAAATATTGAAACCCGTAATTGAATTAGCAGAACGTGGAGTTATTGTGACCAATAAACAAGAAAAACGTCTCAGCGAATACCGAAATGAGTTAATCAAAATAAACGGAGTAAATTCTCTGCTGTCGACTGTTTTTAAAGAAAATGATACCATTAAATATCCCGCTCTGGCAGCCACATTAAAGCGGATTTCAAAAAATGGCAGAGATGAATTTTACAAAGGAGAAACTGCAAAAATATTAGTGCAATACCTTCAGGAAAAAGGAGCTATAATCACTATGGAAGATTTGGCTAAATATGAAGCCAAATGGAGAACACCACTCACTTTTGATTATAAAGATTTAAAAATTATTTCAATGCCTCCTCCTAGTAGCGGCGGAATATGTTTGGCTCAAATATTTAAAATGATTGCTCCATATGATTTGGCAAAAATGGGACATAATTCATCCGAATCTATTCAAGTTATTGTAGAAGCCGAAAGAAGAGCTTATGCCGACCGAAGTTATTTTCTAGGCGATCCTGATTTTGTAAAAATCCCACTTAAGGGATTAATGAATGATGACTATTTACAACAAAGAATGGCTAGTTTTAATTTTGATAAAGCCACTCTTTCATCAGATATAAAGGAAGGAAATGTAAATTATAATGAAAGTACTGAAACTACACATTATTCTATTGTGGATCAATTTGGTAACGCTATTGCAGCTACAACAACGCTAAATGCGGGTTACGGTTCTAAATATTACTGTGATGCATTGGGCTTTTTTCTAAACAACGAAATGGATGATTTCAGTGCCAAACCAGGTGAACCGAATATGTTTGGATTAGTAGGAAATGAAGCCAACAGTATTGCGCCACAAAAACGAATGTTGAGTTCTATGACTCCCACAATTGTAGAGAAAAACGGAAAATTATTTATGGTGGTTGGTTCTCCCGGAGGTTCAACGATTATCACATCAGTATTGCAAACGATTTTGAATGTTTACGAGTATAGTTTGAGCATGCAGGAAGCGGTAAATGCGCCACGTTTTCACCATCAATGGCTACCAGATTTAATCACTTTTGAGCCCAATACTTTCGACACTAAAACCTTTGATATTTTAAAATCAAAAGGATATAAAATCAATGAAAAAACGACGCCAGTAATAGGAAAAGTTGATGCTATTTTGGTTTTACCAAATAAAAAACTAGAAGGTGGCGCTGATTATAGAGGAGATGATACAGCGGTAGGGTTTTAGGTTATCGACTATGTTAAGCATTTTAATTGATATTGTTATTGAATTTTGCCATTGAAATTTACTATTTATGAACTTTATACTTGCATTAGAAAACGCTTTTAAAGAAAATGAGAATTCGGAAAATGCTTTTGCGATGGCAAAATACATGAAGAATAATTTTTCGTTTTTTGGAATAAAAACAGAGGAACGAAGACACCTTTTCAAAGCAATTTGGAAAGAAAACAAACAAGAAGTTGCTGCAAACGCAAGAGCAATTGCAGTAGCATTATATTCAAAACAAGAACGGGAATTTCATTATTGTGCGATTGAAATTTTAATAAAAGAGCTCAAAGGAAATTATAAAAAAGAAGACATTCAACTGATTGAAAAACTGATACTAAATAACTCTTGGTGGGACAGCGTTGATACGATTGCAAAGTACATTTTAGGAGAATATCTATTGGAATTCCCATTGGAAACCAAAAATGTAATTGAACGATTTTCAAAGTCAGAGAACATGTGGTTGAACCGAAGTGCTATTTTATTTCAATTGAATTACAAACAAAAAACGAATGCTGATTTTTTATTCTCCGAATGCTTAAAACAAGCTCATTCTAAAGAATTTTTTATTCAAAAAGCAATTGGCTGGGCATTACGGGAATATGCGAAAACAAATCCCGAAGTAGTGAAGAAGTTTGTTCTGGAAGCTAATTTAAAACCATTAAGTACAAAAGAAGCATTAAAAAATATTTGTTACCCTTAAAATAGTAGTAGTTTTGCACCCCCTTTAAAAAATTATAATGTTCAAAAAATATTTATCAAAATTAGAAACCATAATAGCTTTTGCGCAATCCATGTTAACGCCAAAGCAGTTTATATTTTTATCTTCAGTATTAGTTGGTATTTCTGCTGCTTTTGCGGTAATCGTTTTAAAAACTTTTGCGCACTGGGTATTTTCATTTGCTACTTATGTCAGTGGAATTTTAAAATTGGGGTTCATCAATAGTATTTTGCCAATCATTGGTATTCTACTTACTGTTTTTGTTGTCAAAAGAGTTTTAGGAGGAACCATTCAAAAAGGAACTTCTCAAATTTTATATGCTGTTGCTAAAAAAGCGAGTATTATTCCAAAAAAACAAATGTATGCCCAAATCGTAACCAGTTCCCTAACGGTTGGTTTAGGAGGTTCAGCAGGATTAGAAAGTCCTATTGTAATTACTGGTGCTGCTTTTGGATCCAATTATGCTCAAAAATATAAATTAAGCTATAAAGACCGGACGCTTCTTATTGGTTGTGGCGTAGCCGCTGGTATTGCTGCCGCATTTAATGCTCCTATTGCCGGAGTTTTGTTTGCCATTGAAGTTCTGTTGGTCGATGTAAGTATTTCAGCATTTACTCCCATCATGATTGCAGCAGCAACTGGTGCTTTAGTCTCTGTTATAGCTTTAGACGAAACCATTTTATTATCTTTTAGACAACAACAAACTTTTGACTATCATAACATTCCTTTCTATGTTGTTTTAGGATTACTAACCGGATTTATTTCTGTTTATTACTCCAGAAATTTTGAGAGAGTAGAACATTTTTTTCACCGACTTAAATTTTCCCCTTATAAAAAAGCATTCTTTGGGGCTTCTGTTTTGGCAATTCTAATTTTTATTTTCCCTACACTTTTTGGAGAAGGTTATGAAAGTATTAAAACACTATCTGAGAATGATCCCGGGCAATTATTGGAAAATACGCTCTTTGAGGGATTTAGAAATAACAGCTGGGCGCTTTTGGCTTTTGTTGGCGTTACGATGATGATGAAAGTTTTTGCTACAGGAATTACGCTAGGTTGTGGTGGTAATGGAGGTAACTTCGCTCCTTCCCTATTTTTAGGCTCTTATGTCGGTTTTTTCTTTTCTAAATTTCTAAATCTTACCGGATTGACAAAACTACCAATCAGTAATTTTACTATGGTGGGAATGGCCGGAATATTAAGTGGATTATTTCATGCGCCACTAACGGCAATTTTCTTAATTGCCGAAATTACAGGAGGATATAATTTAATGATTCCTTTAATGATTGTTGCTTCTATTAGTTTTGCCATTTCAAAACGATTTGAAAAACATTCGATGGATGTGAAAAATTTAGCCAAAAAAGGACATGCTTTCACCAGCAATAAAGACACTAATGTACTCTCTACATTAGACACTAACGCGATCATTCAAACGGATTATTTAACCGTTTCTCCTGATGAAAATCTAGAAAAATTAGTTGATTTAATTTCACATTCCAATCAAGTTATTTTTGCTGTCGTTGATAAAGAACTAAAAATGGTAGGAATCGTACATTTTAATACCATCAGAGAAATTATATTCAATCCTTATCGGGTAAAATATACTTTGATAAAAGAAGTTATGATTCCGCCAATAGAAACAATAGCACCGGAGGATACTATGGAAACTGTTATGGATAAATTTGAAAAAGCGAAAGTTGTTTTTCTACCGGTAATCAAAGAGGGTAAATATTATGGTTTTATTTCCAAATCTATTGCTCTTGAGGCGTATAGAGCTAAACTAAAATCAATGACGATAGAATAAATTATAATACTTCTTTTAACATAAACTTCTAAACTGTTCTATCGAAAGAATAAATCAAAATGGTAACTTTGCTTTTTTGCAAAAATTATGTTAGACAAAGACAATACCATTGAAGTTCAAGGCGCTCGCGTCCACAATCTTAAAAATATAGATATTTCCATTCCTCGTGAAAAACTGGTCGTAATTACTGGTCTTTCCGGTTCTGGGAAATCCTCCTTAGCTTTCGATACTATTTATGCCGAAGGGCAACGGCGTTATGTAGAAACTTTTTCTGCTTATGCGCGTCAATTTCTAGGTGGATTGGAACGTCCCGATGTGGATAAAATTGATGGACTTTCCCCTGTAATTGCCATTGAACAAAAAACGACCAGTAAAAGTCCACGTTCCACAGTGGGAACTATCACTGAAATTTATGATTTCCTGCGTTTGCTTTATGCCCGTGGTGCCGATGCATACAGTTACAATACCGGCGAAAAAATGGTAAGTTATAATGATGAACAAATCAAAGATTTGATTATTCAGGATTTTAAAGGAAAACGAATCAATATTTTAGCTCCTGTTATTCGCGCTCGAAAAGGACATTATGCCGAGCTTTTCCAACAAATTGCCAAGCAAGGTTTCCTTAAAGTTCGTGTAAATGGTGATATCCTGGATATTACTTTAGGAATGAAATTAGACCGTTATAAAACACATGACATAGAAATCGTTGTCGACCGAATGGTGATTGATGATACTCCAGAAAATGAAAAACGTTTGACTGAAAGCATCAACACGGCGATGCATCACGGGGAGAATGTATTGATGGTTTTAGATCAAGATTCTAATGAAGTTCGTTTTTTTAGCAGAAATCTGATGTGTCCAAGTACTGGAATTTCATACCAAAATCCGGAACCGAATTTATTCTCTTTCAATTCCCCAAAAGGGGCTTGTGATCATTGCAACGGCTTAGGAACAGTAAACGAAATCAATACCAAAAAGATTATTCCAAACCCGAAATTATCCATAAAAAATGGCGGTTTTGCTCCTTTAGGAGAATATAAATCCTCATGGATTTTTAAGCAATTAGAAATTATAGGAGAAAAATATGGTTTCAAATTGACGGATGCCATAGAAACAATTCCAGAGGAAGCAATGGAAATGATTTTGAATGGCGGAAAAGAAAAGTTCACCATCAATTCTAAAGATTTAGGCGTTGCACGAGAATACAAAATTGATTTTGAAGGGATTTCGCATTTCATAAAAAACCAACATGACGAAAGTGGTTCTACAACTATAAAACGTTGGGCGAAGGAGTTTATGGACGAAATAAAATGTCCCGTTTGCGAAGGTTCCCGTTTGAAAAAAGAAGCGATGTTCTTTAAAATCAATGAAAAAAATATTACCGAATTGTGTGATATGGATATTTCAGATTTGACAGCTTGGTTTCTTGATTTAGAAAACCATTTATCTGATAAACAAAAAATTATTGCTACTGAAGTAATCAAAGAGATTAAGGACCGATTGAACTTTTTGATGAATGTAGGTTTGGACTATTTGGCTTTAAGCCGAAGTTCAAAATCACTTTCTGGTGGTGAAGCACAACGAATCCGTTTGGCAACACAAATTGGTTCGCAATTGGTTGGTGTTTTGTATATTCTGGATGAGCCAAGTATTGGTTTACACCAAAGAGACAATGACAAATTGATTCATTCTCTCGAACAATTACGCGATATTGGAAACTCCGTAATTGTGGTGGAACATGATAAGGATATGATTGAACGTGCCGATTATGTGATTGATATTGGACCAAAAGCAGGAAAATATGGTGGAGAAATAATCAGCAAAGGAACACCAGCTGAAATCTTGAAACATCATACCATAACGGCGATGTACATGAATGGTGAAATGAAAATTGAAGTTCCAGCAAAACGTCGGGAAGGAAATGGAAAATTTCTAAAACTGACCGGGGCAACAGGAAATAACTTGAAAAATGTTTCGATAGAATTGCCTTTGGGTAAAATGATTTGTGTAACCGGAGTTTCGGGAAGCGGAAAATCAACTTTGATAAATGAGACGCTCTACCCTATTTTGAACGCGTATTATTTCAACGGCGTAAAAAAGCCACAGCCCTATAAAAAAATTGAAGGATTGGAACATATCGATAAAGTCATTGATATAGACCAAAGTCCGATTGGCAGAACGCCAAGAAGTAATCCGGCAACATATACTGAAGTTTTTACCGAAATCAGGAACCTGTTTACGATGACCTCCGAAAGTATGATTCGGGGATATAAAGCAGGGAGATTTAGTTTTAATGTCAAAGGCGGGCGTTGTGAAACCTGTGAAGGTTCTGGTGTGCGAACGATTGAGATGAACTTTTTACCCGATGTGTATGTAGAATGTGAAACTTGCCAAGGGAAACGTTTTAACAGGGAAACATTGGAGATTCGATTCAAAGGAAAATCCATTTCGGATGTGTTGAATATGACGGTGGATGAAGCGGTTCCGTTTTTTGAAATGATTCCGAAGATTTATAGAAAAGTAAAAACAATTCAGGACGTTGGTTTGGGCTATATAACGCTTGGGCAACAAAGCACCACGCTTTCAGGCGGTGAAGCGCAACGTATCAAACTGGCTGGAGAATTATCTAAAAAAGATACTGGAAACACGTTTTATATTTTGGACGAACCTACAACCGGATTGCATTTTGAAGACATCAGAGTATTGATGGAAGTAATAAATAAACTGGTGGACAAAGGGAATACGATATTGATTATCGAGCACAATATGGATGTGATTAAACTAGCCGATTATATTATTGATATTGGTCCTGAAGGAGGAAAAGGCGGAGGACAACTTATTGCCAAAGGAACGCCTGAAGAAATTATAAAAATTAAGAAGAGTTATACGGCGCAGTTTTTGAAAAAAGAGTTGGCTTAAATTCCCTTCCTCTGGAGGGGTGCCCGAAGGGCGGGGTGGTTTTTATTTATTTTCACTACAATTGACATTTTTTTGTAAATTGAATCCTAAAAACCACCCCGCCATAAATGGCACCCCTCCTCTGGAGGGGAATAGAAACAAGGATTATGGAAAATGACAAGGAAATAACGGCTTATATAAACACACAGCCTATTTATAGAAATTTCATCGAAAACTTACCCTACAACATAAAACTAAAAGCTAGATCCCGAGCATTACGTAAAGCAGGTGTGCTATCAGAAGTGATTTTTTGGTTGCAAGTGCACAAAGGAATATTCTGGAAAATAGATTTTGACAGACAAAGAATTATAGGTAATTATATCGTAGATTTTTATGTAAAAACTCTAGGATTGGTAATCGAAATTGATGGATCAAGCCATGACAACAAAGAAGAATACGACCGAAAAAGAGAAGATTATCTCCTTTCATTAGGATTAAAGGTTTATAAAATTTCGGATTTAAGGGTAAAACATGATTTGAGTAATGTGATGACGGAATTAGAGAAATATATTGTTGTAGAATTTGGAAATAAAGCGACTAATATCTGAAAATTTCTACAATAAAACCACCCCGCCCTCCGGGCACCCCTCCAAAAGAGGGGAAAAGCAGACATAATAATTGTAGCTAAAGGAACACCTGAAGAAATTATAAAAATTAAGAAGAGTTATAGAGCGTAGTTTTTGAAAAAAGAGGTACTTTAGTATTTGGGAGCACTAGCCCAGATTGAAACGGCATCCTTTTCCTTGCTGCTGCCAGCAAGGAAAAGATAAAGCGTATAGCTGGAAATAGCTTCAAAAAAACAAGATTTAAAATAGAGAATATGAGATTAGAAGATTTTGACAATGACGAGGATAAAGTAATCCAAGACAGACTGAAAAGAAAAACTTGGAACGAAATAAGAACCAATGACAGTTGGGCAATTTTTAAAATTATGGCCGAATTTGTGAATGGTTATGAAAGCATGGGTCGCATAGGTCCGTGTGTGACTATTTTTGGTTCAGCCAGGACAAAACCGGAAGATAAATATTATTTACTAGCTGAAAAAATTGCTTACAAAATCAGTAAAGCCGGTTATGGCGTGATTACTGGTGGTGGTCCGGGAATTATGGAAGCGGGAAATAAAGGGGCGCATCTTGGTGGGGGAACCTCGGTGGGATTGAATATAGTATTGCCCTTTGAACAACATTATAATCCTTATATTGATGGAGATAAGAACCTAAATTTTGATTATTTCTTTGTTCGAAAAGTGATGTTTGTAAAATATTCCCAAGGTTTTGTTGTGATGCCGGGAGGTTTTGGAACTATGGATGAATTATTTGAAGCAATAACTTTAATTCAGACGAAAAAGATTGCAAAATTTCCAATAATATTGGTTGGCACCAGCTTTTGGGCTGGATTGATTGATTGGATAAAAACGGTTTTAATAGAAAAAGAACATACGGTAAGTGCCGAAGATATGAATTTATTTAAAATTGTCGATACTGAAGATGAAGTAGTTGATGTCTTGGATAAATTCTATAAAAAATACGATTTAACTCCTAATTTTTAATTGAAAAGCTGTCTAAACAACAGCTTTTTTTATGTTAATTTGTTAGTTTTCTTACTATTTTTATTTAAAAAAAAGTATATTTATTTTTTTAATAAATTTAGCCCCAGAAGTTGAAATCATTCTATAAAATTGCCGTTTATACCCTTGTTTTATTGGCATCAGTAAAACAATACGCGCAACATCATTCTAAAATGATTGTTGAGTTGAATTCAGCAAACAAAACATTGAATATTCAGCAAGAAATCACTTTTTTCAATCAATCGAATGACACATTAACTTCAATTGTGTTGAATGATTGGAACAATGCGTATTCTGATAAAAATACTCCTCTGGCGAAACGTTTTTCGGATGAATTTTACAGAGGTTTTCATTTGGCTAAAGAAGAAGAACGAGGAAGTACGAATAATTTAACCATTATTGATGCAAATCTATTATTCGCTTCATGGGAAAGAACAGAGAAAAATCCAGATTATATTGAAGTTAAATTAAGGCAAAAACTACTTCCAAATCAAAAGACTACTTTACATCTCACTTATATCACGAAAATACCAAGCGATAAATTCACTAAATACGGGTTTAATGATAAAGGCGAAATGAATCTTAAAAACTGGTTTCTTACTCCTGCTCGTTATGAAAACCATAATTTTATCCGAAACAGCAACAACAATTTAGATGATATTGCCAATGCGGTTTCTAGTTATGATATTACTTTGAAAATACCTGTAGGTTTAGAAGTTACTTCTGATTTAAACAGTAGTTTGCCAAATAAGACCGGGGATTTTTTAAACTATAAATTGTTTGGAAACAACCGAACTGATTTTAGTCTTTTTGTAGAACCAAAAACCAGTTTCATCAGCTTCAAAAAGAATAACAATGAAGTACTGACTAATTTGAAAGAAAATAAAATAAGTGATATACAAAAAGCAATTATTGTTGATCGTGTTATGGATTATGTAAATACGCTTGTTGGGAAATATCCACATGAAAAAATAATAGTTTCTCAAACTGATTATGAGAGAAATCCTTTTTATGGATTGAACCAATTGCCTTCTTTTTTAAGTCCATTCACAGATGAATTTATATTCGAGATTAAATTTTTGAAAACCTATTTGAATTCCTATTTAAAGACTAGTTTGCGTTTAGATCCAAGGAAAGACAACTGGATTTATGATGGAATTCAGGTTTATACCATGATGAAATATATTGATGAAAATCATCCTAACACGAAGATGTTTGGAAGTGTTTCTAAGCTTCGATTATTAAAAAGCTACAACTTAACCAACTTAAGTTTTAATGAGCAATACAGCTATTTTTATATGCTTATGGCTCGAAAAAACTTAGATCAGCCACTTGGAGATCCAAAAAATAGTTTGATAAAATTCAACGAACAAATTGCCAGTAAATACCGTGCCGGATTGAGTTTTAGATATCTGGATGATTATCTGGAACATGATGAAGTAAACAATAGCATTCGTCAATTCTACATTGAAAATAAGGAAAAACAAGTTTCGAGAACTGATTTTGAAAGGATCTTAAAATCCAATGCTGATAAAGATATTAACTGGTTTTTTAAAACCATAATTGGTTCCCGTGAAATCATTGATTACAAATTTACTGATGTCTCAAAAACCAAAGACAGTATTACTTTTTCAGTAAAAAACAAAACCAATGTTTCAGTTCCTGTTCCTATTTATGGAGTAAAAAAGGGAGAAATCGTTTTTAAAAAATGGCTTGATGCCAATGAAACGGACAGTACTTTTACCATTGAAAGAAAAAATGCAGATAAAATCGTTTTAAATTACAATAATGAAGTTCCAGAATACAATTTAAGAAACAATTGGAAATCATTGAAAGGTTTTTATCCCACCAATCGACCTATAAAATTTAATTTTATGAAGGATTTAGAAGATCCGTATTACAATCAAATTTTATATGTACCCACACTAACGTATAATTTATATGACGGCTTTTCACCGGGATTGCGATTACATAACAAAACTATTTTAGACAAACCTTTTATATTCGATATCAATCCGGCTTATTCTTCAAAAACAAATAATCTGACCGGTTCAGCAGCATTGGTCGTAAATCAAAATTACAGAAACAGCACACTTTACAACGTAAGATATTCGGTTTCTGGTTCTTATTTTCATTATGCTCCGGATGCCGCTTACCTGAAGATAAATCCATCGGTACAATTACGAATTAGAGAAGAGAACTTTAGAGACAATAGAAAACAGCTAATACTATTTCGCCAAGTATTAGTAAATAGAGAAAAAAGTGCTTTAGTGATTGACAATTCAACGGAGAATTACTCCGTTTTTGACGCAAAATACATCAACACAAGAACTGAAGTAACCAATCATTTTAACTTTACCTCAGATTTACAACTATCAAGTAAATTTGGAAAAGTTGCCACTGAATTTGAATATCGAAAATTATTTGAAAACAACTTTCAAATAAATTTACGCCTTTATGCCGGTAGTTTTCTATATAATAGAACCGCTTCAGACTTTTTTAGTTTTGCATTAGACAGACCTACTGATTATCTCTTTGATTACAACTATTATGGACGATCTGAAAACAGTGGTTTTTTTAGTCAACAATTCATATTGGCTGAAGGTGGCTTTAAATCAAAACTAAACACTCCTTTTGCTAATCAATGGATTACTACTTTGAACGGAAGTTTCAATATTTGGAATTGGATGGAAGTATATGGCGACATTGGTCTTATTAAAAACAGAAAACAAAATGAGAAATTCGTATACGATAGTGGAATTCGTCTGAATCTGGTAACGGACTATTTCGAATTGTATTTTCCAATTTATTCAAATAATGGATGGGAAATTGGACAAAATAATTACAACGAAAAAATTCGATTTGTGGTTACATTCTCTCCCAAAACATTAATCAATCTTTTTAATCGAAAATGGTTCTAATTAAAGATAAAAATCACTATTTATTACATTATTCATTAAAAAATAGATTTTTAGATACAGATAATTAAAAAATACATATGCTAATTAGAAATTGACTACTAATAATTAAATTATATTTTTTTTAATGAATTATGAAAATAGCTAGTTTTTAATTAAATTTGCAGCACAAAGTTATACTTTTCAATTATGATAAAAGAAAAAAATAATACTACCCTGACATTTGAAGATTTCAAAACTGAAGTATTAAGTGACTACAAAATAGCTACTATAAGCAGAGAATGCAGCCTGCTAGGACGTAAAGAAGTATTGACTGGAAAGGCTAAATTTGGAATATTTGGGGATGGTAAAGAAGTGCCCCAGTTAGCTATGGCAAAAGCGTTCAAGAATGGAGATTTCCGTTCTGGATACTATCGCGACCAAACTTTTATGATGGCAATAGGCGAATTAACCATGCAACAGTTTTTTGCCGGTTTATATGGCCATACAGATATTGAACAAGAACCGATGTCAGCAGGAAGACAAATGGGAGGCCATTTTACAACACATAGTTTGAATGAAGACGGATCATGGAAAGATTTAACTAAACAAAAAAATTCAAGCGCAGATATTTCTCCTACTGCAGCGCAAATGCCACGATTACTAGGATTAGCGCAAGCATCAAAAATATACCGACAAGTTTCAGGAATTACCAACGCAGCAAATTTTTCTGTAGAGGGTAATGAAATAGCCTGGGGAACAATAGGAAATGCAAGTACATCAGAAGGACTATTTTTTGAGACTATAAATGCAGCCGGTGTTTTACAAGTACCTATGGTTATGAGTGTTTGGGATGATGAATATGGCATTTCAGTACATGCAAGATATCAAACCACTAAAGAAAGTATTTCTGAAATATTAAAAGGATACCAACGAGAGAATAATACCAACGGTTTTGAAATATTAAAAGTAAAAGGTTGGGATTATGCCGAATTAATTGCTACTTATGAAAAAGCGGCAAGTATAGCTCGTGAAAAACACATTCCAGTATTAATTCATGTAAACGAATTAACGCAACCTCAAGGACATTCCAGTTCAGGATCTCATGAGAGATATAAAGACTCGAATCGATTGGCATGGGAAAAAGATTTTGATTGTCTTCGCCAAATGAAACTGTGGATGATTGCCATCAATGTTGCTTCTCCAGAAGAAATTGAAGCAATTGATTCACAAGCTAAGAAAGACGTTTTTGAAGCTAAAAAAGCAGCTTGGAATGCTTTCATTGAACCTATAATTGAAGAACAAAAAGAGCTTGTTTCTTTATTACAAAAAATAGCAGAAACAAGTAAAAACAAAGAAAGAATACTAAAACTGATTACGGATTTAAACAGTATAAAATCACCTTTGAAAAAAGAGATTCTGGTAACTGCCCGAAAAGTGTTGCGTTTAGCAATGAACGAAAAAGGTAAAGAGGAATTGTCTCTTTGGATCACTTCGTATACCAATAAAACCCAACAAAAATTCAGTAGCAACTTATTTTCTGAAACAGATTTAAATGTATTCTCAGCAGAAAAAGTTTTACCTGAATATTCTGAAAATGCAAAAGAAGATACGGACGGTCGCATGATTTTACGTGATAACTTTGATGCTATTTTCACAAAATATCCTGAAACACTAATTTTTGGTGAAGATGCCGGAAATATTGGTGATGTAAACCAAGGTTTAGAAGGAATGCAGGAAAAATATGGAGAACTTCGTGTAGCCGATGTCGGAATTCGTGAAGCAACAATTATTGGTCAAGGTATTGGAATGGCTTTAAGAGGCTTACGCCCTATTGCCGAAATTCAATATTTAGATTATTTATTGTATGCTATTCAAATCATGAGTGACGATTTAGCAACATTAAGATACCGCACCGTAGGAAAACAAAAAGCACCACTTATCATACGAACACGTGGTCATCGATTAGAAGGAATCTGGCATTCTGGTTCGCCTATGGGAATGATAATAAATGCTATAAGAGGAATTCACGTTTTGGTTCCAAGAAATATGACACAAGCTGCCGGTTTTTATAACAGTTTATTGGAATGTGATGAACCTGCTTTAGTGATTGAATGTTTAAATGGTTACCGATTAAAAGAAAAAATGCCTTTAAATTACGGCGAATTTAAAACACCAATTGGCGTTGTTGAAACGTTGAAAGAAGGAACTGACATTACCTTAGTTTCTTATGGATCAACCTTAAGATTAGTACAACAAGCCGCAAAAGAGCTTCTTGAAGTAGGCATTGATTGCGAGGTAATCGATTTACAATCATTATTACCATTTGATATTAATCAAGATGTGGTAAAAAGCATAGCCAAAACGAATCGTCTTTTAGTAATCGACGAAGATGTTCCTGGAGGTGCTTCGGCATATATTTTACAACAAATTATAGAACAACAAGATGCCTATACTTATTTAGACAGCAAACCGCAAACATTAACTGCAAAAGCGCACCGACCAGCTTATGGCACAGATGGTGACTATTTCTCTAAACCATCTGCAGAAGATATATTCGAAAAAGTATATGGAATGATGAATGAGGTAAATCCTTCGAAGTTCCCAAGTTTGTATTAAAACATAATTATTTATAAATCGAAATCCCAACTTGAAGTTGGGATTTTTTTTGAATCTTAATCAATCGTTTGTTTATAAAAAATTAAAATACTAAATTGGTAATCAATTCATTAGTCAATAACCATAATAAAAAAATAAGATGAAAAAGATAACACTAATTTTAGGAGCACTTTCGATTATGACGATTGTTTCCTGCAAGAAAAAAGACGACAATCCTATTGCGCCACAAGTGGAAACATCTAGCGCATCTACACCATCCACTCCAGCAGTTTCAGGAGAAGCGAAAGATAGTACTTCTATAAAAGTAGGTACTGATGGTGTAAATGTTAGTACCAAAGATGGAACAACTAAAACGAGTGTTACTGTTTCGGGTGGTGAAGCAAAAATTGAGATCAAAAAATAATACTCGATTATTCTCTTAATTAAAAGTTATAATGCCAACATAAATTATTTATGTTGGCATTTTTTATTTTAAATTTAAACTTTATTAAAAATAATAGAAAATGAACACTTTGGAAACTCTTTTGAAAAGCATACAAAATGTCAAAGTAATAGATGAGTCCATTGATTATAAAAAATATATCTCTTTAGATTTATCAACTTTTAATCCTGAATTATTAAAATTGGATATTGGTAATGCTATTGATTTCGAAAGATATATCGAAAATTATTTAACAACAAGCGGAGCAAAAGTCGCATTTGGAGGTTATAATGAAGAGCGTAATTTATACAAACGAAGCGCTGTTTTTAATGATACTAAATCCGAAGAGCGAAATATTCATATTGGATTAGATTTATGGATAAAAGCTGGAACTCCTGTATTAGCAGCAGTTGATGGAACTATTCATAGTTTTAATTATAATGCAGGTTTGGGAGATTATGGTCCAACCATTATTTTAGAACACAAAATAGAAAATAAAAATTTTTATACTTTGTACGGCCATCTTTCATTAGAAAGTATTACTAAAATTGAAATTGGAGATATTGTTAAAAAAGGACAACAAATAGCAACTTTGGGGAATTCACCAATTAATGGAGATTATGCACCTCACTTACATTTTCAGATTATAAAAAATATCGGAGCTAATTTTGGCGATTATCCTGGAGTTTGCAGCAAAAATGATCTGGATTATTATTTAGAAAATTGTCCTGATCCTAACTTATTATTAAAAATTACATAAATTATGAAAAAAATAATTCTCATTCTAGGCATTGTTTTACTAGTTGGTTGTAAATCTAAAACCGTTGTTACTGCACCTAAACCTGAGGAAGTAAAATTAGTCAAACTAACATTTTCTGAAGTGAGTGAATCTCAAAAAGACAAAGCTTATGAATTAGGAAAAAGGGTTTTAATGACCTGTAACACTTCTAAGTTTAAACCTTTTAACGAAAGTGAAGCAACAGCTTCGGTAATTAAAAATACAACCGAAGAACGCTTGACAAAAACATGTACCAGATTCCGTCAATATTATGGTACTTTTAAAGACCTTCAGCTAGTTGAAATCTATAAGAACAATAGTGATCTAACTACTATTTTTCGTTATAAAGCATTATATACAAAGAAAGTTGCCAACAAAGAACTTCGGGTTTCAATGAATCAAGAAAACAAAGTTTCGGCTATTAAATCACTCGATTGGATAGATCCTTTTCAATATAAATAATTTCAATTAATAGCCCTGAATTCATGAATCAAAAAGTCCTGCTTATTTTATTAATTACGTTTACGTTTTCTGCTACCAGTCAGGAAACATTGAGTTTTAAAGGTTCTAAATTGTATCACGCTACGAATTCTTGGGATTTTATTTGTGAAAATTATGCCTTGACAGGAATTACAGCTATACAAATTGCAAAAACAGAAAATGGCGGCATCCTAAAATTAGCCGTTGCAACTACAAACCCCACATTTAATATTTCAGGAGTAGTCTATGTTTATTTAACTGATAATACCATCATAATATGTTCTGATAAAGGGATTAGGGAAAATATAGAAAATAACATTGTATCGTATTACACCTTTTCTCCTTTAGAAATGAATAAAATGAAAACTACCGATATTCAATCGATTCGTTTTAACATTAAAGGAAATGCCAGTAAATTTAGCAGTCAAATAGGCAATTTTACTGCTGTTAATCGAAAAACATACTTTTCGACAGCTTCCGATAAAACCAAAAAAAATTACAATACAGCTACACAAATAACAACTTTGTATCAATAGCAGTTCAATAACAGAAAATAACTGACTAAAGTATTTTGTCTTTAAACGATTCATTACTTTGATGAATCTGTGGGCTGTAATCTATTTAAAATTATTCGCGGATTATTGGATCCTAAACCTCACAATTATTTTATTAAAATTCGAATGATGCGTCTTTGTCGGCGTTTATTCGTAAATTTAAAAAAATTAAAATAGCCAATGGGTTCATTTTATTCAAAAACAGAGCCCTTTTTAATTACTCATTTTCCTACCGAAGGCTACATTATTAAAAATAAATTGAAATTAATAATGTGTGAATTATGCAACTTTTTTTTAAAGTTATGTAAGTGTTTTTAGTACTGTTTATCCGATTTTTACATAATCTGTTAAAAAAAATAATTTGAAACTATATATCAAATACATGGTTAGTAATCGCTGTAAAATGGCGGTAAAAGAGGAATTGAAAAAACTTGGACTACATTTCATTGTTGTTGATTTAGGCGAAGTTGAAATCATGGAAGCTATTTCTATGGATCAACGTGAAAAACTTAAATCAGCGCTCTTGAATTCTGGGCTAGAATTAATGGATGATAAGAAAGCCATGCTCATTGAGAAAATAAAAAATGTGATTATTGAAATGGTCCACCATTCTACTGAAAACATAAAAGTGAACTTTTCTGATTATCTAAGTGAAAAACTAAATCATGATTATACGTATTT
This sequence comes from Flavobacterium cryoconiti, assembly GCF_048158645.1. NCBI lineage: Bacteria > Pseudomonadati > Bacteroidota > Flavobacteriia > Flavobacteriales > Flavobacteriaceae > Flavobacterium > Flavobacterium cryoconiti. Next base: position 37,161 of record NZ_JBLNKW010000011.1, on the reverse strand, counting down.
GTCTAACTTGTTTTCGGAAGTACAAGGAACTACAATTGAGCAATTTATAATTTCTCACAAAACGGAACGAATAAAGGAACTAATTATTTATGGTGAATTAAACATTACTGAAATTGCTTGGAAAATGAACTATAGCAGTGTAGCGCATCTTTCTAGTCAGTTTAAAAAAGTTACTGGTTTATCCCCTTCGCATTTCAAACAATTGAAGGATAAAAGAAGAAATCCAATTGAAGACATTGGAAATTCTAATGATATAAATAATTAAAATGGGCACAACAAACAAACACGAGTCTCAATTTACCCGGAGTTTAATTGAAGCTAGTTTAGATCCATTTGTTACTATTAGTGTTGACGGAAAGATTACTGATGTAAACGAAGCATCAATAAAAATTACAGGGATTTCTAGGGAAAATTTAATTGGAACTGATTTTTCCGATTATTTTACCGAACAAGAAAAAGCAAAACAAGGATATCAACAAGTTTTTGAGAAAAGTTTTGTTGCTGATTATCCACTAACGATAAAACATAAAAACGGAAAATTAACGGATGTGTTATACAATGCTTCCGTTTATAAAGATGATAAAGGAAATGTTCTTGGGGTTTTTGCGGCTGCGAGAGATGTTACAGCCCAAAAATTACTTTCAAAATATTCTTTAAGCTTAATCGAAGCAAGTCTTGATCCACTAGTTACCATAAATACTGAAGGTAAGATTACTGATATGAATGAAGCATTAGTGAACATTACCGGTATGACGCGTAAAGAACTCACTAAATCAGATTTCTTTGATTATTTTACTGAGAAACAAAAAGCTCGAGAAGTTTATCAGGAAGTGTTTGAGAAAGGCTCAGTGACTGACTCGCCACTGACCCTTAGGCATAAAGAAGGAAAATTGACCGATGTTTTATTTAATGGATCCGTTTATAAAGACGACAGCGGAAATGTACTTGGCGTTGTTGTTGTTGCAAGAGATATAGCAGAGCAAAAATGGGCATTAGATTTAAGAATTGCTAATCAAGAATTGGCGCATCAAAATGATGAAAAAGAAAAAAGAGCCAATGAATTGATTATTGCAAACAAAGAGTTAGCCTTTCAAAATGATGAAAAAGAAAAAAGAGCAGCCGAATTAGTAATTGCTAATGAAGAACTAGCTTTTCAAAACAATGAAAAAGAAAAAAGGGCAGCTGAATTAGTAATTGCAAATAAAGAACTTGCTTTACAATATAAAGTAAAAGAAAAACGAGCAGCTGAATTAATAATAGCTAATAAAGAGCTTCTTTTTCAAAATGAAGAGAAAGAAAAACGAGCAGCTGAATTAGTTATAGCCAACAAAGAGCTTCTGTTTCAAAACGATGAGAAAGAAAAACGGGCGAACGAATTAATCATTGCTAATGAAGAACTTCTATTTCAAAATAATGAAAAAGTAAAACGTGAAATTTTAAATAAACAGCTTGAAGAATTAAGCTATACTGCAAAATTAGCTTCGCAATATTCTCTTAGTTTGATTGAAGCAAGTCTTGATCCATTGGTTACAATAAATACCAAAGGAAAAATTACCGATATGAATGAAGCATTGGTAAACATTACAGGTATGACAAGAGAAGAACTTACTGATTCTGATTTCTTTGATTATTTTACCGAACAACAAAAAGCTAGAGAAGTATATCAGGAAGTATTTGAAAAAGGTTCTGTTGCTGATTCACCTCTAACACTTTGCCACAAAGACGGTAAATTAACGGATGTATTGTTTAACGGCTCAGTTTATAAGGATGATAAAGGAAATGTGCTTGGCGTTGTAATTGTTGCAAGAGATGTAACGGATCAGAAAAGGATTGCGAATGAGCTGATTGAAGCAAGAATTTTTGCTGAGTTAGCAACGGAAATTGCTGAAGAAGCCAAGAGAAATGCCGAAAGTGCTACTATCATTGCAGAAAATGCAGTAAAGGCAAAACAGCAATTTTTGTCAAATATGAGTCATGAAATTCGTACGCCGATGAATGCCATTATCGGATTTACAAAAGTGGTGTTAAAAACAGATTTGACAGCTAAACAAAAAGAATATTTGGATGCTATTAAAATGAGTGGCGATGCATTAATTGTTCTCATCAATGACATACTTGATTTAGCAAAGGTAGATGCAGGTAAGATGACTTTTGAGAAAATACCTTTCAAAATGAAAGACTCAATATTAGCTATGCTACATTTATTTGAAACAAAAATTCAAGAAAAAAATTTAAAACTAGTAAAAGAATATGATAGTCGAATTCCTAAAGTTTTAGTTGGAGACCCAATTCGTTTGCACCAAATTATTCTAAACTTAGTCAGTAATGCCGTAAAGTTTACAACTATGGGGAAAATTACTGTCAGCGTTCATTTGTTACATGAAGATGATGATAAAGTAATTATTGAATTTGCTGTAACTGATACAGGGATTGGTATACCTAAAGAGAAAATAGGAAAAATATTTGAAAATTTTCAACAAGCCTCTAGCGGAACCTCCAGATTGTATGGAGGAACAGGATTAGGTCTTGCCATAGTAAAACAATTAGTAGAACCGCAAGGAGGTAGTATTCGTGTGAAAAGCATCGTTAATGAAGGTTCTACATTTAGCTTTACTTTAAGCTTTCAAAAAACAAATGCTGATGCCGAATTAGAAACTGAGCTGATGGAATTAGATACTGAAATAAAAAATATAAAAGTATTAGTTGTTGAAGATATAGCACTCAATCAATTACTAATGAAAACGTTATTGGATGATTTTGGATTTGGTTTAGATATTGCCGAAAATGGTAAAATAGCGATAGAAAAACTTAAAGAAAAAGATTATGATATCATTCTGATGGATTTACAAATGCCCGAAATGAATGGATTTGAAGCCACAGAATACATTCGTAATACGATGAATTCTAAAATTCCTATTATTGCTTTAACTGCTGATGTAACAACTGTTGATTTGGCTAAATGCAAAGCAGTTGGAATGAATGATTATCTTGCAAAACCCGTTGATGAAAAGCTGTTGTATAGTAAAATAGTTGGTATATTAAAGAAACCTAAACTGGAAAAACTAACTACAAAACTTAATGAGAATTTAAAAGACAATTTCAATGAAAGTGAGGATATAAAGAAAAAAATAAGATGTATTGATTTAGTTTATTTAAATCAGCGGACTAAATCTAACCCCAAATTAATGATGGAAATGATCTCGCTGTACTTAATACAAACACCACCATTAATTGAGACTATTAAACAAAGTTTAGCAGACCAAAATTGGTCTTTATTAGGTGCAGCAGTACATAAAATGATCCCCTCTTTTTCAATAATGGGGATTAGCCCTGCTTTTGAAAACATAGCAAAAAAAATTCAGGAATTTGCAAGCGCACAAGAAAAAGAAGAAGGAATAAATGACTTAGTACTTCAACTAGAAAAAATTTGTTTGCAGGCCTGTTGTGAATTAGAAGAAGAACTTAATGTAATTAAAAATAAATAATAGTGAAAAACGAAAACAAAATAAAAATTTTTCTGGTAGATGATGATGCATTGTTTTTAAAATCTTTAGAAATTGAGTTTCTGGAAAATGCAGATTTTATAATTGAAACCTATTCTACAGGAGAACTGTGTGTGGAAAATTTATCTCATAATCCTGATGTAATAATATTGGATTACCAACTTGATGGTATCGTACAAGATGCCATGAACGGGCTTGAAACTTTAGACAAAATTAAAGCTTTCAATGTGCAAACTCCAGTTGTAATGTTGTCTTCGCAGGATAAAATTGAAGTGGCTATAAACTGTATGCATCATAAGGCATTTGATTATGTTGTGAAAAGTGAAACAGCATTTGTACGCTTACAAAAAATTATCTCTACCATTTTTAAATATCAAAAAATGGAAAAAGAATTAAGTTGGTATATGGATCGCATGTAACCTGTTTTTTACTATAATTCTCCATAAGTTTCATCGCTCGTTAGATTAATCAGTTCTAATTTGGTAGAAAAAAACCAAATTTATTTTACAAAAATGCAGTATAAAGACACCTCGGATCTGGAAATTTCATTGTTATTGGAAGCTATTTATAGAAAATATGGCTATGATTTCAGGCAGTATTCTCAAGCTCATATCAGGCGCAGAATCATGAACAGAATGTCATTTTCGGGCTTTGAAGATATTTCTCAAATGCAATCTAAGGTTTTGAAAGATGAAACATTTGCTTCTGAGCTGCTACAGGATTTATCGATAACAGTAACCGAAATGTTTCGTGACCCAGCCTTTTATAGATCATTACGAGAAAAAGTTATCCCAATTTTAAAAACATATCCCTTTATAAAAATATGGCATGCTGGCTGTGCAACTGGAGAAGAAGCATATTCGATGGCTATCCTTTTGCAAGAAGAAGGATTGTATGACAGGACTACTATTTATGCAACTGATTTTAACCAGATGGCTTTGAACCGTGCAAAAGATGGGATTTTTTCGAACAAAATGATAAAAGAATACACTACAAATTATCAATTGTCAGGAGGAAAAGAATCATTTTCCAGTTATTATACGTCCAATTATGATAACGTCATTATGAATCAATCATTAAAAAAAAATATTGTTTGGGCCAATCATAATTTGGTTACAGATAGTGTATTTGCTGAAGTACACTTAATATTATGTCGAAATGTGCTGATTTATTTTGATAAAAATTTACAAAACAAAGTCCAGACTCTTTTTTATAATAGCATCATTAATGGAGGCATTTTATGTTTGGGATCCAAAGAAAGTTTACGATTTACTGATCTGCATGAACAATATATAGAGTTGGATACAAAACAACGAATATTTAAAAAGAAATATTAAATGCAGTATGAAGCAATAGTAATAGGGGTTTCTTCTGGTGGCATGAACGCTTTGAAAATTATATTTTCAGCTTTACCCGTAGATTTCAATACACCCATTATTATAGTGCAGCATTTAGGTGCCCATTCAGATAGTCTATGGATAAAACTTTTAAATGAAAAAAGTCCACTTGATATAAAAGAAGTGGATGAAAAAGAAAAAATTGAAAAAGGCAAAATTTATATTGCTCCACCTAATTATCACTTGCTGATTGAAAAAGATAAAACCTTTTCCTTTACCATAGACGAGCGTGTAAATTTTGCAAGACCTTCAATTGATGTATTATTTGAATCGGCAGCTGAAGCCTATAAAAACAAATTAATTGGGATCGTACTTACAGGCTCTAATCATGACGGGACCGGAGGTATAAAACGAATAAAAGAATTAGGTGGTCTAGCCATCATTCAAGACCCGAAAACTGCAGAATCACCTTATATGCCAAAGTCTGCAATTGCTGCTATTGAATCTGATTATATTTTATCATTAGAGAACATAGTTGAGTTACTGATAAAAATTGATAAACAAAAAGAATAATTTCGATAACCTTTACAAATATTATAGAATGGAAATGACCCTTGGTAGAAAAATAGTAATCGGATTCATTGCTTGTGCTTTAGTCCTTTTAGGAGTTGCAATTTTCTCTTTTAAAAACAGTGAAAAATTTGTCGCTTCAAATGCCTTGGTAAATAATTCCAATCAGGTATTATATGAATTCGAACAAATACTGATGTCTTCTGTTAATGCAGAAACTGGTGTACGGGGTTATGTCATTACAGGCGATGTTGATTTTCTGAAACCTTTTACATCAGCCAATACAAAAGCAATCGAGCAATTGGATAAAATAAAGGAATTAACAAAAGACAATCCCAATCAGCAAAAACACATTGAGGAACTTACAAAAGAGCTCAAAATGCGTTTTGATAATTTAAATAAATGCATAGCTATTCGCAAAACGGATTTTAAAAAAGCAATCGAATTTGTTGCTTCAGGCGAAGGAAAACAATTGCAAGATGAAATAAGAAGAACAATTGATAAAGCACAGGAATCTGAAGAAACTTTACTTGCCGAAAGAATACAAATCAGTGAAGATGATGCCAGTAAGTTTAATATTGTTTTTGCTGTTTTATTGTTAATCATTGTTATGATTCTTATCGTTGTTTACACTATAGTTACTGAAAATTTAAAAGCTCTTAAAAGCTCCGAATCTGAAACTGCTAATAAAAACTGGCTACTTACAGGTAACTCCGAACTTAATGAAAAATTAATAGGAGATCAAAGTATAGCACAGTTAGCGAACAATACTATCAGTTTTTTATGTACTTATCTGAACGCAAATATAGGAGCTGTGTATCTCTTTAATGAAAAAGAAAACATCCTGACACTCAACGGTAAATTTGCCTTTTCAGCTGCAAAAGACACTAATGAAAAATTCAAATTAAATGAGGGGTTAATTGGTCAAGCCGCTTGGGAACAAAAACAAATTTATTTAAGCGATATATCCGAAGATCAAATACGAATCACTTCATCCGTTTTGAATGCAAAACCAAAAAATTTGCTCATTACCCCTTTTTTACTTGAAGGTAAAACGATAGGCGTAATAGAAATAGGTAAGCTTACTGATTTCAATGAAACTGAGAAGGAATTCATTAATGTTTCTATGAACAGTATAGCTATCAGCGTTAATACTGTTCAACAAGCTGAAGAAAAAGAAAAAAGGGCTGCAGAATTAGCCATTGCTAACAAAGAACTCGCCTATCAAAATGATGAAAAAGAAAAAAGGGCTGCAGAGCTAGGAATTGCTAACAAAGAACTCGCCTATCAAAATGATGAAAAAGAAAAAAGAGCGGCAGAGTTAGGAATTGCGAACAAAGAACTAGCCTACCAAAATGATGAGAAAGAGAAAAGGGCTTCAGAGTTAGGAATTGCGAACAAGGAACTCGCTTATCAAAATGATGAAAAAGAGAAAAGAGCGGCAGAGTTAGGAATTGCAAACAAAGAACTTGCCTATCAAAACGAAGAGAAAGAAAAAAGGGCAGCTGAGTTAGGAATTGCTAACAAAGAACTCGCTTATCAAAATGAAGAGAAAGAAAAAAGAGCTGTAGAGTTAAGTTTTGCTAACAAAGAACTTTCCACTCAAGCTGAAGAACTTCAAATACAGCAAGAAGAGCTCAGACAATTGAATGAAGAATTAGAACAACAGGCGCAAAATCTAAAACAACAGCAAGAGGAATTGCAAATGACCAATGAAGAATTGGAAGAGCAGACTCAATCATTAGAAGAAAAAAACAAGGAAGTTGAAGCTTCAAAAAATGATATAGAACAAAAAACAAAACAACTGGAAATTAGCAGCAAGTATAAATCAGAATTTCTTGCAAACATGTCCCATGAGTTAAGAACGCCGCTTAATAGTTTGTTAATCCTCTCAAAAGATTTATCAGAAAACAGAAAGAAAAATCTGGATGACGTTCAGGTTGAAAGTGCTGAGATAATCTATAAAAGTGGTCATGACCTTCTTGTATTAATTAATGAAGTTTTAGACCTCTCCAAGATTGAAGCAGGGAAAATGTCTATAAATGTTGAAAAAATAGCATTGAAAAATTTTACAGATAATCTACTTCGCGATTTTAAACATCAGGCGCAACAAAAAGGGTTAGAACTTGTTTGCAAATTGGCGACAGCTTTACCTGAATTTATCCACACCGATTCACAACGTTTGAATCAGATATTGAAAAACCTAATATCTAATGCTATAAAATTTACCGAAAAAGGAAGTGTAACGATACGTATTGACCCAAATACGGAAACTACTTTGAACATTTCTGTTACTGACACAGGGATTGGAATCTCAGAAGACAAGCAAACTGCCATATTTGAAGCTTTTCAGCAAGCCGAAGGCGGTACTTCCAGAAAGTATGGCGGTACGGGATTAGGACTTTCCATTTCACGAGAACTTGCTAAATTATTAGAAAGCGAAATAAAAGTAAGCAGTACTATAGACGAAGGATCAACTTTTTCACTCATAATTCCGCTTGAAATATTCCCTGAAAAAGAAACTTTCAGTACAATTAAATTGAAACCTGTTTTGTATGCACCACGCACAAAAAATGAAACTGAATATTTAAATTATGATACCATAAAAGATGACAGAGATACAATAAGCGCAGATGATAAGGTAGTACTCATTATTGAAGATGATCGAAATTTTGCAGCTATACTTTTGAATCAAGCCAACAAAAAAGGATTCAAATGTTTGTCGGCAGCAACTGGAGAAGATGGTCTATTGCTTGCTTCAAAATACAAACCCCAAGCAATCATTCTCGATATGGGTTTACCGGGAATCAAAGGACAGCAAGTATTGCATGAATTAAAAGCAAATCCATCAGTAAGACATATTCCTGTACATATTATTTCGGCAAATGACCGTTCACTGGAACCAATCAGAGAAGGTGCTGTAGAATACCTGATGAAACCAATCACTAAAAATGAATTGGAAGAAGCCTTCAACCGAATTGAAAATTTTGTGAATAGAAAAATAAAAAATCTGTTGATTATTGAAGATAATGAAAATTCAAGAAAAGCAATGAAAATACTTATTGGTAATAGTGATATACATTGTTTTGAAGCTGCAACCGGCAAAGAAGCTTTAGCATTCTATCAAGAGAATCATATTGATTGTATCATACTGGATATTGGTTTACCTGACATAAGTGGCTTTGACCTTATCAATAAACTAGAGGATATAAAAGACCATAAAATGCCTCCTATTATTGTTTACACTGGAAAAGAACTTACAAAAGAAGAAAATAATCTACTCCAAAAATATGCGGAGAGCATTATTATAAAAGGCATCAAATCAGAAGAACGATTGCTGGATGAAACAGCGCTGTTCCTTCACCGTACCATCAGTAATTTACCAAAATCGAAACAAATAATTATTAATAGTTTGCATGATAAAGAAGCTATATTTCATTCAAAAAAAATATTATTGGTAGATGACGATATGCGTAATGTTTTTGCATTGTCCAAAATATTGCAAGAACGAGGAATGGAAGTCATAAAATCCGAAAACGGAAAAAATGCATTGGAGATGCTGAATGTGCATAGTGACATTGAAATGGTATTAATGGATATTATGATGCCTGAAATGGATGGTTACGAAGCAATGAAACGAATACGATCTCAGATAAAATTTAGAAACTTACCTGTAATTGCGCTTACCGCAAAAGCCATGAAAGACGACAAACAAAAATGTATTGATGCTGGCGCTAACGACTACATCACAAAACCTATTGATGTAGAACGTTTACTGTCGTTAATGCGTGTATGGTTAAGTAAATAATAAAACGTAATTGCGAAAGTGGTATATCCACTATTCATTATAATTAAACTTTTTTTGTTGGTATTCCAACATTCAAACTTTTATTTTACAATTGAAAATGAAAATAAATAGCCCTGTTAAAATTTTATTGGTCGATGATCTTCCTGAAAATTTGTTTGCCTTAGAAGTAATCCTTTCTAACGAAAATTATTTGTGTGTAAAAGCAAATTCCGGTAATGAAGCATTAAAAATTCTGCTTCACCAACAAGATTTTGCCATCATATTAATAGACGTACAAATGCCGATGATGGATGGATTTGAAACCGTAGAATTAATTCGTCAAATAGAACAACTTAAACATGTTCCGATTATTTTTCTAACGGCAAGCATGGATAATTCCTCACAAATTTATAAAGGGTATCAGGCTGGTGCAGTCGATTATATGATAAAACCCCTTTTACCAGAAATATTAAAAGCAAAAGTGGCTGTTTTTGTGGATTTGTATAAAAAAAACCAAGAATTATTAATTCAAGCTGAACAACTAAAAAAGCTTAACACCGATCTTAAGGCCCAAAAATTACTTTCAAAATACTCTCTTAGTCTTATTGAAGCAAGCCATGACCCTTTATTTGCGATTAGCCCCGAAGGAAAAATAACGGATATGAATAATGCATCAGTAAAAGTAACCGGAATATCACGTGAAAAACTAATTGGGACTGATTTTTTTGATTATTTCACTGAACCACAAAAAGCAGGTGAAGTATATCAAAAAGTATTCGAAAAAGGATTCGTTGCCGATTCTCCATTAATACTTCGTCATAAAAACGGCAAGTTAACAGAAGTATTATTCAACGGATCAGTATATAAAGATGATAAAGAAAATGTGCTTGGAGTTGTTATTGTCGCCAGAGATGTTACGGATCAAAAAAGAATTGAAAAAGAATTGATTGAAGCCAAGGTTTTTGCTGAATTAGCCACAACAATTGCTGAAGAAGCTAAAATAAATGCTGAAAGTGCCACCATTACAGCTAAAAATGCGGTAAAGGCTAAACAGCAATTCTTGTCTAATATGAGCCATGAAATTCGTACACCAATGAATGCCATTATTGGATTTACAAAAGTGGTATTAAAAACGGATTTGTCAACTAAACAAAAGGAATATTTAAACGCCATTAAAATAAGTGGTGACACATTAATCGTTCTTATAAACGACATACTCGATTTAGCAAAAGTAGATGCTGGTAAAATGACATTTGAGAAAACACCTTTCAAAATGGAATACACCATTTCAGCTATGCTTCATTTATTTGAAGCAAAAATTCAAGAAAAAAATTTAAAATTAGTCAAAATATATGATCCTAAAATACCTACAATCCTATTAGGAGATTCGGTTCGTTTGCATCAAGTTATTTTAAATCTGGTAAGTAATGCAGTGAAATTTACAACCAAAGGAAAAATTACGGTAAGTGTTAATTTATTACATGAAAATAATGATAACGTAATTCTTGAGTTTGCGGTAACAGATACAGGAATTGGCATTTCTGAGGAAAAAATAGGAACAATATTTGAAAATTTTCAACAGGCAACCAGCGGAACTTCAAGATTGTATGGCGGAACTGGACTAGGTCTTGCCATTGTAAAACAATTAATTGAGCCTCAAGGCGGTAGTATTCGTGTAAAAAGCATAATTAATGAAGGATCAACATTTAGCTTTACATTATCTTTTGAAAAAACAAATACCGATACAGTATTAGAGAATGAAATGTTGGAGTTAGATTCAGAAATAAATAATATAAAAGTTTTAGTGGTTGAAGATATTGCACTCAATCAATTACTAATGAAAACACTTTTAGAAGATTTTGGATTTGCTAATGACATTGCTGAAAATGGTAAAATAGCTATTGAAAAACTTAAAGAAAAAGATTACGATATCATTTTGATGGATTTGCAAATGCCAGAAATGAATGGATTTGAAGCTACAGAATACATTAGAAATACCATGAATTCTACAATTCCCATAATTGCGTTAAGCGCTGATGTGACAACTGTTGACGCAGATAAATGCAAAGCATTGGGAATGAATGATTATATGGCTAAACCAATTGATGAAAGGCTGTTGCATAGTAAAATAATTGGTATCTTAAACAAACCTAAACGTGCTAAAGTCAATACAATTTTTGAAAATGAAGAAAAACCAAAGAAAAAATTAAGATATATCGATCTTACTTATTTAAATCAGAGAACAAAATCAAATCCAAAATTAATGATGGAAATGATTTCACTCTATTTAGCACAAACTCCTCCTATAATAGATACAATTAAACAAAGTTTTGCTGACCAAAATTGGTCTTTATTAGGAGCTGCAGCTCATAAAATGATTCCGTCTTTTTCAATAATGGGAATCAGTCCCGATTTTGAAAACTTAGCAAAAAAAATTCAAGAACTTACAATGGCCCAAGAAAAATCAAACGAAATACATGATTTAGTGCTACAACTTGAACAAGTTTGCTTACAAGCTTGTATCGAATTAGAAGAAGAACTCGAAATAATTAAAAATTCATAAAACATATTTTCTTACTTTTAAACAAATATTTGTAATACAATTCTAATTATAAGGTCTCGTGAAGTTATGGATGTAACAAAAAAATTATAGTCAATCCTTTAACTATAAAATTAAAAATACCCATTTAATATATTATGAAATCAGCTAAAAAATCCACTTCAAATAAATTGACACCAGAAAAAGAAGGTCTAAAAAACTCTTTTACTGTGGTAGCCATCGGTGCATCAGCCGGAGGACTCGAAGCTTTTAGCCTTTTATTAAAAAAATTACCCATTGATACCGGTATGGCGTATATTTATGCCCAACACCTAAGTCCTGACCATAAAAGTTTACTGACTTCCATCCTTTCTAAGATTACAAAAATGAAAGTCCAGGAAATTGATAACATGGAAAAAATGGAACCCAATAATGTTTATGTAATTCCTCCCAATAAAGTAATTGAAGTAATTGACGGACACATTCGATTGCTTCCCCGTATTAAAAATAACATTCCTAATCTCACCATTGATCTTCTCTTTTCCTCTCTTGCTGAAACCCATAAAGAAAATGTTATTGGTGTAGTACTTTCAGGTTATGCCAGCGATGGAATGATTGGGCTCAAAGCCATTAAAGATGCTGGAGGAATAACCTTTGCCCAAGATGAAACTGCCCAAGCCAGCAGTATGCCAAATTCAGCTATTTCGTCAGGTGTAGTAGATTTTATTTTATCACCTGAGGAAATAGCCCTCGAATTAGTTCGTATCAGCAAAAATGGTTTTCATATAAATAATGGCAAAGAAAATGATAACCAAATCACTGTCAAAAATAACAATTACGATATAAATACGATTTTTGAACTACTACTCAAAGAAACTGGTGTTGACTTTAGCCATTATAAAATTGCCACTATTAAAAGACGGATAAACCATAAAATGCAACAGTATGGAATAAAAACAATACAGGAATATGTAAAGCTTTTACTCGAAAAAAACAATGAAATTGAAATTCTTTATACTGACTTGTTAATTAATGTGACCAGTTTTTTTAGAGAAACAGAAACTTTCAACTTTCTAAAAAATAATCTTTTATCTAAACTTTTAAATAGTAAATCCACCGAAGAAACATTACGAATATGGGTTCCAGCTTGTTCAACAGGACAAGAGGCCTATTCTATTGCAATGATTATTTCTGAATTGCTGAGTGGTAAAACGAATAAAATCCCAGTCCAGATTTTTGCAACTGATCTAAGTGAAGAGGCAATCAGAGAAGCTCGTAATGGAGAATATTCTAAAAGCGATGTAGAATCTATCCCTCAAAAGTATTTGTCGCGTTTTTTTACTAAAGAAGGTGACAATTATCGCATTATTAAAGAACTTCGGGAAATGTGCATATTTGCACCTCACAATATTTTACGTGATCCTCCTTTTTCGCGAATGGATTTTGTCAGTTGTTGTAATCTTCTTATTTATTTTGATTCAGCCGCACAGAAAAAAGTCTTTGCATCCCTACATTTTGCATTGAATGATGGTGGCTATTTAATGCTTGGTAAAGCCGAAAGTATTGGGACCTCCTCGCTCCTTTTCACGCTTATAAATAATAAATTTAAAATTTATTCTCGAAAAAATAATTTGGGAGTAAGAAAAATACTTGAATTAACTCCTCGTTTTGCACGTACAAATATGTCCAGTAAAAAACCAAATTCCACTACAAAAAATGTAAGCGTAAATCAAGAAAGTATAGAAAATGCTATTGATTCAACACTTCTTTCCAGTTATATGCCTGCTTGTGCAGTAGTCAACAAAGACATGGAAATTCTCCAATTTAGAGGTCCGGTTTCCTCCTACCTAGAACACACATCCGGTAAAGCCAGTCTTAATATTTTAAAAATGGCCCGACCAGAATTTGCTTTTGAACTCCGTAATGCAATTAATAAAGTAATAGAAACAAAGCAAGCAGTATACAAATCTGGTATTGAAATAAAAATTGAATCTGTTTTACGATTGATGTCTTTTGAAGTTTGTCCTCTTAAAATTGAGTGGGAAGAACCTCTGTTGCTCATTGTTTTTAAACCTCAAGAACAAGTAGAAAAATATATTGAATCAGATGTAGATGGAAAAAATAATGCAACAATCAAAGATTTAAAAATAAAAAAACTAACTGAGGAACTGAATACTACACGTTCTGAAATGATAACTATCATTGAAACGCAAGAAACTATTTATGAAGAATTACAGGCCGCAAATGAAGAAATAGTTTCGTCTAATGAAGAATTTCAAACCTTGAATGAAGAATTGGAAACCTCAAAAGAAGAAATTGAAGCCACTAATGAAGAGCTTATTTCGACTAACCAAGAGTTACAAATGCGCCATGATTTATTAATAGAATCACATGAATATTCAGAAGCAATTATTGCTACCATTCATGAACCAATGCTTATTCTAAATAAAAATTTTCATGTAATATCAGCTAATAAATCTTTCTATAAAAAATTTCTGGTTGATAAAGAGGAAACAGAAGGGAAGTTATTATTTGATTTAGGAAATGAACAATGGAATATTACAAAACTTCGTCAGGTTCTAAATGAAATAATTTCCAAGAATAGTAGTTTCGAAAATTTTGAAGTGACGCATACTTTTTCTGGAATTGGAGAAAAAATAATGTTGCTTAATGCTCATTTGATTATCCAAAAAACAAATAGCGAACAATTAATCCTGCTTGCAATTGAAGATATTACGGATCGCTCTCGTTATTATCTCAAAGAAAAATACTCCCTTAGTCTTATAGAAGCGAGCCTTGATCCATTGACAACGATTAGCAATGAGGGCAAAATCACTGATATGAACCAGGCAACTGTAACTATTACTGGTGTATCCCGTGAAAAATTAAAAGGATCCGATTTCTTTGGATATTTTACTGAACCCGAAAAAGCTCGCGCTGTTTATCAGGAAGTATTTGCCAAAGGTTTTATTACTAATTCACCGCTTAAACTACGCCACAAAACTGGTAAACTGACAGATGTATTATTAAACGGATCCGTTTACAAAGATGATCGGGGAAATGTTTTGGGAGTGGTTATTGTTGCCCGAGATGTAACCGATCAAAAAAGAATTGAAAACGAATTAATAGAAGCAAAAGTATTTGCAGAGTTAGCCACTCTAATGGCAGAAGAGGCCAAAAGTAAAGCAGAAGAAGCCACACGAAATGCAGAAGATGCAATGAAAGCTAAACAACAATTTTTGTCGAATATGAGCCATGAAATTAGGACTCCTATGAATGCAATTATTGGATTTACCAGAGTGATATTAAAAACAGAGTTATCAACTAAGCAAAAAGAATATTTAAATGCAATTAAATTGAGTGGTGACACCTTAATTGCGTTGATTAACGACATACTTGATTTAGCAAAAGTGGATGCTGGTAAAATGATTTTTGAAAAAAAACCTTTCAAAATGGCAGTTTCCATAGCTTCAATGCTTCAATTATTTGAAACAAAAATTCAAGAAAAAAATTTAAAGTTAGTTACAAATTATGACAAAAAAATACCAGATGTACTTTTAGGAGACTCTATTCGATTACATCAGATTATTTTAAATTTAGTAAGTAATGCTGTGAAATTTACTTCTCAAGGCAAAATTATGGTAAGTGTCCATTTATTGTTTGAAGATGAAGAAAAAGTAATTATAGAATTTGCAATTACTGATAGTGGAATTGGTATTGCAGAAGATAGTATAGATTTAATATTTGAAAATTTTCAACAAGCCACTAACGGAGCTTCCAGTCTCTATGGAGGAACAGGTTTAGGACTAGCTATAGTCAAGCAATTGGTGAAATCACAAGGTGGAAGTATTCGCGTTAAAAGTAAAATTAATGAAGGTTCAACTTTTAGTTTTACATTACCTTTCCAAAAAACAAAAATTCATGCTGAATTAGAAAGTGATTTAGAGGCTTTAGATACTGACATCACTAATCTAAAAGTATTGGTTGTAGAAGATATGCCACTCAATCAACTATTAATGAAAACAATATTGGATGATTTTGGATTTGAACGTGATATTGCTGAAAACGGAAAAATTGCCATCGAAATGCTACAAACCAAATCCTATGATATCATTTTAATGGACTTACAAATGCCAATAATGAATGGATTTGAAGCTACAAAATTCGTTCGTAACACTATGAATTTAAACATCCCAATTATTGCTTTGACTGCTGATGTAACAACAGTAGATTTGGAAAAATGTAAAGCTGTAGGAATGAATGATTATATAGCTAAACCTATTGATGAAAAATTATTATTCAATAAAATTATTGAGCTAACAAAAAAAGCATAACAATAAATAGTGTTTGACGGATATAACAGTGCCCATTTTATACAAACCAGAGTACTATTAATCCTCATTTTTCAATACCCTAAAATACGACTTTCGATTATAAATAATCCATTTCTTTTTTTAACAAGAGTTTAATGCTATAACTTTTGTTAGTAATCTTATAACATATTTAAATACCAAGGGTTCATCTTTGTTTTGTGATAAATAAGTCACTAATCAAACAAACAAAAAGATGAAATTTAAAAATGCATTACCTACTCTAGCCATACTACTTGTAGTTTTTATGTCTAGTTGCAATAACGAAATGGATGAGGATTTAACCACCAATATGTCTGCAGTTGGAAAATCAGATAATTCGACTTCTGAAATAAATGCTGTTAATGAGACATATAATATAGAAACAAAAATTGGTTCATTGGCTGTAGTAAATCTTGGTATTGCAGGAGATTTTGCGATTCTATCAAAAACAGGAATTACAGATGTGTACAAATCAGCCATTACAGGTGATATTGGTTCAAGCCCAATAACTGGTGCTGCCATATTAGTTAGATGTACAGAAGTAGTAGGAACAATATACACAGTTGATGCTGCAGGTCCTCTTCCATGTAGTGTAACTAACGCTACTAGATTAACAACAGCAATTGGTGATATGCAAACCGCATATACTGACGCAGCTGGAAGAACTAATCCTGATTTTCTGAATTTAGGTGCTGGAAATATTGGTGGAAAAACACTTACACCGGGTTTATATAAATGGACAACTGCGCTTAATATTCCAACTGATATAACTATTTCCGGCAGTCCAACTGATGTTTTTATTTTTCAAGTAGCAGGAACTCTTAAATTGAGTTCTGCTGTTAGAATGACATTAACAGGAGGGGTACAAGCCAAAAATATTTTCTGGGTAGTTTCTGATGCTGTTACCTGTGGGACCACCAGTCATTTTGAAGGAAACATATTAGGAATGACAGGTATTAATTTACAGACTGAGGCAACAATAAACGGAAGATTGTTAGCACAAACAGCGGTAACGCTTCAAATGAATGCCGTTACACAACCACAATAAATTAAAAAAATTAATTTTCTAAGAGGCTGCCCGTGTGGACAGCCTCTTTTTTTTATTGGATAAAACAACATGGTAATGACAATGTGTGAATAATGTAAGTCTTTTGCAAAATCATATAACTTCTATACTATACAATCATCTTACTTTTGATTAGGTTTTTAAATCGCTTAATATGTGTTCTTTAGTTTCTTAATTTTAATTCTTAAAAAAACACTTGTCTAAATTATCAACGTGTATTTAAAGTTAATGAGATTCAAAAACAATAAGTAAACAAAAAATCAAACATTAAACTTAATAAATTTCTAAAACTAAAAATTATGAATCTAAAAAGAATCTTTGGAGCATTACTTACTGCTCTTGGAATAGGTGGTCTTATTTATACAGCTGTATTATTTTCTGGTACATCTGGTGAAATGAGAGATATTAAATCACTAATCATTTATGGTGTCCTTGGTATTATATTCTTCGTTTCTGGAATTAGTTTAGTTCGTACAACAAAAGACGAATCATAAATTTTTCTTAGCATTACGTTTAAAATATTAATCTAAAATATTTTAAAAAACTGTGTTGAAAAAATATATTAGAATCAAAATATGCGTGAATAACACAACTATTTATAAAAATTATATAACATATTTTTTACTAAACATCCCCAACTTAGTGTTCTAAATATCAGGCATCTAAAAAAGAATTAAAAGAGGATTGATAGTGAAATTAAATTTAAAAATAATGTTATGAAAAAGCTCATTTTTATTACCATTTTAGCTGGATTTGCATTGTTTTTTAGTGCTTGCTCTGCAGGTTATGTTTCTGAAGAACCTTCTTATATAGAAGTGAATAGATCACCACGCCCAAGCAGTGATTATATTTGGATTGATGGTGGCTGGGTATGGAGAAATAATAGCCGAAACTATCAACAAAGAGATGGTTATTGGACCAAACAAAATAATGGCCGTGGTCACAAAAAAGGGCATTGGCAAAAATCGCAACGTGGATATCGTTGGGAAGAAAGCAGAAGATAGAATAACTCTTTAATTAAAGAGGTTGTTAAAAAAGAATTTGATCACAAATCAATAATGCAACAGGATAAGTTTATAGCTGTTTTTATTAAAAAATCAGAATAATATAAACTTTGTGAATGACAGCGATTTATTTGTGATAAAAAACAAAATCTTTTTTTAGCAACCTTTTTTTATGCAAACATGTGAAAGTTATAAGTCATACTATAAATTGTGTAAGACATCAAAAAGGATTAAGTCTCAACTTTACAGTATTAGAAAATACAACATAAAAAATTAAAAATGAAAAGTACAACCACCCCAACTGATAAAAAAAAAACGCTAAAAGAAGGTAAAGGAAATTCAAAAAAAGCAATCCCGGAAATAAAAGAAGATTGTCGCAATGTTTTTGTAGAAGAACTAAAAGAAATTTACTTTTCTGAAAAAGCATTAATAATTTCCATTCCCATAATGATTAAAAATGCAACTACTGAGGAATTAGTAAATACTCTCAAAGTACACCTGCAATTTACGCAAGAACATATAAAACGCCTAGAAATATTTTTTACTTCGATAGGTGAAGCTAGCATTATATTAAAATACGAGGCAATGTATGGATTAATTAAGCCTTAGAAATCAAATATTGATAATTAAAAACAACAAAAAATGCCAATAAAAACTATTAATCAATTCTAAATAAGCTAATTACATAAATTAGAAATACAGGAACCTATATACCAGAAACTCATTCCCATTAGCAGTCTTTCAGGTCTTTTTTAGCATTAATTCCAATAAAAAACAATCATTAAATTCAGTTAGGTAACAGCTCTTCTGATTTGCCAGATTGGCGAAACGACATCAAGAACATAGAGGTTTTCCAATCTTCCGTCTATGACCAACGAATAGGTACACGAGCTTGATAACCGTTAATCAGAATGTTTTAAAAGAATGTTATCTAACTTAATTTTGCAAATAATTGAATTAATAGACCTTAATGTTAATTCTAATAAAAAGTAATAAATCGAAATTTTATAATTGAATACTTCAGAAATCTCGTTTGAAATCATTTTGCTGACCAGAAGTATGCTGAGGCAAGGCTTCATCGTTAGTAATTATCAAAGCGAGTTTTCTGAAGGTATTAAAACTACAATCGACTTATTAAATGAAACACTCCATTTATTTTTGCAAATAATTAAAAAACAACTCGTTAAATATAATTATCTTTATATCAACAATCTAAGAGCATAAAAAACATGAAAACACACGAATTATTCAAAACAAAAAAAGTGGGTTCCATCGAATTAAAAAATAGCATTGTTATGGCACCTATGACCCGATGTAGAGCAATTGACAATGTTCCTAATGAACTTATGAAGGAATATTATACGCAACGTTCCAGTGCAGGATTAATTATAACTGAAGGAACATCGCCATCGCCCAACGGTCTTGGATATGCCAGAATTCCAGGAATATTTAGTGAGCTTCAAGTAGTGGGCTGGAAAACAATAACAACTGCAGTACATAAAAACGGTGGAAAAATAATTGTTCAATTAATGCACTCCGGAAGAATTAGTCATCCGCTTAATATGCATAAAGATGCTCACATCCTTGCCCCTTCCCAAGTAAAAGCGGCTGGACAAATGTGGACTGACTTGAAAGGATTACAGGATTTTGTTGTTCCAAAAGAAATGACACTACAAGAAATTCTTCATGCCCGAACAGAATATGTAGCGGCCGCAGAAAATGCTTTATTTGCAGGATTTGATGGTGTAGAATTACATTCGGCAAATGGTTATTTATTAGAAGAATTCCTTTCGCCAATAAGCAACATTAGAACTGATAATTATGGCGGAAATATTGAAAACCGATGTCGGTTTGTACTCGAAGTAGTTACTGCTGTTGCAAATGCCATTGGAAAAGAAAAAACGGGTATTCGTTTATCACCATACGGAGTAGCCAGCGATATGCCACATTATCCTGAAATTGAAGCTACTTACGATTATTTATCTAAGGAACTTAATAAACTGGACATTGCTTATATTCATCTTGTAGATCACTCTGCTATGGGAGCACCGCCAGTTCCTTTGGAAATTAAAAAATTGATTCGTCATAATTTTAAAAACACCTTGATTCTTTGTGGTGGCTTTGATCAAGAAACTGCCGAAGCAACAATTGAAAGCGGACTTACAGACCTCGTAGCTTTTGGTCGTCCGTTTATTAATAATCCTGATCTAGTGGAACGATTTAAAAACAATTGGCCTTTATCACAAGACCTCAATATGGATTTATTTTATACTGCTGATGAGAAAGGATATACTGATTATCCCGTTTATAAAGCTTTACAAAAGAGTTAGTTTAGCCTCGAGCATTCAAAAAAAATAAAATTTAAAATGAAAGATATAGCTCAATTGTTGAATTTATTAGGTGATGAAAAAGACTCTTTACTAAATCATGTTTGTAAAACAATTTTGAAAGATCAAATTCATGTCCCTACTCCTTTCCATATTGATACTCATTTTCTGCAAAGCAATCGAAATGGGCAAACCATTCGAAGTTTGACACAGTTATATCAACATGGCCGACTTGGTGACACTGGTTATATTTCTATTTTACCTGTAGATCAAGGAATTGAGCATACTGCAGGAAGTTCCTTTTCTCCAAACCCTATTTATTTCGATCCAGAAAACATTGTGAAACTAGCTCTGGAAGCGGGTTGTAATGCCGTAGCATCTACTATGGGTGGACTGGCAATGTTATCCAGAAAATATGCACATAAAATTCCGTTTGTGGTAAAACTCAATCACAACGAACTAATGACCTATCCCAATAAATACGATCAAATTATGTTTGGGAGTGTACGAGACGCCTGGAATATGGGTGCTATAGCGGTTGGTGCCACTGTTTACTTTGGCTCTGCCGAATCGGACAGGCAAATCATAGAAATCGCAAAGGCTTTTGAAGAAGCGCATAATTTAGGAATGGTTACAATTCTTTGGTGTTATTCCAGAAATGATGGTTTTATAAAAGATGGCATCGATTATAATACGGCTGCTGATATAACCGGTCAAGCCAATTATTTAGGTGTTTCTATACAGGCGGATATAATCAAACAAAAGCTACCAACGAATAACGGTGGTTTTACAGCTATAAAATTTGCCAAAACTAATCCAGATATGTACACCAAATTAGCCAGCGACCATCCCATCGATTTGTGTCGTTATCAAGTGATGAATTGCTATTCAGGACGTATTAGCATGATTAATTCAGGTGGAGAATCAAAAGGTGAAACCGATTTGGCAGAAGCCATAAAAACTGCCGTTATAAACAAACGTGCCGGTGGAGCTGGAATGATTATGGGGCGAAAAGCTTTTCAGCGACCCTTTAGTGATGGCGTAAACCTTATCAATGCCGTACAGGAAATTTATCTGGCAAAAGAAGTTTCCATAGCTTAATCTTTTATTTATAAATATTCCACGCTCTTAATCTTTAGAGTAGCATCTATATCGTAAAGTCTGGGCGTAGCAGTAGGAATATTTATTTTGACTATTGCTGTCGGACCGATATTTTCTAAATACATCATTAGTGCCCTAAGGCTATTCCCATGAGCCACTATCAAAATATTTTTGCGGGATTTTAGCTTTGGCTCTATTTCTTGTTTATAATACGGTACGATTCTATTGTAAGTATCTTCTAAACTTTCGCCATCAGGAGGACGAACTTCATAACTTCTTCTCCATATTTCCAACTGATTTTCTCCGTATTTTTTTGCTACTTCCGCTTTATTAAGGCCTTGTAAACTCCCATACATTCTTTCGTTTAAAGCTTCATTCTTAATAACAGGAATTTGGGTTTGTTGCATTTCTTCTAAGATAATTCTCAAAGACTCCTCTGCTTTTTTCAGTACTGAAGTGTAAGCGTAAGAAAACTTCAACCCTTTTAACTTGATTCCTGCACGCTTTGCTTCTTCTTCTCCCCAAGAAGTCAATGGTACATCCAGATTTCCTGTAAAACGATTCTCTAAATTATAGATGGATTGGCCATGCCGAATAAGCATTAATAAAGCCATATTTTGTTATTTACTATTTCATTTGTATACCTGACCCTAATAATATTTAGAAAAAATCCTTTCAAATAACTCAAAAATAGCATAAAAAATAATGCTTTTTTATATCCTACTAATATCGGTATAATAACTGTAAAAAACCAAAACTCTATTTTTTATTAAACTAAAAAAAACAAGCTTCCCAAAATATAAAATACTGATTATAAATACTATATAAACATATAAATCGGAATCGTATAATTTATTTTTGTAAATTTATAATGCTATTTGATAGGAATATAATTCTATTTTAAATGAATCCTATTTTAAATGTAACAGAATAAATCGGTAGCATAGTAACGAAATAGAAACGCTCCAAAATGAATACGCTCGACACAAAGAAATATTTATTTTCAAAAGGAATCGATTCCTATTTAGAAGGCGTTCACAAAGGCTATCAATTTACCATTCGTTTTTTTAAAGAAGCTTTTATACTTCCTTTTCATTGGCGTGAAATTATTAATCAGTGTTTCGAGATTGGATTAAAATCACTTTCCTTAATAACACTGACCGGTTTTATTGTAGGTGTTGTTTTTACAAAACAATCACGGCCTTCATTGGAAACTTTTGGGGCAGTTTCCTGGTTGCCTTCATTAATTGGGATTGCCATTGTAAGAGCTTTAGGCCCATTGGTAACTGCACTTATTTGTGCCGGAAAAGTGGGTTCCAGTATTAGTGCCGAATTAGGTTCCATGAAAGTTACGGAGCAAATTGAAGCGATGGAAGTATCAGCAATTAATCCTTTTAAATACTTAGTGGTTACGCGGGTAATTGCAACAACAATTTCC
The DNA here is from genome assembly GCF_048158645.1 of Flavobacterium cryoconiti. Lineage (NCBI taxonomy): Bacteria > Pseudomonadati > Bacteroidota > Flavobacteriia > Flavobacteriales > Flavobacteriaceae > Flavobacterium > Flavobacterium cryoconiti. The sequence goes on along the minus strand of NZ_JBLNKW010000011.1, from coordinate 14,137 downwards.
ATCCCCATACTGGCATTATATTGCAGCTTTATAGGACTATTGGGTTCCTATTACAATGTTCATAATGAAGAGATGACAAGTTTAGAAATTTTTTATAAAAATGCTTTTTCAAATATTTCTTTTCTGGATATTTTTTCATCAGTAACCAAATCTATTGTTTATGGATTTACAATAGGAATTATAGGTTGTTACAAAGGATTTTTTGCTACACAAGGAACCCGTGGTGTTGGTAAAGCAACCAATCAAGCGGTAATACTTGCCATATTTCTTATCTTTTTTGAAGAGGTTGTCATTGTACAAGTTGTGAATTGGATTCGATATTTTTAAACATGGAAAAAGACAAAATACAACATAGTATCAATAAAGAAGAATCGGTTATAACAATCAATGGATTATATAAATCCTTTGGTGAATTGGACGTTTTAAAAGGCATTGACTTAAGTATTTATAGAGGCGAAAATATTGCAGTTCTGGGTAAATCCGGCTCTGGTAAATCCGTATTAATAAAAATTATTGCGGGTTTATTAAAACCTGACAAAGGAGAAGTAACCGTTTTAGGGAAAAAAGTTACGGAATTAAATGGAAAAGAATTAGATGAATTGCGGCTACGCATTGGATTTTCATTTCAAAGCAGTGCTTTATATGACAGTATGGATGTCTATCAAAATCTGGCTTTTCCATTGACTATGAATGTAAAACACCTCACTAGAAAACAAGTGGATCTTGCTGTAGAAGAAGCACTGGATGCAGTAGGTTTAAAAGATAAAATAAATGAACTTCCTGCAGACCTTTCCGGAGGACAGCGCAAGAGAATAGGCATAGCCCGTACTTTGATTTTAAAGCCCGAAATAATGTTATACGATGAACCTACATCAGGTTTAGATCCGATTACATGTGCCGAAATTAATACGCTTATTATTGAAGTGCAACAGCAATACAAAACAAGCTCCGTTATTATCACACATGATTTAACATGTGCAAAAAATACCTGCGACCGTATAGCCATGTTGATTGATGGAACGTTTTCGAAAGTAGGGACATTTGAAGACGTTTTAAATGCAAATGATGACCAAGTCAAAAAGTTTTTTGCTTATAATTTTATACAATAAACCATGAATGAATCACCAAATAAACGCGCTGTAATTGTAGGCCTTTTTATTTTTTTAGGATTGGTATTTCTAATCGTTGGAATTTTAATGGTTGGTAATTTACATGAAACCTTCAAAAAGAAAATGGAACTGGTTTCTTTCTTTGATAATGTAAATGGACTTCAAAAAGGCGATAATGTTTGGTTTTCTGGTGTAAAAATAGGAACGGTAGGCACTATAAATATCGATAGTAAAACACATGTTTTAGTAAGCTTAGAAGTGGAGAAAAAAGCACAAGATTACATTCGTAAAGATGCCAAGGTTAAAATAAGTACAGACGGACTCATAGGAAACAAAGTGATTGTTATTTATGGTGGCACTACAAAGTTCAATGCGGTCAAAGAAGGAGATACTTTAGCTGTTGAAAATTCATTTTCAACAGAGAATATTTTGAATACTTTACAGAAGAATAATGAAAATCTACTGGCAATCACAACTGATTTTAAAACAATCAGCAAAAAGTTAACTACGAGCGAAGGAACTGTTGGAAAATTATTGAACGACAACACCTTGTACAACAATGTAAATTCAGTGACAGTATCACTTAATGATGCTTCCGCAAAAGCTAAACAACTAATCAGTTCCCTGAATGATTTTAGTTCAAAACTAAATAACAAAGGAACTCTTGCCAATGAATTAGTAACCGATACAATCGTTTATACTTCTATAAAAAAATCGGTTCTACAATTGCATCAAATGACTGAAACTGCTAATTTATTCGTAAACAATCTCAAAGAAGCCGGCGATAATCCCAATACAACTATTGGCGTTTTGTTTCACGATGAAGAATCAGGCGCTAATTTGAAAAAAACCATTAAAAATTTAGAAAGCAGTTCCGAAAAACTTGATGAAGATCTGGAGGCAGTCCAACATAATTTTTTATTAAAAGGCTATTTTAAAAAGAAAAATAAGGAAGCTAAAAAAAATGCTGAGAAAAATAAAATGTGAGAATCATGTAAATTCTTTAAAAAGTTATATAACATTTTCGCTTCCCTTGCTTCCCATCTTTGTACTATGAATTTTTCAGTATTCATGTCTTGTGAATTTTATAGAATAAAGACAAGAATTCAGAAAAAATCATCACTAAAAAAACACTGTTTTTAACTTAAATAAAATTGGAAAAACATGAAACCACAAATTGGAATTACAGAAGAGCATTTAAAAAAAAGTATCGCGATTCTTTCTTCAATATTAGCAAATGAAATGACATTATATATCAAATTAAGAAAATTTCATTGGAACGTATCAGGCGAAAGTTTTATGGAACTTCATAAATTATTTGAAGGTCAATACAGACAATTAGAAGAATCAATAGATGAAATTGCGGAACGTATCAGTAAATTAGGTGGGAAAACTATTGGAACAATGAAAGAGTTTTCAGACTTAACGGTACTTAAAGAATCACCTCATCAGTATCCTGCACAAAAAGATATGCTGAAAGAATTATTAGCCGATCATGAAACAGTTATTGTTCATTTACGAAAAGATGTTGACCTAAGTGCTCAAGAAAATAAAGATGCGGGAACTGCTGATTTCCTAACCGGTCTAATGGAATCACACGAAACAATGTCCTGGACTTTAAGAAGATATTTAGACTAATTTAAATTAAAAAATTAATACAAAATAAAATGGAAAATTCAGAAAACGAAGCTTACTTAGGCTCTAATAGTTATTGCAAAGTTGGTAAAATTACCGCAAAGAAATATTTTGAAGAAGAACAATCAATAACAGAAACTGAGTTTGAGAAATTAGACGAAAACTTATCTTGTATAATGATTTAGCCATTTACACAAATAAAAATTTATATTTTTTTAAAGTATAAATTAGAATTATTAAAAAGCCTTTTTTATTAATCTCTACTTAGAGTGGTTAATAAAAAAGGTTTTTTAATAGTTGCATTTTTGAAACAAAACTACAACAATCCAAATGTGAGAAAGATGCAACTTATTCATAAAGTTCTATAACATTAAAGCTTTTCATGTTAATCATCTTTGCATTAATTAATCATAACAATAAATTAAAATGAAAAAAATCCTACTGATTTGTACTTGCTTAGCATTTACATTACTATCAAAAGCACAAACAGAAGACAAAAAATGGAATATCGGTCTTCATAGCGGAGTAACGCAATACCAAGGCGATCTTGGTAATAATTTTTATAAAACGGATAAAGCGTTTTATGGTTTTGGAGGTTTATCTGTATCTAGATATTTAGGTCGCCATTTCGATTTAAATTTTTTAGCTTCAAAAGGAACAATAGGTTACAATAGTACTGCAGGGAGTTTCAAAAGCGATTTCAATGCTGTAGCTTTAAATGTTAGATTTAATTTTACTGGACCGGAGTCAGTGGTGAGACCATATGTATTTGCAGGAGTTGGTGCAATGCTATTTGACAAAGATGTCAACTTTGATCAAGACAGAATAGATTATGCATTACCTACAGCAGGTGGTGGATTAAATTTCAGATTGAGTCCAGTAATCATGCTTAATTTACAGGAAACCTTCAGTTATTCTAATAAGGACAGAAGAGATGGTGTAATTGCCGGCAAAAAAGATGCTTACTTGTCTCACATGGCTGGTTTGACTTTCAATTTTGGAGACAAAAAAGATGCTGATAACGATGGTGTTTCAGATCGTAATGATACCTGTCCTAACACTCCGGCAGGAGTAGCTGTTGATGCAAACGGATGTCCTTTGGATAAAGACAAAGATGGCGTAGCTGATTATTTAGACGCCTGTCCAGATGTTGCGGGTACTGCATTATTAAATGGCTGTCCTGATTCTGATAATGATGGTGTAGCTGATATCAACGATAAATGTCCTGATACTAAAATGGGAACCAAAGTTGATGCAACGGGTTGTCCAATGGATAATGATAAAGATGGAGTAACAAATGATTTAGACCGTTGTCCAGATGTTGCGGGTCCATTGAGTTTAAATGGTTGCCCTGATTCTGATGGCGATGGTGTAGCTGATATGGATGACCGTTGTCCTACTGTTAAAGGAACTATGGAAAATAAAGGATGTCCTGAAATTACAAAACAAGATGTACAACGAATCACCTATTTAGGAAGTAAAATATTCTTCGAAAATAATAGTGAAAAATTAAAAGTTGCTTCTTTAGTACAATTGGATGAATTAGTAACCTTAATTAATAAATATCAAGCTTCTAACTTGGTTATTGAAGGACATGCAGACAGTAATGGTAGTGATGCTTTCAATTTAGAATTATCTCAAAAACGTACGGAATCCGTTAAAAAATATTTAATGGAAAAAGGTATTGCTGGCTCTAGATTGACAGCAGTAGGATATGGTGAAAGCAAACCAATTGCCAGCAACAAAACTGCTTTAGGTCGTGCAAAAAACAGACGAGTAGAGTTGAAAATGAACTACTAAAGACAATAAGATTAGGTTGGGTTTTTTTGGTTAGGTAAGGGCTGTTGGTGACAACAGCCCTTTTTTTGTTTATCAAAAAACCTTTAAACAACTAAATAAAAAACATGTGAATTATATAATTTTATCCTAAAGTTATATAATGTTTTTCAGGACTAAATAGCTGAAATTTAACTTATTGAAAATCATAAATTACAATTAGTTACTAAATAGCACCTCCTCTATTAACTATTAAAGAAAATATTATGAAAACTACGAAAAAATTAGGCATTTGGATGGATCATTCTATAGCACATTTAATGGAATTTACATCTAAACATTTTGAAATAGAAACGATTGAATCAAAATTAACTAATGAAGTAAAAAATCAAAGTCCAGTAAAAAGTGAAAAGACAATGTACAACAAAGAAAAAGGGTTACTTCAAGATTATTACAAAAAACTGGGGGAAGCCATTAAAAATTACAAACGAGTAATTCTGTTTGGGCCTACTGATGCAAAGATTGAATTATTTGACTTATTAAGTGAAGATGAACGCTTTTTGAAAATTAAAATTGAAATTAAAAATACAGATAAAATGACTGAAAATCAACAACATAATTTTGTAAAGAACCATTTTTCAAAAGCATAATCATTTTTACTAATCATTTTTAAATAATAGAATAATGCAAACAAGAACTATCGGAATCGGAATGGTAATAATTGGAGTACTATTGATGTTGTATAATAGTTTCAACTACGTAACTACAGAAAAAGTAGTAGATATAGGTCCAATACAAATAAACAAAGAAGTAAACCATCCAATAGTATGGTCGCCTATAGTTGGGATAGTATTAGCTGCAGGAGGTATTGTTTTAATAGTTAGTAAAAACAAGCAACTTGCCTAATAATTACTCTACTAAAAACTGTGAATATTACAATTTAAATATAAATTTCTATAACAAATTTTGTTTCGATAGTGCGCAACTTTGTAACTAATAATCTAATCCTATTAAACTGATAGTCATTAATTTAAATTACAAAAAAATGAACACAGATAAATCAATCGAGGTATTTAATACACTCATCGAAATTAATGACGACAGAATAGAAGGTTATAGAATTGCTTCAAAAGCAACAGAAAAAAATAGTTTAAAAAAACTATTTTTGGAGTTTCAACAAACTAGTCTGAAATGTAAATCAGAACTTATAAAAGAAATTAAAAAATTAGGAGGAATCCCAAGAGAGACGATTAAAATCAACAACCTGTTTTTTAAATTTTGGATTAATCTTAAAGCCGCTCTTATTTGTAAAGACAGTAAGGATGTAATTAATCATTGTGAATCACACGAACATATTACTGGACTATATTATAGAAATGCATTACTGTTTAAGGTGGAGAATTTGAGTCTTGAGCAACAAATTATGCTACAAAAACACTATTCATTGATAAATATCGACAACTCAAAAATAATTAACTTAAGAAAAAGGTTATTTGAAAATAAGTGTTTTTATTAAAACAATGAATAACTATTCTATAAAAGTAATTCATCACACCGTTATTTACCTACTTACTACATTAGTTTTTTATAGCAATTTAAAATATTAAATTTTGATTTTCATCCCCAAGAAAATCAAAACCCTATAGAATACACTAACCTCATCCAATCTATTAATCTCAATAAAAATATTCTATTTTGATTCTATATTTAAAAAATACATTTAACGATGTTGGCAAAGTAACGCTATTCACAAAACGTTTTTTTAGCGAAGTCTTTACACCTCCATATGAAATGAGAACCTTTGTTAAGCAATGTTATTCCATTGGATATAAATCGTTACCATTAGTTACTATAACAGGTTTTATAATGGGATTAGTTCTTACGCTTCAGTCAAGACCAACTTTAGCAAAATTTGGTGCTGAATCTTGGTTGCCTGGAATGGTCGCCCTATCCTTGATAAGAGAAATTGCACCTGTAATTACAGCATTGATTTGTGCCGGAAAAGTTTCATCCGGTATTGGAGCAGAGTTGGGTTCGATGAAAGTAACTGAACAAATTGATGCTATGGAGGTTGCAGCTATTAATCCTTTCAAATATTTAGTAGTAACACGGATATTAGCCACTACGCTTATGATACCGGTTTTAGTGATTTATGCCGATGGTATTGGAATTTTTGGTGGATATATAGGCGTAAATATGCATAATGATGTTAATATGATAAGGTATACTTCACAAGTTTTTGAATCATTGACTTTTTTAGATATTATACCAGCCACAATTAAAACTTTTTTCTTTGGGTTTTTCATAGGAATGATAGGATGTTATAAGGGTTTTACCGCAGCTAATGGGACCGAAAGTGTGGGTAAAGCAGCAAACTCAGCAGTAGTTACAGCTTCACTTACCATATTTATTATAGATATGCTTGCAGTACAATTAACTGATTTATTCTTCTAAAATGATACAGGAAAAAACAACCATAGATGCAAATAAAACTACTATTAAAAATGCTCCCATAATAGAAATAAAGGATTTATATAAAGCCTTTGGAAATAACGAAGTATTAAAGGGTGTTAATCTCTCTGTAAATAAAGGAGAAAATTTAGTCGTATTAGGAAAGTCAGGATCCGGTAAATCGATAACCATAAAATGCATCGTTGGATTAGTAACGGCGGATAAAGGCGAGATTAATGTATTTGATACTGATATTACCAAAATAGATGCTAAAGAACTGAATGAAATTAGAGTTAGAATTGGATTTCTATTTCAAAATGCAGCGCTATACGACTCCATGAGCGTCAGAGAGAATCTTAGTTTTACATTAAGACGACATGTGGCCGGTTTATCAAAAGAGGAGTTACAAACTGAAATTTCAGAAGTATTAGAAAACGTGGGTTTAGCAGATGCTATTGATAAAATGCCTTCAGAATTATCCGGCGGTATGCGAAAAAGAGTTGGACTTGCAAGAACACTTATTTTAAAGCCTGAAATAATACTGTATGATGAACCTACTACTGGTTTAGATACTATTACTTCTAGAGAAATAAGTGAATTGATATTAGACCTTCAGAAAAAAAATAAGACAAGTTCTATAATTATCACCCATGATATGGCTTGCGCAAAACATACTGGAGACCGAGTGATAATTTTAAAAGATGGGGTAATTCATGCTGAAGGCAGTTATGAATCTCTAGAAGAAAGTGATGATGAATGGGTTCGTTCCTTTTTCATTTAAAAAAGAAAATTAAAAAATAAATTAAAAACTATGAATAAAGAATCTGGGTTCCAATGGAAATTGGGAATGTTTGTGATAATTGGATTAGTGCTTTTTGTGGCTACTATATATTTTGTTGGAAAACAGAAAAATATATTTGGTTCAACATTTCATTTAAAATCAAACTTTAAATCCGTAAGTGGTCTTGAAGTAGGTAATAATGTACGTTTTTCAGGTATTAATATTGGTACTGTAAGTGATATCGAATTAGTTACCGACTCCTCTGTAGTAGTGAGTATTTCGATAAAAGATGAGGTTCAACAATTTATTAAAACAGATGCAATAGCCAGCATTGGTTCAGATGGGTTAATGGGAGACAAAGTATTAACCATATCACCAGGAACTAATTCGAATAAATCAGTAAAAGACAATGATGTAATTGCCTCAAGAAAGCCTATTGACATGGAAGATGTTATGAGTAGTGTAAAAAAAAGTGTGGATAATGCAGGAATTATTACTGCCCAATTAGCTCAATTTACTTACAACATGAACAATGGAAAAGGTACTTTATCAAAATTAATGACCGATCAAGAATTTGCTACTAGTTTAAAAAATACTCTTGCCAACTTAGAAAGCAGTTCAAATGAATTTTCCAGTTTCACTACTAAAATGAATAACGGAAAAGGCGCTTTAGCAAAACTGGTCAGTGATGAAAAAATGGGAAAACTGGTTGACTCAACCTTAACCAATGTAAAAACAGGAACAAAAGGACTTAACGAAGTTATTGAGGCCGCTAAACATAATTTTTTATTAAGGGGTTATTTTAACAAACAGAAAAAAGCGGAAGAAAAAAAACAACAAGAATTAGATGAGCAGCAAGAATTAGAAATGAAAAAAGATTTAAAATTTGTTGAAGACAATAATGCGAAAAAATAAATTTAACACTAAAACACTTAGATTTAAAGCCCTTAAAGTGAGAATAATACAAATTTAAAATAAAGTTCTATAACACTTCGTTCTAAAGGTGACAGTACCTTTACATAGTAATCAAAATATTTTTATAATTAAAAAAAAAATGAAAATGAAAAAAATTAATGTTATTCTGTCTTTCATTCTACTTGGATTTTTATTGAATTCATGTAACAATGACAATACAACAGGTAGTTATCCGTACGCAGTGCGAATGACTGATGCACCAGGTCCATATGATGAAGTAAATGTAGATATACTGGGTGTAGAAGTAACTGGTGATGCCGGACAAACGGTGACGCTAAATGTGCGAAAAGGGATTTATAACCTACTTGATTTTTCTAATGGAGTAAGTACGCTAATTGCCACCGATTCATTGGAAATTTCCAAAGTCGAGCAAATAAGACTTATACTAGGAACTGAAAACACGGTAAAAATTAACAACGTAAGTTATCCTTTAAGCACCCCTAGCGCTGATCAAACCGGGTTAAAACTACAGGTTCACCAAACGCTTGAACAAGGTATATTGTATAGTGTCCTTCTTGATTTTGATGCTAATAAATCTATTGTTAGTACTGGTAATGGAGCCTATAAATTGAAACCGGTAATTAGAACAGTTGAAGCAGCAATAAGTGGCTCAATAAAAGGAAAAGTTACTCCTGCAGGCAGTTTAGCTGTAGTTACGGCTGTTGATGTTCTTACCAATTTATCCTATTCAACAAATGTAAATGCAAGTGGAGAATTTTTAGTTATGGGACTTCCTTCAGGGACGTATAATGTAACTATTACTCCTGTATTGCCTTTAGCTCCAGTGACCAAAAGCACTATTGTAGTGACAACCGGTAATACAACTGATCTAGGAACTGTAATTCTTCTATAAAAGAATATCGTTTTCTAGAATATACAATTTTATAATAAAAACTAAACTATTAGAAGCATGCTTTTATTGAGCGATACTTCTAATAGTTTAATTTTTTTAGCATTCGAAAAAAAAAGTTTAAATCAACCAAAAAATAATATCATGGAAACCGAAAAAGAGCTTAACGATGCTATTCTAAAAATTACTTTGAAAATACGAAATGAATATCCTGAACTACTGAAATATTTAGTAGAAATGCCCGTAACAATTCCTAATACAAATAGTCCAGAAATTAATATTAAAATATTGAAAGATTATTGTGAATCATTGAATTCATTATTAAAGGAATATACTCCAAATCATTCTGAAACAGCAAATAAATAAACCTGTAATTATTTTATGACAAAGATATACAGCAATTTGGAGCAACTTTTTGAAAAACTTGCTTCAACAGTAACAACAATACTTGGTAATCCTATTACATTTATTGTCGCCTTATGTTTCGTACTTTGGTGGTGGATTAATAATTTATTTACAACAAGGGATGTACATCAAATTATTGGAGATATTATTTTTGGAGTTACCTTTTTAAGTTTATTTATTATCCAAAAATCATTTAACCGATTTTCGGCTTCCTTACATTTAAAAGTAAACGAATTAGTTTCATCTCATGAAACTGCCAGTAATGCTGTACTGAACGCTGATGTAAAAACAGAAAGAGAAATAACGGAACTTTCAAAAGAATACAACGAATTAGCTGAAAAAATAAAAGAACTGGATGCAGAAATATAATTTGTTATTAAAAAACGAATAAATTATTTATCGATTTCTGTCACTTATTGCCCTTATTTCATTCATTTTAAAAGTATTTTTATTATTGTAAATGTGTGAATAATACAAGTCTTACCCTAAATTCTATAAACCTTCTCGGTAGCAATTACTAGACCTTTGTACTGTTATGAATATTGTTTTATAACTTAAATAAAATAAACATGAATAGTACAGAACTAAAGGGGAATTGGGAAGAGCAAAAAGGGAAATTAAAACAAAAATTTGCCGCTTTAACTGATAATGATTTACTTTTTAAAGAAGGTATGAAAGACGAAATGATTGGGAAGCTTCAAATAAAATTAAGTAAAACCAAAGAAGAATTACTTAAAATTATTGAAAACCTGTAAATAATTGTATTTACAAGATATCCTATTTACAACTATTTCTCTTAAATTAATTACCTGATTAATACCATAAAATAATTCAAACTAGCATAACTAGATTGTTCTAGTTTGAATTATAAAATGGTAAAAATAAAAAGCCTCTCTACTGTTCAAAAAAAAACATATGAAAATAAGAAAAACAATTTATACACTTGCTCTAACAACATTTATAGCAGGATCCGTATTAGTAGGATGTCAGACTTCAACTAAAAAAGAAGAAATAGCCAAAGATAAAGTAGCCGATGCTCGAGAAGATGTACAAGATGCTAAAGAAGAATTGATGAACGCCAGAAAAGAGGCAACTGCCGAGGAGTGGAAAGCATTCAAAAATCAAACAAATATTGCAATCAATGAAAATGAAATACGAATCACTGATTTGAAAGCAAAAATGGAAAAAACCGGAAACTCTATTGATGCTTTGTACGCAAAAAAAGTGGAGGAACTGGAACAAAAAAATAAGGATATCAAATTTAAAGTTGGAACCTATAAAAACGATAAAGCCAGCGATTGGGAATCATTTAAACGAGAATACAATCATGACATGAACGAACTGGGTCAAGCATTAAAAGACATGACAGTTGACAATAAAAAATAACAATACAATAGATTTTAAAAGGCGAGTTTTTTAGCTCGCCTTTTTTATTTCAATTCTTTTTTCTCCTGCTAAAAAACTTTATATAGCTCATAATCATTACTAAAATGTGTGAATAATATAAGTTTTATGGAAAGTATTGTAACACTTTTCCCCTCTTTCGGGATGACCTTTGTAAAACATCAGATCTACTATAAATTAAATTTAAAGAAAACAAAAATCAAAAAATCAAAAATATTAATTTGCGCTTCATTTGTACTAACGGTTATGACTTTTACGGGAGTTAAGGCACAACAAAACGAACCTAAATTTGGTATTAAAGGTGGGGTTAATTTCTCCAACCTCTATACTGATAATGTTGATGATAATAATGTATTGACTGGTTTTAACGTAGGTTTATTTGCTAAATTACCCGTTTCCAATTTTATTTCAATTCAACCAGAAATATCTTACACCGGAAAAGGAGCGGAACTTGTTTACAACAACGCATTAGTAAGCGGAACTGCACAGTTTAAATTAGATTATATTGAAGTACCTCTTTTATTAGTGGTAAATGTTACAAAGAATTTCAATATTAATGCGGGACCTTATGCTGCTTACTTAATTAGTGGAAAAACTACAAACAAATCTAGTAACGGGAATTATAACTTCCAAGACAATATTAACACCGATGATTTCAACAGATTTGATGCAGGTCTTGCAGGAGGTGTTGGTCTTGATTTAGAACCTGTAAGTTTTGGAGTTCGCTACAATTATGGATTAACCAAAATTGGGAAAGATAATTCAAGTAGTAATTTCACTTCTCCAGATGCTAAAAACAGTGTCTTGAGTTTTTACGCTGCTTTTTCTTTTTAATCAAAAAAATAATAAAATAAATTTTATATTAAGTTAAAACGCATCCTATTTTATTTCATAAAATATTATAAAACAACATATTACGATTTGTTTTATTTTTAACTTTACTAACAACATTTTAAATACTAATCATTAAAAAATAGAAATCATGAGCAATCTTCTTTACACATTAGCAGTAATATTAATCATTTTTTGGGCAATTGGATTCTTTGCATACAGTGCCGGTTCAATTATACATGTTTTACTTGTTATTGCTATAATCGCAATATTATTAAGACTTATTCAAGGGCGAAGATTATAATTAAGAATAGAAATAAATCATTAAAAAATAAATCATTAAAAAATAAATTATGAAAACAGATAAATTAGTATTAGGCGTATTAGGTGGCCTTGCAGCAGGTGCATTAATGGGTATATTATTTGCTCCAGAAAAAGGAAAGAAAACAAGAAAAAGAATCTTAAGTAAAGGCAATGATTATGCTGATGACTTAAAAGATAAATATGAAACCCTATTAGGTACTATTACCAAAAAATATGAAGGTATCTGGTTAGAAGGTCAAGATCTGCTTTCAGATGGAAAAGAGAAATTAGAAAAAACTAAAAAGGAAATTCAAAAATTAGAAATCTAATTCTAAGTAGTGTATTCATTAAAATATCAAACTATTAATTCGATTAAAATTAAGTTATGGACAACTACGCAACAACAATAGAAACGCTTTTTGAAAAAGCAGAGAATTATACAAGAACAACAGCCGAATTGGTAAAGCTTAATGCAATTGACAAATCAGCAGATGTATTATCCTCTCTACTTTCCAGATTAACTGTTGCTATTGTTGTTGCAATGTTTGTTCTGCTAACTAATATTGGACTTTCTTTATGGATAGGTGAATTAATGGGAAAACCATATTTGGGTTTCTTTATCATAGGAAGTGCTTATTTCCTAGTTTCAGTTATACTATACGCTTTTAAGGATCAATGGATTAAAACTCCTATAAGTAATTTCATTATCACTAAAATGCTTAAAAAAAAATAGTATGAAAAAAATTAACGAAGCAGATAAGCTTAATGAAACTATTGTATTGTTAGAAAATAAACAAGCTCTAGAATTACGCTCTTTAAAACAACAGTTTGAGCTAACGTATGAAAGTTTAAAGCCTTTAAATATAATTAAAAGTGTTTTTAGCGAAATGACCACTTCATCTGATATAAAAGGAAATCTAATTAGTAATGCTATTGGAATGTCAACAGGTTATTTAACTAAAAAAGTTTTGTTAGGATCAACTCATAATCCAATAAAAAGAATATTAGGAACATTATTGCAATTTGTAATTACGAATGTGGTAACAAAACATTCGGATAACATAAAATTATAACTTCAGAACTGTTACTCATCAATTTTTGAAGAACTATCTTTTATAAGTAAAATAAAGAATGCGTTTATAGCAATGTAAAATTTTAACGGATTTGAATTGAAATAAAATGGATAAAAGGATAAAAAAGGAAGAATTAATAATAACTAATCAACAACTTGTTTTTCAAAATGAAGAAAAAGAAAAACGAGCTGCGGAACTTGTTATTGCTAATGCTGAACTTGCTTATCAAAATGAAGAAAAAGAGAAACGAGCTGCGGAATTAGTTATTGCTAATGCGGAGCTTGCTTATCAAAATAAAGAAAAAGAAAAAAGAGCTGCTGAATTAATTATCGCTAATGCGGAGCTTGCTTATCAAAATAAAGAAAAAGAAAAAAGAGCTGCTGAATTAATTATTGCGAATAAAGAACTGCTTTTTCAAAATGAAGAAAAAGAAAAAAGAGCTGCTGAATTAGTTATTGCCAATAAAGAACTGCTTTTTCAAAACGAAGAGAAAGAAAAAAGAGCTGCTGAATTAGTTATTGCCAATAAAGAACTGCTTTTTCAA